>NZ_JBWKVP010000001.1:360390-1030993 GCF_059421765.1 Stenotrophomonas sp. GW821-FHT02D01
CGTGGATCTACTGCCATATCTGGAGGAACAAGCCCCTCTGTTGAGGGGCTGCCCCGGCAGGGGCGGGGAGAGGCAGGCGAGGGGAGGGGCCCGAACGTTGCGCAGCAACGTTTGGGGCGAAGCGCGCGCAGCGCACTTCGCGTCCCCAGCCAGATAAATAAAAAAGGCTGCTGTCCGGCTCTACCCCTGCAGGCCGTCGAACCTGGGCGGGCGCGGTTCCTTCGGTCATCCACGCATGGCGTGGATCTACTGCCATATCTGGAGGAACAAGCCCCTCTGTTGAGGGGCTGCCCCGGCAGGGGCGGGGAGAGGCAGGCAAAGGGAGGGGCCCGAACGTTGCGCAGCAACGTTTGGGGCGAAGTGCGGAACGCGCGTCGCGTCCCCAGCCAGATAAATAAAAAAGGCCACCCGAAGGGCAGCCTTTTTTATTTATCTGGCGGAGAGAGGGGGATTCGAACCCCCGAAGCGCGGTTTAGACGCTTACACACTTTCCAGGCGTGCTCCTTCAACCACTCGGACACCTCTCCGGATCCCTGCCATCGGCAAACGCCTCAGCAGGGGCGCAGATTCTAGCGGGCGCAGCGGCAGGACACAAGCACTGGTTTGCAGGGCGAGAGGGCTGGACAGGCGTGGCACAATGGAACATCCGATGGAAGACGGTGGCCTGATGTCCTATCTCGTCCTTGCCCGCAAGTGGCGTCCGAAGCGTTTTGCCGAGCTGGTGGGCCAGGAACACGTGGTCCGTGCGCTCAGCAATGCGCTGGACAGCGGCCGGGTCCACCACGCGTTCCTGTTTACCGGTACCCGCGGCGTGGGCAAGACCACGATCGCGCGCATCTTCGCCAAGTCGCTGAACTGCGAACAGGGCACCAGTGCCGATCCCTGCGGCCAGTGTGCGGCCTGCCTGGACATCGACGCCGGTCGCTACATCGACCTGCTGGAAATCGATGCCGCGTCCAACACCGGCGTTGACGATGTGCGCGAAGTGATCGAGAACGCCCAGTACATGCCCTCGCGTGGCAAGTACAAGGTGTACCTGATCGACGAAGTGCACATGCTGTCCAAGGCCGCGTTCAATGCGCTGCTGAAGACGCTGGAAGAGCCGCCGGAGCATGTGAAGTTCCTGCTGGCCACCACCGACCCGCAGAAGCTGCCGGTCACCGTGCTCAGCCGCTGCCTGCAGTTCAACCTCAAGCGCCTGGATGAAGACCAGATCCAGGGGCAGATGACCCGCATCCTCACCGCCGAGGAGATCGAGTCGGACCCGACCGCCATCGTGCAGTTGGCCAAGGCCGCCGACGGCAGCCTGCGTGACGGCCTGTCGCTGCTCGACCAGGCCATTGCCTATGCCGGCGGTGCGCTGCGTGAGGACGTGGTGCGCACCATGCTGGGCACGGTCGACCGCACCCAAGTGGCGGCCATGCTCGATGCCTTGGCCGAGGGCGATGGCCCGCGCCTGCTGCAGGTGGTGGCGGCGCTGGCCGAGTTCTCGCCGGACTGGAGCGGGGTGCTCGATGCGCTGGCCGAGGGCCTGCACCGCATCCAGGTGCAGCAACTGGTGCCGGGCGCGTCCGCCGCTGCAGAAGGACTGGATGCCAGCCTGTTCGCCGAGCGCCTGCGCCCGGAAGTGGTCCAGCTCTGGTATCAGATGGCCCTGAATGGTCGTCGCGATCTGCCATTGGCGCCCAGCCCGCGCGCCGGCTTTGAAATGGCCGTGCTGCGCATGTTGGCGTTCCGCCCTGCGGCTGCCGTGCCGTCGGTGCCGCGTACTCCGGAATCCTCGGGTGGCAGCGCACCGACCGGTACGGGCCAGACCGGGGGCGGCCTTGCTGGCAGCCACGAAGGAGCTGCACCGGCCGCTGCTGCGGCGCCAGAAGCCGCAGCGGTAATGCAGGCAATTGCGGTACCCGTGTTGGCGGAGGCAACCGCGCAGACGCCGAACCCGGCGCCACAGCGCGAACCCGAGCCGGAGCCCGAGCCGACCCCGGAACCGGATCCGACCCCTGAACCTGAACCGGCTCCGATCGAGGAACCCGGGTCACCGCTGCCGATGAAGGCACAGTTGGCTCCCGAGGCGGCCACGCCCAAGGCACCTGCTGAGGCAGACGACCTGCCGCCGTGGGCGACCGACGCGGCTGGCGCGCGCGATGAAGCGCTGGCGGCCGAGATGGCAACGCCCGACGCGGCCATGGTCGCGCCGTGGCACGAGCCGCCGCCGCCGGCTTCACAGCCGGTTGCAGAGGCTGTTGCCGCGCCGGAGCGTCCGTTCCGTGCCGAGGGTATCGACATCGCCCCGGCACCGGTTGCGGCAAAGGAAAAAGCCCTGCCGGCAGGCAGCGTCAGTGACCTGGCCTGTGCCGAAGACTGGCTCGACCTGATCGCCAACAGTGGCCTGAGCGGTCCCTCGCGACAGCTGGCGGCCAATGCGGCCTTCATCAGCTGCCAGCATGGGGTCTTGAAACTGGGCCTTTCGCCCGGATTTGAATACCTGCGCTCCGAACGCGCGCTGGCAGCGCTGGGCGAGGTGCTGGAAAAGTCCCTTGGCCACGCGCTGAAGATCGTGGTCGAAACCGTGGAAACCGAGCAGGTCCCGGCCGAGACCCTGCACCAGCGCGCCGACCGCCAGCGTGGCGAGCGGCAGCAGGCTGCCGAGGCCATTTTCATGGACGATCCGGAAGTCCAGCTGCTGATCCAGCAGCACGGCGCCCGGGTTGTTTCCGATTCCATCCGTTCTTTTGACGAGTAAGACGACATGCGCGGCAATATCGCCCAACTGATGCAGCAGGCCCAGAAGATGCAGGAAAACCTGCAGAAGGCCCAGGAAGAAATCGCCAAGATCGAAGTGACCGGCAGCGCCGGTGGCGGCATGGTCAGCGTCACCCTGACCGGCGCCAAGGAGTGCCGCAAGGTACGCATCGATCCGTCGCTGGCCAGCGATCCGGAAATGCTGGAAGACCTGATCGCCGCCGCCTTCAACGATGCGTCCAACAAGATCGACGCCGAGTCGAAGTCGAAGATGGGTTCGGCCACCGCCGGCATGCAGCTGCCGCCGGGCATGAAGATGCCGTTCTGATGCCCTGCGTGGCACCCGCACTGCCGGGTGCCATGCACTGTGTAGCGTCGAGCGTGCTCGATTGCCCGCAATTTCCAGTCGAGCACGCTCGGCTCTACAGAACACGCCGCCGTGTCCGCACCCCTGCTTGAACAACTGATCGATGCATTGCGGGTGTTGCCTGGCGTAGGCCAGAAGACGGCACAGCGCATGGCCTACCACCTGCTCGAACGCGAGCGCGAAGGTGGCAAACGCCTTGCCGAGACGCTGGCGCAGGCGGTTGAACGCATCGGTCACTGTGCGCAGTGCCGAGACTTCAGCGAAACCGAGCTGTGCCCGACCTGCGCCAATGGCAGCCGTGAGCGCAGCCAGCTGTGCGTGGTGGAATCGCCGGCTGACCGCCTGGCGATCGAGAACGCCACCGGCTATCGCGGCGTTTACTTCGTGCTGCAGGGGCGCCTGTCGCCGCTGGATGGCATCGGCCCGCGCGAGCTGGGTCTGGAACAGCTGGAACATCGCCTGGCCGAAGCGGAAGTGCAGGAACTGATCATTGCCACCAGCGCCACTGTCGAAGGCGAAGCTACCGCGCACTATCTCGCGCAGCTGGCGCGTGCCCGCCAGGTGCGGCCGAGTCGACTGGCGCAGGGCCTGCCCCTCGGCGGTGAGCTGGAATACGTCGATCGCGGCACGCTGTCGCATGCGTTCGGCACCCGCAGCGAAGTGCGCGATTGAGTCGATGCCGGGCATGCCCCGGCGTTACCGGCCTACAATGCGGGGACACCCCGCCGAGGCCGACCATGAGCAGCGAAACCCTCTTCAGCAAGATCATCCGTCGCGAGATCCCGGCCACCATCGTCTATGAAGACGAGGACGTGCTGGCGTTCAAGGACATCGCACCGCAGGCGCCGGTGCACGTGCTGTTCATTCCAAAGAACGAGATCATTCCGACCCTGGATGACCTGCAGCCGTCGCAGGCGCACCTGATTGGCAAGCTGGCGCTGGCCGCCGCCGAGTACGCGCGTCGGGAAGGTTTCGCGCAGGACGGCTACCGCATCGTGATGAACTGCCGCGAAGATGCCGGGCAGACCGTGTTCCATATCCACATGCATCTGCTGGCTGGCGCGCCGCTGGGTCACTTCGGTACGCCAGGGCGTTGAGGCAGCCATCCACGCATGGCGTGGATGAAAAAAGGCCGCCCGATGGGCGGCCTTGTGCATCATGCGTACCGGGCCTGGACTACCACCAGCCCCAGCCGCGGTAACCGCCCCAGTACGGGCCATACGGGCCCGGGCCCCACGGTCCGTAGGGGTAGGGCACCACATCGACCTGGCGCTGCTCCGGCCACAGGTAGATCACGTCGGCAGACAGCTTCGGCAGGCGATAGTCGTAATCGCCGATACGGGTGTTGGCGTAGCCATCGATCTTGCCGATGAAGGTCACGTCGCGGCCGGCTTCGAACACGGCCGGATCGTAGAAGCCGGAACGGCAGGCGATGAAGCGGCCGTCGCTGGCATCGGAAGAGGTCGTGTTCGGACGGCCGCTACCGTTGAGCGGGCGCGAGATGATCTGGAAACAGGTCTCACCCTGTCCGGGCTTCGTTTCGATGATCCGGCCACCCCAGCGCACCGGCGTGCCGACCTGCTGGGTGGCAACCGAGTCGCGCGGGGAAACCAGGCTGAACTGTCCCTGCAGCGGCTTGGGGGCCGTGGCGCAGGCCGACAGGGCCAGGGCGGCCACGGCGGTGAGGAGGAACTTGGTATTCATGGGGAGGCTCCGGAAGTCGGGCGATGCCTGCGCAGGTCCCGCAATAATGGGGCGAGCTCGGTACAAGTGCCAGCGTAGCGTGCATCAGCGAAACGCTGGCTGAGTGTGATGAGGCCCGGGTCGGGGCGCTGTGCGTGGACCCGGCGGGCCCAGTGCAGGGCGGGTTCGTGCGGTTCGCGGCCCAGCCCCAGCCGCGCATAGCGCTGCCCCAGCCGATGCCAGGCGCGCAGCAGCGGGTCACGCTCGCGTTCGCCACGAGCCAGCAGCCACGCCATCCACGCCAGTGCCAGCAACGCGGCCATCACGAAGCCGGCCAGCAGCTGTCCGGGGCCGAGGTCGTCCAGCCCGAACGGTTGCAGCAACTGCTGCTGGCGGCGCGCGTCAAAGGACAGCACCAGTTCGTTCCAGCCCCTTCGCATCCAGTCGCCGACCTGGCCCAGCTGCACCCAGCGCTGCTGCAGTCCGGTATCGGCACCGGCCTGCAGACGGTCGTCGAGCGTGTCCAGGATGCGCTCGGGTGCTACTGCCGCTGTCGGGTCGACGCGCACCCAGCCGCGTTGGGGCAGCCACACCTCAGCCCAGGCATGGGCGTCCATCCGCCGCAGTACCCAGTAGTCGCCGATCCGGTTGTGGGTGCCGCCGGCGAAACCGGTGACCACCCGCGCCGGAATGCCTGCATTGCGCATCAGCACAACGAAGGCCGAGCTGAAATGCTGGCAGTAGCCGGCCTTGTAGTCGAACAGGAACGCATCGACCGGATCGCGCCCGGCGGCCGGTGTTTCCAGCGTGTACGAAAAATCCGCGGTGATCCATGCCAGGGCGCGACGGACCACGGCGGCATCATCGCTTCCGGCGTCCTGTCGCCACTGTCGGGCGAGGGTTGCCGTGCGGGGGTTGAAGCCTTCCGGCAACTGCAGCGCTGCGCTGCGCTGATACGGCAACAGCGTGGCATCAAAGCGTTGCGGCGGGGCCGAATGCAGACGCCACCTGCTCAGCGCGGACAACGGGCGGTCGCTGCTCAGGCTCAGCGCTGCATCAAGGCGGCTGCCTTCCGGTGCGGTGGTGGGCAGGTCCAGCGCGACCAGCTGGCGGCGGTCGGTGGGTTCGTAATCGATCTGGTAGTCCCAGCCCTCCGTGCCGTGTTCGACGACGGCAGGTGGCAAACGTTCGGTACGGCGGTCGCGTCGCCAGACATGCCCGTCGAACTGGGTCAGTACCGGCCCGCGCCAGTAGCGCTGCGCCGGCTCTGGAGCCGCGCCGAAGAACTGCGCCCGCAGGGCCGGGGTGTCGTCGGCCATCAGGTCCAGCCACTTGTCCGGCTCCATCGTGTCCGACAGCCCGGGCGTGCCGACGGCGCGTTCGGGAATGCCCCACAGCGGCGTGGCCAATCGTGGGAACAGCCAGAAGCAGGCCAGCGCCAGCGGCAGGCCGATCAGCAGCAGGCGACCGACGCCGCGAAGTTGCGCAGACAGCGGCGGTGGCGCACTGCGGCCTTCACCCTGCGCCAGCCGCTGCAGGGCAATCAGGGCACTGGTACCGGCCAGCATGGCCAGCACGGTGGTCAGCGGCCCTTGGTCGAGCAGGAAGGCCGCGAACGGTGAGAACAGGGCAAAGCCGAGCAGGCTGCGCGCATCGCGCAGGGTGCGCAGCTCGCTGGACTTGATCGCCAGCATCGCCGCCAGCAGTGCACAGCCGGTATCCCGGCCTGGGCGTACCGCCCCCATCTGCCAGGCGATGGCGGCCAGCATGCCGAGCACCAGCAGTACGCGCACCGGCATCGGCAGCATGCCGCGCTGCGACAGTGCTGCAGTGAACACTGCTGCCACGGCGATCAACGCGGCCAGCGTGGTGGGCAGCTGCAGCAGCAGCGGCAACAGGGCCAGTGCGGCGCTGGCCAGCGTCCACGTGCGGGTGTTGCGGTCCAGCAGCAGGGCAGATTCAGTCATGGGGAAGCAACGCCAGCGCACGCAGGCACAGGTGGTGGTGGCTGGCGCCCTGGCCAGGGCCGATCGGCGGGTGCATCGGCAGCAGCAGTGTGTAGCGACGGCCTTCGCGTTCGGCGCTATCCACCCAGCGTGCCAGCCGCGCGATGCGGGCCTCCTGGCCCAAGGGTGCCAGCGCGCGCCAGTCCAGCACCACTTCGATGCCTATCGGCTTCTCGTATTCGCGTACCAGCAGCGCGTCGCGGCGTGCGGAGTGTTTCCAGGCAATGCTGCGCGGTGGATCTCCAGCGCGATACGGGCGCAGCTGATGCAGTTCCTCGCCGTTGGCGTGGGCGCGGGTGTGCAGTGGATCGCTGCCCTGCTGCGGCAACGGTGGCGCCTTCGCTTCTGCCAGCGGGTAGACCAGCAGGGGTTCTTCCGGCCACACCCATGACCACGCCCTCACCAGGCCCAGCGGTTGTGTGGTGGACAGGCGGATACGCGGCAGGTCCAGCCAGCCGCGGCGTTGGCTGGGCACTTCCAGCTCGGCTTCACCACGACCGTGTGCGGGCAGGTCGAGCCAGGCTTCGCTGTCGCCCAGTTGCAGGTGCAGGCCGTGGCGCGCTCGTGGGTCGCGCAGCGACAGGTCCACGCGCAGGCGCAGCGGTTGCCCGGCTGGCACCGGTTCGGCGGAAATCGCGTCGATCTGCACACCCGACAACTGCAGGTGCGCGGCGATGGCGCTGGCAATTGCTGCCGCGGCCAGCAGCAGCGCCAGCAACAGCGCAGGGTTGTTGTTGTAGTTCAGCGCACCCAGCAACATCGCGACCAGCAGGCAGGCCACAAACAGGCCGAAGCGGGTGGGCAGCACGTAGATGCGCCGGCGGTCGAGCCGTTGCGGCAACGACTCCGGCGTGCGCGGGCGTGCCAGCTGCAACAGTCGCCGGGCATGCGATGCCATCTTCAATCGACCGCGACAGTCTGCAGGATCGCGCGTGCCAGCGCCGGCCCCGAGCTCGACTCGGCTTCGCCCACCAGGCGATGGCCGGCCACCGCTACGAACAGCGTCTGCACGTCTTCGGGCACTACGTGGCCACGGCCGAGCAGCAGCGCATGTGCCTTGGCTGCGCGCAGCAGGGCCAGGCCGGCGCGCGGCGATAGTCCCACGCGCACGCCGGCGTGCTGGCGGCTGCGGGTCAACAATGCCTGCACGTAGTCCACCAGCGCGTCACTGACATGCACCTGGCCGACGGCCTCGCGCAGTGCGCGTACCTGGTTGTCGTCCAGCTGGGGTAGCGCGCGGGCGATCAGGTCGCGACGATCACTGCCGCGCAGCAGCTCGCGTTCCGCTTGCGGGCTGGGGTAGCCCATCGCCAGCCGAAGCAGGAAACGGTCCAGTTGCGAATCGGGCAGCGGGAAGGTGCCTGACAGATCCACCGGGTTCTGCGTGGCGATCACGAAGAACGGATCGGGCAGGGCATGCGTCTGACCGTCGAGGGTGACCTGCTGCTCGGCCATTGCTTCCAGCAGGGCGCTCTGCGTGCGCGGCGGCGCCCGGTTGATCTCGTCGGCCAGCAGCACGTGGGTGAACACCGGCCCGGGATGGAACTGGAACTGACGGCTGCCGGCGTCGTACACCGATACGCCGAGTACGTCGGCCGGCAGCAGGTCGGAGGTGAACTGCACGCGCTGGAAGCTCAGGCCCAGGCTGCTGGCCAAGGCATGGGCCAGCGTGGTCTTGCCGAGGCCGGGCAGGTCTTCGATCAGCAGATGGCCGCCAGAGAGCAGGGCCACGAAGGCCAACCGCACCTCGTGCACCTTGCCCAGCACCAGCGCATTGACCTGGTCCTGCGCATTGCGCAGGGACTGACGCAGTTGATCGGTTAGCATGCTGGGAATGGGGGACGAAGCTGTCATGGTCGTCTCAAGTTCGGTAACCGGTCGATTCTATCCATAGAGCAATGCAGGGCGAACAACGCGCACGTACGATTTTTCTCTGGTTATGGACGCTCGTCACAGCGGCCAAGCTGGTCGTGGCCGCACGCCTGCCGTTGTTCGTCGATGAGGCGTTCTACTGGCAGGAAGGCCAGCATCTGGCTGCGGCCTATTCGGATCTGCCGGGGCTGACGGCCTGGTTGACCCGCCTGGGTGTGGAGCTTGGGGGCCAGCACGTGCTTGCGCTGCGCCTGCCGTTCCTGGCCATCGGCGCAGTGCTGCCGCTGCTGGTATCGCGCATTGCGGCGCGCTGGTTCGGCAACGTTGCCGGCTGGCAGGCCGGTAGCTTGACGCTGCTGATGCCGTTGTCGGCCACGCTGGGCCTGCTGGCCGTACCCGATGTGCCTATGGCGCTGGCGGCGGTGCTGTGCCTGGACGCCGGCGCACGCCTGTTGCGCAACGTCGACGCCTCCTCGGCGGTGAAACTGGCGCTGGGCCTGCTGATCGGCGCGCTCAGCCACTATCGTTTCATCGGTGTCATCGGCGTCGGCTTCGTTGCCCTGCTTGCGCTGCCGCAAGGCCGGCGCATGCTGACCGATCCGCGCGTGTGGGTTGCCCTGGCCATTGGCGTACTGGCATGGCTGCCGCTGCTGGCCTGGAATGCCGACAATCACGATGCCGGTCTGAAGTTCCAGGTGGTCGAGCGCCATCCTTGGGCGTTCGAGTGGCGCGGCCTGTGGTTCCTGGTGATCCAGCCGATGCTGGTGACGCCCATCCTGTGCATCGCGATGTGGAAAGTGGCGCTGGCTGGCACCCGCAGCGGCGGCGGTGCGCGCGTGCAGTGGCGGTATTTCGGCCTGGTCGGCGGCGTATCGACGCTGGGCATCTTCGCACTGGGTTTTTTCACCGACGTCGAGCGCATCAGCTTCCATTGGCCGCTGCCGGGCTATCTGGCCCTGCTGGTGGCAGTGCCGGTGATACTCAACGGCTGGCCGCGCTGGTTGCGGCGTACAGGCTGGTGGCTGGCCGGGCTGGGCATGGTACTGGCCTTCGGCTATTACCTGATGGCGTCCTCGTCATCGCTGCGCGAGCAGTTGGCCGGCGACAAGTACTACCCGCGCAACTTCGCCGGCTGGCAGCCGCTGGCCGCTGCGGTCCGCGAAGAACTGCAGCAGATGCCGGAAGGCAGCCGCGTGCTGGCTGGCAACTTCAAGGTGGGCGCCGAACTGGGCTTCCAGCTGGGCCGCGGCGACATCGAAGTGCTGCCGCATCCGCTCAACGACAAGCACGGCCGTACCGCGCAGTTGGCGCAATGGAACCTGGTACATGAGGGCGAGCGCGACGTGCCGATGCTGCTGGTGCTGTCGCCCAGCGATCAGCGTTTCCGCGATCTGCTCACCCGCTATCACGCCATCTGCGAACAGGTCGGGCCGCTGCCGCCACCGCGTGTGGTCAGCAACGACCACGGATTCCAGCGCTTCCTGCTGTTCCGCCTGCCGGTGCAGCATGCGCAGGGGCCATGCGTAGCGCCCGCACTGGCCTGGCTGGACGCCCCTTCCAATGGCGACGTGGTGAGCGGCACGCTGGCGATCAAGGGCTGGGCGTTCAAGGAAGGTGTCGGCCTGTCGCGGGTTGAAGTGTTGGTGGATGGTCGTTCGATCGGCGATGCCACCTATGGACGCGTGTTCGATATCCGCCACACATGGCCGGACAGCACCGATCCGCAGCATCCGGCTGTCGGCTTCGACGCAACGTTCGATACGGGTACGTTGTCACCGGGAAAACATTGGCTTGGGCTGCGCCTGCATGGTCGCGATGGCAGCGTGGAGCAGTGGCAGGAGCAGCCGTTCGTGGTGGAAAAGCGCTGAGGCGTCGTGCCTCCCGTGACGGGCCTGCATTGGGCTCGATGCGGGTCTGGCTCCACCTGCGGGCGGGCAGGGTTACGGCACGGAGAATCCGGCCTTGCGCAGCAATCCGCACAGCGCGATCAGCGGCAGCCCGATCAGGGCAGTGGGGTCGCGATTGTCGATGGCCTCGAACAGGCTGATGCCCAGGCCTTCACACTTGAAGCTGCCGGCGCAGTCCAGCGGCTGTTCGATGGCCACGTAGCGGGCGATCTCCGGCGCCTGCAGCGCGCGGAAGCGCACCTGGGTCAAATCGATCGCCGAAAAGTATTCTCCGTCTCGGGTGAGACTGATGGCGGTATGAAATCTCACCATCTGCCCGGACATTGCCGCCAGCTGCGCGCAGGCCGCCTCGACCGTGCCCGGCTTGCCCAGCGGCTGACCGTTCAGGTCCGCCACCTGGTCCGAGCCGATCACCCAGCGGCCGGGATGGTGGGCGGCCACTGCGGCCGCCTTGGCGCTGGCCAGGCGCGACGCCAGCGCCAGCGGGGCCTCGTTGGCTTGCGGGGTCTCATCCACCTCCGGGCGTGCGCAGTCGAAGGGCAGGCCCAGCCGTTCCAGCAGGTCGCGGCGGTAGCGGGAGGTGGAGGCCAGAACCAGGGCAGGCATGCAGGAATTCCGGGGGCGGGGCGCGGCAGTCTGGCCCGGTACCGCCAGCCACAGCAAGCCTTTCATGGCAGTCATTTGACACGCGACCTGTCGATCCTTAATATTCGGCGGCTTATGTCCGCGAACGTACCCGAAACGCTGGATGCCTGGCGGATGGTCGTAGCGCGAAGGCGCTTCGACGGTCAGGTTCCCCTGGCTGAATTGACTCGCCTGCAGGGGCTTGTCGCAGATACCGAAGGTGAGTGTAATTACTCGCTCGAATTCGGTCGCGACGAGATCTTGCGGGTATCCTATGTGGAACTGACCATCGATACCGCGTTGCCGCTGACCTGTCAGCGCAGCATGCAGCGTTTCCTGCTGCCGGTGAAGATGACCCAGAGGCTTGGTCTGATCCGCGAGGAAGACGAGGAATCGTCTTTGCCGGAGGAATACGAGCCGTTGCTGGTGCCGGAAGACGGCCAGCTGCGTCCGTTGGACCTGGTCGAGGACGAACTGGTGCTGGCGGTGCCGGTGGTACCCCTGTCGCCGTACGGTGAGGCAGTCGACAAGGACTGGGCACCGACCGAAGAAGAAATTGAAAAGGCCAACCCGTTCGCGGCGTTGGCGGCATTGAAGAAACAATAGCAGCCGGTTGTCGTCGGCGGCTGCGGCGAAAGCGAAAAGTGTGCTGGACGCTGGCGTCCTGTGCGACGAAACGACGAAGCAAAACGAACCGAGTTTGGAGCAATCCCATGGCTGTCCAGAAATCCCGTGTTACCCCGTCCCGTCGTGGCCAGCGTCGTTCGCATGACGCCCTGAGCGCCAAGCAGCTGTCGACCGACCCGACCACCGGCGAAGTGCATCTGCGTCACCACATCACTGCTGACGGTTTCTACCGCGGCAAGAAGGTCATCCAGACCAAGTCTTCGGCTGTCCAGGAAGACTGATGTGCCGGAAGGTCGCTGCCCGCTGGGCAGCGGCCTTCGCCTTCTTTCCCGGGCACGCCGGTGAACGGCGGCTCGTGCAACAGGAAACATGATGAGCAAGCGGATCTACTCGAGGATCGCGGGCACCGGTAGCTATTTGCCGGAAAAAGTCCTGACCAACGCCGACCTGGAAAAAATGGTCGAGACCTCGGACGAGTGGATCCAGACGCGCACCGGTATCCGTGAACGGCACATCGCTGCCGAAGGCGAAACCACCAGCGATCTCGGCTACCAGGCCGCGCTGCGTGCGATCGAAGCCGCTGGTATCGACGCTTCGCAGCTCGACATGATCGTGGTCGGTACGACCACTCCTGATCTGATCTTTCCCTCCACCGCGTGCCTGATCCAGGCCAAGCTCGGTGTGAGCGGCTGTCCCGCTTTCGACGTCAACGCGGCCTGTTCGGGCTTCGTGTTCGCGCTCAGCGTGGCTGACAAATTCATCCGCTCCGGTGATGCCCGCCATGTGCTGGTGATCGGCACGGAAACCCTGACCCGCATCGTCGATTGGGAAGACCGCACCACCTGCGTGCTGTTCGGTGATGGCGCGGGCGCCGTCGTGCTCAAGGCCGACGAAGAAACCGGCATCCTCAGCACCCACCTGCATTCGGATGGCAGCAAGAAAGAGCTGCTGTGGAATCCGGTCGGCGTCTCGGTCGGTTTCGGTGAAGGCAACAACGGTGGCGGCACCATCAACATGAAGGGCAACGACGTGTTCAAGTACGCCGTCAAGGCGCTGGACTCGGTCGTGGACGAAACCCTGGATGCCAACGGCCTGACCAAGTCCGACCTGGACTGGCTGATTCCGCACCAGGCCAACCTGCGCATCATCGAAGCCACCGCCAAGCGGCTGGAGATGTCGATGGATCAGGTCGTGGTCACCGTCGACAAGCATGGCAACACTTCGTCGGCCTCGGTGCCGCTGGCCCTGGATGCTGCTGTTCGTTCCGGCAGGGTCGAGCGCGGCCAGCTGTTGCTGCTGGAAGCGTTCGGCGGTGGCTTCACGTGGGGTTCGGCACTGCTGCGCTATTGATAGTGCCAGTTACGACAACGTGAAACCGTCGTTACGGCCCCTCTGGGGCCGTAATGCGTTAAAGGAGACTGTCATGGTTGAGCCCATCGTCATCGAAGGGCAGCGCGCCTGGCTGAAGCAGTACGGCGAAGGAAGCCGAGCAGTGGCCCTGGGCCTGCTCAATTTTGTTGCCCGCCGGTTCCATCTCGATGCCCTGCGCCCGCCGCCGCACCGCGGTGGCGACGCCGCGCGCGAAACCGAGGCCCGCCGTCTGTCTGAACTGCAGGCGCAGGGCGTGAACGTGCCCGCGGTGATCGGCAGCGGCCATGCCGCGCTGGTGATCGGCGACAACGGCAGCTCGTTCAATACCTGTCTGCGTGAAGCCGATGACGCCGGCCGCGATCGCCTTGTGGCTGCGGCGATGCAGGCCATTGCCGAAGCGCACGGTCGTGGCGCCTATTTTGGCCAGCCGCTGCCGCGCAACCTCACCTGGGATGGCCAGAACGTCGGTTTCATCGACTTTGAAGAAGATCCGCTGGAAGTCATGGACCTGGCCGAGGCGCAGGCGCGTGACTGGCTGATGTTCGGCTACGGCGTGGCCAAGTACTACGCCGACCGCCCTGAAACCCTGCAGGCGATGATGGCCGAGGCGATGAACGGCGTGCAGGCACCGGTGCGTGCGCACGTGCACGCCGTCAGTGGCCGTCTGCAGCGCTTGGCGCGGGTGTGCATGAAGCTGGGGCGGTCGGCGCGCGCGCTGGCCCACTCCATCTTCATCACCCACGGTGCCACCACGCTGGGCCTGCTGATGGTGGTCGGCCTGTGCATGGACTGGTTTGCCGACGGCGAGCTGGACATCCTGCAGCTGCTCTGCTGACAGCGGGGCAGCTCGCAGCGTCGGGTAGTGCCGGCCGCTGGCCGGCATCACCCGCTGGCCGATCCGGCAGGCCGCCTCCATACGCGTGCATACGCGCACGTACAGACGACACGGCATGTTCCCCCTTATCATGGCCCGCTTCGATTGCAACAAGCGGATGACCGCGTGACCGTATCCACCCTCGCTTTTGTCTTCCCCGGTCAGGGCTCGCAGTCTGTGGGCATGCTGGCCGAGCTGGCCGAACTGCACCCGCAGGTGCGTGAGGCCTTCACCGAGGCATCCGATGGTGCCGGCGTCGACCTGTGGGCGTTGTCCCAGGGCGGCCCGGAGGAAATGCTCAACCGTACCGAATACACCCAGCCGGCCCTGCTGGCCGCCAGCATCGGTGCGTGGCGCGCCTGGAATGCCGTGGGCGGTCCGCGTCCGTCGGTTCTGGCTGGCCACAGCCTGGGTGAGTACACCGCCCTGGTCGCCGCTGGCGCCCTCAGCCTGCACGACGGTGCGCACCTGGTGCGCCTGCGCGGCCAGCTGATGCAGGACGCCGCACCGGCGGGTGTGGGCGCCATGGCCGCCGTGCTCGGTGCCGAAGACCAGCTGGTGCTGGACGTCTGCGCGGAAGCTGCCGGCAGCCAGGTGGTCGTTCCGGCCAACTTCAACTCGCCGGGCCAGATCGTGATCGGCGGCGACGCTGCCGCGGTCGACCGCGCGCTGGCGCTGCTGGCCGAGAAGGGCGTGCGCAAGGCGGTCAAGCTGGCCGTCAGCGTGCCCTCGCACACCCCGTTGATGCGCGAAGCCGCCAACCGTCTGGCCGAAGTGATGGCTGGCCTGTCCTGGCAGCTGCCGCAGCTGCCGGTGGTGCAGAACGTCGACGCCAAGGTGCACGACGGTGTGGACGCGATCCGCGCCGCGCTGGTGCAGCAGTTGTACCAGCCCGTGCAGTGGACCGGCTGCGTGCAGGCGCTGGCCGCCCGTGGCGTCACCCGGATCGCCGAATGCGGCCCGGGCAAGGTGCTGACCGGTCTGGTCAAGCGCATCGACAAGGCCATCGATGGCCGTTCCCTGGCCACCCCGGGCGACTTCGAAACCGCCCGCGAGACGTGGTCGGCCTGATTGCCCCTGTTCCTGCCGACCGTGCCGGTGGCCGCTGCAAGCGGCACGGGTGCGGCGGCCGCCCCAGCCTGAGGAAAACATCATGAGCAAGCCCCTGCAGGGTGAAATCGCACTGGTCACCGGTGCCAGCCGCGGCATTGGTGCCGCCATCGCCGATCTGCTGGCCGCCCAGGGCGCCACCGTCATCGGCACCGCGACCACCGATTCCGGCGCCGCCGCGATCGGCGAACGCTTGGCCGCCCACGGCGGTCACGGCCGCGCGCTGAACGTCACCGACGCTGCCGCGCTCGATGCCGTGCTTGACGGTATCGCCAAGGAATTCGGCCCGATCTCGATCCTGGTCAACAACGCCGGCATCACCCGCGACAACCTGCTGATGCGCATGAAGGAAGACGATTGGGCGTCGATCATCGACACCAACCTGACCAGCGTGTTCCGCACCAGCAAGGCCGTCATGCGCGGCATGATGAAGGCGCGCAAGGGCCGCATCATCAACATCGCCTCGGTGGTGGGCGTGACCGGCAATGCCGGCCAGGCCAACTATGCCGCCGCCAAGGCCGGCATCATCGGTTTCTCCAAGTCGCTGGCCAAGGAAATCGGCTCGCGCGGGGTCACCGTCAATGTGGTCGCGCCGGGGTTCATCGACACCGACATGACCAAGGCGCTGCCGGAAGAAGCGCGTACCGCGCTGATCGGCGACATCGCCCTCGAACGCCTGGGTTCGCCGGAGGACATCGCCCATGCGGTGGCCTTCCTGGCCAGCCCGGCTGCCGGCTACATCACCGGCGAAACTCTCCATGTGAACGGCGGCATGTACATGCCGTAAGCAAGGGGCGCAGGGATCGCGCCGCAAGTGGTTGATCTGCGAGGATTTTTGCTGCAATGCAAGGTCACGCCGGTTTCCACTACACTATCCCACGGCCATCGCCTTTGATGGCGACCACTTTTGAACCACTACTCCATCTGGAGCGATATCCCATGAGCACCATCGAAGAACGCGTCAAGAAAATCGTCATCGAACAGCTTGGCGTCAAGGAAGAAGAAGTCACCAACAGCGCATCGTTCGTCGATGACCTGGGCGCTGACTCGCTGGACACCGTCGAGCTGGTGATGGCGCTGGAAGAAGAATTCGAGTGCGAGATCCCGGACGAAGAAGCCGAGAAGATCAGCACCGTGCAGGCTGCGATCACCTACATCACGGCCCACGTCAAGGCCTGATGCAGGACGTCAGTGCGCGTGCGGGCGTTGAGTCCGGCGCGCACGACACCCCATGGGGCCGCTGTTTGCGGCCCCGTGTGTTTGCGTACCACACCGAAGTAAACCGCGTTACCCGCAAAGAACGTTCGGGTCAGGAGAATCAGCAATGAAGCGTCGCGTCGTCGTAACCGGCCTGGGTATGGTCTCGCCGTTGGGCAATGATCTGGCCAGCAGCTGGGAAGGCATCACCCACGGTCGTTCGGGCATCGGTCCGCTGACCAACGTTTCTGATGCCTACCTGGAACGGTTCACCACCAAGATCGCAGGTGAGGTCAAAGGCTTTGACATCACCGCCGACAACGAACTGTTCGGCAAGTACCGGGTCAGCGGCAAGGATGCCAAGAAGATGGACCCGTTCATCCATTACGGCCTCGGTGCCGCCTTCATGGCCCTGCATGATTCGGGCCTGGAGATCACCGACGCCAACGCCGACCGCATTGGCGCCATCGTTGGCGCCGGCATCGGCGGCCTGCTCGGCATCGAAGAGCAGACCATCGAGTTCCACGAGGGGAAGAAGATCTCTCCCTTCTACGTGCCCAAGACCATCATCAACATGCTGCCGGGCCAGCTGAGCATCATCAGTGGCCTGAAGGGCCCGTCGTTCTCGGCGGTCTCGGCGTGCGCCACCTCCAACCATTCCATCGGCACCGCCATGCGCATGATCCAGTACGGCGACGCGGACGTGATGGTGGCCGGCGGTGCAGAGCGCGGCTCCTCGCCGACGGCGCTGGGCGGCTTCTGCGCGATGAAGGCGATGAGCACCCGCAACGACGCTCCGGAACAGGCCTCGCGCCCGTGGGACAAGGACCGTGACGGCTTCGTGCTCGGCGACGGCGCCGGCATCCTCATCCTGGAGGAGTACGAGCACGCCAAGGCACGCGGCGCGAAGATCTACTGCGAACTGGCCGGTTTCGGCGCCAGCTCCGACGCGTACCATATGACCGCGCCGAGCGAGAACGGCGAAGGCGCTGCGCGCTGCATGACCATGGCCATGAAGGACGCCGGTGTCACCCCGGAACAGGTCGGCTACCTCAACGCACATGGCACCTCGACCCCGCTGGGCGACCTCGGTGAGACCATGGCGATGAAGACCGCCTTCGGCGACCACGCCTACAAGATGATGGTCAGCTCCACCAAGTCGATGACCGGCCACCTGCTCGGCGCTGCCGGCGGCGTGGAAGCGATCTTCTCGGTGCTGGCAATGCGCGACAACGTGATTCCGCCGACCATCAACCTGCAGCAGCCGGGCGAAGGCTGCGACCTGGACTACGTGCCCAACGAAGCACGCCAGGCCAAGGTCGACGTGGTGATGTCCAATGGCTTCGGCTTCGGCGGCACCAACGGCACGCTGATCTTCAAGCGCGTCTGATCGCTCCTGTAGGGTCGAGCCATGCTCGGCTCGGCCAACCACGAGGCCGCCGCAAGGCGGCTTCCGTGTATCCGTCTCCCGAACTGGCTGCCATGACCCACGCCCCGCTGATCCACCCGCTGCCACACCCGATCGACCTGCTGGCCCTGCAGCAGCGCGACCCGGCGCGTTTCCCGCTGCTGATGGAGTCCACCGCCTCGGGCACTGCGCAGGGCCGCTGGAGTCTGCTGCTGGCCGCGCAGGGCGACACCCTCCAGCTGGACGCCGATGGCCAGGTGCGCGACCAGCACGGTGCGGTGCAGCCCGGCAGCTTCCTGCAGGCGCTGGACCGCGCATGGCAGGCACAGCGGTTGCCGCACGACGGCGGCCACGCGCTGCCGTTCCGCGGTGGCTGGGCGCTGATGCTCGATTACGAAGTGGCCAGCCAGGTCGAGCCGGTGCTGCCGGCGCGCGCGCGCGATGACGGCCGGCCGACCGCACTTGCCCTGCGCTGCCCGGCCGCCGTGCTGCATGACCACCAGGCCGACGCCAGCTTCCTCATTGCCGAAGCGGGCGAGCAAGCACTGCTGGACTCGCTGGTCACGCTGGTAGCGGGTGAACTGCCGCCGGCCGGGCAGGGCTGGCAGCCGCCGCAGTCGGTCAGCGAAGACGAGCCACAGCGCTTCACCGAGGGTGTGCGCCGGGTGATCGACTACCTGCGCGCCGGCGACGTGTTCCAGGTGAACCTATCGCGGCGCTGGAGCGCGCACTTCGCAGCACCGGTCAGCCCGCAGGCGCTGTACGCGCAGCTGCGGCGGGCCAATCCGGCGCCGTTTGCCGGCCTGTTCAGTGCGCACGGCCGGCATGTGGTCAGCTCGTCGCCGGAACGGCTGGTATCGGTGCATGGCGGCCACGCGCAGACCCGCCCGATCGCCGGCACCCGTCCGCGCTTCGAGGGCGACGACGATGCCGCGCGCATCCAGGAGCTGGTCGGCCATCCCAAGGAGCGCGCCGAGCACGTGATGCTGATCGACCTGGAGCGCAACGATCTGGGCCGCATCTGCCTGCCCGGCACGGTCGTGGTGGACGAGCTGATGACCGTGGAAAGCTACGCCCACGTGCACCACATCGTCAGCAACGTCAGCGGCCACCTGCGCGCGGACGTGACCCCAGGCGAAGTGATCGCCGCCACTTTCCCTGGCGGCACCATCACCGGCTGCCCGAAGGTGCGCTGCATGCAGATCATCAGCGAGCTGGAGCAGGTGCCGCGCGGCGCGTACACCGGTGCGTTCGGCTGGCTGAACCGCGATGGCGACCTGGACCTGAACATCCTGATCCGCACCGCTGAAGTGGACGGCAGCGAGGTCAGCTTCCGAACCGGTGCCGGCATCGTGGTCGACTCGGACCCGGACAAGGAACTGGACGAAACCCGGGCCAAGGCCCGCGGCCTGCTGCGGGCGCTGGGGCAGCAGGGCTGAGGGGGCGGCCCCGCCGGTATGGCCCGGCGGGGTGGGTGCCGACCGTTGGTCGGCACGGATGCCTCCATGGCGGGTCATCCACGCATGGCGTGGATCTACTGGAGATGGCGGGTGGGTGCCGACCGTTCGTCGGCAAGGATGCTCCCATGGCGGTTCATCCACGCATGGCGTGGATCCACTGGAGATGGCGGGTGGGTGCCGACCGTTGGTCGGCACGGATGCGTGGCTCTGGTCATGACCCCACACCACCGGCACGGTATCCTGCACGACGGAATCGAGTTCAGAGGTAGTCCATGGCGGGAGCCAAGCGCGGGTGTCTGTTGGTGGTAACGCTGCTGCTGGTGCTGGCCGCCATCGTGGCCGGCGCGGGCGCGTGGTTCTTCTACAAGCAGAGCCAGTTTGCCGACGTGCCGTTGACCCCCAGTGCGGACAGCGTGGTCATCGCCAGCGGCGATGGCATGAACAGCGTGCTGCGCAAGCTGCGCGAGGCCGGCGTGGACGAGGGCCAGGACACCCAGTGGCAGCTGCTGGCCCGCCAGCTGGACGCCGCCGGCAAGCTGAAGGTGGGCGAGTACGCACTGAGCAAGGACCTGACTCCGCGCGAGCTGCTGCTGCGCATGCGCGCGGGCAAGGTGCTGCAGCACCGCGTCACCATCATCGAAGGCTGGAACATCCGCCAGCTGCGCGCCGCGCTCAAACGCGCTGATCCGCTGCTGCACACCACCGACAACCTCGATGACGCAGCACTGATGGACCGCCTCGGTTTCGCCGGCCAGCATCCGGAAGGCCGCTTCCTGCCGGAGACCTACGTCTACCAGCGCGGCGACAGTGACCTGGACGTACTCAAGCGCGCCCACGGCGCGATGGAGAAGGCGCTGGACGAAGCTTGGGAAAGCCGCGCCCCGGATCTGCCGATCAACACGCCCTACGAGCTGCTGACGCTGGCGTCGATCATCGAAAAGGAAACCGCGCTGGCCAGCGAGCGACCGCAGATTGCCGGCGTGTTCATGCGCCGCCTGAAGATCGGCATGCGCCTGCAGACCGATCCGACCGTGATCTATGGCATCGGCGCGGCGTACGACGGCAATATCCGCCGCCGCGACCTGACCACCGATACGCCCTACAACACCTACACTCGCTCTGGCCTGACCCCGACCCCGATCGCCATGCCCAGCCGCGATGCGCTGATGGCCGCTGCACAACCGGCACCGGGCGATGCGCTGTACTTCGTCGCGGTGGGCGATGGCAGTGGCGCGCACGTGTTCTCGCCCAGCCTGGACAAACACAACGCCGCCGTAGCCCGCTACCTGCAGCAGCTGCGCCAGCAACGCACCCAGGAGACTCCGGCGCAATGAGTTCCGCGCTGCTTCGCCATCCCCGTTTCGTCAGCCTGGAAGGCGGCGAGGGCGCGGGCAAGACCACCGCCATCAACGCCATCCGCGAGTGCCTGCGCCGCCACGGCCATGAGGTCGTGTTGACCCGCGAGCCCGGTGGCACGCCGCTGGCCGAGCGCATCCGCGGCCTGGTGCTGAAGCCCGATGCCGAGATTGCCGCCGAGCCGCTCAGTGCCGAGGCTGAGCTGCTGCTGGTGTTCGCCGCACGCGCGCAGCATGTGCGCCAGGTGATCCAGCCGGCGCTGCAGCGCGGCGCCTACGTGCTCAGCGATCGCTTCACCGATTCCAGCTACGCCTACCAGGGCGGTGGCCGCGGCCTGGACCCGCAGTGGATCGCTGACCTGGAGCGCCGCGCCGTTGGCCTGCTGCCCGGTTTGACCCTGTTGTTGGACGTGGACGTGGCTGTCGGCCGCGCGCGTGCCAACGGCCGCGATCTGTGGCCGGACCGCATCGAAAGCGAACAGGACGATTTCTTCCAGCGCGTGCGCGAAGTGTTCCGCAGCCGTGCGCAGCAGGACCCGCAGCGTTTCGCGCTGGTTGATGCAGGACAGGTGCAGGAGCGCGTGGCTGCTGATGTGGTTGCGCGTGTCGAGCACTGGCTGCAGCAAGGGGAGGGCGCATGAGTACGTTCTCGCCCTGGCAGCAGCGCGCGTTCGACCAGACCGTGGCTGCACTGGATGCAGATCGGCTGGGCCATGGCCTGCTGATCTGTGGCCCGGCCGGGCTGGGCAAGCGGGAGGTGGCCCTGGCGCTGGCCGACCACGTGCTGGCACGCGGGGATGCCGCGCATGCCACCCGTACCCGGCAGCTGATTGCCGCCGGCACGCATCCCGACCTGCAGCTGATCAGCTTCATTCCGAACAAGAGCGGCGACAAGCTGCGCACCGAGATCGTGATCGAGCAGGTGCGCGAGATCACCAACAAGCTGGCGCTGACCCCGCAGTACGGCGTGGCGCAGGTGGTGATCGTCGACCCGGCCGATGCCATCAACCGTTCGGCCGCCAATGCGCTGCTGAAGACCCTGGAAGAACCGCAACCCGGGCGTTACCTGTGGTTGATCAGCAGCGACCCGGCGCGCCTGCCGCAGACCGTGCGCAGCCGCTGCCAGCGCCTGGAATTCAAGCTGCCGCCGCGCGAGGAAGCGCTGGCCTGGCTGCAGCAGCAGGGCCACAGCGAAGCGGCCGCGCGTGAGGCGCTGGATGCAGCACGCGGCCATCCCGGGCAGGCCGACAACTGGCTGCGCGAAGATGGCCTGAGCCTGCGTCGCGAGGTCGGCCGTGAGCTGGAACAGCTGGCCGCTGGCAAGACCGGCGCGGTGGAGCTGGCGCAGAAGTGGTGCGCCGATGACAACGCGGCGCTGCGCCTGCGCTTCGCTGCCGACCTGGCGCTGGCCCAGGCCAGCACCGATGCCTTGACCACGCCGGAGCGATTGCACAAGCTTGCAGCCTGGTTCGATGCGGCCAACCGCACCCGCGACCTGCTGCGCACCACCGTGCGCGCAGACCTTGCGGTGGTCGAGTTGCTGCTGGCCTGGAACAAGGTGAACGAGCGGCCTGCCGCAAGGGGAAATCGATGAGTGCCAGCAACGCCCGCCAGGGCATCCTGTCCCTGGCAGTGAAGGACAAAGCCGCGCTGTACAGCGCGTACATGCCGTTCGTGAAGAATGGCGGCATCTTCGTGCCCACGCCCAAGCGTTATTTCCTGGGCGATGAGGTGTTCCTGCTGCTGACCCTGCCCGATTCCAGCGAGCGCCTGCCGGTGGCCGGCAAGGTGATCTGGGTGACTCCGGCCGGTGCGCAGGGCAACCGCACCGCCGGCATCGGCGTGCAGCTGGCCGATGGCCAGGAAGGCGAGACGGTGCGCCACAAGATCGAAACGATCCTGGCCGGCCTGACCGGTTCGGACAAGCCGACGCATACGATGTGAGGTTGCGGATTGGCCTGCCCGGTGGGGCCGGGCCGTGCCCGGCTGATCGGGGAAATGGGCCGGGAAACAGGATGTGAAAAGGTGTTGACGCCCTGAAAAACCGCCCTATAATGAGCGGCTCAGCAACACACCGGGCGGTTAGCTCAGCGGTAGAGCATTGCCTTCACACGGCAAGGGTCACAGGTTCGATCCCTGTACCGCCCACCATGTTGCAGAACGAAAAAAGCCTCCAGCGATGGGGGCTTTTTTGTTGCCTGCGATTTACCCGGACTTGTTTGCCACGGCGGTGATCGCATCGCCGAGGTCTGCATGCGCGGCGTGCGCGATCTGGCGTGCGGCCAGCAGCAGAGCGTTTCGATGGAAGTCGCCGATCTGCTGATCGGTATACCCGTCAACGCATACATGCTGTGCCGCGTGCTGAAGCTCGAGGACGAGGGAACGTTCGCAACAATACCCAGACACATCAAGTGTTCCCCGTTCTGTGTGTTGCGACACCCGAACGCCGTGCAGCCCCCGCGCGGCGCATGCCATGGATGGAAGCAGAGGGTTCCATCCGTGCGCTGTCCCGCCGCCCTCGGCGGGCGTAATCTCGGCCCATTGCCGCGCCCCTTCCCATCCCTGGAGTGCCACCATGCCGCTCGCCCGTATCGATCTTCGCAAAGGTAAATCCGTCGAGTATCGCCAGCGTGTCGGCGAAGCGATCTACCAGGCCATGCGTGCCGTCGGCGTGCCGGAAAACGATCGCTTCCAGATCTTCCAGGAGCACGACGCCGGCACGCTCGTGTACGACCCGGGCTACCTGGGCATCGCCCGCACCGATGACTTCATCTGCATCCAGATCACCTGGAACGAAGGGCGCACGTTGGAGCAGAAGAAGGCGCTGTATGCCGGTATTGCCGATGGCCTGCACGCGGCGGTGGGGATCCGCCGCGAGGATGTGTTCATCAATCTGGTGGAAGTGAAGAAGGAGAACTGGTCGTTCGGTAATGGCCAAGCGCAGTACGTGAGCTGATGCGCGAAGAGCATCCACGCATGGCGTGGATCTACACTTCGCTGCCCACCTGCGGGGTCTGCTTGACCGCTGCGGTGCTGGCCGCCTTCACGGCTTCGGCGCTGTTGGGTTGCTCGCACTCGATGCTGGTGCGATAGCCGTCGCTGCCGATGCTGTGCTCGGCGCGCTTGACCAGCCACTCGCCATCCACGCCATCGCGAAAGCCCTGCATGATCACCGTAGCCTCGGCCATCAGCGTCTCGCGGCCTGGAAGGCTGTAGCTCAGCGTACGCGTCTGCCGCGCTTGCTCGCGGTGCTTGGCGCGCGCTGCGGCTTCGGCGGTTTCGCGGTCGGCATAGGCCATGCGCAGGCGCACGATCGGTTCGCCGCTGCCCACCTTCACTTCCTGGCGCTGCGCGCCACGCACATCGCGGTAGTAGGCGATGGTGGTGCCGGCATCGTCGCGGGCGGCGATGGTGACGCGGTAGCTGCTGCCATCGGCCGGCGTAAGGGTCACCTCCGGAATGCGTTCGCCACTGGCGGTGGTCGATTCGCCACGTTTGACCAGCATCAGCCGGCCGCCGCCCGGTTTGGCGATGGCGTCGTGCTGTTTGGCCAAGCGCAGCAGCAGGTTCATGTCCGACTCCTGCGATTGCACCGTCAGCGGCAGCACGATGGATGCCAGCGACGCACTTACCGCAGCGGTCAGGCCGTGTTCGGCGGCCATCCGCTTGACCATGTCGCCGATCGTCGTGCCCTTTTTCCATGTGCGCGTTTTCTGCGTCTGCAGATCGTTCTTGCCGCCTTTGCTGGTTTCGAATGGTGCGGCGCGTGCGCGCAGGGTCATGCTGCCGGGATAGCCTGAAATCTCCACCTCGTCGCAGACGTACAGGCCCATGCGCCGCACCTCGCCGTCGTAGCCGATGAAGGCCTCCAGCTCCGCCCCCACCGGCGGCAGCTGGATCGGATCGTTCGGATCGTGGTCGGCCAACTGCAGCTCCAACGTGTCCGAGCTGTTGCCGGTCTCGTCGGTGATGCGCAGTGATTTGAAGCGCGACATGATCTTGTCGGTGATGTCCTGGCTGTTGGCCACCACGCGGAACGCAGGTGCGATGTTCAATCCCATAGTGATACCCCCTTGCGTTCCTTGGCGGGGCGCTGCACGTCCGGCAGGACAATCGCCACGCCAGCAGTGAGCACCGGGCCGCGCGCGGCCAGGCCGGGGTTGGCATCGAACACCGCGCGCAGGATCGCCGGCGATTGCTCGCCATAGTGCGCGTAGGCAACGCGGTCGACGACATCGCCATCGCGGGTGTTATACGTTCGTGCCATCGCTGTGCTTCCGGAGAGTGAGTGTGAAGTCCTGCTTCTGGATCTGGCTGTCGACTGTGAATTCGCTGGAGGTGACGTCGATTTTCTCGATGACCCACAGACCCAGATTGCCGCCCTTGCCGGTCAGCAGACGCTGCGGTTTTCCCTGGCTGGCCAGCTTGCGCAGTTGCGACATCTCGTTGCCAGCGCCACGGAACAGCGGGTAGACAACGCCTGGCAGTGTCATGGTGGCCGAGCCCGGGCCGGTGTACTGCAGTGCAGGCATCTGCCCGACGCGATCCTGGGCCTGCCAGCGGAAATCGTTGGACTGCTGGATCTGCTGGAATACGGCCGTGTTGAGGCTGAACTTGAAGCCGCCCAGCATCAGCAGCACCGGCGCGTTGCCGGAATCATTGCCCTTGAATTGCGACAGCAGCTTGTCTACTGCGCCGGTTACGAACTCGCGCTTCATGCTTAGTTCCTGTCTCCCAGGGTGGCGCGGGCCTGCACGGCCTGCTGGTGCTGCAGCGCGTTGGCGGTACGCCGTGCCAGCGCCTCGCTGGATTCACCCGGTTGCTGGTGGATGGTGATGTTGTTGGTCTGTTGCTGCTGCACGGTGGTGGGGGTGCGTGCGGTGGCAGAGGGCATCGGGGGGGCTGGGCGGCCTTTAGCAGCATCGCCGATACCAGCCCATCGCTTGCCGGCGCCCGGCGCATCGAAGGTGGCTACGTCCTTGGCCAAGCCCGCGGCGTCATCCAAGCCCCCTCTGCCGTTGGCGCGCATGTTGGTGTACGCCACCATGCCACTGCCGACTGCATCAGCACCGCCAGCAAGCACCTCTTTCCCGAAGTCCATGCCCTTGCCGACGAGTTCGCTGACCTTGCCCAGCCCGCCGCCGACGAAGCCCATCAGCTTCTCGATGTACGGTGCGAGGAACTCCAGCTTTTCGGCAAGCCAGTCGAACAGGAATTCGGCGCCGGACTTGATCAACGTCCATGTCATGCTCATTCCGTCTCCGATCGCGCTGGCCACGGTCGTATACACGCTGCCCATCCAGACGACGTACTGGATCAGGCCGCCGATGAGCTGGATATTCATGCGCAGGCCTTCCATGAGCACCGTGCCGACGAAGCTGCCGATCTCCGCTACGCGCGAAAGTTCGTTGCCGGTGTACTGCGCGGGAGCCAGCATTTTGGAGAGCCAGTCCCATGCCTGGCCCAGCAGCCCGCCGACCGCTTCCCATGCCGGGCGCAGCGGCTCGACGGCGCGCATCAGTTCGCCCATGGCGGCGGTTCCTGCGCCGCTGAGGCCATCCCAGACGCCACCGAGGAAGGCCTTGATCGGCTCCCAGTACTTGCGCACCAGCAGTGCGCCGGCGGTGATGGCGGCGATGGCGATGGCGATCGGACCGCCGCCGATGGCACCGACGGCGGTCGCGACCACGCGGAACCCGGATGCCAAGCGCATTGCCGTCGGACCGAACTGCCCCATCTGCGCCAGCAGGCTGCCGCCGCGGAACAGCTCGAAGGCCTTCTGCACCGCCAGGATCGGGCCCTGCAGGAACGTCCACGCATAGCGCACGCCGAGCACCGCAGTGCGCATGCCCATCAGGCCGACTACGACCTGGGTGGTATTGGCGATCAGCTTCGGGTTTTCCTGCACGAACGACGCAACGCCGTTCAGCAGTTCGGTCAGCTTCACCGCCGCCTCACCCACGGCCGGCAGCAGCGCGGCACCGAAGGCCTTGGACAGGTTGTCCACGGCGATCCTGGCGCCTTCGATCCTTTCCGGGTCGGTCTGCAGCTTGGCCGCGAAGCCGCTGTCGGTGGTGCCCGCCGAGCTGTTGAGCGCCTTGTCGCGGATGCGGATGTACTCATCCCAGTTCTGGATCATCGGACGCACGAAGTTCTGCGCCTGTGCATCGCCGAACAGCTTGCCGATCTTCGTCTGGTCACCGGCGGTGGCCTGCATGATCGCCTGCATCGCCGCGTCGAACGGATTGCCACCGCTGCTCTGCGCTTCGCTGATGATCCTGCGCAGGTCCAGCTTGAAGCCCTTCTTGGCGCGTGCCTGCAGGTCGGGCGAGAGGATGCTGGCCATGAAGCGCTGCATGTTGCCGGCCGCTTCGTCGGCACCACCGGCGCCTTGCCGGGCGACATCCAGCGCAGCGCCCATGGTGGCGGCGGCGGCGTTGCCGTGCATCTGCAGCGACTGGAATGCGTTGCCGAGCACCGGCAATGCACCGGCCACGTCCTTCAGGCCCAGGCCACCGTTCTTGCCTGCCACCACCAGCACATCAAGCGCCGATTGCAGGCCGGCCGGATTGATCTTCAGCGCCTGCTGCAGGCCCGACGCCGCCAACGTGACGTCGTCGATGCTCTCGCCGGTAGCGGTGGTGGTGCGGCCGATCGCGCTCAGGCTGGATTGTGCGGTCTGCGCATCCAGGCCTGCGGCGACCAGCTGGCTGACCGCGCGCTGCAGTTCGCCCGCGCCTTGGTGGGTACGGCTGGATTCGGCAAGGATGGTCTGGCCCAGCGCAGCGACCTGGGCGCGGGTCAGGTTGGCGGCGTTGCCGATGGCCTGGTTCTCGCGCGCGAAGCCGGCGGCGTTCTCCACCGGCTTGGCCAGCGTGGTGATGGCGCTGCCGAGCATGCCGCGCGCATCGCCAAACGCCGAGCCCAGCTTTTCGCGCTTCTCAAGATTCGCCGTGCGCTTGTCTTCGATCCGCTGCAACGCTTCCTGGGAAGCGCGCAACGCATCGGCCTCGGCACGCATGCGGGCGAACTGGTTGCTCGACCTGCCCATGACATTGAGCTTGCGCTCGAGCTTGTCGGCTTCATCTCCGAGGCGCTTCAGGCCATCGTTGCTGAAGGACAGTGCGTCCTGCAACGATCGGGAAACCGAGCCGCCGATCGTGATCGTTGTCGTTTGAACGTTACTCGCCATGTACCGGCAATCCCTGTATCCACCAGATGAATTTCGACACCCGCAGCGTCATGATCTCGCGCAGGCCCCAGCCGGTATGGCCGGCCAGGGCGAGCGCTCCCTGCCTGATCTGCGGCAGGGTCAGGTGGTAAAAAGCGCGACGCCAGCCTGCAGGCGGGCGTAGTCGCGCAGCGGCATCTTGCGCACGTCATCCGGTGCGATCTCGCACAGGTTGGCGATCATGCGCACCTCGCGCTGGGCGTCGGTGCCCTTGTCGTCCTGGTAGCGCTCCATGTCTTCCACGGTCGGTTCGCGCATGCGCAGCACGGCGGTGTCCACGCCATTGACCTGGCGCGGGCGGGAGAGGGTGATTTCGGCATAGCCGTCGCGTTCGATGACGGTGTCGGTGGTGGTCTTGGTCTTGCTGGACATGGCTGTGTTCCCGAATGTCGATGGAGTTGCAGTGGATCCGGGGGCGCTGTGCGCCCCCGTGTACGTCGAGGCGGTGCCGGGGATCAGATGCCCAGGGCGCCGCGGATGCCGGCGAGTGCGTCCACGCCGCCCTGGCGGGCGATCATGTTGGTCACGTCGATCTCCTGCACGACCTGCACGCCATGGGTCAGCTTGTAGTAGCTCAGTGCCAGGGAGACCTTGACCGTGCCCTTTTCGCCGACCTTGGTTTCGCCGCGGTCGAGGGTCTTCACCTTGCCGCGCATGTTGTGCACGACCGAAGTGACCGAGCCATCGTCGGCTTCCAGCGCCTCGCGGGCGGTGAAGCCATACTCCTTGCTCTCGATGACGTGGAACTTGGACATGATCTCCGCGTCATCGGAGGCGAAGGTGACCTCGGCGGTCAGCTTGTCGTGGCCGAGCACGATTTCCGTCGGGGCGAGCATGCCGCCGGCCTGGAAGTCCTCGGTCTTCAGCGACAGCTTGGGAGCGGTGAAGGACATTACGCTGCCAGCAAAACCCTTGCCGTCGACGTAGAAGTTGAAGTTCTTGCGGATCTTGCGCGCCATGCTTAGAAGATCTCCGAGACGTAGTTGTTGTTCATGTGCATGCGGAAGGTCAGCTGCTCACCCGGGTAGGTCGGGGTGAAGTCGAAGTCCCAGTAGAAGCGGCCATCGGCCACGCTGTCCGCTGCGTTCAGTTCAGGGTCGATCCAGCAGTTGCCACCGAGGATCGCGCCCTGCGTCTTCAGGCCACGCAGGAAGGCATTGACGCCCTCGCGCACGTCATCGACGTAGGTCTTGCTGATGCCGCGGTCGACGGCCCACAGGTGGGCAGCCTCCAGGCTGTCGGCGATGATGTCGGCGGTGCGCACCACGCACAGGAACTGCCACTTCGGATCGATGCTGGCGGTGCGGTTGCCCCACAGGCGGAAGCCACCTTCGCGGATGATGGTCGCTACGTTGGCCTGGTTCAGCAGGTTGGCGCGGCTGGTCGCATCGGACAGGCCGAAGTCGATCGCACGAGCGGTGCCGACGATGCCGTACAGCTCCTGGTTGGACGGCGATGCCCACCAGCCGCGTTCGTTGTCGCTGCGGGCGATGGCACCGGCCACGGCACCGGAGGCGTAACGGCTGACGATCGCTTCACCCTGCTGCACCAGCACGGCCGGATCGACCACGTAGACACGCTTGGAACCAGTCAGTGCGGTGGTGGACTTGGCCGCATCGTCGTTGCTGTTCGGGCCATCCTTGATGATGATGGCGCGCAGCTTGTCGGCGATGCCGAGCAGCTCGGCCACGACCGGGTTGGCCAGGACAGTGTCCGGACTGGCCGGATCGGCCGGGTGCAGGTGGGTGAAGCCCGGGGCGACCAGGATGCGCGGCTTCACGCCGACGATGGACTTGGCAGCCAGCAGTGCATGCACGCCGGAGTACGCGCCGGTCTGTGCGTTCACGCCGCCGAGCACGTTGGCCAGGGTAGCGCTTTCGTTGGCGCCGTTCTCGACGCGGATCACCACCACGACGGCCGACGACTGGTCGAAGATCGCATCCAGTGCGCCGGGCAGCGTGCCGGCTTCGGTGCCGGTCTTGGCCGACAGCTTGGCGGCCTGCGACTGCGAGGTGACCAGGACAGGCGTGTTGATGGGGAAAGCGTCGGCGTCGGCCAGCGGCGCAGTGCCGACGATGCCGATGACGCTGGTGGATGCAACAGCGATCGAGCGCGCACCGGTGTCGATGTTGACGACCTGTACGCCGTGGAGAAATTCGGTCATTCGGAGAGGTTCCTCGGTGTGGTGGTGTGCCTGCAGATGCAGGCGACGGGTATATCTTCGGAAAAGGCGGGCGCCGCGATAATTGCAGCGGTGGCCCGGTGATCGATCAGACCCAGCCGGAGGCGCTGACGCTGGCGCTGAAGCTGGAGACCTGGGCATTGCCACCGGCACGACGCAGCGCGACGGAAATGCTGACGTTGTCCGATTCGTAGTTGGCGGACCTGGCTGGGACGCTGATGGAGACGCCTGCCGACGGTGAGTTCGACGCCGGTACGAAGGACGGAGCGCTGGTGCTGAAGGACGCCTTCGTGGGCGAGGAACCGGTGATCTGGATCTCGTACTCGGAAGCGTTGGCACCCGCCGGAAGCCACTGGCCAGACGCCACCGTCGAACTTCCACCATTGCCGCCGCCGGCGACGCCGCTGCGGATGGCGTAGGTCCCGTCGGCATACATCTGGATCGAGACGGTTGCCGACACGGTGCCGGTGGAGTTGGTCTTGGCGCCGTTGCTTGCCGAGTAGCCCTTGCCATGGAACGGCAATCGGTAGGTCGCGCTGCCGCGTGCGGCCCACAGGTTGGAGACGTCCATGCCGTTGACCCGGTGGCCCACATCGGCACGTTTGCTGCCGTACTGGATGTGGGCATAGCGGCGGCTGAGGTCGGTGCCGCCTACGCGACGGCCCGAGTCCTGGGCGACAGGTCCTTCCACGTAGGCATCGAACAGGTCGTCGAAGTCGACGCCTGCAGAGCGGTAGCCACTGGCCATGTCAGCGCTCCGCCTTCAGCGCGCGGACCTCGGCTGCCAGTTCCTGGATGGCTTTGGCCATGACCGGAAGCAGCTGGTCGAGCTTGATCGAGGCGACGCGTTCGCCATTGAATTCAACGCCTTTCAGGTCGACGGCTTCGGGCACCAGCTCGGCCAGCTGCTCGGCAACGAAGAACAGGCGACGACGACCGTCGTTGTTGTATTCGGGCTTGTAGTGGCCGGCAGCCAGTTCCATGCGCTCGACGGCAGCAAGACCGTAGGGCACGGGGCCGTCGATGCTCTTCAGTTTCCGCGACGAACCAAAATCGAAACCTCCAGTTGTACGCAACGACCCGTTTCGCGACAGAACAATAGCGTCGGTGAGGTACGTCCCATCGTCGTTGTACGACCAGATCTTGAAGGAGCGGTCGCTTTCAATCCCAAGTTGCCATTGGCGTACACCCGACTGGTACACGGCATATGCGCCCTGCTGCGATCCGAGTGTTGAGCAGTTGGCGATAAACGCACTCGACGCACCTGGGTTCACCTGCGAGGAAACAGTACCCGCGAAGGAGCCGCCGCCGTTCAGAGCTTCGAACATTCCGGACGCCGTGAAGGCGTAGAAGCTACCAACCGAACCGCTGTCCGTAGCTGCGCGGACGCTGAATCGACCGTCCGATGATCGGTACAAATAGCCAGTTGGCATCTGCGCTCCGGCGAGGCTGATTGACAGGCCGCCAGTCATCGTATCGCCACCCTTATTCACCTTCGCCGCCGGGTCGAAGTTACCGCTCGTCCAGATCGAGCCACCGGCATTGAGCGTGGTGGTATAGCCACCCGCCGAATTGGCGAACGTGAAGTTGGAGCCATTCTTGAAGATGTACGAACTGGTATCACCCAGCACTAGCACGCCATCGTTGGCGACGCCGTTCCAGCCATACGAGCGCAGCGAGTTTCCGTTCACTGCGACGTGGCCAGTGAACGTACCTCCGGTCTTGTCCATTTTGGTGTCCGGCGCAAAGTTGCCGGCATGCCACATCGCCGAGCCGTTCCAGCGTGGCGTATCGCCGTGCTTGATGGTGATTTCGCTGCTGGCCGCGCGATCAGTGCTCCACACCCGCCACAGGCCTGCGTTGCCCCAGCCACCGATGAACGATTGCTCCGCGCCCTGGGCACCAAAGCCCACCAGCGGATAGGTGCCCGCAACAAACTGCTGGTCGGTGAAGGTGTTCGCGCCTTTCGACGCCTTGGCATCCAACACTCCCTGCAGCCCGGTCACATCCGCGATGACATGCTTGTGGCCGACAGTAGCGAAGTCACCCGCCAGGGCGAACGCGGATGCGTGCTTGCCATCCAGGGTATCGGCATCCAAGCCGTTGCCATGGCCAGTGTCCTTCAGTGCGGCACCCTTCAGCTCCAACGCGGTGCGTGCGGCGGCCGTGGTTACGGCAGACAGCAAGGTCCTGGCCAGTGCAGTGGGCGCGGCAGCACCAAAGCGCTTGTCGGTGAATGCACGCAGGCCGCGCGGAGTCACCGCGCGCTGGGTGTCAGCCGCGTCTTCCGCTTCGGTGTTGGTGGCCAGCTCGACCACACCCAGCACCTCGGTGGTGGCCGGCGGGTAGATGAACTCGGCGTTGCCGAACTGGATCTGCGTGATGTCCACGTCGGTGAAACGCGCATCAGTGGCCAGCAGCAGCATCGACGCAGCCGATTTTTCCAGGATCGGATCGGTCTGGCCGTAAGTGGCGAACAGCGTGCCGTCAGCCAGGTACAGGCCGAATCCGCGCAGCGAATAGGCGGTGGCACTGTCGTCGCGGATGGTCACGTGCAGCGTGTCATCGCCCACGGCCTGGCCGCCGAAGGTCGCGACCCGTTTGATCTCGCCTGGCAGCGCGGTCAGGTCGCCCGAAGGTGCGAATGCCGTGGATGTCAGGCCGATCTGGGTGATCAGAACGGCATTGGTGCCGGTGTTCGGCGGATTGACCAGCTTGGCGAAGCCGGCGTCGGTGATTTTCAATCGCATGCGGGGTTTACTCTCCGATCAGTTGGATGCGGCGGAAGGCCGTGGCGTGTGCGGCTGCAAGCGCGCCGATTGCTGCGTCGGCCTGCATGCCCTGGGTGAAGGTGAAGTGCGATCGCACCGGCTTGGTGCGGGTGATCTCGCCGATGACGTCGTCGACGAACATGGCGGTGGCCGACGTGCCGCCCTGGTTGGCGATGGTCATCACCGCTTCGAAGGTGTGCGGTGGTCCCTTCGGTTGCAGCTGCCACCACTCGCGGATCAGTACAGAACCACCGAACGCAGCAACCACATCGCGGACGCTGCCCGCCGTGCCCTTGCGGCGCTGGATGGCGATCGCCGCACGCACGCGGGCGCGTTTGACCGGTTCGGGCCAGTACGCCTTCCATTCGTCCACCGAGAGCGCCCATGCCAGCCAGGGCAGCAACGCGGCCGGGCAGCGATCGGCGTCCCACAGGGCGGTGATGTCCACCGGCAGCGGGCGGGCAATGATCGCCTGCGACAATGCACGCTCGGCCTGGGTGGCATTGGGCGGCAGCAGGTTGGCTGAGGCCGGCACGCGGACCTGTGCGTCGCCGTCGATGATCCCGCCAGGGGAAGGTGCGGTTGCGAGCGTGACCGCGCTACCGCTGACGGAAGCGTCGTTCAGGCGCCGGCGTCCCTGCGCATCCGTGAGATACACGGCCTGCACCGTTGCCAGCATGCCGCCGGGATGGCGGAATACCTGGTTCTTCCCATCAACCGCGCCACGCAGACGCGCATTGACCAGGCGCGTGGTGGCCTCACTCATCGTTGCCACCATGCGCCAGCGTGACGGCGGTGCAGTACGTGGCCTGGGTGCGGTCCACCACCACGTCCGCGGCGGGGCTGTCGATCACCACGCGCTGTACGCCTTCGGCATGCAGTGCAGCGAACAGCCCGGAGCGGGTCACGTCGCGGCCAAGCCGATGCGATTCGACGATGTAGCGGTCCAGGCGTGTGCGCGCTTCGGCCAGCACGACCTGCGAGTCGGGTCCAGCGAAGGTGTACAGCGTAGCGGCGACAGCGTACTTGATGACTGTCGCCGGTTTTACCAGCACGTGATCGGTCAACGGGCGCACGTCATCCGCGCTCAGCTTCGCCTCCACCACGTCGAGCAAGCCCTGGGTGGCGGTGCCGTCGGCTTCACGCGACAGCACCGATACCACTACTTCACCAGGCGTGCTGCTGGTAGCGCTGGCGTCCAGCACGCGCGGATCCGCGCTCAGCGCATGGAACACATAGGCACCTTCCGGTCCTGCCACGCTGAAGCCTTCCGGCCCGAGCTGGATGCGGCGACGGAAGTCCTCGTCGTTCTCGTAGCGGGGAAGGATGCCTTCCTGTGGCTTGCCCGGATCGAGCACCAGGCGTGTGATGCCGAAGATTGCCGCCAGCTGATCCAGGTCGCTGCCCACCGCATAGGCGAGCATGACACCGCGCGCGGCATCGTTGACGCGCTGTCGATCGAGCAGGCGCAGGTAGGTGCAGACTTCGAGAATCTTGAAGGCGGGGTCCGACGGCAGCAGCGCGTCGAACGTGGGGTCCAGGGCCTGCAATGCCGTCAGCGACTCATCGAACATGGCTTCGAAATCGAGCACTTCGATGACCGCCGGGGCTGGCAGCTGGGAGAGATTGACACTGGTGAACGAGCCGGATGCCACGGTTAGCGAACCTCGATTCCTTCGATGGTGATGGCCTCGCCATCCGGCAGGTGAATCCCGGTCACTGCCAGGATCATCACGCCGGGGGCGGGGAGGGAGACGTCGACGTTCTCGACGTGGAGACGCGGTTCCCATCGCGCGAGTGCGTCGACGGTGGCCGCGATCAGGTCCATGCGCAGGGAGCGGTTGGTCGGCGCATCGATCAGTTCGAAGATGCGCGAGCCGTACTCGCGACGCAGGACGCGGGAGCCAAGGGGTGTGGTGAGAACGTCACGCACGGACTGGTGCAGATGGGCCAGCCCATCCAGGGATTTGCCGGTGTTGGCGTCGATTCCTCGCATGGTCTCTATCGTCGTGGAGTACGGGTTTTCAGGGCATTGCAGCGATGGCCCATCACTGCTGTGCAGGCGTGGTGGGTGCGGTCGGGCCCTGGGCGGTGTGTTTGTGCGACTTCAGGCTGATGGCGCCGGCTTTGACGTCGGCCGATGTGCTGATGTCCTTGCCCGCTGTGATCGCACCGGTGACGTCCAGATCGCCGGTGGCCTTGAGCGCCGGCGTGTCGAGCAACACCGATTCGCTGGCATGCACTTCCGCGTTTGCGCAGTTGACGATGACCTTGCCGCTGCCAACGGTGATGGTCAGCGTGGTGGTTTCGCGGTCGTACTCGACGAGGCTGCCGTCGGCGTACTGCGTGCGCTGCAGCTGGCGTGTGTCGGCCGGTGCGGGAAAGCGATCCTGGTACAGGCTGCCGAGCACCAGGGCCTGGCCGGGGTCGCCATACGGGCATGCCAGCACCACCTGTTCGCCGGGCTCCGGTGCGCACCAGCTGCGCACGCCTGGTCCCGCACGGCGTTCCAGCCAGGGAATCCAATCGGTGAGCATGCCGTCAGCATCGACGCGCACGCGGCCGCCGGCTTCATCAAGTTCGCGCACGACGCCGATCATCAACAGGTTGCCGATCAGCCGGGCGTGTTCGGCGCTCATGGTGTGTCCTCCGCGAGTGGCTGGTAGCGCCGCTCATGGGCCCGGCCGATCTCCGGTGCGAAGCTGTAGGACGCGTGCGGTACCACGCCATCGCCGTCCTCCCAGGCAATGCCGCCCAGCGCGAGGGGCACTGACCATTCCACGATCCACGTGCGCAGGTCGGGCTGCGCCGCTGCGGCATCCTCGGGCAGCGCTGCGATTACCTCGATCGCGCCACTGGGCGCACCCGGAAAGCGGCCGAGCTGATGCAGCCAGGTGGCGAGGTTTACAGCGATCCGGCGCAGCTGCAGGGCAGAATCGGCTGCCGCGGACTGCACGGAGATGCGTGCTTCAAAGCGCAGCACGGCCTGCAGTTGGCCGCTGCCATCATCGCTGTCCTTGCCGCGATCACAGCGGTTCATCGCCAGCAGGCAGGCGGGCGTGGGCGGCGCACCACTGTTGGCGTCGCGATAGAACTCGACGGTGGCGAAGTCCGCAAAGCGTGCTCGGATCGCCGCTTCGATGGCGGCGTGCAGCGCGTCGAGGGTGGAGGAAGGGGTATCGGTTGCCATGTCAGCTCATGCGATGAATGGAAGGAAGAACGCGACTGGCCGCAGCACGCGCTTTCTGCAAGCAGTGTTGCCATTGCCCCGGGCGCGGGGCATTGCACGCGTGGCCGTGACTGGCCCGCTCAGTGCTCGTGTGGGCCGCGATGTCTGGTGTTGCCCGCGGGGATGCAGCCGGCAGGCGTCAGCGGTGGTGCACCATTGATGATGAAGCCGTGCTGGCTGCCGAGGCTGCACAGCAGAGCGCGCATCTGGTCGGCCAGTTCGTGGTACTGGCGCGCCACGGCGACGTGGTTGCGCAGCAGCGCGTCGTCGTCGGCAGCCTGCAGATCGGGCAGTTCCTGCGGCGCGCGCAGTTGTGCCGGTGCGATGCTGAGATCAGGGACGAAGAGGGTGGCCGGCGTTGGCTTCGCGCCAGATGCGCACGAACTCAGCATCAGCATCGCCGCGGTCGCGGCCAGGGTTCTTGGCATGGGTGTCGATGTCCTGTTGCAGGGTGGTGAACTGCTGGGTGCGCACGGACTGCAAGGCCAAGTGCTGTGATTCAGCCTGTGCACCGGCCTGTGCGTTGGTCTGGTCCTGCTGGCGCGCGACGAGCGCGGTGTCGGCACGACCGGTCTCCTGCGCGGCCTGTACGCGCATGGCGGCGAGACCCGCGTTGCGGTCGCGCATCTCCCAGCCCAGCCAGGCGCAGCACGCGTGGCTGGCAACCAGGCCCAGCAGCACGATGCGCAGCCTCAGCGGTATCGGCATCACTGCAGGAGCCCGCCAGCGGCGCGATAGGAGGCGCGCAGCGTTTCCAGCGCATGCTCCTTCTGCCCGTAGCCGGCGCCCGGCAGCGACGCCCAGATGCGCCGGGCGGCGGCGACAGCAGCATCGAATCGGCCCAGGCGGATCAGATCGTAGGCACCGCATTGCTTGAGCAGCGCTACTGCGGCGCGGTCCTGCGATACCGGGCCGAAGTCCGGCAGGTCCAGGCGTGCACGCAGGTCGTCCCAGGTGCTGCGCAGGAACTGGTAGCGGCCGGCGGCGCTGGACTTGATGCCGTAGCGCGGCAGCGACACCAGTACGCGTGGATGGTCGCGATGGTCGTTGAACAGCTGGCCGCCGACGATCACGTCGTAGCCACGATTGCGGGAGCGCTGGCCGGGAATGTCGGTGCCTTCGGATACGGCCAGCATGTCCAGGAACGCGGCCACGTTGGCGCCGCCGAGGGCGCTCGCTGCGGCGGCGGTCATGCGGCTGCTCCCGACCGTTTACGCACCAGGTCCAGCAGCGCATCGATCTGCACGCTCTGCTGGGCGATCTGTGCGCGCAGGGCGCTGACTTCACCACGCAGCTGGCCGATCTCCTGGGCCATGGCTTCGCGCTCGTGCATCAGCCCATCTGCGCGTGTGCGTTCCGCAGCCAGCTGTTCCTGCAGGGTGCGCAGGGTGTTGCTGGTGGCTTCATCGGCGGTGCGGTCGACCTTGGCCGACGACAACCATTGCCGCAGCCACAACGAGACTGCAATCAATACCCCGGACGTGCCGCCCAGGTACTTGGCCCAGTCCGGCACGCCGGCCAGCAGCTCGCTCTCGTTCATGCGCGTGCGTATCCCTTCAGCAGTGCAGGATGGACGGCCGGGACCGGGGTGGAGCGGGCACCGCGCACGGCGCGCTTGATGGTGGTCTGCGATACACCGAACTCCTGCGCGACGTGCTCGCGGGGCATGCCGCTGGCTACCGCCCGGGCGATCTGCTCGCGGCGCTCATGTGCACTGGCGGCGAAGCAGGACGCCAGGAACAGCAACTCACCGCCGAAGTGCGCGACCAGGCGCTGGGCCATCTCCAGGCCAAGAATGTCGATCAGTCGATGCTGATCGGGCAGGGTGGAGGGTACGTAGACGATGACGCGGTGGCGTCCGGTGGTGCTGGAGGTGGTCGGCGGCCATGCACGCACCAGCGTGAGGGCTGCGGATTCGCCGATGACCTCGGCAAGGGTCTGGATGCTGTCGGGCAGGGCGTTCATGGCAAGGTTGGTCAGTGGCATTGGTATCCACTGTTGCCATCCCGTCGATCACGTCAACACCTTTCATCTACTTTCGGCGCTTGCGACTGAAGGCATTCAGATGCGTGCGCGAGGACCGGCGAGTACCTGCATGCGCAGGTTTGCGATGCGGCCCTGTCACGCCATCCGGCCTTGCCTGTGGTTTCGCTGGTTCTCCCGTACTCCTTGTCCTCACCTGCTGGAAACGGAGACAGGGCAATAGGGGACGGCAGGTACAAGGTGAGGACGGCCATGGTGTTGATGCTCTTGCCGGGCGCTTGGGTGCCTGAAACGAAAAAGCCCCGGACGATGCCGGGGCTTCAGGACTGCAGGTGGTGCTGGGTCAAAGGTCGAACACCAGGTTGCCGCCGGTCTTGCGCGGAATGTAGCCGGCATCACGCAGCCAGCGGGCTGCATTGACCTGGTCCATGCGCTTGACCGGGAAACGGTTGGCGAACATCAGGAAGCGCGCCACGGTGATCGACTCGCCCTTGCCCTTGAGCGCGGCCAGCGTCTCGATGAACCACGGAGCGGGGGGCTGCTGGTTGCCGGGGCGGGCGGTGGTACGTGCCTGCTTGGCGGCAGTAGCCTTGGGCTGGGCGCTGGCCAGCGAGCACAGCGAAATGAAGATCGCATCCAGACTCACGATGTCCTTGCCACCCTTGGGCTGCGACTTGAACAACGCGATGGCCTTCTGGCGTGTCGACGTGAACTGTTCGACCTCCATGACATTTCCTCTTTGCGAAAGCGGTTGGGGATGCAGGGTGACGGCAGGTGCCGTCATTGATGGGGGACGACCTTACATCATTTTCGCCGATGATGGGCCGGAACCTGCTTTATGGATGAAGAAAGCAACGGACCGGCCCGTCGCACGGCGGCGGTTCCGGCAGGCCGTTCAGATCACGCCACGGCACATCAACTGGTCCAGTGCCGTGCGCACCAGATCGGCCGCGCTGCGGTCGTTGTGCAGCTCGAAATCGATCAGCGCGGCGGGCAGCGGCTGGCCGCTGGCATGCAGGTCCACGCTGTCGTGGCCGGGGCGGGTGATGCGGATCACAATGCCGCCCTGGCGGCAGATGGCGCGGGCCTCGTCAGCGGAATGGACATCGGGAACCAGACCGCCTTCGGGCAGGCGGGAGAACAACGAGCGCACCCACAGCTCCGGATGGACATGCTCGCGACGACATCCGGCGCTGGCACTTGGCCGCGCCGGGGCCGCAAAGGTGTCGCAGCGCAGGGCCAGCGCGGAGGCCAGGCCGTTGGCGAGGGTGTCCTTGCCCACGCCCTTGCCACCGGCGATGCCGATGTAGAGCGGTGGCCGCGTCAACGGGGCGGATCGCAGCGGCACGCTGCCAAAGGCGGAACCGCAGCGGAATGCGGCCAACGTGTCGGCGATCATGCGCTGGCTGCTGTCGAGCGAGGCGGGGATCATGCGGTAAGTACTCCTTGGGGAATGCGCAGGCGCGGCAGCAGTCAGCAATCGCTGCCGGTGGTGCTGCGGGCGCGCAGGATGCGCTGGGTGATGCGGCCGCCGCGTGCTGCGGCGGCGATCGGGTCGAAGCACAGCATGGCCGTGGACGTGCGGCGGCCGGCGGCGAGGTGGTCGCGGATGGTCCGTTGCGATAGAACCGGTACGCGTTGATGGATCTGCTGCACGGTCAGCTGTTCGCCTTCGAAGGCGTGCAGGCGGGCGCGAGGCATGGCTGGGCTCCTGGAAGGTGGCGTGGCCGTTACCCATATCTTGCCTTTGAAGTCCCTTCCAGTCAACACCTTTCATCTACTGCCATCCATTGCTGGGGGCACAGGGGCCGCAGCGTCCCATATCCGCAGCGCAGCCGCTGCCAGCCGATCGCGCTCGGCAAGGCCACGTGCTGCCTGCACGCCCTGAAGGTACTGCTGGCGGTGCCGGCGAGGCCCTATCTTCATCCTGCGTCCGCGCGCATCGACGCAGTGGTAGCCGTCCAGCCCCAGCAGGTGTCGTGCCTCGCAGTCCAGGCGCCAGTCGGCGCTGGCGCTGCCGACATCACGTCCGTCGTGGGTCCGGGGCATCAGAACGGCCCGGCGGCGTGCTCGGCAACGCTGCGGCTGCGCGGTGGCATCAGCCACACTTTCGCCCGTTCCTTGCCGATCAGCCTGGTGCGTACGTCATGGCGCTTGACCACGTAGGCTGCCGCCTCGTTGACGTCCCGGCGGTTGGGCTTGTCGATGCCCACGGCAATGGCGATCTCGGTGGCGCGATAAGGCACGCTCCGCTGCTCGGCAGGCAGCGACCAGTCGAAGTGACGGTCGATCAGCTCGGCGATCGGCGAGATCGGTTCGTGTTCGCTGTTGGTGGCGTTCAGCGCGTCCAGCTCATCACTCGCCAGATGCCAGGTTTCGCCGTTGCAATAGAGCGCATGCGCTTCGGCCCAGACCTGCTGCATGTCGATCCGGGCAGGCTCGCCCAGCGCCACTGCGTGCACGGTCCACCAGCGCGTATTGCCGGTGGCATCGCGCAGGAAGCGTTCGTCGTTGACACTGGCAAACAGGATCGTGCGCCGCGCATAGCGCGACTCGGTGCGCGCGTAGGGCCGCCGGATTTCATCATGGCTGCGGGAGATGAATGACTTCAAGGCGGCGATATCGGTGCGGCGGAACGTGGCATCGACCTCGCCCAGCTCGACGATCCACTTGGAAATGACCTGCTTGACGCTGTCCTTGTTGGCGGGGTCGAGCACCACGCCGTCGGCGATCAGCTGCAGCTCGGCCGGTGCCAGCTGCCGCGCCCAGCGTGTCTTGCCCAGGTTCTGCTTCGACACGAAGGTCAGTACGCCGCGGGCGACCATGCCATCGGGCTCGAATGCGGCGGCAACGCCGGAGATCAACCAGCGTCGCATCAGGATCTCCTTCAGCACGCGGCCATCGGCCATGCGTGTGGGCTGGGCTTCCTGCACCGTGTCGAAGAACGCCTGCAGGCGTGATTGTCCATCCCATGGCCGTGAGGTGATCCAGCTGGCGACCGGGTTGTACGGATTGGCCTCGGCCACCTGGCACAGGTTTGTCTCGAAGCTGGCGACGGCCATGCCGGCGCGGTGCATGCAGTCCATCACTTCGCCGGCGGCGACCTCCTTGGCGTTGTCCACGGTGGTCTGCAGGCCGGGGACGAGGATCTCCAGATCCTTGCGGATGACGTTGTAGCGCACGATCACGCCGGTGCGCCGGCACAGTTCGGCCAGGTTGCGCGCGGTCGGCAACGGCCGGCCACGCGCGCTGCAGTCGGGGAACGGGGTGAAGGTGTCGAAGGCGGAGAGGTTGCCAGGCACCAGATAGCGCGCGGCGGCCACTGCTGGCACCTCATCTTCCGTGGCCGCTTCATCGGCGGTGGCGGCAGGGGCGGGCATCAGCTGCGCACGCAATGCCTCCAGGCCTTCGCGCAGATGCAGGTCGTTGAAGTCGGTGGGGCGGTCATCCTCGTCGTGCAGAACGGCGAACTCCGGCCATACCACGCGTGCATCGATGTCCGCAGCGGCATGCGTTGCCTGGGTGACGCCGGGGTTTTCCAGCGGTTGCCGGGTCCATTGGTCGTTGTCGGCGCAGATCACCAGGCTTGCGTCTGGCATGGCGGTGCGCCATGCGCGTGCGACCGAGGCGAGATTGCCTGCGTCCCAGGCCACCACCACGCACCAACCGGTCGCCTGATGGATGGATTCCGCCGTGGCGTAGCCCTCGGCGATGGCGATGGTCTGGCCGGACAGCGGCTTGCCGATCACATGGAAGCAGCCTTGTTTGCGGCCGCCCGCCAGGAAGTCCTTGTCGCGACCGAGCGCCAGGTCCATGCGTGGAAAGATCGCCTGCAGCGAGACGATTCGGCCCGCGGTATTGGTCACCGGGACCAGCAGTGCGTTGTCGATGTGCCGGAACACCAGACCATCGCTGTTGCGCACCGGCCACGCCGCTACGCGCAGCCCGTGCGCCTGGATGCCCTTGCGCACAAGATACGGGTGGCTGGCATCGGCAGGCACTGCACGGTTCCACAGGACATTGGCCGCCTTGGCCGCCGCGTCCTCGCGCTCGCGCTGCTGTCTTTCCCGCTCCGCGCGGGCGGCATCCTGGCGCTGCCGGATCGCACGTTGTTCGGCGGCGGTCAGGGAGGTCGGCGACTTCGCGCACCACCCTTGGCGCAGGCCGGTACGCCAGCTGCCGAACTCGCCGGCGGGCACGTTGTCGCCGAACAGCACGGCCCAGCCATTGCGCGTGCCGCGGCGATCCCCCTCGACGTGAAAACGCACCAGCGTGCCGTCCGCATTGAGTGCATCTCGGCCACGCGCATCAGGCACGATGCCGTGTGCGTGCATGGCCTGCAGGAATGCGGGAACGATGTCCTGCACTGGGTGCGGTGTCTGCATTCGGCGGGGTCCCCTTGAAGCGTGGTTCGGTTCACAGCGGCCGGTTGCGGCCAACGTGCTGTGTGCTGCCCGCTGTTCGCGGGACATGCGGCGGCTGTCCGGCGCAACGCGGCCAGTGGGTGATGGAAGGTGGTGACGTCATCATGGTGTCGGAGCGGGCTTGTTTTTGCAACACCTTTTGACACCTTGCATCCCCGGTCTCGTATGGCGTCCTTGTCAGCGAGGGATCTGCGATGACGGTCGCAGATCGTCCTCATCGCGACGATGCGTCGCAGCCGGCGAGAACGCATTTTCCGATGATGCCGGTGCCGTTCGATACGGCCCTTCGCCCTCTCTCAACGCCCGACCCGGGCGCCATGCACAAGGAGTCCGCATGTTTGAAAACGAACCCGATGAAGTAGGCATGTCCGATGCCGTGCCGATACCGCGCACGACGGTCGCGACGTTCTCAATCGGTGCGACCACCCCCCGATAAAATACGACTGGCATGACGGACACCATCGACGAAGCGCAGGAACTGGAAGCGCGCCACCTGCAACGCGCCTTGGCCCAGCACGCAGTGCGGGCCGGCAACGTTGCCTCTCTTAAACCTACTGGGGAGTGCCACAACCCGGACTGCAGCGAAGACTTCGAAAACGATCCGGCCAGACTGTTCTGTGGGCCTGCGTGCGCCGAGCGTTTCGAAGCCATCCATCAACACCGCAACGCATAGGAACAGGGGACATGTCTCTGAACAGCAACGACGCTGGCTTCACCGAACGCATCGCCGGGGTATCGGCCGAGCTCGCCGTACTGATGAGCCTGGTGGAGCACCACATCCATCTGCAGTTGGCCGACCTGGCTGACTCCGGGGATGTGGATGCACAGGAGCGATTCGCGGTAGCCGATCCGGAGCGCTGGTTGGAGAACGCCCGCAACAGCCTGCAGGCGGGCGTCATGTTCCTGGAACGCGCTGTGCAGCAACCGGCACGGTTCTAGCGTTGCCGCCAGGGGACGGAAGGGGCCGGTCACACCAGGCGCCCTTCCGTCCCTTTCCGGCGATATCGGCACCTGACAAGGATCGGCATGGAACTGCCTGCGACACGATGTCGCAGGACCGGGGTGGCAACCCTGAACATGGTCCAAGGTTGGCCCCGGGCTCGTAGAATGGCCGGGTGCGCCGCTCTGTTCTCCACCACCGGTTCCAGACCCTGGCATGGCTTGCCATGCTGTTGGTGCTGTTCGCCCCGCTTGTGAGCCGCTGGCTGGTGCATGGGCACGTCGTTGCGACTGCCGCACCGGTGGCGGCCATGGACCACGCCGCACATACCCAGCACGCGATGGAAGGGCACCACGACCATCACGCGATGGCGATGGAGCACGGCGAGGCCGCACAGAAGCCGCCCGCTGATCCACATGCCGAACATGAAATGGGTGTGGACTGCGATTACTGCCTGATCGCCGCCAGGCTGATCACGTTGTTGGTGGCGGCGCTGCTGCTGTTGGCGCTGATGGCACCGGTCTGCCGTGCGCTGCGCGGTTCGGTGTGGGCATTGCCGCAGCGGATCAGCGGTACATTGGGAGCGCGGGGGCCACCGGCCTTGATGGCCGTCTAAGCCCTGCCCGCACGCCCTTGGATTGATTATCCCGAGCTGCCAGGCCTGGCCTGGCACTACCGCGTGCGCGTTTCCCGAACTCCTTGAGCTGCCCTGCATTGCGGGGTGGCCTTGCATGCCGTGAACAAATGAAAACAAACCCCAACTCCGCGCGCCTGCGCAGGACCGCGCTGCCTGCGCTGTGTGTGTCCTTGCTGCACACCGTGCCCGCCCTTGCCGACGATGCGGTACTTCCGACAACCCTGGATACCGTCCGCGTGGTCGATACCCGCAGCGGTTCGCTGTCCTCCACCGCCAATACCGGTTCGGCGCTCGGGCTGAGCGTGCTGCAGACGCCGGCCAGCCTCACGGTGATTTCACGCGAGCAGCTGGAACAGCGCGGTGATTCCAATCTCAACGACGCGATCACCCGCGCCGGCGCGATCAGTGCCATCCCCCATCCGGGCAACGGCCTGAGTGCGCTGTCCAGCCGTGGCTTCACCGATGGCGCTTCGGTGATGCGCCTGTACGACGGCCTGCGCCAGTATGGTGGTGTGGGCATCACCTTTCCGTTTGATACCTGGTCTATCGAGCGCATCGAGGTGCTGCGCGGGCCGGCCTCGGTCATCCACGGCGATGGCGCCATCGGCGGCGTGGTCAATATCGTGCCGAAGAAGCCTTCGCGCGGTGCCATCGAGAATGAGGTCGGCGTGACCCTGGGCAGTGAGGACACTGCGCGTCTGGGCTTCGGCAGCGGTGGCGCACTTACGCCCGAGTTGGCCTACCGGCTGGATGTGAGCGGCAACTACAGCAGCGGGTGGGTCGACCGCGGCCGCAACAACGATGCGACGTTCTCCGGCGCCCTGTTGTGGCAGCCAAGGTCGGACATGCAGTTCACGCTGACCCATGCGCAGGGCTACCAGCAGCCGATGCGCTACTTCGGTACGCCGTTGATCGATGGGCGGCAGCTGGATGCGCTGCGCCACGAGAACTACAACGTGGCCGACAGCGTAATCCGTTTCCGCGACCGCTGGACCCAGCTCGATGCGGCCTGGACGCCGAACGGGAACGTGGAGTGGCGCACACGCGTCTACCAGATCGACAGCCAGCGCGACTGGCGCAATGCCGAGGCCTATGTCTACAACGGGCGCACGGGCCTGATCGACCGCTCTGGCAACACCCAGATCACCCACAACCAGGACCAGACCGGACTGACGTCCACGCTGCGCCTGCTGGGCAATGCAGGTGGTCAGCCGAACAGTTTCGCCGTCGGCTTCGATGCCAACCGTGCGCATTTCAAGCACACCAACAACACCTATGCGGGCAGCTCGGGGCCGGTGGATCCTTTCAACCCGGTGCCCGGTGGGTTCAGCAGCGATGCCCCCAACCTGCCGCGCTACCGCAACAGCGCCGAACAGGTCGCGTTGTTCGTGGAAGACCGGCTGGAACTGAGCGAGCGCTGGTCGGTGCTCGCTGGCTTGCGCCACGACCGTGCCACGATCGACCGCAACGACCTGATCAGTGGCGAGCGTGCGTTCTCCAGGACCTACAACAGCACCGGCTGGCGCGCGGGCACGGTCTTCGCGGTGCAGCCTTCGTTGACCCTCTACGCGCAGTACTCGCAGGCGGCCGACCCGGTCAGTGGTCTGCTGATGATCAGCCCGGCCAACGGCGAGTTCGATCTGGCCAAGGGCAAGCAGATCGAGATCGGCATGAAGCAGGCCTTCGACGGAGGCGAGTGGACGCTGGCGGCCTATCGCATCCGCAAGACCGGCCTGCTCAGCCGTGATCCGTTGCAGCCCGACCGTCGCGTGCAGGTGGGGGCACAGACCTCAAAGGGAATCGAAGCTTCGTTGAACTGGAGCTTCGCGCCGCAGTGGTCGCTGGATGCCAACGCGACCGTGCTAAAGGCCGGGTTCGAGGATTTCCTGGAAGCCACCGGCACGCCGGCGGTGATCGTGTCGCGTGATGGCAACGTGCCGCCGAACGTGGCCGAACGTTTGGCCAACGTCTGGTTGAGCTGGCAGTTCCTGCCTGATTGGAGCGTGGCCAGTGGCGTGCGCTACGTGGGCAAGCGATATGCCGACAACGCCAACACGCTGCAGCTTCCGGGTTACGCCACCACCGATCTGGCCCTGACCTGGCAGGCCGCGCCGCGCACACGGCTGACCGCGCGCGTGTTCAACGTGTTCGACAAGGCGTACTACGCCACGGCGTACTACACCAGTACGCAGTGGCTGCTGGGCGCGGACCGGCGCGTCGAGTTCAGCCTCGACCATCGCTTCTGAGGACGCACGCCATGTCGTTGCGATCCACCGCCAGGCGCTGGACCTACCTGACGCATCGCTGGCTGGGCATCGGCGGGTGCCTGCTGATGTTGCTGTGGTTCGTCAGCGGCATGGTGATGCTGTTCGTCGGCTACCCGAAGCTGACGCCAGCGGAGCGGTTGGCCACGCTGCCCGCATTGGCCGACGCGCGCGGTTGGCAGGCACTTTCCGTGCTGCCGGAAGTGGTGCGACAGGCGCCTGAGCGGGTCGTGTTGACGACGCTGCGTGGCGAGCCCGCCTACGTGGTGCGCTCCGGCGCGAACGTGGGCGCGTGGTCGGTTCTTACCGGACAGGCATTGCCGCCGGTATCGGCGCAGTTGGCCGAGGTTTCCGCCGCGCAGTTCGCCGGCGGCCCTGCCTTCGTTGGCGCCATGCCGCTGGACGAAGACCGCTGGACGCATTCGCGCGCGCTGGATCCGCATCGACCGCTGTACCGCGTCGGCGTCGGCGGCGCACAGCCCGGTGATGTCTACGTGTCCTCGCATACCGGCGAAGTCGTGCTGGATGCACCGCGCCTGCAGCAGCGCTGGAACTATGTGGGTGCGTGGTTGCACTGGCTGTACTTCCTGCGCGTGCAGTCGGTGGACCCGGTATGGACCTGGACGGTGATCGTGCTGTCGGCGCTGTGCACGGTGGCCGCAATCAGCGGGATCGTGGTCGGCATCTGGCGCTGGCGGTTTCGCGGGCAGTACCGGTCCGGGTCGAAGACGCCGTACCAGGAGCCGTGGATGCGCTGGCATCACCTGATCGGCTTGATGGCGAGTGCATTCGTGTTCACCTGGATCTTCAGTGGATTGATGTCGATGAACCCGCTTCGGGTGTTCAGCAGCACGGGCGTGGTGATCGACACCGCGCACTATCGAGGTGGCGTGGTGACGGTGGAGGGCGCACTGGCCGAGCCCGGCCGGCTGCTGGCTGCATCGACGGACGTTGGCTTCGTGCCGGTGGAGATCCAGTGGCGACGTATCGGTGGCGAACTGTTCGCCGTGCTGCTGGACGGGCAGGGCGATACCCGCATCGTGTCGGCCGTCGAAGGGCGCCTGCGTGTCGCACGGCTGCTGCCGGAGGCATGGCTGAAGCAGAAGGTGCAGGCGATGTCCGCTGCGCCGATGCAGGGTTTCACGATCCGGCATGCGCCGGATGCGTACTTCTATACGCGCGCGCCGGAGGCCATGAACGGTGCGGCTGTGCGGCGCTTCCCGGTGGCGGTGGCGTGGTTCGGCGATGCCGAGGCCACGCGCGTTTACATCGATCTGGCGACCGGTGATCCGCTGTTGACGATGGGGCATCGCGAGCGGGTCGGGCGCTGGCTGTTCTCTTTCCTGCACAGCTGGGACCTGCCTGCCGCGCTGCGTCAGCAGAACACGCGGCTGGGCGCGCTGCTGTTGCTGAGCGTGGCTGGCACGGCACTGTGTACCACCGCTGCGGTGATCGGTTACCGGCGTCTGCGGATGAAGGTGCGGCGTCGGCGGCCGTAGCACCCTGACGTTGGCCTGGCGCGTATGAGACTATCGGGAGTTCCTGGCCATGAAGGCTGCGGCCCGATGTCGATGGCCAGGGAAGTGCAGGGGCTCAATGCTTGCAAGGGTGCAACGGTAGTCCCTGGATAGGATTTCCACCAACGTAAATGGAGCAAGGATGAATTACGTTTCGATGGGTGTTCTCGCAATTGGAATTGCAGCGGCGTCTTCAAGCGTTCAGGCCAAATCGTTGCCGCGCCTGTACAGCTTTCCAACCACAACGACAGCGTCTGTTTCCAATGCGCTGCCGGCACCGGGGCAGGTGATCCAGTTGTCTGCGCAGGTCGATGGCCAAGCACTCGGGCTGTATCACATTCCAGGCAATGAGCAGATCGGCGGCTTCGTCGAATTCAAGGTCAATGGCCAAGCGGTGGGCAAGGTGCAGGTCAGTACCGTCAACACGCCGTTCCTCGGTACGGTTTCCGACCTGGACAAGGGGTGCTGGGCTGCCATCCGTGACGTCCAGGCCTGTACGCACAAGTACGCCTACGGCCGTCCGGCCAAGGTGGCGATCAACTACACAGTGCCGGCAGGCTTCACTACCGCTTCGATCACGGCGACGTTCAGTGGCGATGGTCAGTTCACGCAAGGGTCGGTGTCGGCGCCGGTCAACCTGCGCAACATTCCCACCTTTGGTGAGATCCGCGGCATGGGCAACAAGTGCCTGGATGCCGAGGGCGCCAACACCGCGCCAGGTACCGCCATCCAGGTGTGGGATTGCACGCCGGGCACCGCACAACAGCTTTGGACGGTGAAGCCCAATACCTCGACCATCACGGGAGTGCCCAGCAATCGCGTGCTCGATATCGTGGGCTATGGCACCAGCAACGGAAGCCGGATCCAGCTCTATGACGCGCATGGTGACTGGAACCAGTCGTGGAATTTCTCCAACACGTCCATCGTCGGTGTGGCCAACAAGGTGCTGGATGCCATTGGTGCGTCCAGCGCCAACGGCACCAAGATCCAGCTGTACAGTAATGCGCTTACCAGCAACCAGAAGTGGGAGTTCAACCCCGCCAACGGCTCGATTGTTGGTGTCGGTGGCAAGTGCCTGGATGTTGAAGGTGCAAATCCTGCAGATGGCACCCGCGTGCAGTTGTGGGATTGCACGGGCGTGCCGCAGCAGCGCTTCGAGCTGGGCGCGGACGGGTCGATCCGTGGGTTGGGCGGGAAGTGCCTGGAAGCAGCGGATGGTGCGAGCCATGATGGAAATCCGATCCGCATGTGGTCGTGCAATGGTGGCGCGCACCAGTCCTGGCGACTGATAGGCGAGATCCGCAACCCGCAGACCAACATGTGCCTGGATGACCCGGGCATGGGCAATACCAACGGCTCGAAGGTGCACATGTGGATGTGCCAGGGCACAGAGAACCAGCGCTGGGAATTCTCCTCCTACTGAGTTTTCGCCTGATGCAGTGTTGTGGAACCGTGCGCCTTCGCGCGCACGGTTCTTTGCAGGGACAGGTCAACGGCCTGCCATGCAGTTCTACATCCGCAGCCAGCGCGTCGACACTGCCACCAGCAACAGCGCCATCGCCACACCGACAAAGGCGGCGATGAGGCCGAAATGATTGGCGGCGAAACCGATCAGCGCCGGGCCAGCAAGAATGCCGGCAAAGCCGAGGGTGGACACGGCGGTGATGGCGATCGCCTGCGGCATCCGGTGCTGGCTGCCAGCCAGCGAGAACAGCGCCGGTGCGATGTTGGCGCAGCCCAGGCCGACCAGCACATGGCCGACCAACGACACCTGCCACGGCGTGACCAGGGTGAGCACCAGCACGCCGGCGCAGGCCAGCAGCGCACCGGCCACGATCGCCTTCTGCCGGCCGATGCGTTCCACCAGGCTGTCGCCGAACAGGCGGGCCACGGTCATGGTCAGGGTGAAGGTCACGTAGCCGATGCCGGCATGGCTGGCATCGACCTGGCGTATGTCGGTGAGGAATACCGCGCTCCAGTCCAGCATCGCGCCCTCGGCCAGGAACGCGATGAAGGCAAGCACGCCGATGAACATGACGATGCCGCGCGGCCAGGCCAGCAGTGGTGCATTGTGTGCGACGCGCTCGCCACGCCAGTGACGCGCCGACAGCAGCGCGACCACACCCATCATCAATATGCCGAGCAGCACGGCCGCGATGGGCGCCATGCGCGCGCTCAGCAACAGGGTCATCGTCGCTGCGCCGAGGAATCCGCCGATGCTGAAGAACGCGTGGAAGCCGGACATCATGACCCGCTGCGCTTCGCGTTCCACCACAACGGCCTGTACGTTCATCGTGCAATCCATCGCGCCTACGCCGGCACCGAAGACGAACAGCACCAGGCCCAGCAACCACGCCGAGTCGGCCAGAGCCAGGCCGGGCACCGATGCGCAGATGATCAGCGTGGTGGCGACCATCACCCGGCGGCAGCCCAGCCGTGCGGCGAACAGGCCCGACAACGGCATGGCCAGCAGCGAGCCCGCGCCCAGGCACAGCAGCACCAGACCCAGCGTGGCGTCGTTGATATCGGTGCGCGTCTTGGCGAAGGGCACCAGCGTGGCCCACAGCGCGGTGGCGAAGCCGGGAATGAAGAATGCAGCGCGGGTCGTGTGCTGTTCGGCACGTGCGCGGTTGGCGAGGGACATGGGCGATGCGGTCAGGGAGGTGTCGGATGTACGGCGATGCCGGCGGCACGGAAACGGGCGGCCAGCGCAGGTGGTGCCGACGTGGTCAGTACCAGGTCGTCGATGTCGTCCAGGCTTGCGATCTGCCAGTTGCCGCGCGCGCCCAGTTTTTCGGTGGTGGCGGCGACGATGATGCGGCTGCTGCAGGCGACCATCGCGCGCTTGAGCGTGGCCTCCTCGGCGTCCATCGCCCACACGCCGGTGTCCACGTCCACGGCGCAGGGGCCGGGCAGATAGACATCCGCGCGCAGGCGCTGCACCTGGGCCAGCGCCTCGGCGCCAACCGCGCCGCCGCCGGCAGCCAGTCGCCCACCGATCAGCTGTACGGTGGTGCCCTCCTGCCACGCTGCGGCGGTGGCGATCTGCGGCGCGTTGGTGATCACCGTCAGCCCCAGCGCGCCCGGCAATTGCTGGGCAATAGCCAAGTTGGTCGAGCCGGCATCGATCAGCAGGACCTGGCCGGGCTGCAGCAGCGTACAGACACGGGCGGCCAGCTCGTCCTTGCCGGTGCGGTCCTGGGTCATCCGTTCGCGCAGTGGCACGGCCTTCGGGGCTGGCAGCACCGCTCCCCCATAGACGCGCTGGCACAGGCCCTGGGCAGCCAGTTCACGCAGATCCCGGCGGATCGAATCTTCGGAAACCGCGTAACGGCGGGCCAGTTCGGCGGCGACCACGCGTCCTTGCTGGCGCAGCTCCTGCAGGATCAACTGGGTACGTTCGGCGGGGAGTGTCGGGTCGGAGGTCATACCTGAAGTGTGCACAATCATGCATCAACGTGCAAGATCGGGTATTGGCGGTGGCGCGTACGGGTGGGATGTACACACTCCGGCTGCAGCGCCGGTGAATCCCACGCGAGCGCGTCCTGCCCATCGCCTTTCCAGCGCGGCATCATGGCAAGGCACCCGGCACGGAACCCTGCATGTCCTCCACTGTTCACCACAAGCTGCGCATCGGCGCCGATCAGTTCACCGGCCAGAAGGTGGTCGACCAGCAGTTCCTCGAATGCGATTTCTCCGGCGCTGACCTCACCGCCACCGAGTTCGTGAACTGCGGTTTCTACGATGCCGACACGCGCACCGGGTGCCGTTTCAGTGGTGCCACGTTGAAGGAAGCCAGCTTCCGCCAGTGCGACATCAGCATGTGCAACTTCAACTTCATCAAGGCGCTGGGGCTGGAAATCAGCGAGTGCCGCGCACAGGGGGCCGATTTCAGCCACGCCAGTTTCATGAACCAGATCACCACGCGCAGCTGGTTCTGCAGTGCCTTCATCAAGAAGAGCAACCTGCGCTATGCCAACTTCTCGCGGGTGACGCTGGAGAAGTGCGAGCTGTGGGAGAACCGCTGGGACGGTGCCAACGTGAGCGGCGCCAGTTTTGCAGGGTCGGACCTGTCCGGCGGCCAGTTCGATGGCGTCGACTGGAATTCCGCCAACTTCACCGATTGCGACCTGACCAACTCCGAACTGGGCGAACTGGACCTGCGCAGCACCAACCTGCGTGGCGCCACGCTCGATGTGCAGCAGGTCGCGCTGCTGATGCAGCGGATCGGCATCACCGTGGTGCCATGAGCGTGCGTCGCGGCGCTATACCGGTGTGGCCGGCGCATGTGCCACCCAGCCCTTGAAGCTGAAGCCGGCGTAGAACAGTTCCACGTTCTCGAAGCCGGCCTCCTGCAGCAGCGCCACTTCCTGTTCGGGTGAGAGCAGCGGCAGGCGCTCGGCGATCGCCTCGATCGCGCGCTGTGTATCGGCACGTGGAATGCCGGAAGCCTCGGCGAACGCGGCGTAGCGCTGCAGCCAGCGATGCTTGCCGTCTGCGTCCTGCGGCACGCTGTGGTGGGCCACCACCAGCGGAGAACCCGGCCGCAGCCGTTGCCGCAGTTCGCGCAGGGTGTGCAGGCGCTGTTCAACGGTGAGGAAGTGCAGGGTCAGCAGGCAGGTGGCGCCGTCGAAGACGGTGCGCGGGGCATCGTCGATGTAGCCTTCCAGCAGCGTCACCTGGGCCATCAACGGCCCCAGGGTCTGTTCGGCCAGCGCGAGCATTGGCGCGGCAGGATCGACGCCGAGCATCCGCCATTGCGGGTGCGCTTCTGCGAAGGCCTTGAGTTCCAGACCGCCGCCTGCGCCGAGCACCAGCACCTGGCCATCATCGGGTACGTGTTCGGCCAGCAGCAGGTGGCTCATCTGCTGAAGTCCGAGGAAACCGGGTACCTGCCGCAGCGGGCCCTCCGCGTAGCGGGCCACGGCGTGGGGATCGGAGAAGGACATCGGAAGGATTCCTGCGGCAATGGCGAACATCCACTTTACCGTGCTCGGCAAGTGTCGATTGCACAGTGGCCCGCCTTTGCTTAAGGTCTGCGCCTGCATGCATTGAAGAGATCGGGAATGGACCCTCGCAGCCCCGCGATGCCATCGACGGAAGCCTTCGAACTGGCGCTGACAATGCTGGGACGGGAGGGCGTGGATGAGGAGCAGGCCGAGCGGGCGCTGCTCGCGCTCGGCAGCGAACACTGGCAGATGCGCCGCCTGCTGGTGTGGTTGCCTGAAGCCTTCGCCATGGCCCTGATCGGTCATATGGAACTGGGTGTGCAACTGCCCGGTACCTTCACCGCCTCCGACGCACAGGGCGACCTGCATGAACTGCCGCTCGACCGTGAGCCTGTATTCGCTGCCGGTCTCCAGCGCGCCCTCGTCATGTACCACGAAGGGCCACGCGCCGCGTTCCGGGCGATCTGCCAGCGCAGTTCGTCGCTCAACGCGATCGACAACGCTTTGAATACCGGCGCCGATCTGCAGGGCGCCGCGCTTTCGGGTCCGGAGCTTCTGGACATCCCGGCAGAGACCTACCTCGCCCATTGAGCCCGGGCTTTCCAGAGCGAGGGTTTCATCCCGTCTGCTTCCAGGCGATACAGGCCGGTCAATCGCCAGTCATCGTGTACGCGTCTGCAACGCCTTCCCAAGCACCTGCCAGATCTTCGGGTCCTGGCACTGCGACACATTGAAGCGCACGTAGTCGGCAGCCCGCTGCGACTGGCTGAAGGCATTGCCCGGCGCCACCACCACGCCTTCGCGCAGGCACTGCCGCGCCACCGCCGATGCATCACGACCATCGGGCAGCTGGCACCACAGGAACAGCCCTGCTTCGGGTTGCAGCCACGGCGTGATGCCCAGTTTCTGCACCTGCCGCAGCGTGTGCTTGCGCGCATCGGCCAGGCGCGTGCGCACCGCCTGCATGTGGCGGCGGTAGCCACTGTCGGTCAGTGCGATCTGCATGAGGTGCGCGGCCAGGTGCCCACCGCCGAAGCTGGTGGCCAGCTTCAGATCGGTCAGTGCTTCGATCCAGTCCGGGCGCGCGGCAATGTAGCCGCAGCGCGATGCCGCGGAAATGGTCTTGGAGAAACTGCCGACATGGATCACCCGCGACAATCCATCCAGCGCCGCCAGCCGCGGCGCCGGGCGCAGCTCGAAGTCGGCGAAGATGTCATCTTCGATGATGATCAGTTCGCTGTGTTCGGCCAGGCCCAGCAGGCGGTGTGCCGTGGTCGCCGACAGCACCGCGCCGGTCGGGTTGTGCAGCCCGGCGTTGGTGATGTACAGGCGTGGCACGTGTTCCTGCATCGCGCTGGCAAACACCTGCAGGTCCGGCCCGGTGTGCGTGTACGGTATGCCGATGGCCTGCACCTGATGGGCCTTCAACATCGCGTGGTAGTTGAAATAGCTCGGGTCGTCGACCAGCACGCAGTCACCGGGCTTCAGCAGGAAGCGGCAGATCAGGTCGACCGCGTGCGTCCCCGATTCGGCCAGCAGCAACTGCTCCATCGACGCGTCGATGCCCAGCGTGGCCGCGCGTCGCTGCAGCGTCTGCCGCAATGCCGGCAGGCCCAGCGGTCCTGCATAGTCCACCAGCTGCGCGGAGTCGGCGCGGGCCATGCGGCGCAGGCCGCGGCGCAGGCCATCGTGGTACAGCCAGTCGCTGGGCATCCAGCCGCAGCCAGGCTTGAGGTGTCCCGGCGGGGTTTCCAGCGATTGCCGTGATACCCACAGCGGGTCCACCGCGCGATCCAGCCGCGGTTCCATTTCGGCCAGCGCCAGTGGTGCCGCCGGGCCAGCCACGTAGAAGCCGGAGCCGGCGCGCGCGGCGATCACGCCTTCAGCGGCCAAACGTTCGTAGGCCTCGACCACGGTGGACACGGAAACGCCCATCGCCGTGGCCTGCGCGCGCACCGAGGGCAGGCGGCTGCCCGGGCCATCCAGGCGCGAACTGATGCGGGAGCGGACGGCGTGGATGACGCTGTCGATGCGGCTGGGCGGTCGGGACATGCGCGTGACTGTAAGGGGATTGTGGGCAGTACAGTTACTTGTGACTGTACTGGATTGTAGCTGTGTATCGCCCGTGCCCGGTGGCCCAATGACGGGCACGGCCGGCCATTGCCCGGCATTTCTGGAGCAGGGTGTGGAACGGTCGGCAAGCGGGTGGATCAATGGCTTCATCGGTGTGGTGATCTTTGCCGGCTCGTTGCCGGCCACCCGTCTGGCAGTGATGGAGCTGGACGCCAGCTTCGTCACCGCCGCGCGCGCCAGCATCGCCGCGTTGCTGGGGCTGGTGCTGCTGCTGGCATTGCGCCAGCCGCGCCCGGTCAGAAGCGATCTGCCCGGTCTGGTGCTGGTCAGCCTGGGCGTGGTGGTGGGCTTCCCGTTGCTGACCGCGCTTGCCCTGCGCCACGCCTCCTCGGCACACACCATCGTGTTCCTGGGGCTGTTGCCGCTGAGCACGGCGGTATTCGGCGTCCTGCGCGGCGGCGACCGGCCGCGCCCGGCGTTCTGGGTGTTCTCGCTGCTGGGCAGCGCCTGTGTGGTCGGCTACGCCGCGCGCAACGGCATCGAAGCCTCACTGCAGGCCGACCTGCTGATGCTGGCAGCGATCGTGGTGTGCGGACTCGGCTATGCCGAGGGCGGCCGCTTGGCCCGGCATCTGGGTGGCTGGCAGGTGATCAGTTGGGCACTGCTGCTGGCATTGCCGGTGATGCTGCCGCTGATGGTGGCGATGCGCCCGTCCTCGTTCACGGCGGTTGCCGCGTCGGCCTGGTGGGCGCTGGGGTACGTGGCGGTGTTCAGCATGCTGGTCGGTTTCCTGTTCTGGTATCGCGGCCTGGCCCAGGGCGGTATCGCGGCGGTCGGCCAGCTGCAGCTGCTGCAGCCGTTCTTCGGCCTGGCGCTGGCGGCGCTGCTGCTGCACGAGACCGTCAGCGCCGGCATGCTGCTGGTGACCGTGGCGGCGGTGATCTGCGTGGCCGGTGCCCGCCGCTTCAGCCGATGACGCGCGATAGCGTGGGCGTATCGTGGCGTGCCGCCAACAGTATTGGCCGGGGCCGGCGCGCTTGGTTGAAGCTGTGCCGATGAAACCCAATTCCAGTATCTCGTTCGAAGGCCAGGTGGGCCTGGTAACCGGTGCCGCCGGTGGCCTCGGCCTGGCCTACAGCCGCCTGCTGGCCCAGCGTGGCGCGCACGTGGTGATGCATGACGTGGGCGCCGCAACGGACGGCACGGGAACCGATCCGCAGCGCATCGCCCAGGCGGTGGCAGCACTGCATGCCCAGGGCCTGCCGGTCGAAGCCGCCAGCGGCCCCATCAACCAGCGCAGCGGTTGCCACGCGCTCGTGCAGGACATCCTGCGGCGGCATGGTCGCCTGGACTTCATCATCCACAACGCCGGCTGGGTGGCCTACGCCGGTATCGAAGTGGTGGAAGACGATGCGCTGGAGCACATGCTGTGCCTGGCGGCGAAGACACCGCTGTGGCTGGCACAGGCGGCATGGCCTGCGATGCGTGCTGCCGGCGGCGGCCGCATCGTGCTGACCACCTCCGATCGCGCGCTGTACCCGCAGTATGCGCAGCGCGGCCTGTGCGGCTATGCAATGGCCAAGCTGGCTGCGCAGGGGCTGGTCAATGTGCTGGCCCTGGAAGGCGCCGAGCACGGCATCGTCGTCAACGCGGTGTCGCCGGTGGCCAAGACCCGCATGTGGGGCATCGACGGGGAACCGGATGAACTGCATCCAGAGGCAGTGGCACCCGGGGTCGCCTTCCTTGCCTCCACGCGCTGCCGGCAGGGTGGCTGGACCCTGCGGGCCAGCAACGGCCAGTTCCATGCATTGCGATTGCAGGAAGCCGAACACGTGGCCTATCCGCGCGACCTGCGTGCGGTCGCAGCGGACAGCATCGAATCGGTGGCCCTGCAGTGGCCGGTCATTGCACGGCCGAGTGTCGACGCGCGCGGTTGAACGCGTACCCTAGGCAGGTCTCCACCTGCCTGCGATGAAATGATCGATCTGCGCCTGCTCCGCCAGTTCGTGGCGGTGGCCGAAGAACTGCACTTCCATCGCGCTGCTGCACGCCTGCACATGTCGCAGCCGCCATTGACGGCGGCGATGCGGCGCCTGGAAGACGAGGTGGGTACCGGGCTGATCGTACGCGGTAACCGCACGCTGGGCCTGACCGCGGCGGGGCAGACGCTGCTGGTGGAGGCGCGTGCAACCCTGCAGCATGCCGAACAGGCGCTGCAGCGCACGCGGGAAGCGGCGGCAGGGCAGACCGGCAGCCTGCGCGTAGGCTATGTCGGCAGCGCACTCTATGGGCGCCTGCCGGCGCTGATCCGCCAGTTCCGTCATGCGTTTGCGCAGGTGCAGCTGCATCTGCACGAAGCCACCTCGCGGCAGCAGCAACAGTGGCTGCGCGAAGGGCGCATCGACCTGGGCATCCTGATTCCGCCGATCATTTCCGCAGAGCTGCATCTGCAGGCGTTCGACCATGATCGACTGGCCATTGCCCTGCCGCGCGCGCATCGGCTGGCCGCACGGCAACGGCTGGATGTCCCAGCCCTGGTGGACGAGCCGTTCGTTTCATGGCCATCGGCCGAAGGCATCGGCTTCCACGCGCAGGTGCTGGGCCTGTGTACTGCTGCCGGCTTCACGCCGCGGGTCGTGCAGGAAGCACAGGGCATGCACGCAGTGCTGTCGCTGGTGGCCGTGGAAGCGGGCGTGGCGATCGTGCCGGCAAGCATGGCCGGGTTCCGTCCCGAGGAAATCGTCTATCGGCCCTTGGACGGCGGCAATGCTGCGTTCGAACTGCAGTTCTGCATGCGCCCGGAATCACCCACGCCGGTGCTGCAGAATTTCCTGGCGATGGCAGCACAACCGGTAGTGTCGTGATTGCCGGCAGAGCATCCGTACTGCATGCGTGGGTGCGGCGGTGATCCGCGTCGTGCATGCCTCCGGAATGTGATTCGGCCTGCAGTTCTGTCTTCGGGAATCATGCCTGCGGCAAGCCTGATGCACCGGTGCGGGCAATCCCTACATACCGCCTCGGCTACGACGACCAGCATGTCCCCGTCGGCCATCATCGGCCGGCTGGGATTGGCGTCCCACAATCAACTCTGGCGCGTGATCGGCAGGCGCACGGATGGCGCCTGCGGATCTCGTGCCCCGCTGTCCGTGGTGGGCGATGTGTGGGGATCACAATGATCCGCCGGTCAGTCCCAGAGTTGTCCGGTACGCCAACCCGCATCGCCCGCCGCCAGTTCGTGGTCAGCCACGAATGCGCTGATTGCGCTTGCCTCGGGGGTGGCAATGCGCGTCGTGCGCGGGAGCGGCGGCGGGCGGTGCATCTGCGCACCTGCGTAACGTGTGGCCAGCACGCCAGCAATGGGGTGCTGGCTGTGCTGCTGCGGCGGTCGCCGGCCGTTGCCGTGCTCAGAACCGATAGCTGATGGTGCCGGTGACCACGCGCGGGTAGCCGGCGAAACAATCGCCGAAGGTGCGGCACGGCGCGTAGTAACGCTTGTCGGTGAGGTTGGTGATGTTCAAGGCCCAGGTCCAGTTGGTCACCTGCACTTCCACCAGCGCATCGGCCAGGGTGTAGCTGGGGGTGATGACGCGGCCGCCATTGCCCAGCGACACCGTGTTGCCGACATGGCGAACACCCAGGCCGAGTTTCATCCGTGCGTCGTCGTCCAGCTGGAAGCCCTTGGACACCCAGGCCGAGGCCAGGTCCTGCGGGGTGTCGTTCAGGCGTTCGCCCACTTCCAGTGCGAAGTTGCTGCGGCTGACCTCGGCTTCGTTGCGCGCGTAAGCCGCAGTGACCGTAAGGTCATTGGCGAACTGGAACTGGCCCTCCAGCTCCACGCCCTTGGAACGGATCTGGCCGGTCTGGACCACGTTCAGCACGTTGTCCGGATCGTTGGTCTGCCGGTTGGTCTCGGTGATGCGGTAGGCGGCCAGGGTCAACAGCATGTTGCGGGCCGGCTGCCACTTGATGCCACCTTCGGCCTGGCGTCCGCGCATCGGCTTGAATGCATTGCCGAACAGATCCTGGCCGGACACCGGCAGGAACGATTCGCTGTAGCTCAGGTACGGCGATACGCCGCCGCCGACGTCGCCGATCAGGCCGGCGCGGTAGGTGGTGGCATTGTCGGTCTGGCTGGGCTGGCCTTCGGTCTTCGAACGAGCATGGTCGCGACGCGCACCCAGCACCAGCGACACGCGATCAGCCCAGCGGATCTGGTCCTGCACATACACGCCCAGCTGGGAAGACTCCTGGTCCGGCTGGCGCTCCCAGCCACGAACGGTCGGGGCGATCGATACCGGCGCGTAGACATCGATGGGGGTGCCGGTGGCATCCAGCCGCTGCAGCTGCTCCTTGTACTGGCTGTAGTCCACGCCGGCCAGCAGCAGGTGCTGGAAGGCGCCCGTGGCGAAGTCGAACTGCACAGCGTTGTCGGCGCTGATCACCTGGATGTCGGGCTGCGTGCCGTAGGCGGTGCGGTTGACCACGCGCCGGTCGGCATCGATGAAGGGGTTTTCCGGGTTGCTGTAGCTGTCCACATACAACTGCTGCAGGGTGGTCTTGCCGTCGATGTAGCGCACCGCCGAGCGCAGGCTGACCGCATCGTTGAAGCGATGATCGTACAGGGCGGTCAGGCTGTACACGCGCGAATCGATGCGGTCGAAACCGGCATCGCCGATGAAGGTGGTCGGATCCAGACGGCGACCTGGCGCTGCGTGCAGGGTCGCGGCCAGCGGCAGGAACTGTTGGCTGGAGCCAGTCCTGTCGTGCTGGTAGCTGGCCAGCAGGGTCAACGTACTGCGTTCGCCGCGCCAGCTGATCGAGGGTGCCAGATACACGCGGTCGTCCTTGAGGACATCGGTCTGCATGTTCGATTCGCGGACCAGACCGACGAAACGCCCGGCAACCGTGCCGTCGTCATTCAGCGCACCACCGATGTCGCCCTGCAGCTGCCGACGATCGAAGCTGCCCAACTGCAGGCCGACTTCACCGCTGGCGGCGCCGAAGCTCGGGCGCTTGCTCATGGCGTTGATGATGCCGCCGGTGGCGCCCGCTCCGTACAGCACCGATGACGGGCCGCGCAGCACTTCCACCCGTTCCAGGCCGTATACCTCCGGGCGTGCCAACGGGCTGAAGCCGTAGCTGCGGCGCAGGCCATCCTGGTACTGCACCGGGTCCAGGCCACGTACCGAACTGGCGTCATTGCGGGTGTCCAGGCCCCAGGCGTCGGCGGTGACACCGGCGCTGTAGCGCAGCACTTCCTGCAGGTTGTGTGCGCCGCGATCGGTGAACAGCTGCTGGGTGACCACGCTGATCGCCTGCGGCGTCTCGGTCAGGGCGGTGTCGGTCTTGGTCGCGGTGCTGGCGCGCTCGGCCACCACGGTCACCTTGTCCAGGGTCCGGGCCGCAGTGCCGTCCTGGGCCTGGGCGATGGCCGACGCCAGCAGGGTGGGCAGGAACAGCGTGTACAGCAGCGGGCGGCGCGACGGCAGGGCGGGCATCGTGGGGAATCCGGGAAGGGCGGTGACGGCGGATTATCCGGATGCCCGCCCCCAAATACAAATGATTCCCAAATGCACTTACCGGTGATGAGCTCGCTTCAGGGCAGGCCGTCTGCGGCGCCCCGGATGCTCATCCAAGCGCCGCCGCCGGGCGCGCTGCCGGCGCGGACACGGAAGCCGTGCAGCCCGGCAATGGCGGCCACGATCGACAGCCCCAGGCCAAAGCCGGGCCCTTGCCCGGCACTGCTGCTGCCGCGGAAGAAGCGCTGGTAGATCAAGGTGCGGTCCTGCGGCGGGATGCCCGGCCCGTTGTCGATCACATCGATCCGGGGCGCGCCCTGGTCGTCCACCGCGCGCAGCAGGATGCGCCCGTGCGCAGGCGTGAACTGCAGGGCGTTGGACAGCAGGTTGGCCACCGCTTCGAACAGCAGTTCGCGGTCGCCGCGCAGCATGCCGATCTGCGGCGCCACCTGCAGTTGCAGATCCTGTTGTTTCTCTTCGGCCAATGGCAGGTAGAACTGGTGCAGCTCCTGCAGCAGGTCGGCGATGTCGACCTCGTCGAAGGCCGAACGGCGCTGGTGGCTTTCCAGCTCGGACACGCGCAGCAGGGCGGCGAAGCGCGCCATCAGCATGTCGGTCTCCGCCAGCGCCTTGTCCAGCGGGTCCGCATGCGGGTCGTGCTCGTCCAGGCCCACGCGCATGCGGTAGAGGTGTGCACGCAGGCGCGTGAGCGGTGTGCGCAGGTCATGCGCGATGCTGTCGCACACGCCTTTGACCTCGGTCATCAGCTGTTCGATGCGTTCCAGCATGGCATTGACGATGCTCGACAGCCGATCGATCTCATCGCGTCGGTTGGATACAGGCAGGCGTTGTCCGAGGTCGCCGGCAATGATGCGGTTGGTGGCCGCTTCGATCTGCTGGATCCGCTTCAATGGGCGCCGGCGCAGCAGATGCCAGCCCACCAGCCCGGGGATGACGGTCAGTGACACGCCCCACAGCAATGCATCGAGGATGATGCTGTTGACCGCCATCAGCTTGCCGTTCTGGCGCACGAACACCAGTGTCCGGCCATCCCGGGTCACCACGCCGAGCGCGCTGCCACCGCTCTCGTGGCGGCCATCGACCAGCGTCCAACCCGCTACCTGATGCGAGTTGCCATCCAGCGGCAGTCCTTCGGGGATGGCCGTCAGCGGGCCCGCCATCGCCACGCCGGCCTTGTCGAACAGCCCGTACGTATACACCTGGTGCAGGTCGAAGCGCTGGCTGTCGCGCAGCGCGTCATCCAGCGCCGGGCCGTCGAAACTCATGAACAGATGGGCGCGCTGCTGCAGGCCCGATTCGGTCAGGTCGTTCAGGTAGTCCGAGATGCGCCAGTACATCACGCCCAGCAGCAGGCTGGACCAGGCCACGAACAGGATGCAGTACAGGCCCAGCAGGCGGCTGCTGGATGAGCGCCAATGGTCAGGATTGCGCGTCGAAGACATAACCGGTTCCACGTACGGTCAGGATCGGCTGCGGCCGGCCGGGTTGTTCGATGCGTTTGCGCACCCGGCCGATATGCACGTCGATCAGGTTGGTGCCCGGATCGAAGTGGTAGCCCCAGACTTCCTGGAACAACATGGTGCGGGTGACCACCTGGCCGGCATTGCGGACCAGGAATTCCAGCAGCTTGAACTCGGTCGGCAGCAGGTTGATCTCCTGGCCGCCACGGCGCACCGAGCGGCTCATCAGGTCCAGTTCCAGGTCGCCGGCGCGCAGCACCTTGTCGCTGGCAGCGGCCTGGCCCTGGCGCCGGATCAGCACTTCCACGCGCGCGGCCATTTCATCGGAGGCGAACGGCTTGGTCAGGTAGTCGTCGCCACCTGCACGCAGGCCACGCACGCGTTCATCCACGTCCGACAGCGCACTGATCATCAACACCGGCGTGGCGATGCCTTCATGGCGCAGCGTGGTGACCAGGGCCAGCCCGTCAATGCCGGGCAGCATGCGGTCCAGGGTGATCACTGCGTAGTCGCCTGAACGTGCCAGCGCCAGGCCACTGCTGCCGTCGCTGGCCAGATCCACCTCGAAGCCGTGGCTGCGCAGCTCGGTGGCGATTTCCTCCGCGGTGACAAGGTCGTCCTCGATGGTGAGTACGCGCGGCATGGGCCACTTTGCAGATTGGGACCTGCGCATCCTCGCAACCGTAGGCGTGCACTGCAAATGAAAAATGTTTCATGCGTTTTTCGCTGGATCGCAGCGCGCTGTCTTCTATATTCGGCGCCGAACGCTCCCCCCGCGCGTGGAACCTGCTGCCGATGACCCTTCCGTACTTCTCCCTGCCTGCCGCGGGCTGGCGCCGGCCGCTGCTGGTGCTTGCCCTGGCTACCCTGCTGGCCGGCTGCGGCAAGGACGCACCCAGACCAGGCAAGGCGACGCCGGAAGTGACCGTGCTGACGCTGCAGAACCAGACGCTGGCGCTGGAGCAGGAACTGCCGGGACGCACCATTGCCTCGCAGGAATCGGATGTACGCCCGCAGGTGGACGGGGTGCTGGTGAAGCGCCTGTTCGAGCAGGGGCAGCTGGTGAAGGCCGGGCAGCCTCTGTTCCAGATCGAGCCGGCGCTGTACCAGGCCGCCCTGAACGAGGCGCAGGCCAACCTGAAGACCGCCGAAGCGGCCGCCGTGACCGCTCGCCTGCGGGCGCAGCGGATGCAGGCGCTGGGCAAGGACCAGCTGGCCGCGCGCCAGGACGTGGACGATGCCATCGCCAGTGGCCAGCAGGCGGCTGCGGCGGTGCAGGCTGCGCAGGCAGCGCGCGATACCGCCAGTACGCGGCTGGGCTTTGCCACGGTCACCGCACCGATTGCCGGTCGCATCGGTCGCGCGCTGTTCACCCCGGGTGCCCTGGTGACATCCGCCCAGGCCGATCCGCTGGCGCGGATCCAGCAGGTCGACCCGATGAACGTGGACATCACCCAGTCCAGCAACGAGTACCTGGCGCTGCGTCGCGCCATTGCCGAGGGGGGCGTGCAGGCCAACAGCGCGCCGGTGCGGCTGCGCCTGTCCGATGGCACCGACTACCCGCTGCCGGGCACGCTGGAATTTGCCGACATCGATGTGCAGCAGGAGACCGGCAGCATCACCCTGCGCGCGCAGTTCCCCAACCCCGAGGGACAGCTGTTGCCGGGCATGTACGTGCGCGCGCAGGTGGGCCAGGGCACGCAGCAGCAGGCGCTGCTGATACCGCAGTCGGCGGTGGACCGCAGTGCCAAGGGCGAGGCGCAGGCGTGGCTGGTCGACAAGGAGGGCAAGGCGCGACTGCGCACCTTCCGCACTGCCCGCGCGGTGGGCAACCAGTGGCTGGTGCTTGATGGCATCAGCGCTGGCGAGCGGGTGGTGGTGGCGGGGGCGCAGGGCCTTGCCGACGGCATGCCGGTGCGGATGAAGCCCGCGTCCGTGGCTGCGCCGGCCGGAAAGGACTGAGCGCATGCTGCCGCGCTTCTTCATCCACCGCCCCGTATTCGCCTGGGTACTGGCGATCTGCATCATGGCGTTCGGCACGATTGCGGTGACTCAGCTGCCGGTCGAGCAGTATCCGGACATCGCACCACCTCAGGTCAACATCACCGCCAACTACACCGGCGCATCTGCACAGACGGTGGAAGACAGCGTCACCCAGGTGATCGAACAGCAGATCAAGGGCATCGACCACCTGCTGTATTTTTCGTCCACCAGTTCTTCTTCGGGACAGGCGCGCATCACGGTCACCTTCGACCAGAGCGCCAACCCCGATATCGCCCAGGTACAGGTGCAGAACAGCGTCAACCAGGCCATCAACCGCCTGCCGCAGGAAGTGCAGCAGCAGGGCGTGACCGTGGCCAAGTCGCAGGGCGACTCGCTGATGGTGGTTTCGCTGTACGACACCAGCCGGCGCATGGAGCGGGTGGACGTTTCCGATTTCCTGGTCAGCAACGTGCAGGATCCGATCAGCCGCATCGCCGGCGTCGGCGAGATCAATGTGTTCGGTTCGGCCTATGCGATGCGGGTGTGGCTGGATCCGCACAAGCTGCGTGCCTACGACCTGATGCCGTCGGATGTGCGCAGCGCGATCCAGGCACAGAACACCCAGGTCACTGCCGGCGAGCTGGGGGCGTTGCCGTCCAGTGCGACGCAGAGCCTCAATGCCACCGTCACCGCGCAGTCGCGCCTGCAGACTCCGGAACAGTTCCGCGCGATCATCCTGCGCACGCTGCCCAGCGGCGCGGTGGTGCACCTGGGCGACGTGGCGCGGGTCGAGATCGGCGCGGAGAATTACCAGACCAGCAGCTTCCTCAACGGCTATCCGGCCGCCGGTTTCTCGGTGACCCTGGCCTCCGGCGCCAACGCGCTGGCCACTGCCGATGCAGTACGCGCGGAGCTTGAGCGGCTGCGGCCTACGTTCCCGCCCGGGCTACAGGTGGCCTATCCACGCGACAGCACGCCGTTCGTACGGGTCTCCATCGAAGGGGTCATCCACACCCTGATCGAGGCGATCGTACTGGTCGTGGTGGTGATGTTCCTGTTCCTGCAGAACCTGCGCGCCACCCTGATTCCTGCGATCACGGTGCCGGTGGTGCTGCTGGGTACCTTCGGCGTCCTCGCGGTGGCCGGTTTCACCATCAACACCCTGACGCTGTTTGCGATGGTGCTGGCCATCGGCCTGCTGGTCGATGACGCGATCGTGGTGGTGGAGAACGTGGAACGCATCATCCACGAAGAGCATCTGCCGCCACGCGAGGCAACCGAGAAGTCGATGGGCGAGATCACCGGTGCGCTGATCGGCATCACCGTGGTGCTCGGTGCGGTGTTCCTGCCGATGGCGCTGTTCGGCGGTTCCACCGGCATCATCTACCGGCAGTTCTCGATCACGATTGCATCGGCCATGGCGTTGTCGGCGCTGGTTGCGCTGACCCTGACACCGGCGCTGTGCGCGACGCTGCTCAAGCCCTCGTCGGCGCAGAAGCCACCGGGGCGCTTCTTCGCCGCGTTCAACCGTGGCGTCGAACGCAGCCAGTCGGCCTACCAGGGCAAGCTCGGTGGCGTGGTGTCACGTCCGCGGCGCTGGATGGCGTTCTACCTGTTGCTGGTGATCGCCATGATCGCCTTGTACGCGCGCATGCCCACCGGCTTCCTGCCGGTGGAGGACCAGGGCCAGGTGACCTTCCAGTTCTCCACGCCGGAAGGCACGCCGATGGCGCGCACCGAAGCGCTGGGCGAGCAGATCAGTCGCTATTTCATGGAGCACGAGAAGCAGAACCTGGACGTGGTGTTCGTGGTAGTCGGTCGCAACAACGCCGGTACCGGTCAGAATGCGGGGCAAGGCTTCCTGGCACTCAAGCCCTGGGACGAGCGCAAGGGCGACAACACCGCAGCGGCGATCATCGCGCGCGCCAATGCCTATTTCCGCAAGCTGCCCGATGCCAAGGTCAACGTGCTCGCGCCCCCGGCAGTGCGTGGCCTGGGGCAGTCCAGCGGTTTCGAACTGTGGCTGCAGGACACCAGCGCGGCCGGACGCGTGGCGATGCAGGCCGCGCAGGAGCAGGTGGTGCGCGCAGCCGGCGAAGACGACGGGCTGACCTCTGTGCGCTTGAACGGGCTGGGCGACAAGGCCGAGCTGCGGCTGGACATCGACCACGCCCAGGCCAGCGCGCTGGGCCTGGCACAGGCCGACATCAATTCCACGCTGTCTGCCGCCTGGGGTGGAAGCTACATCAATGATTTCCTGGATCGCGGCCGGGTCAAGCGTGTCTACATGCAGGGCGACCAGCCTTACCGCAGCGTGCCCGACGACATCGGCCAGTGGTACGTGCGCGGTAGCAACGGCCAGATGGCCTCGTTCGCCAGCTTTGCCAGCAGCCACTGGGCGCGTGGGCCGCAGCTTCAGCAGCGTTTCAACGGCCTGCCGGCGATGCAGATCCAGGGCAGCGCGGCCGAAGGGCGCAGCTCGGGTGAAGCGATGCAGCGCATGCAGGCGCTGGTGGCCGATCAACCCGGGTTCGATCTGCAATGGAGCGGGCTGTCCTATCAGGAACAACTGGCCAGCAACCAGACGCTGTACCTGTACGCCGCTTCGATTGCCTTCATCTTCCTGTGCCTGGCCGCGCTCTACGAGAGCTGGACGGTGCCGGTGGCGGTGGTGCTGGTGATTCCGCTGGGCGTGATCGGTACGGTTCTGGCGACCACGGCTGCGGGCTTCGTCAATGACATCTACTTCCAAGTCGGATTGCTGACCACGATTGGATTGTCGGCAAAGAACGCGATCCTGATCGTGGAGTTCGCCGAAGCACGCTACCGCGCCGGCAGTTCAGCGGTGGAAGCGGCACTACAGGGCGCGCGCCTGCGCCTGCGGCCGATCGTGATGACCTCGCTGGCCTTCGTGGCAGGCGTCATCCCGCTGGCGTTGGCCACCGGCGCCGGCGCGGTCAGCCGGCGTGAAATCGGCATGAGCGTGATCGGCGGCATGCTCTCCGGAACGGTGCTGGCGGTGGTGCTGGTGCCGCTGTTCTTCGTGCTGGTACGGCGGGTGGGCAGGGCGCGGCCGGTGCACTGAGGAGGCCAGGGCCGTCGGTTGTCATCGGCCTGCCGCAACGCCATCACCCGGTCTTGGCCCGGGCATCGGTAGGGTTGATCGTCCCCGTCCCCCACGGAGACCTACCATGTGGTTGCTTGACCGACTCTGGCCCTCACGCCCTGCGCTGCCCGCCGTGACGCTGCCGCCTGCAGCGGACCTGCCCGCGCGTCGAACGCCGTTGAAGCGTCCGTTGCGCGTCGGCCGGGCCAGCATGGCACCGTGGCAGAAGATCGCGCCGCCGCCCCGGCGCAGCCGCCACTAACCGGTGCGATCAGAGGGGTGGTTCACCCCGTCGCTGACCGGAACGGTTCCCAGCGCGAACGGATCGATGCCTTCCAGGCAGGCCACGTTGTAGCCGTACTGGTCCGGGTTGGAGCGGCGGCGGTGGTGCGTGTAGATGCCACAGACGTCGCAGAAGTAGTGCTCGGCCACGTGCGTGTTGAACTGGTACAGGCGCAGATGGGCCTGCCCACGCACGATATGCAGCCCGTCTTCGGCCACGCTGGCGGCGATGGCGCCGCGGCGCCGGCACATCGAACAGTCGCAGCGGCGCGGGTCGACGATGCCCTCGGGCAGGTCCAGCAGCAGCTCGACGGTGCCGCAATGACAGCTGGCCCGGTGCTGCGCCTGCACGGCGACGCCGGCCACGGTGGTAATGCCCATCCTCGCTCCCTGTACACCTTGGTGGACGCCAGTATGCGCCCGCCGGCGCCAGCCTGAACCGTCGTAGATGTCGCCGTGAGGCGGCTTGTGGCTAACTATGCCGCCCCGGGACCCCGACAGGATGCCAGTGAAAGCCGCAGGACGATGGATGACAGGATGTGTGATGGTGCTGCTGGCGCTGTGGGTGGCCGGTCTGCTGACCTACCAGATGCCCGGGCCAGGCTGGCTGGGCCTGACCGCGGCGATGCTGTGGCTGCTGGCCGCCGCCTGGGCGGCCTGGCAGGTGGCGCGCGGCCGTGGCACGCGCCGGCTGTGGGCGGCCTTTGCCGGCGCTCTGGCGCTGGCGGGGCTGTGGTGGCTGCTGCTGACCCCACGCCAGGACCGCGACTGGGCCGATGACGTGGCGCAGCGCCTGCACGTGGAATCCTTCGACGGCCGCCACGTGGTGCTGGACAACGTGCGCGATTTCACCTGGCGCACCGAGACCGACTACGACGCGCGCTGGGTGCGCCGCAGCTACGACCTGGACCAGTTGCGTTCGGCCGACCTGGTGCTGTCGTACTGGATGGGCCCGGCGATCGCCCACACCCTGGTCTCGTTCGGATTCGAGGACGGGCGCCATCTGGTGTTCTCGCTGGAAATCCGCAAGGAGCGTGGTGAATCGTTCTCGGCACTGGGCGGCTTCTTCCGCAAGTTCGAGATGACGCTGGTCGCGTCCGAAGAAACCGACATCATCCGCACGCGCACCAACGCGCGCGGCGAGGATGTCTACCTGTACCGCCTGCACGGCATGGACCGCAACCAGCTCAAGACCCTGTTTGCTGCCTACATCGACCAGGCACGCCAGCTTGATGCCACGCCCGGCTTCTACAACACGCTGACCAGCAACTGCACCACGATTGTCTTCGACCTGGCGCGGCATATCGCCCCGCGCCTGCCGATGGACTACCGGTTGCTGGCCTCGGGCTACCTGGCCGAGTACGCGCAGGAGGTGGGCGCGCTCACGCCTGGCGTGCCGTACGCCGAGCTGCATGCCAAGGGCCGCATCACCGAGCGCGCGCTGAAGATGGCACCCGACGATGATTTCTCCACCGTGATCCGCCAGGGCATCCCTGGCACCGAGCAGGACCTGCAGCAATGACCCCGATGATCCTGTTCCGCTGGCAGCGTGCGCTGCCGGCGTTGTTGGCTGCTTTCCTGCTGCTGGGCGGCAGCGGCTGCGCGATGGTCACCGTCAAGCAGGTGGCGTCCAGCGATTACCTGGTCAACAAGCGCGCCGATGTGCTCAACACCGGCAAGCTCAGCCCCGCCTCGCGCGAGACGCTGAGTGCGGCCGGGCTGGACGAATCGCAGTGCGAGAAGGACTTCCTGGTCTGCCGCAGCACGCTGTTGATGACCGATGACCTCAACGTCGAGCAGCGATTGTCGACGCTGTCCGAGCTGTGGGTGAAGGCCGCTCTGGCATTGACGCCGAAGAAGCAGGCGGCCAACGAACCGCCGATGAGCGATGCGGCGCTGGATGCGTGGCTGGAGGCGGCGCGCTATGGCTATGCCTATCTTTTCTACAGCGGGCGCTCGCCCTCCGATCGCGCGTTCGAGGATCGGCAGACGCAGGTGCGCGATTACTACAACTATGCTGCCGAGAAGGCCGCCGTGGTGTTGTTCGCGCGTGCCCGTGCCGCAGCATTGGCCGGCGAGGACTACACCAAGCCGGTGTCGGCGGGCAGCTGGACGCTGGCTTCCGATTTCCAGCGCCTTTCATTGAAGAGCATCCCCAAGCAGCTGGTGCCGGCCGGTACCGTCAGCTTCGTCGGCATGCGCAGCACCTATCGCCGCGATGGTTTCGGCGCCGAGCTGGTGATGGTGATGGACCCGCCGAAGCTGGTGGTGCCTGCCGTCGCCGCGGAAGGGGCCAAGGCCGAAACGGCACAGGCGGAGGCCACCAAGGACGAGCAGGAGGAGGGCGTCCGCCGCGGACGCCGCCACCAGCACGATGATTCGGTGCCCGAGTACAGCGAGATGTCCTCGATCAACGTCACGGCATTGCTGCGTTTTGAAGGCAACACGCTGGAAGACGTGATGCGCACCCGCCAGGTGCTGCTGGATGGCTACTCGCCCGAGGCCACCGAGCGCATCACCCTGCATGGCGAAGAGGTGCCGCTGGCGGGCAACTTCACCGCAGCCTACGGCCTGTGGCTGGCGCAGAGCGGGTTCGCCACGCAGTCGCTGCGTACCCTGTTCGGCATGAGCGAGGGCATCGGCGAGCCGCACATCTACCTGATGCAGCCGTGGGACCCGAACCGCCGCATCATCTTCATGCTGCATGGCCTGGGCAGCAGCCCGGAAGCGTGGGTGAACCTGGCCAACGAGATCATGGGTGACCCCGAACTGCGCCAGCAGTTCCAGGTGTGGCAGGTGTACTACCCGACCAATGCGCCGATCGCGCTCAACCGCTACGAGATCGCCAACGCGTTCAACGACACGTTGCAGCATTTCGACCCCAACGGCAGCACGCGCGCCTCAAAGGACATGGTCTACATCGGCCACAGCATGGGCGGCGTGCTGGCGCGGCTGCTGGTCAGCGACTCGGGGGACGTGCTGTGGAACGATCTGCTGGCCAACTACGACCTGAAGGGCGAACGCCTGAAGAGGGTACAGTCCAAGCTGGGTCCGCTGCTGCACTTCAAGGCTGAGCCGAACGTGGAGCGTGCGATCTTCATCGCGGCTCCGCACCAGGGCACGGACATCGCCGGCAACAAGGTCGGTCGCCTGATCGGCCGCCTGGTCCGCCTGCCGCTGACCATCCTCGGCAAGTTCGAGGATGTGTTCCTGGCACTGGCGCAGGCCGAGCAGCAGGCGGACGGCACGGCCAAGCCGAAGATTCCCAACAGCATCGACAACCTCAAGGCCAGCGACCCGTTCGTGAAAGCCGCTGCGCAGCTGCCGATCACGCCGGGCCTGAAGTACCACTCGATCATCGCCCAGCGCAAACCGGAACTGCCTGTGGAAAAGTCCGACGATGGGCTGGTGCCGTACTGGAGTTCGCACCTGCCGGGCGCGCTGTCGGAGAAGGTGATCATCTCTGGCCACAGCGTGCAGGAGACGCCGCAGGCGGTTCTGGAAGTGCGCCGCATCCTGCACCAGGACATCGATGAAGTGGGTACGGTGGCGAGGCCATAACGGGACACCGCGGTAGTGCCGGCCGTTGGCCGGCAACGTCCGTTATCCGGGGCGTCTACACGCGCCGTGCGATCACCGTGGCGAACACCGCCAGGCCCAAGGTGATGGCCAGGCACAGTACGTAACCGGTATGCGGGGCGCTTTCCACGAACAGTGCGAACAGCGCGCCGGATACCGCCAGTGCGGTGGTCACCGACAATGCTTCGCTCAACTGCAGGGCCGAGGTGTTCGCGCCCTGCTCGTGCGGCGGCGACAACGACAACGTCAGTACCGACAGGCTGGCGTAGATCATGCCCATGCCGAAGCCGGTCAGCGTCCAGCCGACCAGTGCGACCGGCAGTGGCACCGCAGTGAACAGCACCGCCAGCGTCGCGGCGATGCCCACGGTCATCAGCGGCGTGCCCACGCGCAGCAGCTGCTGCCGCGACCAGCCACGCTGCTGGTGACCCTGCAACCACGAGCCGGTGAACCAGCCCAGTGCACCCAGGCTCAACACTGCACCGGCCCAACTGGGTGACAGCCCACGCTCGCGCTGCAGCAGCAGGGGCAGGTAGGCCTCGCAGGCGAAGAACGCGGCAGCGGCCACACCACGCAATGCGATCACGCTGGGCAGGCCGCGGCGCAGGCGCAGGGTGCCGGTGGGCAACAGGCGATGCACGCAGAACAGCAGCGCCACCATCGCCACGCCGATGCACAGCAGTGCCGGTACGCCCTGTTGTTGCCCGCCCAGATACAGCAGCAGGGCAGCCAGGGAGGCGCCGCTGGCCCAGCGCACGATGTTGCCGCGGCCATCATAGGCAACATCCGTGGCTGCAGCCTGCATGCGCGCCAGTGCCGGTCGCAGCAGCAGGCCGGCCGGTATCGCCAGCAGCGGCACCGCCAGGAACACCCAGCGCCAGCCAAGATGCTGCACGATCACACCGCTCAGCGCCGGGCCGATCATCGACGGCACCACCCAGCCGGCAGAGAACGCGGCGAAGACCTTCGGCCGCAGATGCTCGGGATAGGTCCGGCCGACCATCACATACAGCGACACCGAAATGGCGCCTGCGCCCAGGCCCTGCAGCAGGCGTCCGGCCACCAGCATGCCCATGCGCAGGGCGAAGCCCGCCAGCAGCAGGCCCAGCACGAAGCAGGCCAGGCCCCACCATAGCGGGCGTGCGGGGCCGTGGCGGTCGGCCCAGCGGCCGGCCAGGGTCATGCCGATCACGCTGGTGGCCAAGGTGCCGCCGAAGGCCAACGCATACAAGCGCAGGCCGTCCAGGGCCTCGGCCACGGTCGGCATTGCTGCGGCCACCGCCAGTGCCTCGAAGGCATGCAGGGAGACCAGGGCGACCATGCCCAGGGTGGTGGCGCGGTAGCGCGCGGACAGGATGGAGGAATCGACCGGATCGGCCGTGGCAGCGGGGGAGGGCATCGGGTTCCTGCGGGGGCGGACGGGCCGCGCTTGTCATCTGGCGGCGATGGTAGCAGCATGCCACCTCAACCAAAGTTGAGGTCAATCGATGCTGGCACAGGACATGAGCGTCGGCGATGTCGCCCGTCGCAGCGGCGTGGCCGTCTCTGCGCTGCATTTCTACGAGCGCAAGGGATTGATCAGCAGCCTGCGCACGTCCGGCAACCAGCGCCGCTACGCCCGCGACGTACTGCGCCGGCTGGCGGTGATCCGCGTGGCGCAACGCGTGGGCATGCCGCTGGAAGCGGTGGCACGTGCGTTCGAGAGCCTGCCGCAGGGGCGGGCGCCGACCAAGGCCGACTGGGCCAAGCTGTCGGCACGCTGGCAGGTGGAGCTGGAGGAACGCATCCACATGCTGCAGCTGCTGCGCGACGAGCTGACCGGCTGCATCGGCTGCGGTTGCCTGTCACTGAAGCGCTGCCGCCTGGCCAACCCGGATGACGTGCTCGGCGAGCGCGGCGACGGCCCGATGCGCTGGGGCTGACCGTGCTGGTGGGTGCCGACCCTGGTCGGCACGCTCGTTACCAGACGGTGATGGTTTCGCCGCTCTGGATGCCTTCCACCGCGCGCTGGAAGGCCAGCGCCGCGCGTTGTGCGGTTACCGCTTCAAAGCCGGGGAAGTAGGGGCCGTAGGCTTCCATCGATTCCACCAGCACGTTCGGGCTGACCACGTTGATGCGCAGCCCGCGCGGCAGCAGTTCCAGCGCCGCCGCCCGCACGAAACCTTCCAGTGCATGGTTGACGGCGGTGGCGTTGGCACCATCGCGGATCGGCTGCGCGCTGACGATGCCACTTGTCAGGGTGATCGAACCGCCAGCGTTGAGATGGTGTTGCGCGGCCAGTGCAAGACGCACCTGGCCGAGCAGTTTGTCCTGCAGGCCGACGTTGAACTGTTCGGGTGTCATCTGCTGCAACGGGCCGAAATGCAGCTTGCCGGTGGTGGAGATCACCGCATCGACCGGGCCGGTCTGCGCGAACAGCTCGCGCACGCTGGCGTCGTCGGTGAGGTCCACGCGCAGGCTGCCGCTGCGGCGGCCGGCAGCGAGGATGTCGTGCTGTTGGCCCAGGTGGCGGGCGACCGCCTGGCCGAGGGTGCCGCTGGCGCCGACGAGAAGGATCTTCATGACAGTTCCTTGCGAGAGGGGATGGACGAAGTCTGCGCCGTTGTTGGCTGGTTTGGTAAGGGGCGTATTATTCGCACATTCCTAACCATGGGTTTGCAATGGATACCTTGCGCTGCATGCAGGCCTTCGTCGCCGTGGCCGAGCACGGTAGTTTTTCCGCAGCCGCCAGCCACCTGCAGGTCTCGGCGGTGATGGTCGGCAAGTACATCCAGCAGCTGGAAGCGCACCTGGGCACCGCGCTGCTGCAGCGGAACACCCGTCGCCAACGCCTGACCGAAGCCGGCACTGCCTATCTGGCCGGTTGCCGGCAGGTGCTGGAACAGGTGCAGCAGGCCGAGGCGGACGTGGCCGGGCTGCAGGTGCAGCCACGTGGGCTGTTGCGGGTCAGTGCGCCGACCACCTGGGGCAGCTGCGTGCTGGCTCCCGTGTTGAGCGAGCTGCTGCGGGCACAGCCACTGCTGAACATCGAGCTGGACCTGAGCAATCGCCGCATCGACCTGATCGAGGATGGCTTCGATGCAGCGATACGCGTTGGTCCGCTGCCATCGCAGGAACTGGTGGCGCGGCCGCTGCCGCCGTATGCGATGAGTCTGTGTGCATCACCGTCGTACCTGCGCCGCCGCGGTACGCCGCGCACGCCTGCCGATCTTGAAGGACATGATTGCCTGAGCCACCTGGCCTGGCGCGGCGGTCACGGTTGGCAGCTGGCCAATGGCGAACAGGTCGATTGGGAAGCGCGGTTGACCAGCAATGACGGTTACGCGCTCCGCGAAGCAGCCGTGGCGGGCGCGGGCCTGGTGCTGCAGCCGACCGCGCTGCTTGCCGGCGAAATCGCAGCGGGACGATTGAAGCCACTGCTGCGCGACCATCTGCCCGAGCCACGGCCGATGCACCTGATCTACCTGCCCGACCGTCGCCCCCGACCGCGGCTGCAGTGTTTCGTTGATTTCGTCATGGCCAGGCTGGGCACGTAGATCCACGCCATGCGTGGATGACGGTGGGTGCCGACCGTTGGTCGGCACACCTGTTTCAATCATTGGCCGCAGACAGTTCCTGCCCACGCACCTGCGCGGCACGCAGTGCCTTTTCCACCAACGCTTCAAACCCGCCGGCCTGGAAGCTCTCGATCGCCGCCTGGGTGGTGCCGTTGGGGGAGGTCACCCGGCGCCGCAGTTCGGCTGGGCTTTCACCGGCTTCGTCCAGCATGCGCGAGGCACCCAGCAGTGTCTGCACCACCAGCGTGCGCGCCGCTTCTGCAGGCAGGCCTTGTGCGATGCCGGCCGCTTCCATTGCTTCGGCCAGCAGGAACACATAGGCCGGGCCACTGCCGGATACGGCGGTGACCGAATCCATCTGCACTTCGTCATCGATCCACACCGTGCGTCCCGCGCTGGCCAGCACGCGTTCGGCCTGCGCATGCTGCTGCGCATCCACCGCTGGCGTGGCATACAGGCCGGTGACCCCGGCACCGAGCAGGGCCGGGGTGTTGGGCATCGCGCGCACCACCGGCAGCGTGCCACCCAACCAGCGCTGCAGCCGCGGGCTGGTGATGCCGGCGGCGATCGAGATCACCAACGGCTCCTGTGCCTGCGCCAACACCTGCAGTGACTGGCAGACCTCGCGCAGCACCTGCGGTTTCACCGCCAGCAGCCACGTGTTGCCCTGCGCCGCCGCAGCGGCCGCGTTGTCGTGGGTCTGCACGCCGAAATCGGCAGCCAGTTTTTCGCGCAGTTCGGCCACTGGCTCGGCCACGTGGATGTGGGTGGCCGGCACGCCCTGCCGGATCAGGCCGGCAATCAGGCTGCGTGCCATGTTGCCGCCGCCGATGAAGGTTATGGAATCAGCTGCCATGGGAATCTCCTTGGAATCAGGCCGGGCGCGGACGCGCGCCGAACAGGGCGGTACCGATGCGCACCAGGGTGGCACCTTCGGCGATCGCTTCAGCGTAGTCGCTGCTCATGCCCATCGACAGGGTGTCCACCTGGGCATGAGCGGCAGCCAGCGCCTCGAAAAGTGTGCGCATGCGCACGAACGCGTCGCGCCGGCGCTCGGTGTCGGGCCACGGCGCAGGAATCGCCATCAGGCCGCGCAGGCACAGGTTCGGCTCGGCGGCGATGGTTGCCGCCAGCGCGTCCACGTCGTCCGGCGCGCAGCCGTGCTTGCTCGACTCGTCATCGATGTTGACCTGGATGAGTACGTTCAGCGGGCCGCGTTCAGCGGGGCGGTAGCGGGCCAGCACGGCGACCAGCTTGGGCCGGTCCACGCTCTGCACCCAGTCGAAGTGCGTGGCCACCGGTTCGGCCTTGTTCGACTGCAGGTGGCCGATCAGGTGCCATTCCAGGCCCAGCGGCTGCAGTTCCTGCATCTTGGCCAGCGCTTCCTGCACGTAGTTTTCGCCGAACGCGGTCTGGCCCTGCGCGGCAAGCGCAGCCACGGCCTCGGCCGGCTGGGTCTTGGACACCGCCAGCAGGCGCGGCGGTGGCCGCCCGGCGGCAGCGGCGGCGTTGTGCAGGTTGCTCAGGATCTGGGGCAGGGGAGTGGCCACGTAACGCGTTCCGTTCAATCAGGAGGCTATACTGCCGCCCGGGGAAAGATCCTTCCAGTCGAAGCCGTTATTGGGGAGTAGCCGCTCATGGATATCGCCGAGCTGTTGGCGTTTTCCGTAAAGAACAAAGCGTCCGACCTGCATCTGTCCGCAGGCCTGCCGCCGATGATCCGCGTGGACGGTGATGTTCGCCGGATCAACATTCCAGCCCTGGACCACAAGCAGGTCCACGCGCTGGTGTACGACATCATGTCCGACAAGCAGCGCCGCGATTACGAGGAATTCCTCGAAGTCGATTTCTCCTTCGAGATCCCGTCGCTGGCGCGCTTCCGTGTCAACGCGTTCAACCAGAACCGTGGCGCCGGTGCGGTGTTCCGTACCATTCCGTCCGAAGTGCTGACCCTGGAAGACCTGGCCTGCCCGCCGCTGTTCCGCGAGGTGATCCAGCAGCCGCAGGGCCTGATCCTGGTGACCGGCCCGACCGGTTCGGGCAAGTCGACCACGCTGGCGGCGATGATCGACTACATCAACAAGAACGAATACGGCCATATCCTCACCGTCGAGGATCCGATCGAATTCGTGCACACCTCGCAGAAGTGCCTGATCAACCAGCGCGAAGTGCACCGCGATACGCACGGCTTCAATGAAGCGCTGCGTTCGGCACTGCGTGAGGACCCGGACATCATCCTGGTCGGCGAACTGCGTGACCTGGAAACCATCCGCCTGGCGCTGACCGCCGCGGAAACCGGCCACCTGGTGTTCGGCACCCTGCACACCAGTTCGGCGGCCAAGACCATCGACCGCATCATCGACGTGTTCCCGGCCGGCGAGAAGCCGATGGTGCGCTCGATGCTGTCCGAATCGCTGCGCGCGGTCATTTCGCAGGCGCTGCTGAAGAAGGTCGGCGGCGGTCGTACCGCTGCGTGGGAAATCATGGTGGGCACCCCGGCCATCCGCAACCTGATCCGCGAGGACAAGGTGGCGCAGATGTATTCGGCCATCCAGACCGGCCAGCAGTACGGCATGATGACCCTGGACCAGCACCTGCAGGACCTGGTCAAGCGCAGCCTGATCACCCGCAACCAGGCCCGCGAATACGCCAAGGACAAGCGTCTGTTCGAGTAAGGCGAGGCAATGGCGGGGCAGGGCGCGCGAAGACGTCGCCGGCCCCGCGCTGTTTCCTCCACCGACCGATTCCTGGTACATGCCCCATTGGGAGCCCGCCGTGAACACCACCGCGACCACCATCGATTTCACCTCGTTCCTCAAGCTGATGGCGCACCAGCGCGCCTCGGACCTGTTCATCACTGCCGGCATGCCGCCGGCGATCAAGGTCAACGGCAAGATCTCGCCGATCACCCAGACGCCACTGACGCCGCAGCAGAGCCGCGACCTGGTGCTGAACGTGATGACGCCGGCGCAGCGCGAGGAATTCGAAAAGACCCACGAATGCAACTTCGCCATCGGCCTGTCCGGCGTCGGCCGCTTCCGCGTGAGCTGCTTCTACCAGCGCAACCAGGTCGGTATGGTGCTGCGTCGCATCGAGACGCGCATCCCGACCGTGGAAGAGTTGAGCCTGCCGCCGATCATCAAGACGCTGGCGATGACCAAGCGCGGCATCATCCTGTTCGTCGGCGCGACCGGTACCGGTAAATCAACCTCGCTGGCAGCGATGATCGGTTACCGCAACCAGAATTCGACCGGGCACATCATCACCATCGAAGATCCGATCGAATTCGTGCACAAGCACGAGGGCTGCATCATCACCCAGCGCGAAGTCGGCATCGATACCGACAGCTGGGAAGCCGCGCTGAAGAACACCCTGCGCCAGGCGCCGGATGTGATCATGATCGGCGAAGTGCGTACCCGCGAGGGCATGGACCACGCCATCGCCTTCGCTGAAACCGGTCACCTGGTGCTGTGCACGCTGCACGCCAACAACGCCAACCAGGCGATGGACCGCATCGTTAACTTCTTCCCGGAAGATCGCCGCAACCAGCTGTTGATGGATCTGTCGTTGAACCTCAAGGGCGTGGTCGCGCAGCAGTTGATTCCTTCGCCGGATGGCCGCTCGCGCAAGGTCGCGATGGAGATCCTGCTGGGCACGCCGCTGGTGCAGGACTACATCCGCGACGGCGAGATCCACAAGCTGAAGGAGCTGATGAAGGAATCGGTCCAGCTGGGCATGAAGACCTTCGACCAGAGCCTGTTCGAGCTGTACCAGGCCGGTGAGATCAGCTACGAGGACGCACTGCGCTACGCCGACTCGCAGAACGAAGTGCGCCTGCGCATCAAGCTCAGCCAGGGCGGCGATGCCCGCACCCTGTCGCAGGGGCTGGATGGCGTGGAGATTTCAGAGGTCCGGTAACGAAGGTGCCGCTGCCGGCGGCAGTGCGATGGATGGCAGGACGGCATTCATGAGATCCAGTCATGACCGACTGCCATCCAGGTCGTTCAATCCGCTGCCCCTGCAGGCGTATCGTCATCGCTCCCCTACTGGAGCACGACGATGCAGACACGTGAACTCGGCCGCAGCGGCCTGAAAGTCTCCGCCCTGGGCCTGGGCTGCATGGGCCTGAGCCACGGCTATGGTCCCGCCGTCGAGCAGAGCCAGGGCATCGCCCTGCTGCACGCTGCGGTCGAGCGCGGCGTGACCTTCTTCGACACCGCCGAAGTCTACGGACCGTATACCAACGAAGACCTGCTCGGCAGGGCGCTGGCACCGCACCGCGACAAGCTGGTGATCGCCACCAAGTTCGGCTTCAAGGACGCACAGGTCGACACCGGCCTGGACAGTCGTCCGGAGAACATCCGTGCGGTGGCCGAAGCCAGCCTCAAGCGCCTGCGCACCGACTACATCGACCTGTTCTACCAGCATCGCGTGGATCCGAACGTGCCGATCGAGGATGTGGCCGGCACCGTGCGTGACCTGATCGCCGAGGGCAAGGTGCGCCACTTCGGTTTGTCCGAAGCCAGCGCCGCCACGGTGCGTCGCGCGCATGCCGTGCAACCGGTGGCCGCAGTGCAGAGCGAATACTCGCTGTGGTGGCGCGAACCGGAACGCGAACTGCTGCCGGCGCTGCAGGAACTCGGCATCGGCTTCGTGCCGTTCAGCCCGCTGGGTCGCGGCTTCCTGACTGGCGCGATCAACGCCGACACCACCTTCGCCGACAACGATTTCCGCAACACCGTGCCACGCTTCGAAGTGGAAGCGCGTCGCGCCAATCAAGCGCTGGTTGACCGCATCACCACGATCGCGGCGGCGCGGGGTGCCACCCCGGCACAGGTCGCGCTGGCCTGGCTGCTGGCGCAGGCACCGTGGATCGTGCCGATTCCGGGGACGACCAGGATCCATCGCCTGGAAGAGAACCTTGCCGCTGCCGACCTGCAGCTGTCTCCCGCCGAGCTGGAGCGCATCGCGCAGACGCTGCAGGAGATCGCCATCGTCGGCGAGCGCTACAACGCGCAGCGCGCAGCGCAGGCCAAGGGCTGATCGCAGTGGGTGCGGACTTTCGTCCTGTGCTGGGTGCGGTCTTTCGATCTGTGGTGGGCGCGGACTCTCGTCCTGTGGTGGGTGCGGACCGTTGGTCCGCACGCCTCACCCCACCATCGGCCCGCGCAGCGCATCAAGCACCGTACGCATCGCCACGGTGACGTGCCGGCGTGACGGGTAATACGCGTAGTAGCCATCGAAATGCGGGCACCAGTCATCCAGTGTTGATTGCAGGCGGCCTTCCAGCAGGGCCGCCTGCACCTGGTCTTCGGGCAGCCAGGCCAGTCCGCTGCCGGCCAGCGCCGCAGCCCGCGTCATGCCCATGGTGTTGAAGGTCCATTGACCAGAGACGCGGATGCTCAGCTCGTTACCGTCCTGGCCGAAATCCCAAGGCATCAGGCCGCCATGGGTCGGCAGGCGCAGGGTGATGCAGTTGTGCCCGGCCAGATCGTGCGGATGCACCGGCGCCACGTGCTGGCGGAAGTACGACGGTGCGCCCACCACGCGCATGCGCAGCGGCGGACTGATCGGCAGCGCCACCATGTCGCGTGCCAGGCGCTCACCGAGACGGATGCCGATGTCGTAGCGCTCGGCGACGATGTCGGCCAGGCCGTAATCGGTGGTCAGTTCAACCTTCAGGTCCGGGTACTGCTGCAGCAGCGGTGCCAGCCTTGGCCACGCCAGGTACTCGGCGGCGTGGCCGGTGGCATTGATGCGGATGGTGCCTGCGGGGCGCTCGCGGTACTCGGCCAGCGCGGCCAGTTCGTCTTCGATCTCTGCCAGGCGCGGGGCCAGGGTTTCCAGCAGGCGGGCACCGGCCTCGGTGGTGGCGACGCTGCGGGTGGTGCGGGTCAGCAGGCGCACGCCCAGTCGTTCTTCCAGCCCGCGCATGGCGTGGCTGAGGGCGGACTGGGAGACGCCAAGCTGGGCAGCGGCCCTGGTGAAGCTGCCTTCGCGGGCGACGTGGACGAAGGCTTGCAGGTCGTTGAGGTTTTCACGCGGCATGAGGGGATGATACGGCCGGGCTGCGCCCGGCGCCCGAGGTAGTGCCGGCCGCTGGTCGGCAACCTCAACAGCAACAGCCGAAGCAAGAGCAAAAGCTGGGTTCCTGTGGGATGGCGGGGTGGGTCCGGTTGCAGGGGACGCTGCAAGTACGTCCCTGTAAGCTCGGTCGCGCCATCCATGGCGCTCACGCCCCTGCAACCGGACCCACCCCGCCTTCGACAGTTTCCCGGTGCTGTTGGTAGATGCTGTTGGTAGGTGTCGACCTTGGTCGACACGTAGATCCACGCCATGCGTGGATGCGTACCCGGTGGCACCGGCGCTGGTCGGTAAATGCCGATGTCGATTTGTGGTTCCGTGGTTCGTCGAATGGGTACTTTCCAAACAACAGGGAGCAGCACATGAGCAGCGACAGCAAACCCAAGGGCCCGGCGTCCTATTTTCCTTCCATCGAAAAGACCTACGGGCAGCCGGTGACGCATTGGCTGGGGCTGCTGGCCAAACGGCCGGGGCTGAAGCACATGGAGCTGGTCAGCTTCCTGAAATCCGAGCACGGGCTGGGCCATGGCCACGCAAACGCCCTGGTCGCCCACCACCTGGCCACTCGGCGCTGAGACAACCGCTCCACCGAGCGCAGCGACCCGCTTCTGCTCTTCTTTTCTCTTTACGTGGCTGGACGCGCACGGAACCCGCCCGGCCCACTGCCAGATTCGGAGGCAGCATGCCGCCCAGCCACGAGGGGCTGCGCCGTTCGCCGCAACTCCCAACTGAACGATTTCATCTGCAACTGTCATGCAGATTGTGTCTAATACCGCTCCCCACCCGTAGTGCCCCCACCTGTATGTCCCTCCAATCCCATGGCCCGGCGCCGTGCGACGACGCTGACGGCCACCTGGTCACCGCTGGCCCGCTGACCCCGCCGCCCGATGTTGCCGGCACCCCCGCCGATGAAAAGGCGCTGCGCCACTCGGTCGCCGAGGACGTGCAGGGCATGGTGCTGGCCATGCTCGTGGCTTCACTGGGCCTGGCGATCTTCGCCAAGGGCGGGCTGATGATCGGCGGCATGGCCGGCATGGCCTTCCTGCTGCACTATTCGATGGGCTGGAACTTCGGCCTGGTGTTCGTGCTGGTCAACCTGCCGTTCTACTGGGTGGCCGTGCGCCGCATGGGCTGGGAATTCACCCTGAAGACGTTCGCAGCGGTCACTGCCTGCGGCCTGCTCACCGACATCCTGCCGCGCTGGGCGGACTTTTCGCATATCGCGCCGCTGTACTCGGCGCTGGTCGGTGGCGCGCTGTCCGGGCTGGGCATCCTGTTCTTCATCCGCCACCGCGCCAGCCTCGGCGGCATCGGCATCCTGGCGGTGTACCTGCAGCGCACCCGCGGCTGGAGCGCCGGCAAGGTGCAGATGTCCTTCGATGCGTGCCTGATGGTGGCCGCGTTCTTCGTGCTGTCGCCGTCGAAGGTGATGTACTCGGCCATCGGTGCGGTGGTGCTCAGCCTGGTGCTGATGTTCAACCACCGCCCGGGCCGCTACATGGGCGTCTGATTCCGCATTCGGCCGATCGCCCGCCCAGGCGCCACCCGCCCCGGTAGCGCCGGGCCATGCCCGGCGGATGCGCATCAGCCGCGCGCTGCCTGTACCCACGGCGGTGCCAGCTTCAGCAGCGTTGCATGCACCGGGCAGTCCTCGGCGTGCGCGCCCGGCAGGTAGCCCAGGCTCATCAGGAACTCGCCGGTGATCTCGCCACCGGTGAAGCGGAACGTCTTCTTGAACAGCTTCACCCACTCGTCCTTGCTGCGCGGATGGTGTGCGTCCAGCCAGGCGGCGAAGCTGCCGTGGCTCTGGCGCAGCTGCTGGATCACCTGCGCGTTGTGGATCGCCGCCAGCACCTTCAAGCGGTTGCGGATGATGCCCGGGTCCGCCAGCAGGCGCTCGATGTCCTGCTCGGCGTAGGCCGCCACGCGATCAACGTCGAAAGCGTCATAGGCCGCGCGGAAGCCCTCGCGCTTCTTCAGGATGGTTTCCCAGCTCAGACCAGCCTGATTGATCTCCAGCAGCAGGCGCTCGAACAGCTCGCGCTCATCGCGCTGCGGGAAACCATATTCATTGGCGTGGTAGTACTCGTGCACCGGATGGCCCGGGGCGATGCGGCAGTATCCGCTCATGGTGTGGCCGCCTCCGCGCGGTCTTTGCTGCGGTCAATCTCCAGCTGGCCCGCCGCGCCGTCAAGCAGCAGCGTGGGCCAGCGCGGTGGCTGTACGGTCAGACGGCCGTCGCGCAGGGCCTGCGGGGCCCCGTCCGACGTGCGCTGGTCAACGTCCTGGAAGGAAACATCACCCTCCTTTCTCCAGCCAGCCGGTTCACGCACGTGCAGCTGGCAGCGCGGACCGCTGTACAGACTGGTCATGCACAGCAGCACGTCGTCTTCTCCATCGCCGTCCAGATCGCGACGCAGGGTGACGCAGCGGTTGTCGCCGGTCTTGTCGTCGTCCAGGCAATCGCCCGCGTTCAAGCGGCGGTCCAGTATCGCCTGCCACCAGTCATCGGCTGGCGAGGCGGTGCCCTTGGCCAGCACGATCCGTGCCTTCAGGCCGGCCAGGTCGCGCACGCCACCGTCGATGTCGTTATCCCAGCGTGACTCGCGTTTCTGCCGGGCCAGTGCCTGCGTGATGATGCTGGAGGCGCGCGTGTCGGCCGCCAATGACGGTGCTTTCTGCAGCGTGCGCAGCGCCTGCACACCTCGACGGCCCAGCTCGAAACGCAGCTGATTTGCGGCGTCCGCGGTCATCAACGCCGGATCGGCGCGCAGGCGCTTCATCTGGCTGGCCAGGGTGATGCGCACCGGGTCGATCACCGGTGAGATGGCCAGGAGTGCTGTTGCCAGCACGGCCCAGCACATCCAGCGGTTGACCGGCTCAAGCCGATGCAGCCAACGCCCGTGCCGGCGCAGTGCGGCGAAGGCGTAGCCGATGGCATAGCCGGCAATCAGCACCGCGATCGCCGCGCCCCAGAAGCGCGAGAGGGTCCAGCCGTACTGGCTGACCCGCAGGGACATCGCATACAGCGCCAGGCCGGCGTAGATCGGCAGTGCCAGCAGGCTGGCCTCGACCAGCCGGCGCAGCCATGCCGGGTAGGGCGGGGTGCCGTCGTCGTGCTGGTAGACCGCGTTGGCCAGGCTGATCAGCAGCACCGCCAGCACCAGCAGCAGGCTGGCGGCCGAACGCGTGGCCCACAGCGGCGCCAGCCCGGTGAACGGCAGCGACAGCACGAACAGCACCGCGATGAACGACAGCAATGGCAGCAGGCCGCGGCAGATCGCGAAGAGCACCTGGCGGGTGATCTGCATCGCGCGATGCTGGGTGCGCCCGATCAGCACGCCGAAGCCTGCCAGCATGCCGGTGGCCAAGGCGATGAAGGCATCGCTGCCGAACAGGACGTGGAAAAAGTCGACCTTGACCATCCGGAACAGCGCCGCCCACAGCCATAGCAGCAGCCAGGTCAAGCCGGTGAACACCGCCGCCAGCACCAGGGTCAGCCCGTTCTGCCAGGCGCGTTCGAACAACGCGCCATAGTCGGCCCGCCAATGTCCGGCATGCAGGCGGAACTGCCACCACGGCAGGGCAATGAACGTGGCAACGGCCAGGCAGATCGAGAGCGGAACCTGCAGCACGGCCGCATACAGCGCGGTTTCTCCGCTCAGGTTCCAGGCGGTCCAGGCGGCCAGCGCGAGGACCAGCAACGAGGCCAACCCGGCGTGCAGCCACAGGCGCCAGGCCTTCAGATCGACCAGCGTCAAGGCCACTGCGGTGGGCACGGTCAATACCCAGGCATACCAGCAGTAGCGCCAGCCGATGTCCCGGAACGGCCATTGATCCGCCAGTTCCTGGGCCGCGAAAAGCATCAGCCCCTGCAGCAGCGCGATCAACACGATCATGCTGCGGGTGGGCCATGACAGCGTTGCATCCTGCTGCATCGGGTCGTCCTCCTTGCAAGAGCGCCATCCTAGCCCATCCCTTCGCGCCCGCATCCGGTCGCAGCGGTTAGAATGGCGCCCATGCCAGTAACGCCGACTTCCCTCGCCAATCACCTGCTCGTGGCGCTGCCGTCGCTGATCGACGCCACCTTCGCCCGCACCGTCGCGCTGATCTGCCAGCACGACGAGAACGGGGCAATGGGGGTGCTGGTCAACCAACCGTCCGAGTACACCCTGGGCGAAGTGCTTGCGCAGATGGATATCGCTACCGGCGATGGCGTCCTGCAGGCGCGTCCGGTGCTCAATGGCGGACCGGTGCATCCCGAGCGTGGCTTCGTCATCCATGACGACGCGCGCGCGTGGGATTCCAGCCTCGTCGTCGGTGACGGCCTGTACCTGACCACCTCGCGTGACATCCTCGAGGCGATGGCGCGTGGCGAAGGCCCCGCCAATGCCGTGGTCACCCTGGGCTGCGCGGGCTGGAGTGCCGGCCAGCTGGAAAGCGAACTGTCCGAAAACAGCTGGCTGACCGTGCCGGCCGATGCCGAACTGGTGTTCCAGCTGCCGCTGGAACAGCGCTGGCAGGGCGCGGCGTCGCGCATTGGCGTCGATCTGTTCCGGCTGACCGATTACAGCGGCCATGTCTGAGCCGGCCCTCATCCGTCGCGATGGCACCGTACTCGGTTTCGATGTCGGCTCGCGCCGGATCGGCGTGGCGATCGGCAGTGCCTTCGCCGCGCATGCACGCGCGGTGGCCGTGGTCGATGTGCACGGCAATGGCCCCGACTGGGCGGCGATCGAACGCCTGCTCAAGGAATGGAAGCCCGATGGCCTGGTGGTCGGCGATCCGCTGACCCTGGACGGCCAGGACCAGCCCAACCGCAAGCGCGCGCAGGGCTTTGCCCGCCAGCTGCGGGAACGTTTCAAGCTGCCGGTGGTGATGATCGACGAGCGTTCCAGCTCGGTCGAGGCCGCCCGCCGCTTCGCCGTCGAGCGCGCCGAAGGGCGCAAGCGTCGCCGCGACGCGGCTGCGCTCGATGCCGTGGCTGCGGCGGTGATCATCGACCGCTGGTTGTCGTCGCCGGACGACGCCATTCCCATTTCCTGACGATACGAACCCCGCCATGACCGCCCAGCAACTCGATGACTCCGGCCGCCTGCGCCACCTGTTGACGCTTGAAGGTCTTCCCCGCGACACCCTGGTGCAACTGCTCGACCGCGCTGGCCAGATCCGCGATGCCGCAGTCGGCCGTGTCGGCAACAAGCGCCACGTGCTGGGCGGATCGGCGGTGTGCACGTTGTTCTTCGAACCTTCCACCCGTACCCGCAGCTCGTTCCATCTGGCGGCGCAGCGGCTGGGTGCGGACGTGCTGAACTTCGACGCCTCCACCTCGTCCACGCGCAAGGGCGAAACCGCCTGCGACACGCTGAAGAACCTGGAAGCGATGGGCGTGCGCGGTTTCGTGGTGCGCCACCCCGATGACGGCGCCGTGGCGGCGCTGGCTGCCGTGGCGGGCGAGGGCACCGCGCTGGTCAATGCCGGCGACGGCCGCAGCTCGCACCCGACCCAGGGCCTGCTGGACATGCTGACCCTGCGCCAGGCCAAGGGCCCGGACTTCTCGAAGATGAAGGTGGTGATCGTCGGTGACGTCAAGCACTCACGCGTTGCCCGCACCGACCTGCATGCCCTGCGCACGCTGGGCGTGGGCGAGATCCGCGTATGCGGCCCGCAGTCGCTGCTGCCCGACGACGACACCCTCAAGGGCTGCGTGGTCGGTGATGATTTCGACGCGATGCTGGAAGGCGTCGACGCGCTGATGATGTTGCGCCTGCAGCGCGAGCGCATGGAAGAAGGCCTGGTGCCGTCGCTGGAGCAGTACCACGCACAGTACGGCCTGAACACCACACGCCTGGCCCGCGCCGGCAAGGACGCAGCCGTGCTGCACCCGGGCCCGATCAACCGCGGCGTGGAAGTGACCGACGAAGTGGCCGACGGCCCGCAGTCGTGGGTGCTGCGCCAGGTCGCCAACGGCGTTGCCGTACGCATGGCCGTGCTGGAAACCCTGCTGGGTTGATACCCCCGACCCGGTTGGGTGGGGAATCACCTTGAACTGCCTTGGTGGGTGCCGACCGTTGGTCGGCACATAGGGGAATCACCTCGAACTGCCTCGGTAGGTGCCGACCGTTGGTCGGCACAGAGCAATCAGTCCCGTGAAGCGCTGGGCGCAACCATTGATTGGCTACAGGCCTACCTGCATCGGAGTAGTTGCCCGATAGAAGGGCACTGCCGGTAGGCACACGCTTGTGCCCATGAACCGTGCACGTCTATGCCTTGGCCGCCATTCCCGGATCGGGCAATCCTACATCCTGACCACCGTCACTCAGGGGCGTCGACGCTACTTCGACGATGCCACTGCCGCGCAGGTGGTGATGGACGTGGTCCGCCGCATTGATACTGAAGGCCTGACACACTCACTTGCCTATGTGGTCATGCCGGACCACATCCATTGGCTTGTGGAGCTCCGCGCGTTCTCGCTGGATTACATCATGCAACGCTTCAAATCGAGCAGTGCATTGCGGATCAACCGCATGTTCGGCCGATCAGGGCGATTCTGGCAATCGAGCTATCACGATCACGCGATCCGCTCCGATGAATCACTGTACCGGCATGCGATGTACGTGTTGGGGAATCCGATCAGGGCAGGGCTGACCGCACAGCTTGGTGAATATCCCCATGCGTGGTGTCGATGGGAGATCGAAGGGAGGTTCCAGGCAATTGAACACATTGGATTGGAGAGATAGTGCCGACCAACGGTCGGCACCCACCGACATACGTTTTCCAGCAGGGGCCGTGGCTCAGCGCTTCTGGGCGAACAGCCACGCCCACATCGCTGCGTCGGCGTAGGTGGCATCCCAGGCATTGTGGTTGCCTTCCGCGTACTCTGTATAGCGCACGTCACGCGCGCCTGCGGTCTGGAATGCGGCATGCAGCCGGCGGTCGTCATCCGGCGGCACCACATCATCCAGCGCGCCATGGAAGATCCAGATCGGGGTGTGCTGCAACCGTTGCGCGATCACCGCATAGGGATCCACTTCGTTTGCCACCTGCTCAACGAACAGGGTGGGGCGTACCGCACGTGGTGCCAGCACCGCACCGCAGACCGGCACGATCGCGGCAAAGCGCTTCGGATCGTCCAGCGCGATGTTCCAGCTGCCATAGCCGCCCATCGACATTCCGGTCAGGTACTGCCTTGCCGGGTCAGCGCCGAATTCGGCGATCGTGGCGTCCAGTGCCGCAATCGCCACCCGGTTGTTGCGGCCGCTCCATTCCTCGTCGCCGGGAACCTGCGGAAACACCGCCAGCGCGGGGAAGTCGGCCGCGTGCCGACGCAGGTACGGGCCCAGGCCTGCGTGGGTCTGCTTCACGCCATCGCCGCCGCGCTCGCCGGAGCCGTGCAGGAACAGCACCACCGGCAGCGGACCAGCCGCGCGCGCGGCAGCGGCCGGTATGAACACCTGGTAGTAGGCGGTGTCGCCGTCCACCTTCACCGCACGTGCCTCGAAGTGGCCGCGGGCACCGGGCGGCGTACTGGCACACCCGGTCAACATCAGCAGGGCCAGCAGCGGCAGCCAGCGCAGAAGCGATCGAAGCATGGCGGTTCCCATGAGGGCGATGTCGCCTCGATGGTAGTGCGCTGCGGCCGGCCCGGCATCGTGCGCCGCATCACTGCGGGCGCGGGAAGCTGGCGATGATCTCCAGCTGCTCCTGTGCTTCGGCATTGCCGCCTGCGGCCGCGGCCTGCACCTGCGCCATGTCCGGGTGCAGCACCACCAGCAACGGGTTCTCGCACACCGGGCACACATACTCGGTGGCGTCCTCGTCCAGTTCCATCACCATTGCCCGCGAACTGCCTTTCCACTCGCAGGCGGCACAGGTGTGAAGCTGGTCGCGCCAACCCGGCGCAAAGTAGTTTTCGATCGTCGTTGCCATGGCAGTTCCAGTCAGTGCAGCAGGACCATGGTGGCCAGGCCGAGGAAAGTAAAGAAGCCCATCGAGTCGGTCACCGCTGTCAGGAAGATGCCGCTGGCCAGCGCCGGATCGAAGCCGAAGCGCTTCAGGCCCAGGGGCACCAGCACGCCGGCAAGCGCCGCGAACAACAGGTTGCAGGTCAGCGCGATGGCGATCACGGCCGAGAGTCCGGGCGAGTGGAACCAGGCGAGCACGATCAGGCCCAGCACCGAACCGAGCACCACGCCATTGAGCAGGGCCACCCGCACTTCCTTCCACAGCAGCGTGCGTGCGTTGGAACTGCCGACCTGGCCCAGTGCCAGGCCGCGCACCATCAGCGCCAGTACCTGGGTGCCGGCATTGCCGCCGAGGCCAGCGACGATCGGCATCAACACCGCCAGGGCGACCAGCTTGTCGATGGTGCCCTCGAAGTGGCCGACCACGCTGGAGGCCAGGAAGGCCGTGCACAGATTCACCGACAGCCACATCAAGCGGCGGCGCATCGCGCGCCAGACCGGGCTGAACAGATCCTCGTCCTCGTCCAGGCCGGCGGCGCCCAGCGCCTGGTGCTCGGCCTGGCCACGGATGATGTCGACCACGTCATCGATGGTGATGCGGCCGATCAGGATGTTGTTGTCATCCACCACCGGCGCGGAGATCCAGTCATGGTCGGAGAACTGCCGCGCCACTTCCTGGTCGCTTTCGCCGACATCGATGGCAGGCTGCTCATCGTCGATCAGGCGGTTGATCGGGGTGGTGTCTTCGTGGGTCACCAGCGAGGCCAGCGACACGCGGCCCAGATACTGGTGACGGCGGCTGACCACGAACAGGTGATCGGTGTGGTCGGGCAGTTCGCCGCGCAGCCGCAGGTAGCGCAGCACCACATCGACGTTGACGTCGGCGCGTACCGTCACCACGTCCGGGTTCATCAGGCGGCCGGCGCTGTCCTCGGGGTAGGACAGCACCTGCTCCAGGCGCTCGCGGTTCTCGCGGTCCATCGACTTGAGGACTTCGTCGATGACCGTGTCCGGAAGGTCTTCGACCAGGTCGGCCAGATCGTCGATGTCGAGGTCTTCGACCGCGGCGATGATCTCGTCCGGGTCCATGTCCGCGAGCAGGCTTTCGCGCACGTCGTCGCCGACGTGGACCAGCACCTCGCCGTCATCTTCCGGATCGACCAGGCCCCAGACGATCTCGCGCTTGCCCGGCGGCAGCGATTCGAGCAGGTTGCCGATCTCGGCCGGCGCCAGGGTATTGACCAGACGGCGTACCGGGCCCAGCCGACCGCTGTCCAGTGCATCGGACAGCATCCGCAACTGGCGCGCAGTCTTGTCGTGGCGTACAGCCTCAGCCATCGCAGCTCCCGCGGGGATAAGAAAAGCCGCGATCCTGGCAAGGATGCGGCAACAGGGGTGTTCAGCGCGTCATTATCGCAAGGGGATGTTTCAGCGCATAGCCGCCGGGCATGGCGGCTATGCCGGGCGTTGGTAGTGCCGGCCGCTGGCCGGCAACTGCAACATGCCTACCGAAGGTCCATGAGGTTGCCGCCCAGCGGCCGGCACTACCGTCGGGAATCAGGACGCGTCCGCCACCAGCGCCAGCCAGCGCTCGATGCCGCGGCGGTCACGCATGCCCAGCAGCTTCGGTGCGCGGGCGCGCAAGGCTCCCAGATCGGCATCACGGACAGCACGGCGTACTTCCAGCAGGGTGCCCGGGTGCAGGCTGAACTCGGTCAGGCCCAGTGCCAGCAGCAGCGGGGTCATCCGTGCGTCGCCGGCGATTTCGCCGCATACCGCTACCGGAACGCGATGGCGTGCGCCGGTCTCGATCACCATCTGCAGCAGGCGCAGCACGGCCGGATGCAGCGGCGAATACAGTTCGCCCAGTGCTTCGTTGTTGCGGTCAGCGGCCAGCAGGTACTGCACCAGATCGTTGGTGCCGATCGACAGGAAGTCGACCAGATCGATGAAGCTCTCCAGCGCCAGCGCGGCGGCGGGTACTTCGATCATCGCGCCCAGTGGCACGTGCTCGGCCACCATGTGGCCCTCGGCGCGCAGTTGCTCGCCCAGTTTCAGCATGCGCCGGCGCACCGCCAGCAGTTCGTCGCGGGTGCTGACCATGGGCACCAGCACGCGCAGCTTGCCGTAGGCCGAGGCGCGCAGGATCGCGCGCATCTGGGTGTCGGCCACCTTGGGCCGCGCCAGCGATAGGCGCACGCCGCGCAGGCCCAGCGCCGGGTTTTCTTCGTTGCTCAGGGTCAGGCCGGTGCGGTCAGCCTTGTCTGCACCCAGGTCCAACGTGCGGATGGTCACCGGCCGGCCGCTCATGCCCAGCGCCGCATCGCGGTAGGTCTGGAACTGTTCTTCTTCGTCCGGCAACTCGTTGCGCTGCAGGAACAGGAATTCGGTGCGGTACAGGCCCAGGCCGTGGGCGCCCAGCGCATGCGCCTGGGTCACATCTTCCAGCGATTCGGCGTTGGCCAGCAGTGCGATGTCGACCTGGTCGCGGGTACGGCTGGGCTTGCTGCGCAGGCGGCCGAGCTCGCGCTGCTCGCGTGCGTGCTCCTTCAGGCGCGCCCGGTAATCACGCAGGTTATCGGCCTGCGGGTTCACTGTGATGCTGCCGTCGGCGCCATCGATGATCAGCACGTCGCCGTCGAGCACCTTGTTCAGCAGCTGCGGCACGCTGACGATCAACGGCAGGTGCAGGCTGCGGGCAAGGATCGCACTGTGCGAAAGCGCGCTGCCAGCGCTGGTGACGATGCCGACCACACCGTGCGATTGCAGCTGGGCCAGCTCGGAAGGGGCGATGTTGTCGCAGACCAGGATTTCGCCGGCCAGGCCCTTCACCGCTGCGGGCCGTTCCGGCTGCAGGAACGCGTGGATGCGCCCGATCACATGGTCGAGGTCGTCCATGCGGCTCTTCAGGTAGGCATCGTCCATGCCGTCGAAGACTTTGGCCAGGCGGTCGCGCTGCAGGCGCAGCGCGTAGCCGGCACTGTAGGGACCACTGCGGATCAGTTCGTCCAGGCCGAACAGCAGTTCGGGATCGTCCAGCAGCAGTGCGTGCAGGTCGAGGAACTCGCCCACTTCCTGGTTCAGCGCGCCATGCAGGCGCTGGCGCAGCTCGTGCATTTCCGTGCGCGCCGCGTCTACCGCGCGGTGCAGGCGTGCCAGCTCGGATTCAACCTGGGAGGGGGCGACGCGCTGTTCGGCTACTTCCAGTGCATGCGGCAGGCGCACGCGGGCGCGGCCCATCGCAGTACCTCGGGCGGCGCCGTGTCCAGCCAGCAGCTGTACCGGCCGTTGGCCGGTGGGGGCTTGGCCGGCGCGCGCGCGCGGCACGCTCAGTTGTCCTCGTCGAAGCGACGCTCGAACAGGTCGACCACCGCATCCATCGCGGCGACTTCGTCTTCGCCGTTGATGCGGATGGTGACCGGCGTGCCTTGCCCGGCCGCCAGCAGCATCACGCCCATGATGCTCTTGGCGTTGATCTCACGGCCCTTGGCGGCCATGGTCACGTTGCAGCGGAACGGCGCCAGGGTCTGCACCAGCTTGGCGGTGGCCCGGGCATGCAGGCCCAGGCGGTTGCTCACAGTGAGTTCTCGTTCAAGCATCGTCGACTATCGCTCCATTACGGGTGCCCGCCGCCGCAGTGGCGGGCAGTTGATCCAGTCCCTGTTCCGGATAATTCATCACCCGCAGCAACATCGGCAGACTCAGCGCCGACACCCGGCGAACCGGGGTCCCCAACCGGGCCAGCTGCCCGGCAAGGTTGGCAGGGCTGGCGCCGTACAGGTCGGTCAGGATCAGCACGCCATCACCCCCATCGACCCGCCGCAGAGCGGCCGAGGCGAGCGGGAGCAGAGCATCCAGGTCTGCGTCGAACGGTACTTCGAAAGCTTCGGTCTTCAGCGGCAACTGCCGCAGAAGCCGGGTCGCCACGTCGAGCAGGGCGATCCCGACCCCAGGATGTGTTACGAGGAGAATGCCACAGGTCATTACTGCACGTTAACAGGTCAAGGTGAATTGGCGATAGCAGCAGGAGAGGGGCACTGTGTCCCGTATTCAGCGTTGTTCGGGTCAGAGCCCTTTTTCGTTGAAAAAGCGATCCGACCCCATCCGTTTTTTCGATGCCTGACAGAGATTCATCCACGCATGGCGTGGATCTACTGTGTCGACCAAGGTCGACACCCACCAACAGCCAAACGACGATGCGCCGCCATCTGTCGAAGGCGGGGTGGGTCCGGTTGCGGGGGTGTCCGCGGCATGGATGCCGCGGCCAAGCCCCCATGGATGGGTTTACGGCGTCCCCCGCAACCGGACCCACCCCGCCATCCCACGTAATCCGGCTCTCGCCGTGGACGTTGCCGTGGTTTCTGCGGGTGCCGGGCGCAGCCCGGCCGACCCCCCTCAATCCTGCTCGCGGTGGTACGTCGCCACGTCTTCCCAGCCCATCTCACGCGCATGGCGAGCCAGGCGTTCGGCCAGGAACACCGAGCGGTGCTTGCCGCCGGTGCAGCCGAAGGCCACCGTCACATAGCTGCGGGTGCCGTCACCCAGCTTGGGCAGCCAGGTATCCAGGAAATCCATCAACTGCGACAGGTAGCGCTGCACATCCGGCTGTGCTTCCAGGTAGTCGCGCACGCCGGGTTCGCGGCCGCTCAACGCACGCAGTTCCGGATCCCAATGCGGGTTGGGCAGCACGCGCGCGTCGAACACGAAATCGGCCTCGGCCGGCACGCCACGCTTGTAGGCGAACGATTCGAACAGCAGCGACAGGCGGCTGGCATGGCCCATCGCGAATTCGGTGATGATGCGGCGCCGCAGCTGATGCACGTTCAACGCACTGGTATCGATCACGGCATCGGCTTCGCGGCGCAGCGGCGCGATCAGCTCGCGCTCACGGGCGATCGCTTCCGGCAGCGACAGGCCCAGCTGGCTCAGCGGGTGCCGGCGGCGGGTGTCGGCGTAGCGCTTGAGCACCGTTTCATCGCTGGCCTCGAAAAACAGCACCTTGGCGTCGACGCCGGCATCGGTGGCCAGCTGCCGCCAGCTGGACAACTGGGTCAGGTCGCTCTGCCCGCGCACATCGATGCCCACCGCCAACCGGCGCGATGCCGCGCCGTCATGGTGACTCAGCACATTGCGCACGAAATCCGGCAGCAGCTGGATCGGCAGGTTGTCCGAACAGTAGTAGTCCTGGTCCTCGAAGGTCTTCAGGGCGACGGATTTACCCGAGCCGGACAGGCCACTGACGATGATCAGGGTCGGGGCGGTGGGAATGACGGTGCTCATGGACGGGCTCTTCGAAGGACAGGGGGGTCAGGGCGTTCGCCGTTCCAGCAGGTTGCTGTGGCGGGCGATGAACATCGCCGCCGGGTCGATACCCTTGGTACGCAGAATGTGCAGGCGGGTGGCCGCCTCGGTCAGGACGGCCAGGTTGCGGCCGGGCATCACCGGCAGGGTGATCAGCGGCACGTCCAGGTCCAGCACGTGGCGCGTGCCCGAGTCGCCGGTCAGGCGCTCGTAACCATGGGGGGTGGGCTCGGTCATCGGCTTGGTCAGGTGGACGATCAGCCGAAGGTACTTGTTCTTCTTTACAGCGGTGTCGCCAAACATCTCGCGCACGTTCAGCACGCCCAGGCCGCGCACTTCCAGCAGGTCCTGCAGCAGTTCCGGGCAGGTGCCATCGAGCACGTCGGGGGCGATCTGGGTGAACTCGGGGGCGTCGTCGGCCACCAGGCGGTGACCGCGGCTGAGCAGCTCCAGGGCCAGCTCGCTCTTGCCTGATCCCGCTTCACCGGTGATCAGCACGCCGATGGAGTAGATCTCCATGAACACGCCATGCAGAATCACCCGCGGCGCCAGCGTCCGGGCCAGGTGGTAGGACAGATGGTTGAGCAGTTCGTGGCCGCGCTTGGGTGACAACCACAGCGGCGTGCCGGATTCATCGGCGGCCGCGCGCAGGTCTTCCGGGCACGGCTGGTTGCGGGTCAGCACCAGCGCCAGCGGATGCGACTGCATGATCTTTTCGATGGTTTCCCAGCGCTGGCGTGGTTCCAGCGCGTCCAGCCAGGACAGTTCCTCGGTACCGAGGATCTGCACCTTGTTGGGATAGATCGCATTGAGATAGCCGGCCAGCGAAGGGCGTCGCGAGACCGTATTGCCGGCCTCCAGCTCGCGCTTCTCACCGGATTTGCCCGCTGCCCAACGCAGGCCGAGCCGCTCACGCTGCTGTTCGAACAGTTCGCGGGCAGTGATGCTGGTATTCATGCGGCGCTCGCCGGTGGGGTCAGGTCCAGGGCCTGGCGCAGCTCCCGTGCATCGCCGGCCTCGCGCAGCGCCTGGCGGATGCAGGGCGCGGAAAACAGCTCGGCCAGCTCGGACAGCAGCATCAGGTGTTGATGGGTGTAGTGGGCGGGAACGGCCATGGCGAACACCAGGTCCACCGGCTCGTCACCACCGAAATCGACCGGCGTCTGCAGACGCAGCAGCGCGCCACGGGGGCGATCCAGGGTCGGCGCACGACCATGCGGGATGGCGATGCCGTAGCCGATCGCGGTACTGCCCAACGCCTCGCGCTGGCACAGGTTGAGATAGATCTGTTCGGCGTTGGCTTGGCGGCAGGCCAGCAATCCGGCCGCGGCCTGCAGGACGCTGTCGCGGTCGGTGGCCGTGCAGAGCTGGGTCTGCACGGCCGCCAGGAGGTCAGTCAGGGGCATGTCTGCGGGGAGCGGTGGCGATCAGCCACCATTGTCGCCCACCGGCAGCGGTGCGTGCTGCTGTTTTTTCTCCTTGTGCTTGATCACCAGGCGGTCAAGCTTGTCCGCCAGCAGGTCGATCGCCGCATACATGGTCTGCGCATTGGCTTCAGCGTGCAGGGTCTGACCCGGAATATTGAGGCTGGCATCGACGTGGTGTTCAGTCTTCTGCAGCTTGAGGGTCACCCGCGCTTCGCAGTGCTGGTCGAAGTGTTTGCCGATCCGGGCCAGCTTCTCCTCTACATAGGACTGCAGGGCCGGGGTGACTTCGACATCTTTGCCAAACGTTTCGATGCGCATCGGGTTTCTCCTTTGATCGGATGTGCCAATGAACCTCTCCGCCGGGCGCGGCGGCGCGTCAAACGATTCTGACTCTTTCGTGCGAGGCGGAGATGTTCATGGCCTCACGATACTTCGCCACGGTGCGCCGCGCTACTGGGATTCCCGATGTTTTGAGCAGGTCAGCCAGCTTGGCGTCAGAAAGCGGCTTGCGTGGGTTCTCGTCATCGATCAGGCGCCGGATCATGGCCTGGATGGCGGTGCTGGACGCTTCGCCACCGCCGTCGGTGTCGATGCCCGAGGCGAAGAAGGCGCGCAGCGGCAGGGTGCCGCGTGGCGTACGCACATGTTTGCGGGCGATCGCGCGCGATACGGTGGATTCGTGCAGGCCCAGTTCGCCGGCGATCTCGCGCAGGGTCAGCGGGCGCAGTGCCTGTTCGCCGAATTCAAGGAAGCCCGCCTGCTGCTGGATCAGGCTGCGCACCACCCGCAGCAGCGTCTCGCCACGCGCCTGCAGGCCCTTCAGCAGCCAGCGCGCTTCCTGCAGCTGGCCGCGCAGATAACCGGCATCGGCGTCACCGCAGTGACGGATCATCTGCTCGTAACCGCGGTGGATCACCAGCTTGGGGCCGGCATGGGCGGCCAGCGCGGCGCGCCAGATGCCGTTCTGCCGCCATACGACCACGTCGGGTACCACGTAGGTATCCTGGGCGAGCGGGGCGATCTGGGTGCCGGGGCGAGGGTCCAGCGAGCGCAGCAGGGCCACGGCGGTCTCGACCTCGGCCAGCGGCTGCTTCAACTGCTGGGCCAGGCCCGTCACGCCCGAGCGCGGCAGTTGTTCCAGTGGGCCGGCGGCAACCTGCCGGGCCAGGGCCAGGCACGGGGTATCAGCAGGAAGCACGTCCAGCTGCAGTTGCAGGCATTCGCCAAGGCTGCGCGCGGCCACGCCTACGGGGTCGAAGCGCTGGATCTGGTGCAGCACGGTCAGGATTTCGTCTTCACCGGCGTGGATCGCCGGCAACAGCGCTTCGGCGATGGCCGAGAGCGGTTCGCGCAGATAGCCATCGTCTTCCAGCGAATCGATCAGCGCGGCGCCGATGCTGCGGTCGCGGTTGGACAGGTGGGTCAGATGCAGCTGCCACAGCAGGTGGTCGGCAAGGGTTTCGGTTTCGGCAACGCGTTCGGCGGCACTGCCGTTGTCGTCGTCATCATCGAAACTACCGCCGCTGCCGCCGCTGCTCCAGTCCAGCTCGGCGGGCGCCCAGTCGTCGCTGCTGCTTTCAGCGTTGTCAGGCGGGGCGTCATTGTCGCCGGCCCCGTCCTCGCTGCTGCCGTCCTTGTCGACACCGGCGCCTTCGTCGCTGCTGTCGGACCAGTCCAGCAGCGGATTGCTCTCCACCGCCTGTGCGATTTCCAGCTCCAGCTCGGTCGTGGACATCTGCAGCAGCTTGATCGCCTGCTGCAGCTGGGGCGTAAGCACCAGCTGCTGTCCCAACGATGTCTGCAGCCGAGTCTTCATGCCTGTGCCGAACGGAAGGGAGAGGGCCCGGCGGCCGCGGTTACAGCTTGAAGGAGTCCCCAAGGTAGACGCGACGCACGTCGGCATTGTCCAGGATCGCCTCGGGCGAGCCCTGGGCCAGTACGGTGCCCTCTGCGAGGATATACGCGCGGTCGCAGATTCCCAAGGTCTCGCGCACGTTGTGGTCGGTGATCAGCACACCGATGCCGCGTTGCTTGAGATGGGTGACGATGCGCTGGATTTCGCCGACCGAGATCGGGTCGACACCGGCGAAGGGTTCGTCGAGCAGGATCAGCCGCGGTTTGGCGGCCAGTGCACGGGCGATCTCGCAGCGACGGCGCTCACCACCGGACAGGCTGGCGCCGAGCTGTTCGGAAACATGCCCAAGCTGCAGTTCGTCGAGCAGGCTGTTCAGTTCGCGCTCGCGGCCCGCCGAATCCAGGTCCTCGCGCAGTTCCAGCACCAGGCGCAGGTTGTCGGCCACGGTCAGCTTGCGGAACACCGACGGTTCCTGCGGCAGGTAGCCCACGCCCTGCTTGGCGCGGGTGTACATCGGGTCGCCGGTGATGTCCTTGCCGTCCAGCACGATGCTGCCGGCATCGGCACCGACCAGGCCGACGATCATGTAGAAGCAGGTGGTCTTGCCGGCACCGTTGGGACCGAGCAGGCCAACCACTTCACCGGCGTCCAGGGTCAGCCCGAAGTCCTTGACGACTTCGCGCTGCTTGTAGCGTTTGCGCAGGCCAGTTGCGACGAGCATTACTTCTTGCCTCCCGCCGGGGCCGGAGCCGGGCCGGCCGCTGGCGTCTTGTTCTTCGGCGGGATCACGGTGCGCACGCGGCTGCCGTCGCCGCCGGAGTTCATTTCACCGCTGCGGGTGTTGTAGACCATGCGCTGGCCCGCGTTGGTGCCGCGCGCGCTGGTGACCTTGTAGTTGCCGGTCAGGGTGATGATCTCGGTGGTGATGTCGTAGTCGATCCGGTCGGCCACCGCATCCATCCAGGTGCCATCGTCGAGCTGCTGCTTCATCTTGGCCTGCTTGCCGGTGAACACCGCACGCACGGCTTCGCCGCCCTTGAGGTAGATCTCCGCTTCGGATGAGCGCAGGTCCAGGGTGCCCTGGGTGATGATCACGCCACCGGACAGCACGGTCTTGCCATCACCGGTGAGGGTGCCGGACTGCGCACCGGAATCAATGTTCATCGCTTCATTGCGGTCCGTCGACTTGGCAAAGGCGACAGCGGGGACAAGAAGACTGAGTGCGAGCACGGCTGCAAAGGAAATCTTCATCGGGGTCCGTTCTACCGGTGGTGGCCCTCCGGCGGGACCGGGGGCGGCGGGTGGGGGCTGCCGGCTTCGCGCCTGTCGGGAAGACGTCGCGGGCGGGCGGCGGAATCAGCGCTTGGGCGTGTAACGACCCTTGGACTGGCTGAGGAAATGATACGTGTTGTTCTTCGAATCCACCTCGAACCCGACGCCGGACTGCTCCATGCCGGGCCGGGTCATGGTCACCAGGGCATCGGTGCGGGCGCGGTTGTCCTTCGGGAACACATCCAGGTGGTCGGTGCGGAAGGTGGTCGGGACCACGCCCGGGCCGGTCGGGCTGTCGCCGGCGACGTTGCCACGCAGCTTCATCTCGTCGCCCTTGGCACTGAGCCAGCCGGTCTGGGCGCGCAGCGTCCAGTGCTTGCCGTCCTTGTCGGGCATTTCGAACAGCGGGGTGGTGATGTTGAGCGTCTGGTCGCCACGCTGACGTTCCAACAGGGGGGCACGCAGAGTGGTCGATTCCTTGCCATGTTCGTCCAGGGCGACGATCTGGAAGTCGTGCAGGATGTAGTCCACACCGGCGTCCTGGCCTTCGGCGGCAGGTGCCTTTTCACGGTTGCGCAGCGCTGCCCAACTGCTCAGCAGGGCTGCCAGGAGCAGGCCGACGCCGAGGACCATCCGCCAGTTCAGAGTGGGGGCATTCATGCGCCGAACCTCGCCAGCACGGCGTCCACGCGGCCCTGCGCGCCCAGCAGCACGTCGCACAGCTCGCGCGCGGCACCACGGCCACCGTCAGCACGGGTGATCCAGTGCACGCGCTCGGCGATCCACGGATGGGCATTGGCCGGAGCCACCGCCAGGCCGACCGCGCCCAGCGGCGCCAGGTCCGGCAGATCGTCACCCATGAAGGCCACCTGCTCCAGGCCGATGCCGTGCTGGGCGCACAGCGCCTGCACGCTGGCCAGCTTGTCGCCGACGGCAATCTGGGTGTCGATGCCCAGGTCGGCGCCGCGCTTGAGCGCGGACTGGCTGTTGCGCGCGGTGATCAGCACGGGGTGGATACCGTGCTGCTGCAGCAGTTTCAGGCCCAGGCCATCCTGCACGAAGTACGCCTTGCTCTCGTTGCCATCCTTGTCGTAGTACAGCCGACCATCGGTGAGGGTGCCGTCCACGTCGAAGCAGGCCAGGCGGATACCGGCCGCAACGGCATGCAGGTGGGCGGGGAAGGCGGGCAGGGGGGACCAGGGCATCAGGGCATCGGACTCGGTGGTTGCGGGCTCGTTGGTACAGACTGAATGGGGTCTACGGACTGTCGGTTAAACCACCCGGGCCCGCAACAGGTCATGAATGTTCAGGGCGCCGACCGCGCGGCCCTGGCTGTCGACCACGATCAGGCCGGTGATCTTGTGGGTTTCCATCAGCCGCGCAGCCTCCACCGCCAGCTTGTCGGCGCTGATGGTGCGCGGTTGCCGGGTCATCACATCGGCGATCCTGGCGGTGCGCACGTCCAGGTCGGTGTCCAGGGCGCGGCGCAGGTCGCCATCGGTGAACAGGCCGATCAGCACGCCCTGGTCGTCGACAACGGCGGTCATGCCCAGGCGCTTGCGGCTCATCTCCATCAGCGCTTCGCTGAGGCTGGCGCCGACATCGACCTTGGGCAGGTCCTCGCCGGTGTGCATGACGTCGGTGATGTGCAGCAGCAGGCGGCGACCGAGGCTGCCGGCCGGGTGCGAGCGGGCGAAATCGTCCGCGGTGAAACCGCGTGCGTCCAGCAGGGCCACCGCCAGGGCGTCGCCCATCGCCAGCGAGGCGGTGGTGCTGGAGGTGGGCGCCAGCGCCAGCGGGCAGGCCTCGGCCGGCACGCTCACATCCAGGTGGAAATCGGCGGCGCTGGCCAGGCTCGACTGCGGGCGGCCGGTCATGGCGATCAGCACATTGCCCTGGCGCTTGAGCACCGGCAGCAGCATCAGCAGCTCATCCGATTCACCCGAATAGGACAGGGCCAGCACGACGTCATCCTCGGTGATCATGCCGAGGTCGCCGTGGCCGGCCTCGCCCGGATGCACGTAGAACGCCGGGGTGCCGGTGGAAGCCAGGGTCGCGGCGATCTTGCGCGCGACATGGCCGGACTTGCCCATGCCGGTGGCGACCACCCGGCCACGGCTGCCCAGGATCGCCCGGCAGGCCTGCTGGAAGGCATCGCCGAGGCGGTCGGCCACGGCGTCCAGCGCCTGCCGTTCGATCTCGAACACGCGCCGGCCACTGGCGACCAGGGCGGCAGGGTCGGCGGAACGGGGGGGCAACAGGGATTCGGCCATGCGGACGCCACGCAGCGGAAGTAGAATGGACGCACATTTTATTAGGAAAGCCCGTTGGACGCCGACACCATCCGCAATCTGATCGAAACCGGCCTGCCCGGCGCCCGCGCCGACGTGCAGGGTGACGATGGCGTGCATTTCGAAGCGACCGTGGTCAGCGAGGCCTTTGCCGGCAAGCTGCCGCTGGCCCGCCACCGGATGGTGTATGCCACTCTGGGTGACCTGATGGGCGGCGCGATCCACGCGCTCGCACTGAAAACCGTGACCCCGGCCGAAGCCGGCTGAACCGCAGAAGATCCCCAATACATGGCCAAGATCGTTGTGACCGGCGGCGCTGCGCTGCACGGTGAAGTAAGCATCTCCGGCGCCAAGAACGCCGTCCTTCCCATCCTGTGCGCGACCCTGCTGGCCGATGCGCCGGTGGAGATCACCAACGTGCCGCATCTGCACGATGTGGTCACCACGGTGAAGCTGCTGGGCGAACTGGGCGCGAACGTGACCATCGACCAGGGCACGCTGTCGCGTGGCAGCGCGATCGTGGTCGACCCGCGTCCGGTCAACCAGCATGTGGCTCCGTATGAGCTGGTCAGGACCATGCGCGCCTCGATCCTGGTGCTGGGCCCGCTGCTGGCCCGCTTCGGCGCGGCCGAAGTGTCGCTGCCCGGCGGCTGCGCGATCGGTTCGCGACCGGTCGACCAGCATATCAAGGGCCTGCAGGCGCTCGGTGCCGACATCGTGGTCGAGAACGGCTTCATCAAGGCCACCGCCAAGCGCCTGAAGGGTGGCCACTTCACCTTCGACATGGTCAGCGTGACCGGTACCGAGAACGTGCTGATGGCCGCAGTGCTGGCCGAAGGCACCACCATCCTCGACAACGCGGCGATGGAACCGGAAGTCACCGACCTGGCGCATTGCCTGATCGCTCTCGGCGCGAAGATCGAAGGCCTGGGCACCGCCCGCCTGGTCATCGAAGGCGTCGAACGCCTGTCCGGTGGCCGCCATGAAGTGCTGCCCGACCGCATCGAAACCGGCACCTTTCTGGTGGCCGCAGCGATGACCGGCGGCAAGGTCACCGTCAATCGCGCGCGCCCGAACACCATGGACGCGGTGCTGGCCAAGCTGGTGGAAGCCGGCGCGACCATCGAGACCACCGAAGACAGCATCACCCTGGACATGCACGGCAAGCGGCCGAAGGCGGTCAACCTGACCACCGCACCGTATCCGGCGTTCCCGACCGACATGCAGGCGCAGTTCATGGCGCTCAACTGCGTGGCCGACGGCGTGGGCGTGATCAACGAAACGATCTTCGAGAACCGTTTCATGCACGTCAACGAACTGCTCCGCCTCGGCGCGGACATCCAGGTGGAAGGCCACACGGCCATCGTGCGCGGTCACGAACGCCTGAGTGGGGCACCGGTGATGGCGACCGACCTGCGGGCGTCGGCGTCGCTGATCCTGGCCGGCTTGATGGCCGATGGCGATACCACCATCGATCGCATCTACCACCTTGATCGCGGCTACGAGAACATCGAAGAGAAGCTGTCTTCGCTCGGCGCCACCATCCGGCGCGTGGCCGCATGATCCTGCGCGGCAAGTTCAGCCGCCGCCGCAAGGCGCTGCTGGTGCTGGTGCTGATCGTGCTGGCGTGGCTGGGCTACGCCTGGTACGCCAACATCGCCATCACCAAGGGCATCGAGCAGAAGGACATGGACTGGAATGGCGACGGCACGGTGACCCGCGACGAGATCATCCAGTCGTTCTACGCGGTGGCGGTCAACGACAGCCAGGACGGCAACCGCCATTGCCGTACCTTCGTGCGTCGATCCACGGGCGAGCAGATCCGGGTGGACTGCCGCACCGAGTTCAAGCCGGCGGAAGAAACGAAAAAGTGAAAAAAACGCCCGCGAAAGCGGGCGTTTTTTCTGGGACATCCATCCACGCATGGCGTGGATCTACTTTGCGTCCCAGTAGATCCACGCCATGCGTGGATGGCGCGCATCGTCGGTCAGTTCATCGCTTTGATGGTCAGGTCCAGCGCATCGCGGCCGCTCTCACGCTGCAGCATGCGCGCCGGCACCGGGAACTCCGGCACGATCCAGGCAATCAGCTCCTTGTTGCCGTCGACGCGCGAGACCTTGGTGGCCTCGTAGCTCTTGCCGCCGACGGTGACCGATTCCTTGCCCACCACGCGGTAGGTCATGTTCTTGATGCGGCCTTCGTCGACCATGCGATAGGTCAGCGGCTTGCCGGCGGCCAGGTCGCGGGCGATGGCCAGGTTGATCAGCAGCGCGTCCATGTCGCCGGCCTTCAGGGCGATCGGTCCGGCGCGGTCCGGCTTGATGTCGCCGGTCCAGGTGGCCTGGTTGCTGGTCCAGTTGTAGTTGGCCTGCACATTGCGCTTCTTCACCAGCAGCGCAGAGCGGTCCTGGCTGCTGAGCGGGCGCAACTGCCCGCGCACTTCCTCGAACACCGTGGTCTGGCTCAGGTCCGCCAGCTGGTTCTTGACCTGCAGGCTGTAACGCCACTTGTTGGTGCCTTCGCTGGCCAGGGTCATGCTGCCATTGGCCTGCATGCCCATGTAGCTGGCGAGGTAGTCGGCCTTGAACGGCTGCAGGGCCATGGCCGGCAGGCTGGCCACCGACAGTGCGGCAGCGGCGATCCAGGTCAGGGGGCGGGTCAGGGTGTTCATGCTCAGACTCCTTGGTATTCGATCAGGCGCAGATCGACGCGATCTTCGCCGTCTTCACGTTGCAGGATGCGCACCGGGGTGGGGACACCGTTGGCGATCCAGAGAATGGTTTCATTGTTGCCGCCGTTGGTGCGATACACCCGCAGCGCGTTGTAGGACAGGTCGCCGACCTCGACGTTCTCGGTCTGCGGCGCAGCCTGGTAATCGTGCTGGCGCACCTTGCCCATGTCGACGTAGCGATAGTGCATGGCCGCGCCGGGACGGGCGTCGCGCATGATCGCCAGGTTGATCAGCAACGCGCTCTGGTCGCCGGCCTGCAGTGGGATCGGCTGGGCGCGCTTCTTTTCCACGTCGCCGCTCCATTGCGCGGTACCGGCCTGCCAGTTGTAGGTGCCGACCGCCTTCTTGCCCAGGAACAGGCCCTTGCGCACCGTGCTCTGGCTGAGCGGCGCATACACACCGCTGCGCTCCTCGAACACCGTGCTCTGCTCGATGTTCAGGCCCAGCACGCTGGCAAAGCCGCGGCGGCCGACCACCTGCATGTCCACCCGCCACTGGCTGCCGCCGGTGTGGGTGACCTGCATGGTCGCATCGCCTGCTTCCTTGCCTTTGAAGAACGCCTGGTAGGTCGCGCTGAACGGCTGCAGCGGCGGCGGCTCCCAGGCCAGTGCAGGCAACACCGGCGGCGCCACCTCCGCAGGTGCCGGCGCAGCGGGCGCTGTTGCCTGGCCCCAGCCCGCACAGGCGAGGACGGCAAGCGGCAGCAGCAGAGTTGTACGCAGCAGGGACGTGGTCTTCATGGCCGACAGGAACCGCAGGAGGGGAGCAGGATGCCAGCCCCGCAGTCAGCGGGGCGTGTGCACGGGCGTTACCGGTTCAGATTTCCGGCGGAATCTAGAGCCAAGGGGTTAAACAGAGGGTGACCGTCGAACATCGGCTGGCCTTCCCGTTCAGCCAGGCGGCCTGCACAGAGCAGTTCCAGGGTGGCGATCAGCAGCGGATGCTCCACCGCAAGCACGCGTTCGGCCAGGGTCTGCGCATCGTCGCCGGCAAGCACCGGAACCCGGGCCTGCGCCAGCACCGCGCCGGCATCCAGTTCCGGCACCACCAGGTGCACGCTGGCGCCGTGCTCGCTATCGCCGGCCTCAAGCGCCCGTGCATGGGTGTGCAGGCCCTTGTGCAGCGGCAGCAGCGAGGGGTGGATGTTGACCAGGCGGCCATTGAACCGCTGCACGAAATCGGCGCCGAGGATGCGCATGTAGCCGGCGCAGACGATCCAGTCCGGCGTGGATGCTGCCAGCGCATCACCCAGCGCCTGCTCGTAGGCGGCGCGGTTGCTGAATTCCTTCGGCGCATGCCCCCAGCGTCGATCCGTTGCCACCCGCTCCAGGGCGGTCGCATCGGGACGATCGGAGAACACGCCGACAATCTCGGCCTGCAGTCGCCCTGCCGCGATGGCGTCGACAATGGCCTGCAGGTTGCTGCCGCGCCCGGATGCCAGCACGGCGATTCGGCGGATGCTCATCGCACCACGCTCCGGCGTACCAGCGGCCACAGCAACAGGCTGCCCAGGGTCGCCAGCAGCATGTCCGCATGCGCGTCCCACATGTCGCCCTGCTGGCCGTTGTAGGCCTCAGCCGCTTCCGGCGACAGGGCAAGGGCGATGCCCCATTCCAGCCACTCATACACCAGGCTGGAACACATCACCGCCATCACCGCCAGGGTGAATGCCTGGCCGATGCGCAGCGCAGGCCAGGAATGTCGCGCCAGCTGCAGCAATGCGGGGGTGAAGCAGACGCCATAGAGGAAGTGGATCAGGCGATCGAAGTGGTTGCGCTGCCAGCCAAAGGCTGCGTCCGGCGACCACCCGAGCAGCGACTGCAGCCATGCGTCATACGGGACGTTGGAGTACAGCCAGCGCGCGGCCACGCAGTGGATGGCGATGAAGCCGCAGATGGCGATGAACGCGCCGTTGCCCAGCTGCCAGCGCCGGTCCACCCACCACAGGGCCAGCAGGCCGATCACCGTCAGCGAACTGTGCAGGGTCTGCTCGAGCGGCCACAGCGGATGGATCCAGGTGGCGGCGAAGATGCCCAGCACCGCGACCAGTGCGGCCTTCTTCGGTGCCGACAGGGAGTGGGTGGCGCGGTTGCGGGCGAGCGTGGAGGCAGCGGGCGTGGACATGTCGGGGCGATCAGCAGAAGAGACGGAACATGCGCTTGCCAGCTCAGACGCTGACGTGGTCGCCGCGGTCGAACAGTGCGGCGATCTCCGGCTTGCGCAGGAAATACACCGCGTAGGCGGTCAGGGCCATGCCCAGTGGGCCGGCCATCACCGCTGCCCAGGCCGCGCCGCGACACCAGGCCAGGTGGCTACGCTGGCCAAGCAGCCGCGCGGTGCGCATCTGCAGGAAGCCCAAGCCGATGGCCAGCAGCGACACCGCGGCGTACACCGTCGCCAGCACCGCGCCGTCGTCCATTCCGCGTTCGAAGGCGACGATGCCGACAAAGCCGAGGAAGACCAGCGCTGCCAGCCAATGGAAGCCGGCCAGCGCGTAGAACAGGATCTTCAGATTGTGCAGGTGGCTTGCGGTCTGCAGGTCCGCCAGGGTCTGCCGTGGCAGCGGCGGTGGATTCATTCCATCGTTCATGCCAGACCCGCCTGGCCAGCGAAGGCGGCCTTAACCTGCGGGCGCAGCAGCACGACCAGAGTGAACACGCCGAGGATGGTGCCGATGGGGGTGAACAGGCACGCCAGCCCCGCCACGATCATGCACAGCAGGTAGCGGCGCTGCCGTGACAGGCAGCGGCCGGCATAGGCCACGAAGCCTGCCAGGGTCAGCCCGCCGAGCACGATGCACACGCCCATCACGGTGAACAGCCAGCCGACGAACTGCTGCTCTTCCGGCGATGACGGTTCACCGCCGGACTTCATCGGCAGCGAGCCGGACAGCATGGCGATGCCCAGCACGATGTGCAGGATGAAGACCAGCGAGAACACCGCCATCAGGCCAGCGACCACATAGTGACCGATCGCCAGCTGGCGCAGCTGGGTGGCGTCCTGCGGGCCGAACACCGGCACGGCCGGGTTCGGCGGCAGCACCGGCGGAGCCGGCGGCGTCGACAAGGGAGGAGGTGCGTCCATGCGGGTTCCTTTGTCCAGTGGATCAGGCGATGTGGACGCGTTCGCCGCCCTGGGCGGTGACCACCTGGCCGATCGTCCAGTGCTCCAGGCCTTCCGCCTTGACCGCAGCGGATACGGCCTCGAGCTGGTCCGCAGCGACGATCAGCACGAAGCCGATGCCGCAGTTGAAGGTGCGCCACATCTCGCTGTCGGCCACCGCGCCTTCCTTCTGCAGCCACTGGAACACCGGCGGCAGGGTCCACGACGAGGCCTGGATGTCCAGGCCGAGGCCTTCGGGCACCACGCGGATGATGTTCTCGGTCAGGCCGCCACCGGTGATGTGGGCCATGCCGTGGATGGCATTGCCGTGCGACTTCAGCAGCGACAGGATCGGCTTGACGTACAGGCGGGTGGGGGCCATCAGCGCATCGACCAGCTTGACCCCGCCTTCCAGTTCCAGCTCGGCCGGGCGGCCGGCGCGGTCATAGATGCGACGGACCAGCGAATAGCCGTTGGAGTGCGGGCCGGACGAGGCGATGCCGATCAGCACGTCGCCGGCGGCGACATTGGCGCCGTCCTTCAGTTCGCTCTTTTCGACGGCCGCGACGGTGAAGCCGGCCAGGTCGTACTCGCCCGGCGCGTACATGTCGGGCATCTCGGCGGTTTCGCCGCCGATCAGGGCGCAGCCGGCCTCGGTGCAGCCATTGGCGATGCCGCCCACGACCGCGGCGGCGGTGTCGATGTCCAGCTTGCCGGTGGCGAAGTAGTCCAGGAAGAACAACGGCTCGGCGCCCTGCACCAGCACGTCGTTCACGCACATGGCGACCAGGTCGATGCCGATCGTATCGTGGCGGTTCAGCTGGTGGGCCAGCTTCAGCTTGGTGCCGACGCCATCGGTGCCCGACACCAGCACCGGCTCGCGGTACTTGTTGGACAGGTCGAACAGGGCGCCGAAGCCACCCAGGCCGCCCATCACCTCCGGACGGAAGCTGCGCTTGACCAGGGGCTTGATCCGCTCGACCAGTTCGTTGCCGGCGTCGATGTCGACACCCGCGTCACGGTAGGTGAGGGGAGAAGGGGCGGAAGACGGGCTGTTGGTCACGGGCGTCGGCGCTGGCAGGGGTTGAATCGCCGATTTTAACAGGCCGCATTGGCGCAAAGGCCGTATTCGGGCAACAATTCCCCCCGGATACGTCGAGCCAATGGATGTCCTGATGCGCCGCAGCCTGTTTTTGACCCTGCTCCTTGCGCTGTGCCTGCCGGTGGCCACGATGGCCCAGAGCGGCATGCGAACCGAGGGGGATGTTGCCACTGCCAGTGGTGCGTACGAGGCCGAAGTGCCCGTCAACAGTCAAGCCGAGGCTGACCGCAACGGTGCACTTGCCCGCGCGTTGAGCGTTGTACTGGGCAAATTGTCCGGCGATCGCAGCGTCATGTCGCGCCCCGGCGTGGCGCAGGCGTTGCGCAATGCCAAGGACTACGTGGCCAGCTACGACTACAAGCAGGACCAGAGCGTGGGCGCCAGCGGTGCGCCGAGCTTCCGTACCCTGCTGGTCGCGCGCTTCCGCGAGGATGACGTGGACGGGCTGGTGTCGGCCCTGGGCCTGCCGCTGTGGCCGCAGCCACGGCCGAAGCCGGTGCTGTGGCTGGCCGTCGACGACGGCAGTGGCCCGCGCCTGGTCAGCGTGCAGCAGGCCAATGCTGCGCGGCCGCTGCTGAGCCGGGCCATCGAGCGCGGCTACAAGCTCGGCCTGCCCAGTGGTGGCGCCGCCGAGCAGGCCCTGGCCGGTGCCATCTGGCGCCAGGACAGCGCCGCAGTCGCGCGGGCCTCGTCGCGCTATTCGCCGCCGATGCAGCTGATCGGCAAGCTTTACCGTGCCAATGGCGGTTGGCAGGCGGACTGGGTGTTCGTCGACAACGGCCGTGAACTGAACAAGTGGACCAGCAAGGACGCCAACGCCATGCGCGCGATGGCCGCCGGTGCCGATGGCGCTGCCGACGCGCTGGTCAAGCGTTATGCCAAGGCCGGTGCGGCCACCGGCCAGGCGGGCACCTACCGCGTGGTGGTGACCGGCATCAACAGCGCCGACGAATACCTGCGCCTGGCCGCCGGCCTGCGTGAAGTGGCGGTGGTGCGCAACGTGACACCGCTGCGCGCGACCGCCGACCACCTGGAACTGAATCTGGAAATGACCACCGGCCTGGCCGGCTTCAACCGCATGCTCGGCGACAACGGCGTGCTGGTGCCGTCGGCGACACTGCCGGCCCTGCCGACGCCGATCGACGATACGACCGGTGCACCGGCACCGGCGCCGGTCAGCAATGAGTACCGCCTGCGATGATCCTGTCCCCGGAAGCGGAAATCGCGCAGTTCCTGCGGCGGCTGAAGTTCATCCTGCTGGCCGGCCTGATCGGCTGGGTCGTGTGGCTGCTGGCGCCGATCCTGACGCCGTTCGTGCTGGCGCTGGCGCTGGCCTGGCTGGGCGATCCGCTGGTGGACCGCATCGAGGACACCGGCCGTTCGCGCATGACCGGCGTGGTGCTGGTGTTCGTGGCAATGGTGCTGGTGATCGTCGCGCTGCTGCTGGTGCTGGTGCCGATGATCGAGCGCCAGATCAGCACCCTGATCGCCGCGGCTCCGCAGGCGCAGGCCTGGCTGATGGAGAAGGGCATTCCCTGGTTCGAGCAGAAGACCGGGCTGGAAGTGATGCAGTGGATGGATCCGGACCGTCTGATCGAATGGGTGCGCAGCCATTGGCAGCAGGCCGGCGGGTTCGCCACGACCTTCATGGGCTACGTATCGCGCTCGGGCTTCACGGTGGTCACCTGGGTGGTCAACCTGTTGCTGCTGCCGATCCTGGCTTTCTACTTCCTGCGTGACTGGGACAAGCTGGTCGAACGCGTGGCATCGGTGATCCCGCGCAACCAGATCGGCACGATCACCACGCTGGCACGTGAATCCAACGAGGTGCTCGGCGCCTTCATCCGCGGGCAGTTCCTGGTGATGCTGGCGCTGGGCGTGATCTATGCCGGTGGCCTGTCGCTGGTCGGGCTCAAGCTGGGCCTGCTGATCGGCCTGATCGCCGGCCTGATCAGCTTCATTCCCTACCTGGGCGCGACCACCGGCATCCTGATGGCGATCGTGGCCGCGCTGGTACAGGCGCAGGGGTTCGACCTGAAGCTGCTGATCCTGGTGGGCGTGGTGTTCACCGTTGGCCAGCTGCTGGAGAGCTACGTGCTGACCCCGCGCATCGTTGGCGACAAGATCGGCCTGCATCCGGTGGCGGTGATCTTCGCGGTGATGGCCGGTGGCCAGCTGTTCGGCTTTCTGGGCATGCTGCTGGCGCTGCCGGTGGCGGCAGTCAGCAATGTGCTGTTGCGCTATGCGCACCAGCGTTACCGCCAGAGTGAGCTGTACGCCGGCGAGAAGCCCGCGATCGTGCTTGATGGTGTGATCGACCAGCCCCATATCATCGTGCCTGGCAATGACAAGGGTCCGGAACTGAAGTGATTGGTGTGCCGCAACTTCCGCTGGCCCTGCATTACCCGCGGGACCAGCGGCTGGAAAGCTTCATCGGCGCGCCGGACGGCGCGCTGGCGCAGCTGCATGCCATCGCTGTAGGGGCCAGCCACGACTGGGTGTACCTGGAAGGCGCGGCCGGCACCGGCAAGACTCACCAGGCGCTGGCGATGTGTTCCAGCGCCGAGCAGGCCGGGCGCCTGCCGACCTATGTACCGCTGGCCAGCGTGGTCGGCCGGGTGCGGGTGGCGCTGGAAGGGCTGGAGCAGCGCGAGCTGGTGGCGCTGGATGGCCTGGATGCGGTGGCAGGCAATCGTGAGGACGAAATCGCGCTGTTCGATTTCCACAACCGCGCGCGCGCTGCCGACGTGACGGTGCTGTACACGGCACAGAAGTCGCCGGGCGAACTGGGCCTGGTGCTGCCGGACCTGCGCTCGCGCCTGGGCCAATGCGTGCGCGTGCTGCTGCAGCCGCTGGACGAGGAAGGCCGCGCGGCGGTGTTGCGCGAGCGCGCGCTGCGCAGGGGGCTGGCGATCGACGAGGCCGCCATCGAGTGGCTGCTGTCGCACACCGGGCGCGAGCTGGGTGGGCTGATCACGTTGCTGGACTGGCTGGATCGCGAATCGCTGGCGGCGAAGCGGCGGATCACCGTGCCGTTCCTGCGCCAGGTGCTGGAAGAAGGCCGTCCCCGCTACTGAGGGGTGTTGTTCGGCAGGGCTGCGCCCTGCACCCGCCGAAGCCAGGGCAACGTCAACTTCAACGTCAACAGCAAAAGCTCGCTATCCGTGGGATGGCGGGGTGGCTCAGGTTGCGGGGGACGGCGCAAGTACGTCCCTGTAGCCTCGGTCGCGCCATCCATGGCGCTCACGCCCCCGCAACCTGAGCCACCCCGCCTTCGACAGGTTCCCGCGATCTGCCGTGTCGGCGTTCTGCACTGCTGTTGGTGGGTGTCGACCTTGGTCGACACGTGTCTTGCTTGTAGTGGGTGACGACCGTTGGTCGTCACAAGAGCGAAGCGACCCGCTTCTGCTTTTCTTTTTTCTTTTTCGTGGCTGGACGCGCACGGAATTTGTCAGAGGTCGTTGGCGCCATGATGGCGACAAGTAGATCCACGCCATGCGTGGATGAGACTTTCCGGGGAAGGACTGCCTTGGATCCGACGTTCTCTGCTTGTGGTAGGTGACGACGGTTGGTCGTCACCAGAGCAAGCGCAGCGAAGCGACCCGCTTCCGCTTTTTTCTTTCTTCCGTGGCTGGACGCCCACGCAGACTGTCAGAGGTCGGGCGGGTGGGCCATGCAGGGGCGTTGGCGCCATGGATGGCGCCATCGAGCTTACATGGATGTACTTGCAGCGTCCCCTGCATGGCCCACCCGTCCGGCCAAGCACGCGATCCGCTCTGCGCGACCAACCACGAGGGGCTCAGCCGTTCGCGGCCAACTCCGCATCCAGCGCATGCAGGCGATCAACGGTCCCGACATCGGTCCAGCGCCCGCGATGGTGCTGCCCCGTCATCAACCCCTGTGCCATGAAATGCTTCTGCAACGGCACCACCGAAAACTTCGGTGGCACACGCTCGCTGCCCGGTGCCTCACCGATCACCGCACGCCAATCGGCCACGATCGACGGACGATAGACGCCGATGCCCGCATAGGTCAGGCACGGGCCTTCGCGGTCATGGTGCAGTACACCGTGCGCGTCCAGCCGGTAGTCGCCATTGGGGTGCTGCGCCGGGTTGTCGACCAGTACCAGATGCGCTTGGCCGGCCGGTTCACGCGGCAGCGTGGCGAAATCGAAATCGGTCCAGATATCGCCGTTCACTACCAGGAACGGATCGTCCCCCAGCGCCGGCAATGCATTGAGGATGCCGCCACCGGTTTCCAGCGGGGTATCGCCTTCGTGCATGAAATGCAGGCGCAGGCCCCATTGGCTGCCATCGCCCAATGCGGCCGGGAACTGCTCGGCGAGCCACGCGGTGTTGATCACCACGTCGTGGATGCCGAGCGCAGCCAACCGCCGCAGATGCCAAACGATCAGCGGTTTGCCGGCCACTGCCAACAGCGGCTTGGGCGTGTGCAGGGTGAGGGGACGCATGCGCTCGCCCAGGCCGGCGGCGAAAATCAGTGCCTTCATCGATGCGGCCTTCAGCGCAGCACGCGCATTGGCGCGGCCAACTCGGCCAGTGCCGGTTTGATGCGCGTTTCCAGCAACTGCTGCAGGGGCGCCAGTTCGCGGTAGCGCGGCAGCACTTCATCGAGGTAGGCGATGAAGCGCGGCGCATCGTCCAGGTAGTGGCCCTTGTTGTCGCGGTAGCGCAGGCGGCAGAACAGGCCGAGGATCTTCACGTGGCGCTGGATGCCCATCCAGTCGGCATCGCGCAGGAAGGTGGCACGGTCGGGTACCGGCAAGCCGGCGTCGCGCGCGCGCTGGTGATACTGCGCCAGCCATTCGTCCACGCGCTGCAGCGGCCAGCTCAGGAAGGCATCCTTGAACAGACTTACCGCGTCGTAGGCGATCGGGCCACGCACCAGGTCCTGGAAATCCAGCACCGCCGGGCCGCCATCCACCGGCATCAGGTTGCGCGGCATGTAGTCGCGGTGGGTCATCAGCTGGGCCTGGCCCAGCGCGTTGTCCATCAGCCGACGGTGCACCAGCTGCAGGCCTTCGATCTCGCCGCAGTCCAGTTCAAGGCCAAGATGGCGTTGCAGGAACCACTCGTCGAACAGGCCGGCATCACGCTGCAGCAGCGCTTCGCCGAACTGACCGAAATCGGCCGGCACCGGGATGGCCTGCAGACGCAGCAGCTGATCGATGGAGCGACTGAACCACTCGTCGGCATTGCGTTCGTCGAGGATCTTCGCCAGCGTCGGGCCGCCCAGGTCTTCCAGCAGCAGGAAGCCGGCGTCGAGGTCCTGGGCAAGCAACGCGGGTACGCGCAGGCCGTGATCGTGCAGCAGGCCGCGCATGCGCAGCCACGGCGTGGGGTCCTCCAGCCCCGGCGGGGCGTCCATCACGATGTGGCTGCCGCGCTGGCTGGTGGTGCGCCAGTAGCTGCGCATGCCGGCGTCGACCGAGGCGCGTTCGACCACGGTGTTGCCGTCGTCGAGCTGGGTACGGGCCCACTGCAGGCGCTGTGCGCTGCGCTGGGGATCAGAGGCGGGTTCGGTCATGCAGGCATATCCGGGCGCGCCGGGCGCGCCAACGTCGGGGCAGAATGAAAAAGGAGGTGGCGGCTCAGCGGCGGCCGCTGAACAGGCGCAGGATCGCCAGCACGACGACCGCACCCAGCACCGCGCCGAGGAAGCCGGCCGGTTCACCGGGCGCGTACCAGCCCATGTACTGGCCGAACCAGCCGGCCAGCAGCGCGCCGATGATGCCCAGCACGATGGTCAGCAGGCAGCCCATGCGGTTGTTGCCGGGCATGAAGAAGCGTCCCAGCAGGCCCACGAAGAAGCCGACCAGGATGATGTAGAGCCAGCTGGTGCTGCCAAACAGACCGTTCATGCAATCAGTGCTCTCGAAGGATGGACGCAGCCTAGCAAGGCCGGGCTGCGTCCGTCACGGTGTGTCTGGATCAGCAGCAGCCGTGGTCGCCGTGGCGGGTGCCGCTGTCGGCAGCCACCGGCGAACCGCTGGTCTCGCCACGCAGGCTTGCCGCGTAGTGCTCGCTGATCACCTTGGACACGCACGAGGTGACCTTCTTGCCCATCGGAATGTGCAGGAACTCGTTCGGACCGTGGGCATTGGAGTGCGGGCCGAGCACGCCGGTGATCATGAACTGGGCGCCCGGGAACTTCTCGCCCAGCATGCCCATGAACGGGATCGAGCCGCCTTCGCCCATGTACATCGCCGGCTTGCCGAAGAAGGTCTGGCTGGCATCGTCGATGGCCTTGGTCAGCCACGGTGCCATCGCCGGCGCGTTCCAGCCGGTGGAGGCCTTTTCCAGGTCCAGGGTGACCTGCGCGCCGTTCGGCGGATCGCGCAGCAGCGCTTCCTTCAGCAGCTCGCCGCAGGTCTTGCCGTCGGCAGTCGGCGGCAGGCGCAGCGACAGCTTCACTGCGGTATGCGGGCGCAGCACATTGCCGGCTGATTCCAGCGGCGGCATGCCGCCGATGCCGGTCACCGACAGCGCCGGGCGCCAGGTGCGGTTGAGCACCAGCTCGGTCAGGTCGTCGTTCATCGGCTTGAGACCATCGACCAGCGGGAATTTCTCGAAGATGGCGGTGTCGACCACGTCGGCGGCACGCTTGGCCTGTTCCAGGCGCTCGGCCGGAATCTCCACGTTCATGCCCTCGATCAGGATGCGGCCGGTGTCCTGGTCCTCGATGCGCGACAGCAGCTGGCGCAGCAGGCGGAAGCTGGACGGCACCACGCCGGAGGCATCACCGGAGTGCACGCCTTCGTTGAGCACCTTCACCGAGAAGTTGCCGCCGGTCAGGCCGCGCAGCGAGGTGGTGCACCACAGCTGGTCGTAGTTGGCACAGCCCGAATCCAGGCAGACCACCAGCGACGGCTTGCCGATGCGGTCGGCCAGGTGGTCGACATAGGCCGGCAGGTCGTAGCTGCCCGACTCTTCACAGGCTTCGATCAGCACCACGCAGCGGGCGTGCGGCAAGCCCTGGGCCTGCAGCGCCAGCACGGCGGCCAGCGAGCCGAAGATGGCGTAACCGTCATCGGCACCGCCACGGCCGTACAGCTTGTCGCCGCGCAGGACCGGGGTCCACGGGCCCAGGTCGTCGTCCCAGCCGGTCATCTCCGGCTGCTTGTCCAGGTGCCCGTAGAGCAGGATGGTGTCGTCGCCGGTTTCGGCGCCGGTAGCCGGAATTTCCAGCAGAATCAGCGGGGTACGGCCTTCCAGGCGGACCACTTCGACGTTCAGGCCGGGCAGGTCCTGGGCCTTGGCCCAGCTTTCCATCAGGGTGACCGCCTGCTCCATGTAGCCGTTCTGCACCCAGTTGGCGTCGAACATCGGCGACTTGTTGGGAATGCGGATGTAGTCGACCAACTGCGGGACGATTTCGCTGTCCCACTTGTCATTGACGAATTGGCCGAGCTTGGCGCTGTCCATCTGAAACTCCGGTTGCATGGCTGATCTGCCCATTCTACGCCTCGGCCAAGGGTAGGGTTTTCCCTACATCACGTCGGGTATTTGGCTGGCTTTTAGAAATCCGTGAACCCGATACGCTGTGTGCATGTGGTGACGGACACTGTTTCGACCGACGGGATTGCCGGTCGGGACGGTCAGAACCACAAGGAGATACACGTCGTGCCTTGGTTTGTCGTGTTGAGGGCGCTGGTGCTGGGAATGTGGATCGCGGGAGCGCAAGCTGCCGAGCCGATCGACATCAACCGGGCCGATGCCCAGGCGCTGCAGCAGGGATTGACGATGGTCGGGGCCACCAAGGCTGCGGCGATCGTCGAGCACCGGCGCAGACACGGCCCGTTTCACCGCGTCGAGGACCTGACGCAGGTGAAGGGGATAGGGACATCGATCGTCGAACGGAATCGACGGCGGATCACCGTTGGCAACACGATGTTGCCCGCGGATCCGGTACCCGGATCGGTACCGGTGCGAACCGTACCCAGGCGCTGACAACAGGAATCGTCGGAATCTGCAGGATGCAGGTTCATTGGCTGCGGACAGGATGGCTGCAGCCGCCGACCGTCGCAGGGATGCGGCACCAATCACCAGGATGGTGGCATCACAGACCTGTGGAAGGGGCTGAGATACAAACAGGACAGACGCGGCCGCGTGCAGGATGCAACGCCGCCCCCGCTTCGCAGGATGCGAGGGGGTGGCAGCAGGCCGACAGGGACGTGACGATTGCCCGGTACGACACATGGCTGTGTCGCCGGGCAATTTCTTTTGGCGCGGCTGCGACGCGCCCATGGTGTACGGTGGGGCCTTCGCATGGAATGGAACCTGCTGGATGCACCTGCACCGTTTGACCTTGATGCTCGCCGTGGCCTTGGCACTGCCCTGCGCTGTACAGGCGGCCGCACCCTCCAAGCCCGTTGCGGCCACGACCTCCGAAGTACGCGGGCCGACCGACCTCAAGCCGGGCGAGTACCTGTGGCATCCGGAAGTCTCGCCGGCCGGTCCGATCGTGCTGGTGGTGAGCCTGGATGAGCAACGGGCTTACGTGTACCGCAATGGCATTGCCATCGGCCTGACCACGATCAGCTCGGGCAAGACCGGCCATGAAACGCCGACCGGTGTATTCACCATCCTGCAGAAGGACAAGGACCACCGCTCCAACCTCTACAACAGCGCACCCATGCCGTACATGCAGCGGCTGACCTGGGACGGCATCGCGCTTCACGGCGGCAGCCTGCCCGGGCACCCGGCCTCGCATGGCTGCGTGCGCCTGCCGCAGGCCTTCGCCCAGAAGCTGTTCAGCGAAACCAAGCGTGGCGATACGGTGGTCGTGGCCGATGCCAAGAGCGCGCCGATGACGCTGGCCTATCCGGCGGTACTGGCGCCGGTGAATGCACGCGGCCAAGCCCTGCCGGAAGGCGAGGGCGGAGCTCCCGACAAGGCCTGGTGGGATGATGCGGCGGCACCCAGTGGGCAGGTCGGCATCCTGGTCAGCCTGCACGACCAGCGCCTGTACGTGCTGCGCGATGGCGTGATGATCGGTGAGTCGCCGCTGAAGGCTGAAGCGCTGCCGGCATTCCAGGGCACCACGCTGTTCGTGATGGGCCAGGGCTACAGCGATACGCCCAGCCCGCTTGATGCGCAGCAGCGCCTGCACCAGTGGACGGCGTATCCGCTGCTGGGCCAGGACCGCGCCCAGGCCACGCCGGACCTGCTGGCCACGCCGTCGTTGCCGATGGCCCTGCCGGCTGATTTCGCCCGCCAGCTGTACCAGGTGCTGGTGCCGGGCACGACCCTGCTGGTGACGTCGCTGCCGGCGGTGCGCCCAAGCGCGGCTGAATCGGGAATGCAGCCGGTCTTGGAATCGGAGCCGCCAGCGTCCACCCTCAAGGGATCCTGAGACCTCCCTACGTGCCCATGTCTGCTTCCCGCCTGTGCCGGCTGGCCGCCCTTGGCCTGCTGGCAGCCACTGCCAGTGCCCCGGCCGGGGCACAGACGCCCATTGCCGCCATCAGCGCCGACGACCTCGCCGCGCAGCTGGCACGCACCGCCCCCAAGGCCGACCGTCGGGTTCTGCAGTTGGCTGCCCACGCCATGCGCTGCGCACTGCAGCGGCCGGAGCTGGGAGTCAGCAGTGAACGCCTGAGCGTGATCGATTACTCGCGGCCGTCCACCGAGCCGCGGATGTGGGTCTTCGATCTCGCCCGCCAGCGGCTGTTGTTCGAGGAGTGGGTGGCGCACGGCCGCAACAGCGGCGAGAACCGCACCGAACATTTCTCCAACCGCGATGGCAGCTTCATGTCCAGCATCGGTGCGTTCACCGCGCAGGAAACCTACATGGGCGGCAACGGCTATTCGCTGCGGCTGGCAGGGTTGGAGCCGGGGTTCAACGATCGTGCACGCGAGCGCGCCATCGTCATCCACGGTGCGCCGTATGTGAATCCGTCCACTGCGCAGTTGCAGGGGCGGTTGGGGCGCAGTCTGGGCTGCCCGGCGGTGCGGTTGTCGGTGGCCAAGCCGCTGATCGACGCGTTGCGAGGCGGCACGATGGTGTTTGCGTACTACCCCGACAAGGACTGGCTCAAGCACTCACAGCTGCTGGGCGGCGATTGCGGTACGGCTGCGGGTCTTGCAACGCGTTGATGCGTTGCGGCGCGCGGCATGATGCAATGCGCGCATGAACATCGACTCCCTGCTGCAGACCCCGAGCCAGGTGATTTCCAGCCTGGACTACCGCCGCGAACGCTGGCGCAACGGCCTCGGCTGGACCCGCGAGATCCTGCGGTTGCCAGCGCAGGGCGATGATTGGGCGTTGCGCCTGTCGGTGGCCGAGATCGAGCAGGACGCCGCGTTTTCCGCATTCCCGGGCGTCGAGCGCGAACTGGTGCTGCTGCAGGGCAATGGCGTGCGCCTGCGTTTCGAGGACGGCCGCGTAGCCGATGTGCTGCCACCGCATGGGCGCGTGCGTTTTGCCGGTGAGGCTGCGCTGCACGGCGAGCTGGTGGACGGCACCACCCACGATTTCAACCTGATGTGGAAGCGCGGACTGCTGCAGGCCGAGCTGCTGCATCGTCCACTGGTCGGGCCGATGTTCTTCTTCTGCGAGCCGGGCGTGGCCTGGGCCCTGCACCTGTTGGGCGGGCAGGCCATGTTCGGCGCGGACAGTGGATTGCCCGCGATGCAGGCCGGCGATACCGCGTGGTTGGCCGCCGGTGAGCGTCAGCGGCATGCATTGCAGGGCGGTGGCGAGTTGCTGGCGATACGGGTGAGCGCGGCGGGCGGCTGAGCCAGCGTCGGCGCCCGGAGGCAATCATCCACGCATGGCGTGGATCTACTGCAGCATGGTTGTCACCTTGGATCCGCGTAGATCCACGCCATGCGTGGATGCGGCAGCCGATGCCGCAGAAGGGTGCGAACAAGGGATCGCCGCCAGCCGTTCAGTAGATCCACGCCATGCGTGGATGTGGCAGCCGATATCGCAGCAGGGTGCCAACCGAGGTTCACACCCACAAGAGGCGGTTTGCCCCAAACGTTCGCTCAATACACGTCGCGCCGGTAACGACCGGCCAGCAGCAGCGCTTCCTTGCCGTCGGCACCGAGCACCTGCTCGATCACCGCATCCACTGCCGGGGCCATGCCCTGCAGGCTGCCGCAGACCAGGATCGTCGCGCCGTCATCGACCCACTGCCGCAGCGTGGATGCTTCGGCCAGCAGGCGATCCTGCACGTAGCGATGTGCGCCGCCATCACGGCTGAACACCGTATCCAGGCGGGTCAGCGTGCCGATGCCGAGCATCGCCTGCAGTTCATCGCAGAAGTGGAAATCATGCGCGGCCGAGCGTTCGCCGAACAACAGCCAGGTGCGGGCACCGCCAATGCGTGCGCGTTCGTGCAGGTGCGCGCGCAGGCCGGCGATACCGGTGCCGTTGCCGATCAGCAGCAATGGAACGTCGGCGGCGACGCCATGGAAATTCTCGTTGCGGCGCAGTCGCACCTGCAGCGGTTCGCCGATGACGGCGTGGTCGCACAACCAGCCACTGCCGATGCCCGGCGTGCCATCGGCACGCAGCTGCCGGCGCAGCAGCAGTTCCACCGCGCCGTCGTCCATCACCGAGGCGATGGAGTATTCGCGATGTGGCAGGGGCTGCAGTGCCGCCAACAGCCCAGGCAGATCGCCTGCTGCAACCAATGACGGCAGGTGCGAGCGCGCAACGCGGGCGAGCAGCGTAGTGCCGTCGTCCAACACGGTGTCCGCATCGAAGCCCTGCGTCTGCAGCCAGTCGCGCGTGCTCTGTTCGGCATGCTGCGGACCGACCTCGGCGATGTCACCGGCCTGCCACTGTGCGCCGCTGCCGGTCGGGGGCTGCAGGCGCAGCCAATAGACCGCACCACCGGCGCTGCCGGGATTGAGGTGGGTGCGCTGCAGCAGCGTCCACGGCTGGTACTCGGCCGGTGTCCAATCGGGAAGTTCGCTCGCGTCGCCGCCGAGCTGGCCAAGCAGTTGCTGCCAGTGGCGCAGGGCAGCTGGATCGGCGTTGTCGACTTCAATGGCATCGAACAGCGGATGTGCTCCGTGCTGGCGCAGCCAGTCGTGCAGGTGGTGGCCGAACGCGCAGAAATGCCCGTAGCTGCGATCACCGAGTGCGAGCACGCCGTACTGCACGTGGTGCAGCGGCGGCGGCGTGCCCATCACCTTGCGCAGGAAGGGCAGGGCATGGTCGGGTGCATCGCCTTCGCCGGTGGTGCTGACGATGAACAGTGCACGCGCGCTGCCCGCCAGCAGGGTGGCATCGACTTCGTGCAGACCGCGCAGGCGCACCGACATGCCGGCCGAGCGCAGAGCCTGCGCACTGCGCTCGGCCAGTTCGCGGGCGAAGCCGGTCTGGCTGGACCAGACCAGCAGCATCGGTGGGTTGCCGCCTTCGGGCGTATCGTCGCGCGGACGGCTGCGCCACCACAGCACGCCACACGCCAGCAGATACAGCGCAGTGGCGGCCAGCGCGATGCCCCACTGCCGGGCCGGCGGTGCACCCTGCCACCACGCTTCGCCCAGGTGCAGACGCAGCAGTGCCCCGCCGATCACGGCCAGCAGGGCCAGTACCATGACGTTGCCAACGGTCGCGCGCGGGAAACGCATGCTCATGCAGCCTGCTCATCCAGCAGCTGCTGGAAGGCGCTGCTGAGGGTCTCGCGTGGACCGGTTGCGGTGCGTTCCAGATAGCGCGCGGCCAACCCCTCGCGCTCTGCCAGCGCGATGCCTGCATCGCGGCCGAGTACGGTCAGTGCGGTGGCCCAGGCGTCAGCGTGCATCGCGTCGCTGGCGACCACGGTGACGGCGGCTGCGACCTGCCGTACCGGCGTGCCGCTGCGCGGGTCGAGGCTGTGGCTGTAGGCCACGTCATCGTCGTGATAGTGGTGCCAGCGATCGCCGGAGGTGGCCACCGCCTTTCCGTCCAGCGCCAGGACACGCGGTGGCGTATCGGTGTGGGCATCTTCCTCCGGCGCCGACTCCACCAGCACGCGCCACGGCTGGCCGTCGGGCTTGCGGCCGTAACCGGCCAGTTCCCCACCGACTTCAATCAGTGCGGCATCGACACCCTGGCCGCGCAGCCAAGCGGCGACGTGGTCGACGCCGAAGCCCTTGGCAATCGCCGAAAGATCCAGCTCCAGGCCACCGGGCTGCAGCAGCGCATCCTCCTGCCAGTGCAGGCGCTGCCAGCCGCAGCGCGCACGCGTTGCCTGCAACGTGGCGGCATCGGGTGCGCGCCGTGCGCCGGCATGGGCGCCGAAGCCCCACAGCGCCACCAGCGGGCCGACGGTGGGGTCGAACGCACCGCCGCTGGCTGCAGCGATGGCCTGCGCGCAGGCCAACACATGGCGTGTTTCGATGGGAAGCACGAGGTACTGACCTGCGTCGGCACGGTTGTAGCGGCTCAGGTCGGAACCCGCTTCCCAGGTGCTCATCTGCGCGACCACTTCATCCAGACGTGCCTGGATGCCAGCATGCAGTGGATGCAGGTCGCGCTGGCGCGGTGCGACCAGTGACACGCTCCAGGTGGTGCCCATGGTGGTGCCGCCCAGCCGGGCGATGTCGAGTGCGGTAGAGGTCATGGGCATGCGTGGCAGGCTGCGATACCAGGGCGCGCCGGGTATCGCAGCGCTGTCTTTACTGCGGCAGCACTTCCAGCGTGGCGACGTAGCTGAGGCGGCGCTTGGCGGCCTGCTTGACCGAGGTCTTCTTGTCCTCGGTGCCGGTTTCCAGCCAGTACATGCCGGCTTCCGGCCAGGTCACCTTGATCTCGCCCTTGGCGTCGCTGGTCAGCTTCTGCTCGTCCTGCGCGTTGCGGTAGCGGGTGCCGCCGCGCACGATCTCGAACTCCAGGCCTGCGGTCGGCTTGCCGTCGACCAGTACGCGGAAGGTGGCTTCCTCGCCGGCGAACAGGTCGTTCGGGTGACCGACGGCCACCAGTTCGATGCCGCGGTTGGTCGGCTTCAGCGCGGTGTCGTTCGGCGCTCCGTTGGTGACGAAGGTCTCCACGCGGCCGACCGACTGGCTCACTTCCAGCTTCTTCGCATCCTTGGGCAGTTCGCCGAAGGTGGCGGCGGTACCGCGCCAGCGCTTGCGCTCGCCGTTCAGTTCATAGGTGGCCGACAGGCCGTCGTTGACCGAGGCGATGCGGTAGGTGCCCTGCTGCTTCAGCTCGACGTCGAACACGCTGCGGTACTTGCCGGTGGCCGCGTTCTGCGCCTGCACGGTGCTGCCGTCCGGGGCGGTGATCACCACCGATTCCAGGCGCAGCGGCACGTGGTTGAAATAGAACAGGTCGTTGGAGACCGCACCGTCGACGGTGATCCACGGCGCGTTGCCGGCGATCACGGTCTGCGAGGGCAGCAGCCAGGCCTTGTGGGCCAGGGCAGAGAAGGGAAGGGCAGCGGCCAGAGCGGCGGCGAGGACGAGCGTGCGCTTCATGCGGAAGACTCCAGGATGATTGATGGGGTCAGAGCCCTTCCTGCGGAAGTGATCCGACCCCTGGGGTGCTGCGATGGGGTCGGATCCCTTTCCAGCGGAAAGGGCTCTGACCCCGGCTCAGGCAATTACGGTTTGACGGCGAGGGTGACCTGGCCCAGTTCGGTGGCGCCCTGCGCGCGGCCGTTCTGTGCGGCGGTGGCCGGCCAGGTGAAGGGAATCTTCAGCAGTTCACGGCCGCCGACTTCGCGCACCGCTTCCACCACCAGGGTGTAGTTGCCCGGGGCCAGCTGCTTCAGTGCGGGCTGCTTGTCGTTGAACGACAGCGCGTGCTTGCCGGCCGGGCGGGTCGGGCCGGTCACGCCGTCCACCGGCACCTGCAGGGTGCGGCCGCTCTTGCGCCACCACTGGCGCAGGTCGGGCAGCCACTTGGTGCCATGGCCTTCGCTGTTGCTGGTCTGCTGGTACCAGACCGACAGGTTGGCGGCGACCTTCTGGTCGGCGCCTTCCAGCCACACTGCCACATACGGGCGGTGGTACTCGGCCACGTTGAGCTTGGGCACTTCGACGATGATGTCGAGGGTGGTGGCGTAAGCCGGCGAGGTGGCCAGCAGGCCGCTGAGGGCGATGGTCAGGGTGACGCGCATGGGGCGGCTCCGGAAGAACGGATGGAAGTCACGGTGGAAGTCAGTGGATCAGCAGCAGGGCGATCAGCAGCGGGATCATCAGGCCCAGGCCGACCAGTGGCCAGGTCATGCGTCGCTGCCGCGCATGCAGGTGCAGCAGGAACAGGCCGGTGATGCAGAACACCAGGCAGGCCACGGCGAACACGTCCAGGAACCAGCCCCATGCGGGGCCGGCATTGCGGCCCTTGTGCAGGTCGTTGAGATAGGACACCGCGCCGCGCGAGGTGGATTCGTACTCCACCGCGCCGGTTTCGCGGTCGATGCTCAGCCAGGCGTCGCCGCCGGGGCGTGGCAGTGACAGATAGATTTCCTCGGCCGACCATTCGGCGGGTCGACCGCCGATGGAGATGCCCAGCTGATCGTCGAGCCATTGCCGGGCCGGGCGTGGCAGTGGTGCATTGCCGTCCTCGCGGGAGCCCAGACCGCCGAGCAGTTCCGCCGGCAGTTCCAGGTGCTGGTTCTGCACCTGTGGCTTGGCCTCGATCTTCGCGGCATGGTTCAGCGTCAGGCCGGTCACCGCGAACAGCAGCATGCCGATCAGGCAGACCGCAGAGCTGATCCAGTGCCACTGGTGCAGGGTACGCAGCCAGAAGCCGCGGCTCTGCTGCTGCTGCACGGTGGAAGATGCGGGACGGCTCACGGCACGGTTCGGGACGGATGAATACTGGCCATTACATCATTGATGAGAATTGCTCGCAATTAGATGTCGTTGTGTATCTCTGAAGGGGTAGTGCCGGCCGCTGGCCGGCAATCCCATGACACCTGAAAACATCGCGCGGTTGCCGGCCAGCGGCCGGCACTACCACTACCACTACCACTACCACTACCGCTGACCGGTAGATCCACGCCATGCGTGGATGGAGCGGTGCCGACCAAGGTCGGCACCCACCAGAGCGACGATCAGAACTTCGCGTTGAGCGAGATCCAGTAGCTGCGTCGCTGGTCCTTGGTGGCGTAGTCGTCCACGCAGTTGTATTCGCTGGGGCTGGTCAGCAGGCACGACTGCGAGACGAAGTTCTTGTCGAACAGGTTGTTGACCCGCGCGTTGACCGTCAGCCACTGCGTGGCCTTCCAGCTGCCACCGAGGTGGAAGAGGGTGTAGTCCTCGTAGTAACGGGTGTGACTGGCACCGGCGGCATCGAGAATCGTGTCGCGGTAGCGGTCATAGCGGCCTTCGCCGATCAACGACAGGCTGATGGCATCGTTGAGCTGCCAGTTCAGGCTGGCGTTGGCCATGTGCTTGGCCGGCATGGTGCCGGTGATCGGCAGGCCCTTGCCGGAACCGGCGGTCTGCTCGCTCTTGGTCCAGGTGTAGTTGCCGCGCAGCTGCAGGGTGTCCAGCAGGTCGACGTGGCCGGCCAGTTCTGCGCCACGTGTCTCGGCCTTGTCGATGTTCACGCTCTGGGTGAAGGTGCTGTAGCCCAGCGACGCCCAGCCCGGCCCGATGTCCACGCAGTAGCCACTGCCGACCGGCGCGACTTCACAGTTGGGGAATGTGCCGCCGCTGGCGATCTTGTCTTCGAACTTGTTGATGAAACCGGTGACGTTGAAGCCCCAGCGCTGGCCTTCGTAATAGGCGGCCAGCTCGTAGTTGGTGCTGGTTTCCGGCTTCAGGTTCGGCGAGCCCACCAGCGGCAGCACGCCCTGGCCACCAAAGCCGGTGATGCCCGGGAACAACTGGTCCGGACGCGGGGTCTTGTAACCGGTGCTGACGCCACCCTTGAAGGTCCAGGCATCGGTGGCATTCCAGACCAGGTAGCCGCGCGGGCTGAGGTGGCTGCCGAAGATGTTGTGGTCGTCGTAGCGCAGGCCGAAGGTGGCAGTCAGTGTGTCGGTCAGCGACCAGTTGTCCTCGGCGAACAGTGCCCACATGCGGTGCTTCTGTTTGGTGTTGCTGCGGTAGCCGGCGCCGTCCATGCCGAACACGCCGTCGATCATGTCGGTGTCGTTGTACTGGCCGCCCACGGTCAGCTTGTGCGCACCGAAGTCGAGGTCGAGCATCGTGTCCAGCACGTAGCCTTCCAGTTCCATGGTGCGCAGCGGCCGCGGCAGGAACGCCTGCAGGCGTGCCTGTTCGCTGGCGTTGAGTGCGGCCAGGCCGTTGTTGCGGCCGGCGGCACAGTTGTTGGCGGCACCGGTGCGGCGGCAGACGTCGTTCCACAGGGTCTGCAGGCCGGCACGCTCGTCCAGCGTCAGCGGCAGCGAGCGGCCCAGGTTGTTGCTCTTGCTGTGGGTCAGCGAGGTCTGCCAGGTGCCGAAGCTGTAGCGACCTTGATGGGTCAGCGAGAGCTGGTCGCGCTCATAGCGCTGGTAGGCGGTGTAGCCCACGCGCGGCTGCACCACGCGGCGGGTGACGGTGCCGCTGCCATTCGGGTTGGGAATCACCGCATTGCCGACGCGCCACAGGCTGGCCAGGCTGTCGAGCGTGCCGGTCTGGCCTTCGCTGTTGTCGTACTTCTGCCGCGAGACGTCGTAGTCCAGCCACAGTTCGTGGTCGTCGTTGACGTGGAAGTTCAGGCGCACGCCGGTGTTCCAGTTGGTGTTGGCCACCGACTTGCCGCCGCCACCGAAACCGATGCTGCGCTCCCACAGGGTGCCATCGGGCAGGGTCAGCGCATCCCATTCGGGATTGGACGCCTTGGCGTCGTAGTAGCTGCCGCGCACGGCCAGGCCGAGGCGATCCTTGATCAGCGGGCCGCTCAGGTAAAGGTCGGTGCTGCGCGCATCGCCGAACTGGTCGTCCTGCTGCACGGTGAAGCCCTGGGTGACCGCTCCGTGCCAGCTGTCCTGGTTGCGGCGGGTGATGATGTTGATGACGCCGCCCATTGCATCCGAGCCGTACAGCGTGGACATCGGGCCACGCACCACTTCGATGCGCTCGATCGCATCCAGCGGCGGCAGGTAGGCGAACTGGCCACCACCGAAGTTGTTCGGGTACAGCTGGCCGGCGTTGCTCTGGCGGCGACCATCGATCAGCACCAGGGTGTACTCGGACGGCAGGCCGCGCATGGAGATGGTGGCGCGGCCGTTCTTGTCGGTGGCTTCCAGGCCGACGTCGATGCCCTCGACGTCGCGCAGGGCGTCGACCAGGCTGGTATAGGGGCGCTTGCTCAGCTCTTCGCGGCTGACCACGCTGATGCTGGCCGGTGCATCGACCACCTTCTGCTCGAAACCGGAGGCGGTCACCACCACCTTGTCCAGCGTCTGCGGCGCGCCGCTGGCGGCACCATTGGCGTAGGCGGGCGCCGCGACCGCAGCCAGCACAGCGCTGGTCAACAGGTGGCGGGACAGGGACGAACGGACACGATGGCGCTGGGCCATGGCAGATACCTCGAAAGATGTAAGCAGCGCGATGCCGGGTGCGGAGCGCACACGGCAGGGCAGGGATGGCCCGATCAGGGGCGGCAGGGGCGAAGCAGGCAGCGGCGAGCCGGTGCAACCGCGCAGGCGGTCATGGCGTGCCGTGGATCAGGCGAGCGGCGGCGCCTGGCCGCGCTGCTGGCGGCGCCCGGGCGCATCGGCCCAGGGCATGTCCGGTACGGCCAGCGGCCAGTGCGGACGCGCGCCGGATGGAATCGACGCGGAGGGAACGAGATCAAGTTCGGTGCGCAGCCAGTGGCTGGCCAGCAGCAGCGGCGGGATCGGCTTGTCCGTGGACTTGGCCGGTGCCGAGGCGCAGCGCCGCAGTTTGGCCGGCGCTTCTTCCTGCAAAGGGCCTTCGCCGCCGCGCTCTTCCAGCGGCTGCTGCAGCGCCTGCGCCTGCGGCGCGGCAGCGTGGGCGACCGGCAGCAGCGGCAGGGTGCCCAGCAACAGGGTCAGCATCGCCACCCACGCCAGCAGGCTGGCCAGCGCAGGCCGACGGCCGCGCATGGCGGTGCCGAGCTGTACAAGCCGAAGCGGGCGAGGGCGGAGCGGGCGACGCAAGCGGAGATCCCTGGCTGGCCGGAACATCCGGCGTCAACGGGGCGTGATTGTAATGAGACCCGTTAGCCGTTGCAAATGAGAATGATTGCCAAACTGCCGCAGGGGTGGCCTGATCGGTTCAGACCTCGCTCCAGCGCCGCAGCAGGTTGTGGTACACCCCGGTCAGCTGCAGCACCGCGTCGGCATCGCCATCGGTCTGCCGCAGGCGCTCGATGGAGGTATCCATCTCCCACAGCAGACGACGCTGCACATCGTCGCGGATCATGCTCTGCACCCAGAAGAACGATGCCACGCGCGCACCGCGGGTGACCGGATTGACCTTGTGCAGGCTGCTGGAGGGATACACGATCAGATCGCCGGCCGGCAATTTCACTTCGTGCTCGCCGTAGGTATCACTGATGATCAGCTCGCCGCCGTCGTACTCGTCCGGGTCGGACAGGAACAGCGTGCAGGAGATGTCCGAGCGCAGCTGCTCGCCGTTGGCCAGGTTCATCACCGCGCCATCGACGTGGAAGCCGTAGGTGCCGCCGCCGCTGTAGCGGTTGAAGCGCGGTGGCAGGTACTTCAAGGGCAGCGCGGCGCTGAAGAACAGCGGATGCCGTGCCAGGGCCACCAGAATGGTTTCGCCCAGTTCGCGGCGCAGCGGCGAAGCTTCAGGCAGCTGCTGGTTGTGCTTGGCCTGCGCGCCGAGGTGGCCGACGGTCTCGCGGCCGTCGGTCCAGTCGGCTGCGTCGAGCCTGCGGCGGATGTCAGCCACCTGTCCGGCGCTGAGGATGTCGGGGATGTGCAGCAGCATGCGGAAGTCCTCAGCAAGCAGACGGTGCGATCAGCGCGCGCACCTGCGGGTGGGGTGAGGCGGCCAGCTCGGGCACGATATGTGCCATGAACGCGGGACTGCCGTGCTGCAGCGCCAACTGCAGCCAGTGCACGGCCTGTTCGATCTCACCGGCCTGCAGAAGGATGGAGGCGTAGTTGGCCTGGCCGCGGAAATCGCCGGCCTCGGCCGCGCGCCGATACCAGCCCAGTGCAGCCTGCGGATCGCGACCGGTGTCCAATCCATCTTCCAGATGCCGGGCCAGCAGGTTCATCGATTTGGCGTGGCCCAGATGGGCCGCGCGGGTGTACAGCGCCAGTGCCTGTGCACGGTCCTGTGGTACGCCGCGGCCGGTGGCCAGCAGGTTGGCCAGGTTGTACAGGCCCCAGTCCAGACCGGTGTCGGCGGCGCGCCGGTACCAGACCGCTGCAAGCGAAGGATTGGCGGTGGTGCCCTGGCCCAGCTCATGGCAGCGGCCAAGCATGTTCATCGCCATCGGTGCGCCGTTGTTGGCTGCGGTCTCGTACCAGAGCAGGGCCGCAGCAGCGTCCTGGGGCGTGCCTTTGCCTTCCATGTGCATCTGCGCCAGCAGCAGCTGTGCCTCGATTTGCCCGGCCTGCGCCGCATCGCGCACGCGCATGAAGGCAGCCTGCGGGTCGTGCAGCAGCAGGTCGGTCAGGGCGTCGGAATCAAAGGGGATGTTGGAAGCCATGCGCGGAGTATCGCCGGAAACAAAAACGGCGGCAGGAGATCCTGCCGCCGCGTGGGTGCTGCGGGTTACATCAGAACTTCACGTTCAGTGCCAGGGTGGCCGAACGACCCGGGGCGATGCTCGCGTAGTGCGACGCGTAGGCCTTGGTGAAGTAGGTTTTGTCGGTCAGGTTCTGCACGTTCAACTGCAGGCTGATGTTGTCCTGGATCGCGTAGCTGGCCATCGCATCGAAGCGGGTGTAGCTGGGGATCCACTTGGTGTTGGCCACATCACCATACTGCTTGTCGGAGTAGTTGGCGCCGGCGCCGACGGTCAGGCCGAACGGGAAGCGGTAGGTGGTCCACAGGGTGGCGCTGTGCTTGGCGGTGTTCGGGAACACGTTGCCGTTGTACGGCGAGGGCACGTAGATGTTGGACGGGCAGGTACGGCCGGACACGGCGCAGACGAAGCCATTGTCCTTCAGTTCCGAATCCAGGTAGGTGTAGCCGCCGTACAGGCTCCAGGCGTCGGTCAGCTGGCCGGTGAAGCCCAGTTCCACGCCGTTGATTTCCTTCTTGCCGGCGTTCTGGCTGGTGCCGTTGTCGACGGTCACGCGCGCGTTGTCCATCACGGTGTGGAAGATCGCCGCGGTCAGGTTCAGGCGGTTGTCGAACAGGTCCCACTTGGTACCCAGTTCGAGGTTCTTGGTGTCCTGCGGCTTGAGGTCGGCCACGGCCGCGCTGAGACCATCGGAACCATCGCCACCGTCCATGCCCGGCGGGGTGGAGGAGGTGCCGTAGGACAGGTAGATGCTGCCGTTGGCAGCCGGCTTGAAGACAATGCCGGCCTGGTAGTTCAGGAAGTCATTGTCATTGCGCACGCGGGTCGGCGCGGCGTTGGCCACCGGGGTGGTCAGGGTGGTGGAGAAGTCGTCGTAACGCAGGCCGACGTTGATCATCCACTGCGCGTTCAGTTCGATGGTGTCGAACAGGTAAGCGGACTTGGTCTTGGTGCGCTGCTCGACGTCCAGCGCCTTGTCGCTGCGGTACACCGCATGGGTGGCCGCCCACGGATCGTTCGGGTTCGGGTTGTCGAAGCTGGTGCAGTTGTAGCCGGTGGCCGCGCCGGTGGTGGGGCACTTGCTGCTGTTGGTCAGCGGATTGTTGGTGCCCGGGGTCACCAGATAGCTGCCACGGGTCATCTTCTCGTCGCTGTACTCCGCGCCGGCGCTGTAGCTGTGCTTCAGTGCACCGGTCTGGAAGCTGCCGGTCAGGCTCAGCTGGTCGGCGAAGCTCTTGACGTCGACGGCGCGGCTGTTGGTACGGCGCCACAAGGTGCCGTAGTTGTTCGGGTTGCCCTGGCTGTCGTCCGGCTGGGTCCACAGGTAATCGTTGCTGGTGTTGCCCAGGCGCGCGATGTTGCGCAGCTTGTGGCTGCCGAAGTCGTAGCTGCCGTCCAGCGTGCTGATGTCGGCGCGGGTGCGCTGGAAATCGCGGTCCACCAGGCCGTAGTAATTGTTGCGGTCGGGCACCATCGGGCGGCCGTCCACCCACTTCGACACCGGCGCGCCGTTCGGATTGCCATACGGGAAGCCGCCAGCGTCGGGCAGGTCGTCGCTCTGCATGTGGTAGTGGCTGGCGATCAGCTGCGCCGGGCCGTTCAGGCCGAACGCGATCGACGGCGCGATGCCCCAGCGGCTGACGTTGGCCGCGTCACGACCGGCAATGTCCGACTCGTGCTTCATCAGGTTCAGGCGTGCGGCGATGCCATCGCCCAGCACGTAGTTGGCATCCACGGTGCCGCGTGCGTAGCTGTCGGTACCGATGCCCATGCTGGCAGTGGTCTCGTTCTTCAGCTTCGGGGTCTTGCTGACCAGGTTGAGGCTGCCACCACCGGAGTCGCGACCGCCGTAGGCCGAGCTCGGGCCCTTGACCACTTCCACCTGCTCCAGGTCGAACACTTCGCGGGTCTGCGAACCGACGTCGCGCAGGCCATCGACGAACATGTTGCTCTGCGAGTCGAAGCCGCGGATGAAGGGGCGGTCACCGGTCGGGTTGCCGCCTTCGCCGGCGCCGAAGGTGATGCCCGGCACCATGCGCAGCGCATCCTGCAGGTTGGTCGCGCCGGTTTCGGCGATCAGCTTCTCCGAGACGATCGAGACCGACTTCGGGGTGTCCAGCAGCGCGGCGGTGAACTTCGGCGAGGACGGGTTGAACCAGCTGCCGCGCACCTGGACCTTGTCCAGCTCGGTGGCCTTGCTGGCGCCGGCGTCGTCGGCGGCCTGCGCGGCCAGCGGCGCGAAGCCGGCGGCGAGGGTGGCGGTGGCCAGTACGGAAACGCGAGGTGCGTACTTGCGGGTCTTGATGTGGGTCATGGGTAGGTCGACGGTTGCTTGGATGGGGAATGAGCGAGGGCGGGCCAGCGCGACTCAATGGCGGGATGGCGGCGAGGTTCGGGGAGTGCCAGGCCGTGCCTGGCGGCAGTTCAGATGAGGCGAGGCGCACGGCAATGGCCGCAGGGCGCCTCAGATGGCGTGCGGTGCCGGAGGTGCGTGGCCGGGATTCAGACGCAGCGAGGGATCGTGCCGCTGCCAGCGCAGGGCATCGGAGTGCCACGGCGGGATGTGGGCCACCAGCGCAGCGCGCGGCGGCGCAGCGCCGGTACAGGGCGTGCCGCTCTCACCGTCCAGCGGAGGTTCCGGGGCCGGCGCAGCGTGATGGGGACATTCGTCGCTGGAAGGAGCCGGCAGCGGAGCGGCCTGGTCCATGTTGTCCAGATGCGCCTGCCAGCCGGCGTTGGCGGCGTGGCCGCCACGCCCTTCGTGCAACGCCGACCAGCCCAGCAGCAGCGTCAGCAGCGCGGCCACAAGCAGCGGCCACCCCTGACGGGCGAGCTGGCACAGCGTGGCAGTGGGCGCGGACGAAGCCATGGCGCAGGCGGAGGCGTTACGAAGATGTTACGTAGGATAACATCAACGATAATGATTCGCATGTACGGGCATGGGAGGCCACCCGGAACGGACCCGAAAGGCCCTGGCAGGGCCCTCAGGCTGTTCCAGTAGATCCACCCCGTGGGTGGGTGCCCTGGACTTCAATCGCGGTCGTCGCGGGTCCAGATGGCGTCGTGTTCGCGCTTCACCGGAAACTTCGGCACCGCGGTATAGGCCGGCGCACACAGGGCGCGGCCATCACGCACGTCGAAGCGCGCGCCATGCAGCACGCACTCAACGCTGGCCTCGGCGGTGTTGAACTCGCCCGAGGACAGCTCGAACTCCTCATGCGTGCACTGGTCTTCCAACGCGTAGAGCTCGCCGTCGAGGTTGAACACCACGATCGGTGTGCCGGTCACTTCGTCGAAGACGCTCTTCAATTCGCCCGGCAGCAGTTCGGCGCCGGCGCAGACAAAGGTCCAGGCCTCGCTCACGCGGTGGCTCCGGCCAGCGGCTTTTCCAGGATCTCGAAGCGCAGGTCGTCGCGCTTGGGGATGCCGAAACGTTCGTCGCCATACGGGAACGGCTTCTTGATGCCGGTGCGCTGGTAACCGCGGCGCTCATAGAAGGCGATCAGTTCGTCGCGGATGTCGATCACGGTCATCTGCATCACCGGCACGTTCCATTCGCGTGCGGCGTGGGCTTCGGCCGCGTCCATCAACTGCTTGCCGACACCGCCGCCCTGCTGGGCCGGGTCGACCGAGAACATGCCGAAGTAGCCCTTGCCGTCGACGTCGGCGACATGGGCGCAGGCTACGAGCTGGCCGTCGCGTTCGGCCAGCAGGATGGTCGAGCGCGGGCGGTCCAGGTCGCCCTGGATGCCTTCGGCATCGACGCGGGCGCCGTCCAGCAGGTCGGCTTCGGTGGTCCAGCCGACGCGGCTGGCGTCGCCGCGGTAGGCCGAGGTGACCAGGGTGATCAGGGCGGGGATGTCGGCCGACGTGGCGGCGCGGAAGGTCAGAGTGCTCATGGGGGCATTCTAGGTGGGGCGGGGGCGGGCGCAAAATGGGTCGAGGCGATGGGCCAGGGTCAGATCCCTTTCGCGCCGCGAAAGGGCTCTGACCCCATCCCTGAATCCCACCCCTGCGAAAACGACGGCACTATGGGAACAAGGATCCAGGGAGGATCCAGAGGGCCGTGACCATGCGATTCGACGCTGTTGTCTCCGTTCGCTTCCTGCAGAGCGCCGAAGGTGGGAGGCGCACTGACATCGTGGGACAGGTATACGCCTGCCCGTTGTTCGTGGCGGGCCGAGTATTTGACTGCCGCGTGCTGTTGCAGGAAGGACGGGCCGTCCTTGGGGAGAGCTACGAACTTCCCGTTGCGTTCCTGTTCCCGGAGGACGCGCTCGCCGTGGCCAACGTGGGAGAGGACGTCTCGCTGTGGGAGGGAAGGACGATTGCGCGCGGCCGGATTCTGCGTGTCGCCGGGAGGCGATTGCAGGAGTGAGCCGGTGATGGGGCCACATGCCTTCTGCAATCTTCCGCGCGCGAGGCAGCGTGGGGAAACGAGCGAGGCTACGGCTGAATCGCGAACGCCGTAGAGGTTGAGGTTGCGCATGGACTATGCTCCCGCGGTGCACAGATCCGCACGGAAGCGATGAGGCGTTACCCGCATGATGCGTACCAGGGATGGCAAAGCGACCACCTACCCGATGCTGCGCCTGAGCGTGCTTGCGCTAGCCGTTCTTGCGGTGTCGGCGTGCTCAGGGTTGACCGACACTGTCGTGGTCGTCAGGAACGTGGGCTCCCAGCGCATCGACGCGGTGCAGATCGACGCTGGCGGTCGAGTGGCTGAGCTCGGGGCGATCGATGCAAATGCACAGGTTTCGATGACGCCGGTGGTCCAGCAGGACTCGTCCGTATCCGTGCGCTATCGGGAAGCAGGCCTCGACGTCGCGTGCCTGGGTGATGTGTACCTGACGCAGAATCTGCGGGCACGCATCGAGGTGCAGGTGGGCGATGGCACGTGCAAGGTCGTGGATGCCACCCGCTAGCTGGGTGGACGGGGTCAGAGCCCTTTTCGCGGTGCGAATGGGATCTGACCCCGGATTGCCGCTCTGCCGGTGTGCGGGCTCACCCCAGCAACTTCCGCACCTTCGTCAACGCAGTCATGAACCGCTCGATCTCTTCATGCGTGTTGTAGAACGCCAGCGACGCACGGCAGGTTGCCGCCACGCCGTAGTACTGCAGCAGCGGATGCGCGCAGTGCTGGCCCGAGCGCACGGCCACACCTTCCAGATCCAGCAGGGTAGCCAGATCGTGCGCATGCGCGCCGTCGATAAGGAATGACACCACCGCAGCCTTCTCCGGTGCCTCGCCGATGATGCGCAGGCCGTCAACCCGGCGCAGCTCTTCGGTGAAGTGCGCCAGCAGCTCGGCTTCGCGCGCTTCCACGTGGTCCAGGCCGACGTTCTGCAGATAGTCCGCCGCCACGCCGAGGCCGATGAAACCGGCGATGTTGGGGGTGCCGGCTTCGAACTTGTGCGGGGCGTCGTTGAACACGGTGCCGTCGAAGCTGACTTCCTTGATCATCTCGCCGCCGCCCAGGAACGGCGGCATCGCGTCCAGGTGCTCGCGACGCGCCCACAGCGCACCGGTGCCGGTCGGGCCGCACATCTTGTGGCCGGTGATGGCGTAGAAGTCGCAGCCGATCGCAGTGACGTCGACCTTGCGGTGGGGGGCGGCCTGCGAGCCGTCGACCACGGTGACGATGCCGCGCTTGCGGGCTTCACGGCAGATCTCGCGCACCGGGTTGATGGTGCCGAGCACGTTGGAGACATGGGCCACGGCCAGCAGCTTGACCTCGGGGGTCATCGCCGCGCGCAGCGCGTCCAGGTCCAGCGCGCCGTCGGGGGTGATCTCGGCCACGCGGATGGTCGCGCCGGTGCGCTGGGCGACCAGCTGCCACGGCACGATGTTGGCGTGGTGTTCCATGCGCGACACCAGGATCACGTCGCCGGCCTTCAGCCGGGGCAGGGCCCAGGAGTAGGCAACCAGATTGATCGCGAAGGTGGTGCCGCTGCACAGCACCAGGTCGTTGCTGCGCACGTTGAGGAAACGGGCCAGCTTGTTGCGTGCGCCTTCGTAGGCGTCGGTGGCCTCGGTACCCAGCGCATGCACGGCACGGCTGACGTTGGCGTTGTAGCGACGGTAGAACTCGTCCACCGCGCCGATCACCTGCACCGGCTTCTGGCCGGTGTTGGCGTTGTCGAAATAGACCAGCGGCTTGCCGTGCACTTCGCGCATCAGCAGCGGGAAGTCCAGGCGCACGCGCGCCCAGTCGGGGGCGTCGGCGGGTGCTTCGATCGGTCGCGGGGTGGACAGGTTCATGCCACGCCCGCCTCGGCCAGCGCCTTGTCCAGCCGGCGTGCCAGCTGTTCGCGCAGCGCTTCGGGCAGCACCCTCAGCGGCTCGTGGCAGAACGCGGCGCTCAGCAGCGCCTGCGCCTGGGCCTGCGGCAGGCCGCGCGAGCGCAGGTAGAACAGCGCGTTGGCGTCGAGCTGGCCGACGGTGGCACCGTGTGCGGCCTTCACTTCGTCGGCGTCGATCACCAGCGTCGGCTGGGTATCGATCTCGGCGTCGGCCGACAGCAGCAGGTTCTTGTTGGACAGGTTGGCGTCGGTGCCATCGGCACCGGCACGGATCTGGATGCCGCCATGGAACACCACGCGGCTGCGGTTGGCCGCCACGCCACGCCACTGCAGCTCGGCGCTGGTGTCGCGGGCGATGTGGTCGATGCCCAGGCGGGTATCGACGTGGCGGCGACCGTTGCCGAGCAGCACGCCATTGGCGGTCAGCTGGGCGTTGTCGCCTTCCAGGCGCACGTTCAGCTCATGGCGGCTGAGCGCGGCACCCAGCTCCAGGTCCACGCGGTGGTACTGCGCGTCCTTGGCCAGCACCGCGTCGGTACGCAGGAAGCTGGTCTGGCGCGCGCTGCCGGCCTGCACGCGGGCGTGCTTGAGCACCGCATCGCGGGCGACGTGGGCGTGCAGCACCGTGTTGTCCAGATGCGCCGAATCACCGACGCTGAAGCGGTGCTCGACCACGCCCAGGCTGGCGCCGGCACGCAGTTCGATCAGGTGGCGGTGGTGCCAGGCCAGGTCGGTGTCGCCGGCCACGCTGGCGAATACCAGCTGCAGCGGCACCTCGACCTGCACGCCGTCGTCCACGCGCAGCACCACGCCTTCATCGGCGAGGGCGGCGTTGAGGCGGGCGAACACATCGTCGCTGCGATCGTAGCGGCGGCCGAGGAAGCGCACGGCGTCCTCGCCAGCGGCCAGTGCGGAGGACAACGTCTCCAGCTGCACGCCGGCCGGCAGGCCCTGCACGTCGCTCAGCGCGTCGTTGAGGCGGCCATTGACGAACACCAGGCGCGGTGCCGGGATGTCCTCCAGCGCGGCGGCATCCAGCAGCGCCGGGGCCAGCGGAGCAGCCGCGAAGCTGCGACGCTCCAGCTGGCGCAGCGAGGTGTACTTCCAGGTTTCGCTGCGTGCGCCGGGCAGGCCGTCGCGCAGCACGCTGTCGAGCACTTCGCGGCGCGCATCGCTGCCGCAGAAGGCCTGGGCCATGGAATCGAGCAGGGCGCTCATCAGACCGCCGCCTCGGGCACGACCCGGTCCTTCAGGAAGTCATAGCCGTGCGCTTCCAGTTCCAGCGCCAGTTCCGGGCCGCCGCTCTTGACGATGCGGCCATCGGCCAGCACGTGCACGACGTCCGGCTTGATGTAGTCCAGCAGGCGCTGGTAGTGGGTGATGACCAGGAACGAGCGGTCGGCGCTGCGCAGCGCGTTGACGCCGTCGGCCACGCTCTTCAGTGCATCGATGTCCAGGCCCGAATCGGTTTCGTCCAGGATCGCCAGCTTCGGCTCGAGCACGGCCAGCTGGAAGATCTCGTTGCGCTTCTTCTCGCCACCGGAGAAGCCTTCGTTGACGCCACGGTGCAGCAGTTCGTCCTTCAGGTGCAGCACGGCCAGCTTCTGCCGCACCAGCTTGAGGAACTGCATGGAATCCAGTTCTTCCTCGCCGCGCGCCTTGCGCTGTGCATTCAGCGCGGCGCGCAGGAAGTAGGTGTTGTTCACGCCGGGGATTTCCACCGGGTACTGGAATGCCAGGAACAGGCCGGCAGCGGCGCGCGCTTCCGGGTCCTGGTCGAGCAGGTCGACGCCTTCGAACTGCACGCTGCCTTCGCTGACCTCATAGCCGTCGCGGCCAGCCAGGACATTGCCCAGGGTGGACTTGCCGGCGCCGTTGGGGCCCATGATGGCGTGCACCTGGCCGGGCTTCACTTCCAGGGACAGGCCCTTGAGGATTTCCTTGTCGCCGATGCGGGCGTGGAGGTTTTCGATCTTCAGCATGATGGGGGTTTCCGTGGTGCGGGCCGGGGCCCGCCGGTAAAGAGAATGCGTTGTGCGAGGGCAGGGCGGGCGATCAGCCCACCGAACCTTCCAGCGAGACTTCCAGCAGCTTCTTGGCTTCCACCGCGAATTCCATCGGCAGTTCGCGGAACACCTGCTTGCAGAAGCCGTCGACGATCATCGACACCGCGTCTTCCTGGCTGATGCCACGGGCGCGGCAGTAGAACAGCTGGTCGTCGGAGATCTTCGAGGTGGTGGCCTCGTGCTCGACGGTGGCGCCCGGGTTCTTCACCTCGATGTAGGGGAAGGTGTGGGCGCCACACTGCTTGCCGATCAGCAGCGAATCGCACTGGGTGTAGTTGCGCGCGCCGTCGGCATTGCGGTCGATCTTCACCAGGCCGCGGTAGGTGTTCTGGCCGCGGCCGGCGCTGATGCCCTTGCTGATGATCTTGCTCTTGGTGCGCTTGCCGACGTGGATCATCTTGGTGCCGGTGTCGGCCTGCTGGCGATGGTGGGTCAGTGCCACCGAGTGGAACTCACCGACCGAGTCGTCGCCCAGCAGCACGCAGGACGGGTACTTCCAGGTGATCGCCGAGCCGGTCTCGACCTGGGTCCAGGTGACCTTGCTGCGCGCGCCACGGCATTCGGCACGCTTGGTGACGAAGTTGTAGATGCCGCCGACGCCGTTCTCATCGCCCGGGTACCAGTTCTGCACGGTGGAGTACTTGATCTCGGCATCGTCCAGCGTCACCAGCTCGACCACCGCCGCATGCAGCTGGTTCTCATCGCGCATCGGCGCGGTGCAGCCTTCCAGGTAGGACACGTACGCCTTCTCTTCGCAGATGATCAGCGTGCGCTCGAACTGGCCGGTGTGGCCGGCGTTGATGCGGAAGTAGGTGCTCAGTTCCATCGGGCAACGCACGCCCTTGGGAATGAACACGAAGCTGCCATCGGAGAACACCGCCGAATTGAGCGCGGCGAAGTAGTTGTCGCCGACCGGCACCACGGTGCCCAGGTACTGTTTGACCAGTTCCGGGTGCTCCTTGATGGCTTCGGACATCGAGCAGAACACGATGCCCTTTTCGGCCAGCTCCTTGCGGAAGGTGGTACCGACGGACACCGAATCGAACACCGCGTCCACCGCTACGCCGGCCAGCTTGGCGCGCTCGTGCAGCGGCACGCCCAGCTTGTCGTAGGTGTCCAGCAGTTCCTTGGGCACGTCATCCAGCGAGGCGTACTTCGGGCCCTTCGGCGCGGAATAGTAACTGAGCGCCTGCAGGTCGATCGGGGCGATCTGCAGCTTGGCCCAGTTCGGCATCGGCATGGTCAGGAAGTGGCGGTAGGCGTCCAGACGCCACTGCGTCATCCATTCCGGCTCTTCCTTCTTGGCCGACAGGGCGCGGATGGTGTCCTCGTCCAGGCCGGCGGGAAGGGAGTCCGACTCGATGTCCGTGATGAAGCCGGCCGAATACTTGCGGCCGAGCTGCTCATGGATCTCGCGGTTGGGGGTGTCGTCGCTGGCGACGGTTTCGATGGTTTCGGTGGCCATGGGGGGGCTGCCTACGGATCAGGAGACGACGTCGACAGCGATGGTGCGGCGCTGTTCTTCGTCGACAAGGGGAAGAGGGGGCAGGATCTGCGCCAGGCTGACATCGCGCAGGGCCTCGGAGACCACGTCATTGATCAGCCGCCAGCTGCTGCGCGCGCCGCACTTGGGCGCCATGCCGCACTGGTGGTGGTCGTGGCTGCACTCGGTCAGGGCCAACGGCCCTTCCATGGCTTCGACCACTTCAAACAGCGAGATCTCGATCGATGGGCGGGTCAGCCGGTAGCCGCCGCGGACGCCGCGCAGGCCTTCGACCAGGCCGGCCTGGGCCAGTGGCTTGAGCACCTTGCTGACGGTGGGCGGCTCCAGACCGGTGAATTCGGCCAGCTCGGTGGCACTGAGCACCTCGCCCGGACGGGCGGCGAGTACGGTCAGTACGACGGTGGCGTAATCGGTGAGCTTGGTGACGCGCAACATGGGATGCGAGTGGTTCTTAAAGCGGACTGAAATTGTACGCTTTTATTCGCCGGCATCCAACCCGGCCATTCAGCGGGCGCTTGGGCCCGGCCGGAGGGCAGTCGCCAAGGACCGCCATCGGGGCGACATGCTGGGGCATGGGGGTGATTTTCGCAATCACCCGGAATGGGCGAGAATCAACGTTCCTTTCGCTGCAAACGTCTCTTGCCGATGCCCAAGAAGATCCAAGCCCGCAAGTCCGCCATCCACGGCAACGGTGTGTTTTCCGTGGCCCCGATCAAGCAGGGCGAGCGCGTGATCCAGTACAAGGGCCTGCTGCGCAGCCACGGCGATGTCGATGCCGATGACAGTGGCGATGTGGAAAGTGGCCATACCTTCCTGTTCACCCTCAACGATGACTGGGTGATCGATGCCAACTACAAGGGCAACGACGCGCGCTGGATCAACCACAGCTGCGACCCGAACTGCGAGGCGGTGATCGAGGAAGACGAAGACGGTGACAGCCGCGGCGACAAGGTCTTCATCGAGGCGCTGCGCGATATCAAGGCCGGTGAAGAGTTGACGTACAACTACGGCATCACCCTGGCCGAGCGCCACACGGCCAAGCTGAAGAAAATCTGGGAGTGCCGCTGTGGCTCGCCCAAGTGCACCGGCACGATGCTGCAGCCCAAGCGCTGAATGTGTTGGGTAGTGCCGGCTGCTGGCCGGCGCTACCCGGGCGTTTCTCCACCTGCCGTGCACGTGAGGGTCACCGCCGTTCAAGGGCCACTCGGCCACCCTGTGCGCTCCCCCTTATCTGGAGCACGACATGGCACAGCGTCTACGCGGCAAACAGATCGCCATCCTCGCCACGCACGGTTTCGAGCAGTCCGAACTGATCGAGCCCAAGCACCTGCTGGAAGCGGAGGGCGCGCGTGTGAGCGTGGTGTCGCCGGCCAAGGAGGCGAGCATCAAGGGCTGGAAGGACAAGGACTGGGGTGATTCGGTCGCCGTGGATCAACCACTGGATGGCGCCGACGCCGGCCGTTTCGATGCGCTGGTGCTGCCCGGTGGCGTGATCAATCCGGATACCCTGCGCACCAACGAAGCAGTACTGGATTTCATCCGCAGCATGGCCGGTGCCGGCAAGCCGGTGGCGGCGATCTGCCACGGCCCCTGGCTGCTGATCAACAGCGGGCTGGCGGAGGGACACGAGGTCACCTCGTGGCCGTCACTGCAGCAGGACCTGGCCAATGCCGGCGCGCGCTGGCGCGACGCGGAAGTGGTGGTGGACGGCAACCTGATCACCAGCCGCAAGCCCGATGACATTCCGGCCTTCAGCGAGGCGGTGGTGAAAGCGCTGGCGGCGTGATGCTGCGCTGGTAGTGCCGGCCCCTGGCCGGCACGTGCGTGAAAGGATTGCCGGCCAGCGGCCGGCACTACCTTATTTGCCGAGGATGCCGGCCGGCACCAGGTCGCCCAGGTTCTGGTTGAAGGTCACCACCAGCTTGCCGTTCTTCACCTGCGCCGACTGCACCTGCAGGGCACCAAGCAGGCCGGCCACGGCCGGGTCCAGCTTGTAGATCGGTTCCCGCTGGGCGTAGTCGCTCAGCCACGCATTGAGCAGGCCGCGGGTGCGGGAGTCGAGGCGGCCACCCTGGTTGGCCGGAGTGAAGTCATCCACGGTCGGCTGCTGCAGGTGGAAGCCTTGGGTCTGCGCGTCATAGCGCAGGCCACTGCTGAGCTTCACCGTGCCCAGCTGGGCCGGGTTGCCGCCGGCGGTGGCCAATGCCACGTCCATGCCCAGGTTCAATCGCTCGCCTGCCGGCAGGCTCAGCTGCGGGTGGCTCATGGTCAGCGCGATCAGGCCGCCCAGCGCGTCCTGGGTACGCGGGAAGCTGCCGTCCAGGTACTGCTGCACGTCGCTGGCGCCAACCGCCAGTTCGCGACCGGAGATCGAAGGGGCGGCCTGCGCACCGATCGCGGCAGCAATCAGCACGGTCGAGGCGGCAAGGCGGGTCATCAGGGAACGCAGGCGCATGGCGGTGACCGGAAGAGGGATCCAAGAGGCCTACAGAGTAGCTTTGCCCGCTGAATCGCGGGTACACACGGGTGCAACGGTTCAGTCCAGCGTTGGCTGCAGGCTGGCCGACTGGATCTGCCAGGCGCGGCCGTCAGCACTGGGCTGTACCCGGTACCAGCCGTGGTAGCGGAAGGTGCCGTCGGCGGTCACCGCGCGGATCTTCACTGGCACCTCCAGCAGGCGTGGCGGCTGCCCATCGTCGCGTGGCAACGCCACGTCACTGTCCAGGCGCAGGTTGCGCACGTGGGGCAGCAGGCGCAGCACGGCATCGTCGGCATGGCGCGGGTCGGCCGGGGCATAGGCCCAGGCAGCATCGCTGCGCACCTTGTTCTGGTTGAGCAGGTCGAGCATGTAGCGGTTGAGCATTCCCGCGGGCGATTCGCTGCCGATGGCAACAGCGCCATACAGCGGGTCGATGGTGATGGCGTCGACGGTCGCAGATTCCGGGGCCCTGTTCGTCGTAGGCGCGGAAGGGGCGGGTGCGGCGGGGGGGGAGTCCGGCATGCTGGACTCAGCTGGAGGGGGCGGGTTGGAGCACGCCACCGCAAGCAACGGGATCAACAAGGCAAGAAAACCACGCATGTCTGCCTCCTCCCCGAGGCGACCTGGAAGGCGGCAGTGTAGCGGCCGGGGGCCGCTCAGCGTGAAGTGGTCAGCGCGAAGAGGGAAGCTGCTCCAGCGCATCCAGCGCCGGCAGGACCTGTACCGCGATCGCTGCCAGTGCATGGCCGTCGGTGTCTGCATGGCGCTGCACGATGTCACGCAGCAGTTGGGTGGCCACCACCAGGGTGGCGCGTTCGTCGCCGCTCAGGCCTGCCGTGCGTGGGGCCGATTCCAGCAGGCGCATCAGGTCGCGGCTGGCTCGGTGTTCCAGTTCGATGGTGCAGCGCCCGGTGCACTGGTGCCCGTCCTTTTCGATCGGGGTCACCGAGATCCGGTAGCGGGTCGAGGGGCTGGCCATGGGGGTGCTCGCGCTGGGGGGAGGAATGTGTCCACCATAGGCAAGGCATTGGCCGGCGGCGATGGCCGGGGCTGCACGCAGTGTTCCACCCGGTTCGTTCCCGCACTGGAAAAACAGCGGCGAGGCCATGGGCGGCGGGCCTGTGCGGGAGATTGCCTGGGCGCGGGAAACGCTGTGTTGCGGAGGGCGCAGTGGACGGCATCCACGCATGGCGTGGATCTACTGCAGAGCGTGCGCGGATGCGGGGCAAAAAAAAACGGGACGGCCAAGGCCGTCCCGTCAGGTATCCGCTGCAGGGCGCGCGCTTAGAGCGCAGCGTCCTTGAGCTTCTTCAGCGGGCGAACCTTGAGCTTGGTGGTGGCCGGCTTGGCGGCGAACCACTGCTCTTCCTTGGTGAACGGGTTGATGCCCTTGCGCTTCGGCTTGGCTGCCACATTGACGGTGGTGATCTTCAGCAGGCCCGGCAGGGTGAACGAGCCTGCGCCCTTCTTGTGCACCGAAGCGGCGACAGCGCCTTCCAGCGAGGCCAGCACAGCGCGGACGTCCTTGGCGACAACGCCGGAGACTTCAGCGATGTGTGCAACCAGGCCCGACTTGGTCAGCACTTCCTTGATCGGCTTCGGAGCGGCCGGCTTGGCGGCAGCAGCCTTCGTCGCGACTTTCTTCACTGCCTTCTTCGGGGCAGCCTTCTTAGCGGTCTTTGCCATGGTTTCCTGTTCCGTGAACGGTTGGTTGTTTGGTCGGCGCCGAACCCCGTCGGCAAGCGCAATGTAGGGCAACTCTTGGGCGCCGCCAATAGCCTGGAGCGCTGAAAGTGCATGTTTTTTCATATCCAGGCCGATTCAGTACATGACCGGTAGTGGCGGAAACGGGTGTCCTGGTGCACTGCACCGCAGTATTCGTGTTTTCGGTCGGGTTGGCGAAATGACTGAAAACAAGGGAGAAATCGCCGGATTGGTGGCGAAGAAGTGTCCACTCGCTGGCTCGGGACAGGCGCGGCGCATGCGGCGGGGCGACGCAGGGCTAACGCGGTGCGTGCCAGGGTATTGGTTCATCGCAGCCACAAGGGAGCAGGACATGGGAATCTCGCGACACGCTACCGCGCATTGGGAAGGCGACCTGAAGTCGGGCAAGGGCCAGTTGAGCACGCCACAGAGTGGCCTGCTGGACAAAACCCGCTACGGCTTCAACAGCCGTTTCGGTGATGAAAAGGGCACCAATCCCGAAGAGCTGATCGCCGCCGCGCACGCCGGATGTTTCACCATGGCGCTGTCGGCCAAGCTCGGCGAAGCCGGTTTCACCCCAACCTCATTGGATACCGAAGCCAAAGTCGATCTGTCGATGGAAGGCGGCCCGCAGCTGTCGCAGATCCGACTGAAAGTGAAGGCGGTAGTACCGGGAATCGATGCGACGCAGTTCCGCGCGATCGCTGATGACGCCAAGCAGAACTGCCCGGTTTCCAAGGCACTGAGTGCAGTGCCGATCAGCCTCGAAGCCGAGCTGGGCTGAGAAGGTAGTGCCGGCCGCTGGCCGGCAACCACGTGAAACCGGGTATAAGGTGGCAGCCGGCCAGCGGCCGGCTCTACCGCCTTGCGTTCACCAGTCGATGGTGCCGGAAATTACGGTCTGCACCTGGCCACCGGACCAGACCTCGCCGTCTTCATCCACCAGCAGCGTCAGCCGCGCATCGTGGCCGACTTCGCGGCCTTGGCTGACTTCGAAGGGCTGGCGGCCGCGCGGAAGGGCATCGCGCAGGTCCAGCCAGGCCGCCAGCACGGCATTGGCCGCACCTGAAGCTGCATCCTCGAAGCGGCGTCCATTGCCGACGAACGCGCGCACGGCCAGATCGTAGCCTTCGCTGCCTTCGGCAAATGCGTAGGCGAACACGCCCATGCTGTCGGTCGATTCGGCCAGTGTGGCGATCGCATCCCAGTCCGGACGCAGGGTGCGCAATGCGGTCTCATCCGCAACCTGCACGACCCACCAGCTGCGGCCGCCCTGCATACGGGCCGGCGGCAGCGAACCCAGCGGCCAGGTGCGCAATGCGGGTTGCAGGCGCGGATCCTCGGCAGCGGCGATCTCGGCCAGCTGTGCACGCGGTGTACGGATGGCGATGCGTTGCTGTGCGCCTTCGCCCGTCACGCGCAGTGGCAGGGCGCCTGCGATGCCGTCCTGTACCAGAACCCCGTCGACAGGCAAGGCGAGGCCTGCCTGCAGCACCGCATGGGCGGTGCCGACGCTTGGATGTCCGGCGAACGGCACTTCCTTCAGCGGGCTGAACATGCGCAGCCGATAGCTGGCGCCGGCCGTCTGTGCCGGGAACACGAAGGTGGTTTCGGGCAGGCGGGTCCAGCGGGCGATGGCCTGCATCGCTGCATCGTCCAGGCCTTCGGCATCGAGCACGACGGCCAGCGGATTGCCGGCGCCCGGGCGCGGGGAAAACACATCCAGCTGCAGGAAACGGCGGGTGGTCATCGGGCAGGAACTCCAGGAAACAGGCGGCATAGGGTAGCGCGGGGCCATGCCCCGCGAGCGCGCAGCGCGGCAGGCCGCCGGGCGTGGCCCGGTACTACCAGCGGATGTTGCCGTCGATCACCGGCTGCACCTGACCACCGATCCACACCGTGCCCTGCGCGTCGACGGTGACCTGGACACGGCCGTCGCGGCCGATCTCGCGGCCCTGGCTGGCCACATAGGTCCCGTTCTCGCCGGGCAGGGCATTGCGCTGCCGCAGCCAGGCGCCGATCAGCGCGTTGGCGCTGCCGGTCACCGGGTCTTCCGGCACGTTGGGCGCATCGGCGGGGCAGAACGCGCGCACCACCAGGTCGTGCCCGGTATCGGGTTCGAGCGCGAACACGGCGATGCCGAGCGCGTCGGTGGCAATGCTCCAGTCGCGCAGGGCCGCCATGTCCGGTGCGAGCGTGCGTACGGCCTCGGCGTCGCGCAGCGGCAGCAGCCACCAGCGCGGTCCGTTGTCCCACAGCTCGGCGCGCTGGCCCTCGGCGGCAGCAGCGCGCAGGGCATCAGGAATGCCGTCTGGCACTGCCGGCAGCGGCCGCGCCGCTGGACTGGCCAGCTGGATGGTGGGCGCGTTGGCCGGCCCGGTAACCCGCACCGGCAGCAGGCCGGCCGCGCACTGTTGCACCAGGGCCCCGTCGCGTGGCTGCACCAGGCCGCAGGTGACCGCAGCCCAGGCGGCACCCACGCTGGGGTGCCCGGCGAAGGGCAGCTCGCTGGCAGGGGTGAAGATGCGCACGTGGTAGTCGGCGCCGGCAACGGTGGGGCGAAGGAAGAACACGGTCTCGGACAGGTTCAGCCAGGCGGCCAGGGCCTGCATGCGGTCGGTAGACAGTCCATCCGCGTCGAACACGACACCGAGCGGGTTGCCTGTACCGGGGTGGTGGGCGAAGACATCGAGCTGCAGGTAGCGGTAGGCGGTCATTGACGGGTGTATTGGGCTTAGAATCGAAGGTTCCGCCCCCGAGGGCGGCTTCCCCACATTACACATAGCCTATCCATGTCAGCTTCCCCCCTTGTCGATCGTTGGATCGTACTGAAGTTCGGCGGCACCTCGGTGTCGCGTCGCCACCGCTGGGACACGATCGGGAAGCTGGCGAAAAAACGGGCCGAAGAGACCGGTTCGCGCGTTCTGGTGGTGGTTTCGGCGCTGTCCGGGGTCACCAATGAACTGACCGCGATTGCCGATGGCGCGCCGGATAGCCGCGATCGCGTGGCGGCGCTGGTCGAACGCCACCAGGCCTTCCTGGACGAGCTGGGGCTGGGCGCGGAGGTGCTGGCCGAGCGGCTGGCCGCGCTGCAGGGCCTGCTGGACGACCCGCGTGCGCCCAGCCGTCCTCTGGACTGGCAGGCCGAAGTGCTCGGCCAGGGTGAACTGCTGTCTTCCAGCCTGGGCGCGGCCTATCTGCGTGCCAGCGGCCTGGATTTCGGCTGGATGGATGCGCGCCAGTGGCTGGACGCGCTGCCGCCGCAGCCGAACCAGAGCGACTGGTCGCAGCGCCTGTCGGTGAACTGCCAGTGGCGTGCCGATGCCGAGTGGGCGCAGCGCTTCCGCGCCCAGCCCACGCGCCTGCTGATCACCCAGGGTTTCATCTCGCGCCATGCCGACGGTGGCACTGCCATCCTCGGCCGCGGCGGCTCGGATACCTCGGCGGCGTACTTCGGTGCGCTGCTCGGCGCCAGCCGCGTGGAGATCTGGACCGATGTGCCAGGCATGTTCAGCGCCAATCCCAAGGACGTGCCGGACGCGCGCCTGTTGACCCGCCTGGACTATTACGAAGCGCAGGAAATCGCCACCACCGGTGCCAAGGTGCTGCACCCTCGCTCGATCAAGCCGTGCCGCGATGCGGGCGTGCCGATGGCGATCCTCGATACCGAGCGTCCGGAACTGCCGGGCACCAGCATCGACGGCAATGCCGCGCCGGTGCCGGGCGTGAAGGCGATCAGCCGCCGCAACGGCATCGTGCTGGTGTCGATGGAAGGCATCGGCATGTGGCAGCAGGTCGGCTTCCTCGCCGATGTATTCGGCCTGTTCAAGAAGCACGGCCTGTCGGTGGACCTGATCGGTTCGGCCGAGACCAACGTCACCGTATCGCTGGACCCGTCCGAGAACCTGGTCAACACCGATGTGCTGGCCGCGCTGTCGGCCGACCTGTCGCACATCTGCAAGGTCAAGGTGATCGTGCCGTGCGCGGCGATCACCCTGGTCGGCCTGGGCATGCGCTCGCTGCTGCACAAGCTGTCGGACGTGTGGGCGACCTTCGGTCGTGAGCGCGTGCACATGATCTCGCAGTCGTCCAACGACCTGAACCTGACCTTCGTCATCGACGAAGCCGATGCCGATGGCCTGCTGCCGATCCTGCACGCCGAACTGATCGACAGCGGCGCGATGCCGGTGGAAGAGACCGAAGTGTTCGGCCCGCGCTGGCGCGAAATCGCCGGCACCGTGCGTCCGCGTGGTACGCCGTGGTGGCGCGGCCAGCGTGCGCACCTGCTGCAGCTGGCCGATGCCGGCACCCCGCGCTACGTCTACCACATGCCGACGGTGCGGGCGCGTGCCCGCGCGCTGGCGGCGATCAAGCCGATCGACCAGCGTTACTACGCGATCAAGGCCAACAGCCATCCGGCCATCCTGCAGTTGCTGGAAGCCGAAGGTTTCGGCCTGGAGTGCGTGTCGCACGGTGAACTGAAGCATGTGTTCCAGGCCATTCCGGAACTGTCGCCCAAGCGCGTGCTGTTCACCCCCAGCTTCTGCCCGCGCAGCGAGTACGAAGCGGCGTTCGCGCTGGGCGTGACCGTCACTGTCGACAACGTCGAAGCCCTGCAACGCTGGCCGGACCTGTTCCGCAACCGCGAGCTGTGGCTGCGCGTGGACCTGGGCCGTGGCGAAGGCCATCACGCCAAGGTCCGCACCGGTGGCAAGGAATCCAAGTTCGGCCTGCCAATCGCGCGCGTGGACGAGTTCGTGCGCGCGGCCACCGAGCTTGGCACCCGCGTGGTTGGTCTGCATGCGCACCTTGGCAGTGGCGTGGAAACCGCCCAGCACTGGCGCCTGATGTGTGATGAGCTGGCTGGCTTCGCGCGTCGTATCGGCAGTGTGCATACCATCGACATCGGTGGTGGCCTGCCGATTCCGTACAGCGACGAAGACGAGCCGTTCGACCTGGATGCCTGGGCCGAGGGCCTGGCCGAGGTCAAGGCGCTGCATCCGGCGTTCCGCCTGGCGATCGAGCCGGGCCGCTTCCTGGTGGCCGAATCGGGCGTGCTGCTGACCCACGCCACCCAGGTGGTGGAGAAGGATGGCGTGCGCCGCGTCGGCCTGGATGCCGGCATGAACACGCTGATGCGCCCGGCCCTGTACGACGCCTGGCACGACATCGAGAACCTCAGCCGCCAGGGCGGTTACGCCGAAGCGGCGTTCGATGTGGTCGGCCCGATCTGCGAATCCAGCGATGTGTTCGGCAAGCGCCGCAAGCTGCCGGTGTCGACCGCGCCGGATGATGTGATGCTGATCGCCGACGCCGGTGCCTACGGCTATGTGATGTCCAACACCTACAACCAGCGGGCGATGCCGCGCGAAGACGTGATCGAATGATCGCCGCCTTCCGCGCCCTGCACCCGCCCACCGACACGTCCCGCGCCTGCGCGCGGGCACGTGCCTGACCGTGCTCGAACTGGATTCACCATGACTGCTTTCGATAAACACCAGGTTTCCCGCTTCCGTTTCGTCCGCTGCGAATTCGCCGCGGACACCGGCGTGGCCAAGCTGGTCTACGCCTTCGATGACGGCCCGGAAATGGTGGAAACCGTTACCGTGCCCGGCGCTCCGTTCGTGCTGGAACCGGCCCGTGCCGATGCCGTGCAGCGCGCGCTGCGGCTGCTGCACCTGATTGCCGGTGTGAGCTACTACAAGGCTGGGGTGCCCGATACGGTCAGCATCGACAGCTACAGCATCGATGCCGATACCGCAGCGCTGGTGGAGACCATCTACCTCAACGGCCTGGGCGAATTCGCCTACCGCAACGGCCTGAACCTGCGTGGGCGCTTCCGCCTGCCGGTGCAGGGCGAAACGGTGCAGGCACCGGTGCTGGGCCTGCAATCGCACGCGCTGGTCGCCATCGGCGGCGGCAAGGATTCGCTGGTCAGCATCGAAGCGCTGCGCCGCGCCGGCGTGGACGAGACGGTGACCTGGATCGGGGGTTCGCAGTTGATCCGTGCCTGTGCCGAGCGCACCGGGCTGCCGACGTTGAACCTTGGCCGCGCGCTGGCGCCGGAGCTGTTCGAACTCAACCGCCAGGGCGCATGGAACGGGCACATCCCGGTCACTGCGGTGAACTCGGCGATCATGGTGCTGGCTGCGCTGCTGCAGGGCGTTGACCAGGTGGTGTTCTCCAACGAACGGTCGGCCAGCTACGGCAGCCAGATTCCGGGCACCGGCGAGGTCAACCACCAGTGGTCGAAGGGCTGGGCGTTCGAACAGGCCTTCGGCATGTACGTGCAGAAACAGGTGGCCGCTGATCTGCAGTACTACTCGTTGCTGCGGCCGATGTCGGAGCTTGCGGTGGCCCGCCAGTTCGCCAAGAGCGATTTCTACGACGCGCATTTCTCCAGCTGCAACCGCAACTTCCACATCCTTGGCGAGCGCCCGGTGAACCGTTGGTGCGGCGTCTGCCCGAAGTGCCACTTCGTGTTCCTGGCGCTGGGCCCGTTCATGCCGAAGACCCGCCTGGTGCGCATATTCGGCCGCAACCTGCTGGACGACATCGAGCAGGCTGCTGGCTTCGACGCGCTGCTGGAATTCCAGGACCACAAGCCGTTCGAATGCGTGGGCGAAGGCCGCGAATCGCGTGCGGCGATGGCCACCCTGGCGCAGCGCCCGGAGTGGAAGGAAGACGTGCTGGTGAAGCGCTTCTGCAATGAAATCCAGCCGCAGCTGGATGCGGCCGAGCTGGAGCTGGCACCGCTGATGCAGCTGCAGGGCGAACATCGTATTCCGGCGACGCTGTGGGAACGGGTGCGTGAAGATTTCGCAGCTTGAAGGCAAGCGCGTAGCGCTGTGGGGCTGGGGACGTGAGGGGCGTGCTGCGTATGCGGTGCTGCGCGCGCGCCTGCCATCGCTTGGCCTGAGCCTGTTCTGCCCGGCCACCGAGGTCGCGGCCGCGCGTGCGGAAACGCAGGGCGTGCTGGACGTGCGTGGTGAACCGTCGGCTGATGCACTGGCTTCATTCGAGGTAGTGATCAAGTCGCCGGGCATCAGCCCGTACCTGCCGATCGCGCTGGCGGCGGCGGAGCGGGGCACCCGCTTCATCGGCGGCACGGCGTTGTGGTTTGCCGAACATGCCGATGCCGATGGCACCGTGCGCGACACGATCTGCGTGACCGGCACCAAGGGCAAAAGCACCACCACCGCGCTGGTCGCGCACCTGCTGCGCGCAGCGGGACATCGCACCGGCCTGGTCGGCAACATCGGCCTGCCACTGCTGGAAGTGCTGGACCCGCAACCGGCGCCTGCGTACTGGGCGGTGGAGCTGTCCAGCTACCAGACCGGCGAGGTCGCGCGCAGCGGTGCGCACCCGCAGGTGGCGGTGGTGCTGAACCTGTTCCCGGAACACCTGGACTGGCACGGCAGCGAACAGCGCTACATCGAAGACAAGCTGCAGCTGGTGACCGGGGCCGCGCCGCGCGTTGCCGTGCTCAATGCCGCAGACCCGCATCTGGCGGCGCTGTCGCTGCCCGGCAGCGAGGTGGTCTGGTTCAACCAGCCGCAGGGCTGGCACATGCGCGGTGACATCGTGCATCGCGGCGAGCAGCCGGTATTCGATACCCGCAACACGCCGCTGCCGGGCCGCCACAACCGCGGCAACCTGTGCGCGGTGCTGGCGGCGCTGGAGGCGCTGGGCCTGGATGCCGTGGCGCTGGCGCCGGCGGTGCAGGATTTCCGGCCGCTGCCGAACCGCCTGCAACGCATTGGCCAGGCCGATGGCCTGACCTACGTCAACGATTCGATCAGCACCACGCCGCATGCCAGCCTGGCGGCACTGGAGTGCTTTGCCGGCCAGCGCATCGCGTTGCTGGTCGGCGGGCATGATCGTGGGCTGGACTGGACCGACTTCGTGCAGCACATGGCGCATGACATGCCGCCGGTGGAGATCGTGACCATGGGCAGCAACGGCCCGCGCATCCACGCGATGCTGCAGCCGTTGGCCGACGCCGGCCGTTTCGGCCTGCATGCCGCTGCCGACCTGCCCGACGCGATGTCGCTGGCGCGTCGCGCACTGGGCGAACAGGGCGGGGTGGTGCTGCTGTCGCCGGGCGCGCCGAGCTATGGCGCCTACCGTGATTACGTCGCGCGCGGGCGGCATTTCGCCGAGCTGGCCGGGTTCGACCCGGACACCATCAGCGCGATTCCGGGCATCGGGATCGCCTGATCGGCGGGATCGGGGTCGGATCCCTTTCCGCAGGAAAGGGCTCTGCCCCTGCTGAATCCTGTGCACCCATCCACGCTTGGCGTGGATCTACTCGTCGAGGAAGCTGTAGTCGCGGTCGATCAGCTGCTGCAGGTAGGCATCGAAGCTGGGGGCGATGACCGCGTAGCTGTCCGGATCGTGCAGGTAGCGCACCACCTGTCCAACACTGCCGCCGGGTGCAGGTTCGAAATCCAGATACAACATCGAGGTGCCGCCGTTGTTCATGCAGTGCGAGAAGCACAGTCGGCGGCTCATCGGCAGGTTTGCATCGATGCCGGCGCCGAGGATGTCCGGCTCTTCATCCAGCCATTCTTCGTAGATGGAACGGATGCTGTCGTCCCACTGCTGCTGGTCTTCGAAGATCTGCGCGACCGAGCGCAGGTAATACGGATAGTCGCCGACGTCGGAGCCGAGCATCAGTACGCAGACCTCGCCGCCGGGATACTCGCGGAAGTGGGTGCCATCCACCTGCGACAGCAGCGCGACAAGACTGTCCGGCACCTGCGGCCACTGCGCGCGCAGCCGCCGCAGGTCTTCGGTGCTGGCGCCCAGGACATGCGCCCATTGCAGAGCATCCTCGGCAGGCAGGCGCGGAATCAGGCCAGAGAGGAAACGATCAACAAGTATCATCGGAAGACGCCAATGGCAGGGCAGGCACAGTCGGCTTCGTGCGTCGAAGCCGACCGTGCAGAGCAGATTCTCAGCGTACCACCTCGAAATCGATGATGTCGTAGAGCGATGAGCCGTACTTACCATGCGATTCCAGCGCAACCGCGATGCCGAGATCCTCGATGAAGGCACGTACACTGCGATCGCCATCCACCTTGCACTCCAGCCTGATTGCATCGCCAGAAAGCGAAGCAGATACCTCGCGTGCCGGGAATCGCTCTCCGATCACGCAGGACAGCTCGGTGCTGAGTGGCTTTGAAGTGCCACGTTCCGGATAGAACACCATCGTCGTTTCAGCGCGGAAGCGGTTGCCGGGTGTCCACGTGGCGGGAAGATCCTGCTTCAGCGAGCGGGTCTGCAGCGTCATCCCGGCATCGCGCATTGACGCCAGCTGGAAGAGATTGGCCTTTGACAGCCGCTGCATGGTGAACGAAGTGTAGTCCTCGGTAATCTTCAACAACCCGTTGTCGGCCACCATCGTGATGGTTGTCGGCGTGGTCGAGGCGGGCTTTCCCTTGATCCGGTAACGGTAGGTCAGTGATGTAAAACGAGGTGCCAGCAACGGGTTGTCCACGCCATCAACAACGGCCTTGGAAACGGGGACATCCTCCAGCCGGCGACCGGCCGCCTGCGGTTGCGGGCGATCAGCCGCCGGTACGTCAGGGCGCAGCAGGGCCATGACATCTGCATCCACCGCGCCCTGCAGCGAACATCCCACCCGGGTCCTGCCGTCGCTGGATTCCATCATCAGTACGCGTTCCAGAAGCATGCGCCCGGCGGCGATACCACCGCGATTGGATGTGGGCAGCCACTGATCACCCGCGCGGACTTCGCTGCGGACCCGCATTCCGCGATCACCCTGCAGGCGGTCAGCGTGTTCGATCAATGGCGACAGCTGCTTGACCACTGCGTCCAGTGGCGCGTCGAAGGTGAATCCCCAGGCCACATAGCGCCCCAGCACGCCCAGGTCGGAGGCGTTGTCGAAGTAAGCGGTAACCGGCAGGCCGGCAATACGTGGTCCGCCGCGGAGCTGGACTTCGTTTGTGGCATCGGAACGGTCCTTGCTCTCGATCCAGCTGATCGTGCCCGTGCCGCCCAGCGATGCGTGCGCGGCCCATGCATCTGCGTGCTGGTGCAGGCTGGAGAAGAAACTGGCATCGCAGCGGCTGAACGCGGTGAAAGTTTCGTCCAGGGGGCTGGCGGTCAGCTGGGCGGCGGGGAGCAGAAGGGAGAGCGAGACAAATACGGTGGAACCCAGGGTGTTCACGAAGAAGGACATCCTTGTTGGAGAAGGGGGGGGCATGGTTGGACACTACCTATCGGCCTTTTTGCCTGGAACTGAAGTGCGGGCTGCACTGCCTGCTCCAGCTTCACACCGGGCTCGTACACTCCGGATTCCCTCTTGGTGGAGCAGGCGCATGAATCGTTGGCGATACGGTGTGGCGGTGATCCTGGGGCTGGCGGCGATGCCGGCGTGGGCGGCGATGAAGACCCAGCCGGTGGAATGGAAACACCAGGGCACGACCTTCAGTGGCGTGCTGGTCTACGACGACGGCGACCAGGACAAGCGCCCGGGCCTGGTGATGGTGCCGAACTGGAAGGGCGTGAACGAGTCGGCGATTGAAAAGGCCAAGCAACTGGCTGGCGATGACTACGTGGTGCTGGTGGCCGACGTGTACGGCAAGGGCGTGCGGCCGAAGACCGATGCCGAGGCCGGACCGGTGGCGACCAAGCTGCGCAATGACCGGCCGCTGCTGCGGGCGCGGGCGCTGGAGGCGGTCAACGTACTGAAGGCGCAGGCGGGCAAGGCACCGCTGGACGCCAGCCGGATCGGCGCGGTGGGCTTCTGCTTTGGCGGCACCACGGTGCTGGAACTGGCCCGCGCCGGCGCGCCCCTGTCGGGCGTGGTCAGCCTGCATGGCGGGCTCGGTTCCCCCTTGCCGGCGCAGGCCGGCGGCAGCCACCCGTCGGTGCTGGTGCTCAATGGCGCCGACGACAAGAGCGTGACCGCCGAGGATATCGGCAGCTTCCAGAAGGAAATGGATGCGGCCAAGGTGGACTGGGAGTTCACCAACTACAGCGGTGCGGTGCACTGCTTTGCCGAGCGCGATGCCAACAGCCCGCCGGGCTGCCAGTACAACGAACGCGCCGCCAAGCGCGCGTGGAAGGCACTGGATGAGTTCTTCGAGGAGCGGTTCGAGAAACGTTGAAAAGGTGTGCCGACCAACGGTCGGCACCCACCCGTCCTTGCAGGTGCCGACCGTTGGTCGGCACTCATCTGCCCTGGTTGGTGCCGACCGTTGGTCGGCAACCTCATGATGCTGCGGATGTCATCGGGAATGCCGGCCAGCGGCCGGCACTACCGGGTGCGGTCAATGCGAACGCTGTACCGCGTAGCGGGCCAGGCCGCGCAGGGCGGCGACGGCATCGTTGTCGGCCAGGCCGTCAAGCGCCCGTTCGGCGGCCTCTGCATATTCCTCGGCACGACGGCGGCTGTATTCCAGGCCTCCGGTGGCGTGGATCGCCGCCAGCACTTCCGGCATCGCCGAGGCGTCACCGTTCTGCACGATCGCGCGCAGGCGCTGGCGGGTGGCCTCATCGGAATGGGCCATGGCATGGATCAGCGGCAGCGTCGCCTTGCCTTCGGCCAGGTCGTCACCCAGGTTCTTGCCCAGCTCGTCGGCGTTGGCTGAATAATCCAGCACGTCATCGGCGATCTGGAAGGCGTAGCCCAAGTGCATGCCGTAGTCGTACAGGGCCTGCTGGGTGGCTTCATCGACACCACTGGCCAGTGCACCCAGGCGCGTGCCGGCGGCGAACAGCACCGCGGTCTTGCGCTCGATCACGCGCAGGTAGGCGGCTTCGTCGGTGTCCGGGTTGTGCACGTGCAGCAGCTGCAGCACTTCGCCTTCGGCAATGCGGTTGGTGGTGTCGGCCAGGATCTGCATCACCGACATCCGGTCCAGCTCGACCATCAGCTGGAAGCTGCGCGAGTACAGGAAGTCGCCCACCAGCACGCTGGGCGCGTTGCCCCACAGTGCATTGGCGGTGCTGCGGCCGCGGCGCAGGCTGGATTCGTCCACCACGTCGTCGTGCAGCAGGGTGGAGGTGTGGATGAACTCGATGATCGCTGCCAGCTGGTGGTGCTCGGGGCCGGCGCCGCCGACCGCATGGCCGGCCAGCATCACCAGCATCGGCCGCAGGCGTTTGCCGCCAGCGGAGATGATGTGGTCGGCGATCTGGTTGATCAGCACCACATCCGAGGACAGCCGGCGGCGGATCAGGGCATCGACGGCAGCCATGTCGGCTGCGGCAAGCGACTGGATCTGGGACAGGCCCAGGGCGGGACGGGTGTCTTCAGTGATGGTCATGCGATCAGGCTTTCAGGCTCATCCCTGATTATAGGCGTTGCCTGTGAATTGGGGAGGAAACCGGGGGCCAGGCCACCGCCGCGCGCCACCGGGCGTGGCGTCTGGCGTGAATACGTATGCAGGCAGCGCCATCGTCGTGGGCCGCCGCTAAGCTTGCGGGAGTTGGTTTTCGGCCCGCTTCCAGCGGGTCCCGCATGCCCGGAGGGGGGCTGTCGATGTCGCACTATCCATGGTGGCGCGGAGCCGTCATCTACCAGATCTACCCGCGCAGTTTCCTCGACGCCAACGGCGACGGGGTAGGCGACCTGCTCGGCATCATCCAGCGCCTGGACCATATCGCCGCGCTGGGCGTGGATGCGATCTGGATCTCGCCGTTCTTCCGATCGCCGATGGCCGATTTCGGCTATGACATCGCCGACTACCGCGATGTCGATCCGCTGTTCGGCAGCCTGGACGACTTTGACCGGCTGCTGGCCAAGGCCCACGGCCTGGGCCTGAAGGTGATGATCGACCAGGTGCTCAGCCACACCTCGATCGAGCACGCCTGGTTCCGCGAGAGCCGCCAGGACCGCAGCAACCCGAAGGCGGACTGGTATGTGTGGGTGGATCCGCGCGAGGACGGCACGCCCCCCAACAACTGGCTGTCGCTGTTCGGCGGCGGTGCCTGGCAGTGGGAGCCGCGCCGCGAGCAGTACTACCTGCACAATTTCCTGGTGGACCAGCCGGACCTGAATTTCCACCACCCGGAGGTGCAGCAGGCGACCCTGGACAACGTGCGCTTCTGGCTGGACCGGGGTGTGGATGGCTTCCGCCTGGATGCGATCAACTTCTGCTTCCATGACGCGCAGCTGCGCGACAACCCGCCCAAGCCGGCCGACAAGCGCGTCGGCCGCGGCTTCAGCGCGGACAACCCGTACGCCTACCAGTACCACTATTACAACAACACCCAGCCGGAGAACCTGCCGTTCCTGGAGCAGCTGCGCGCCCTGCTGGACGAATACCCGGGGGCGGTGAGCCTGGGCGAGATCTCCTCGGAGGATTCGCTGGCGACCACCGCCGAATACACCCAGGATGGCCGCCTGCACATGGGCTACAGCTTCGAGCTGCTGGTCAACGATTACAGCGCGGCCTACATCCGCGACACCGTTTCGCGCCTGGAAGCGGCGATGACTCAGGGCTGGCCGTGCTGGGCAGTGTCCAACCACGACGTGGAGCGGGCGGTCAGCCGCTGGGGTGGCCATCCGGCCGACCCTCGCCTGGCGCGGATGCTGGTGGCGCTGCTGTGTTCACTGCGTGGTTCGGTCTGCCTGTACCAGGGCGAGGAGCTGGGCCTGGCAGAGGCCGAAGTGCCGTTCGAGGCGCTGCAGGACCCGTATGGGATCACCTTCTGGCCCAACTTCAAGGGGCGCGACGGCTGCCGCACGCCGCTGCCGTGGATCGACGCGCCGCTGGCCGGCTTCACCACCGGCAAGCCGTGGCTGCCGATCCCGGCCGAGCACCAGGCGGCGGCCGTGGCGGTGCAGGCGCAGGATCCGCATTCGGTGCTGTCGGCCTTCCGCAGCTTCCTAGCCTGGCGCCGTACCCAGCCGGCCCTGCTGCACGGTGACATCCGGTTCCTGGACAGTGCCGAGCCAGTGCTGCTGTTCGAGCGTATGCTTGCAGATGAAACTCTCCTGCTGGCCTTCAACCTGTCGGCCGAAGCGGTGAGCCATCCGCTGCCGGCGGGCAACTGGCAGCAGGTGGCTGTGCCGGGCCCGGATGCGGGGACGGTGCAGGGCAATGAACTGCAGCTGCCGCCGCGTGCGGTGTATTGCGCGCGACGCAGCTGACCGATTTCTCCGGTGGCGGTACTTGCGGGGACGGGGCCGAAGCGCCCCGTCCCTTTTTTGTGGGCGCGGTTCCGGTGCAGGACATCCACGCATGGCGTGGATCTACCGGGGGTATGCAGGATGGATCCCCGTCATGCATGGATGCGATGCGGCGGGGTAGATCCACGCCATGCGTGGATGGGGCCGTACCGATCACGCTTCACTGGCCAACGCGTTGCGCACAAAAGAAAACCCGCTGCCTGCGCAGCGGGTTTCCGGTCCTGCTCCCCTTGGGTGCCGGCCAGCGGCCGACACTACCGAGTCCGGGTCGCCGGGCATGGCCCGGCGCTACCTCAGAACTTGTAGTTCACGCCCAGCATGTAGGTGCGGCCCCACTCGATGTACTCCAGCGGGCGATCCTTGGTGCCGGCGTAGGTGCGGTACGGCTCGTTGGTCAGGTTGCTTCCCTGCAGCAGCAGGGTCAGCCCACGCAGGCTGCTGCTGTCGCTGAAGGTATAGCTGACCTGCGCATCGGTCACGTTCTCGCCCACGACATAACGCAGGGTGCGGTTGCCGTTGAAGTTGCCGATCTCGCCGATGAAGTCCGAACGGCGGCGCTGGCTCACGCGTGCTTCAAAGCCACTACGCTCGTAGTAGGCAGTGAAGTTGTACACGCGCTTGGACAGGCCGGGCAGGCTGATCGGGTCGGTGCCCACGCTGGACGCGCTTTCCGGATCCAGGATCTGGATGTCGCTCTTGTTGAAGGTCGCGCTGGCCTGCACGCCGAAGCCACGCAGGCTGTCGGTCAGCATTTCCAGCGGGAACGACGCGGTCAGCTCCAGGCCCTTCAGGCTGCCGCCCTTGCCGTTCACCGGGGTCGAGAAGGTGCCGGTCGGCAGCACCGGCACCACCATGCCCGGCGGCGGCACATAGTTGCCCAGCAGGCCGGTGAAGTCGTAGTTGTCCACCGACTGGGTGTAGACGTAGCTCTTCAGGTCCTTGTAGAAGATCGCGGCGGCCACGTAGGCCTTCTCGCCGAAGTACTTCTCGTAGGACAGGTCCAGTGCGGTGGCGCGCCACGGGTCCAGCAACGGGTTGCCGCCACTGCCGCCGGGGCGACCGGTACCGGTATCCACGCCGAACTCCAGGCCCGCGCGCATCTGGTCCACGCGCGGGCGCGCGACCTGCTTGGCTGCGGCAAAACGCAGGGTCTGCTCATGCGGGAACATGAAGGCCAAGTTCAAGCTGGGCAGCCAGTCGTTGTACTTGCGGCCGTCCGAGTAGGGCTGGATGTTGTTGCCGGCCGCCTGCGAGCTGTCCCAGTAGCGCGAGTCCGAGCTCTGGTCGGTGTGCTGCATCTGCACGCCGATATTGCCGCGTACGCCCACCACGCCGATGTCGCTGTTGATGTTCAGGCGCGCCCAGGCGGTGGTGATCTTTTCCCGCACCGTCCACGACTTGGGAATCAGGTAGTCCAGGTTGTCGACCGGATTGAAGGTCATGTAGCGACCGACCGCGCCAGGCACGTTCCAGGCCGGGATGGTGCCCAGGCCGGCGAAGCCGAGGTTGACCGGGCGGTACTGCAGATCCGATGCGATGTTGGCATCGCCCTGCGCGCCCAGCAGGATGTTGCCTTCGGACTGGGTCTTCACCTTGCGGCGGTCGGCATAGTTCACGCCGATATCCAGATCCGGTGCCCACGACGCCATTGCTTCGGGCAGGGCGATGGTCGCGGCCAGCTTGCCACCCTTCAGGCGGTCTTCCACCTTCGGCACCTTGCCGTAACCAGAACCGTAGATGGTGTTGGTCAGGAACAGCGCGTCCGGGTTGGAGTAGTTCAGGCCCGGGCTGATCTGCGAGAAGCCATCCTGGCGGAACTGCACACCGACCGTATCCAGCTGCGGCATCGGGGTCAGCTGCAGGTTGTTTTCCAGGTTCAGTTCGTCGCGGGTGGCCTTGGAATAGTTCAGGTCGGCAACCAGCTTGACGCTGCCGAAGGTGAACTCGTTGTTCCAGCCGAACGCATCGATCTTGTCCTTGCGCTTGTTGTACATGCCGCGCACCAGGGGGTACACGCCACTGGCGGTGCCACCGGTGAAGGTGCCATTGGCGTTGACCTGCGGGTTGCTGACCAGCAGGCCCGGGGTGTAGTTGCCGTTGTAGTTGCTGAGGTTGAGCTCGAACTGGTTGGCGGTGTCGATCTGCTCTGCTTCGGTGTGGAACGCGTCGAAGGTGCTGGTCCAGCTGTTGTTCGGCCGGAACTGGATCGTGGCCATCACACCGTCGCGCTTGTTGTTGCCGGTGCGGCGCAGCGCCTTGATGCCGTCGGTGAAGTAGGTGCCAGCGGCAACACCGGGGCGGTTGCCGTTGGTGGTGTGCTCGGTGGTCCACGGCTCGTACAGGCCCACCTGGTTTTCCTGGATCGGCATGTCGCTGTGCGCGTAGCCGATGGCGATGCCGAGGGTCTTGTCCAAGAACTGGTCGATGTAGCTGGCGCTGAAGCGGTTGCCGTACGGGTCGGTGTCCGCAGCGCGGCCCAGCGAGCTCTTCTGGTAGCGGCCGCTGACGGCGATGACGCGGTCGGGGAAGCTGAGCGGACGTGCGGTCTGCATGTCGATGGTGCCCGACAGACCCTGGCCGACCAGCGCTGCATCGGGGGTCTTGTACACGGTCACGCCGTTGACCAGCTCGGACGGATACTGGTCGAACTCGACGCCGCGGTTGTCGCCGGTGCTGACCACTTCACGGCCGTTGAGCAGGGTGGTGGCGAAATCCGGCGACAGGCCGCGCACGCTGATCACCTGCGCACGACCGGCCACACGCTGCGCGGCAAGGCCGGGCAGGCGCGAGATCGATTCGGCGATGCTGACGTCGGGCAGCTTGCCGATGTCTTCTGCGGAGATGGCTTCGACCACCGAGGTGGCGTCCTGCTTGGTGGCGATGGCGCTTTCGATGCCGCGACGGATGCCGGTGACCTGCACGGTATCCAGGTTGGTGGCGGCAGTGCCGGTCGGCGGGGTGGTGGTCTGCGTGGACTGTGCTGCTGCCAGCGACGGCGTCAGTACGACGGCCAACGCGATGCTCAGCGCACTGCGCTTGTGGTTCAACATTTTCCCCTCCCAGGCAATGTTGTAGTGCGATTCGTGGTCGTCCCGGTGGTGTCGAGGACGTGCGACGCGGTGGCCGCTGTCGTCGCCGCTATGGTAGGCAGCGCGTTCTTCGTGGGAATCACCCTGCATACGTATTCAATGGCGTTTGCAGGGTTGTAATCGCTTCCAGATCATCATTCCGGTAGTGCCGGCCACTGGCCGGCAACCATCCACGTCGCAACGATGCCGGCCAGCGGGCGGCACTACCTGCGCATTCACAGCGGGGTGAAGCGGATGGCCTGTCCGCCGCCCGGCGCCAGCACCAGCGTGAGTGAATCGGTGCTGCTGACCTCGCGTGTTTCGCGCTTGAAGGCGAAGGGACTGCTGCGGAAATCCGCGCCATCGCCATCGCGGTAGACCTCGGCGCGGTAGCGCACGCCCGGCTCCAGAAAACCCAACGACACCGGCAGCACGCGGCCGTTCTCGTCGGTGATGCTGCCCAGGAACCAGTCACGGCTGTTGCGGTCGCGGCGCACGATCGTCACGTAGTCGCCGACCTCGCCATCGAGCACGCGGCTCTGCTCCCAGTCCACCGCCACGTCCTCGATGAAGCGGAACGCTTCGCGGTGCTGCAGGTAGTGCTCGGGCAGGTCGGCAGCCATCTGGATCGGGCTGTACAGCACCACATACAGGGCCAGCTGTCGTGCCAGTGTGCTGGGAATGGCCTGGCCATGGCGGCCCTTCAGGCTGAGGATGCCGGGCGTGTAATCCATCGGCCCGGCCAGCATGCGGGTGAACACCAGGTTGACCTCATGCTCGGGCGGGTTCGGTGGCTGGCCCCAGGCGTTGTATTCCATGCCACGTGCGCCTTCGCGGGAAATCCAGTTCGGGTAGGTGCGGCGCAGGCCGGTGTCCTTGATCGGCTCGTGCGGGTTCACCGACAGGTGGCGGCGGGCGGCTTCCTGCACCACCTTCAGGTGATGGCGGGCCATGAATTGCCCGTCGTGCCACTCGCGCCACAGCGGGCCGCCGGCCGGATTGTGGCGATCAACCTGGCCGTCGTCGCAGACGTAGCCGGTCTTGAACTGGTCCACGCCCAGCCGCGCATACAGATCCAGCGCAGCACCCAGCTGGTCTTCGTAGTGTTCGATCGCGCAGCCGGTTTCATGATGGCCGATCAGGTGCACCCCCTTCTTCAGCCCGTACGCCGACAATGATTCGATGTCGAAATCCGGCGTGGCGCGGGTGAAGTCGAAGTCGTAGCCATTGCCGACCCAGTTGCCGTCCCAGCCAGGATTCCAGCCTTCCACCAGCACACCACGGAAGCCGTGCGCGGCGGCGAAATCGATCACCTTCCGTGTCTTTGCGGTGGTGGCCGCATGCTTTGGTCCGGTGGCCCAGCTCTCTTCATCCAGGTGCATCGACCACCACACGCCCAGATACTTGGCCGGTTTCACCCAGCTCACATCGCCCAGCGCATTGGGCTCGTTGAGGTTGAGGATCAGGTCGGACTCGACCAGGCCGCCGGCACGGTCGGCGATCTGCAGGGTGCGCCATGGCGTGGCGAAGGGCAGGGCGCGGCGCACCTTCCAGCCTTCGGCCGAAGGCGAAAGCTGGGCGCGCAGGCGCTGGCCCTCGGTGCGGCGCAGCAACATGCCCGCGTAGTCGACCAGTGCCGCCTCATGGATGGCCACGTGCAGGCCATCGTGGCTGCGCAGGGTCATCGGCGTGTGCACCAGCGGCACTTCGCGCAGCGGCGTGCGCTGGTACAGGTATTCGTAATGGATCGGCTCGCCCGCGGGTATCCACCATGCGGTGGATTCCGGCGCGATGGCGAACTCGGTCAGCTCGTCATCGATGATCGCTTCGCGCAGGTTCGGTTGATCGGGGAACACATAGCGGAAGCCCAGGCCGTCGTCGTAGACGCGGAACACCAGGTCCAGCCGGCGCTTGCTGCCGGTGCTTTCGGCCAGGTGCACGGTCAGTTCGTTGAAGTGGTTGCGGGTGAGCCGGCGCTCGCCCCAGGGCTGCTCCCAGCTGTCATCGACACTGCGCCGTTCCTGTGCCAGCAGGCTGAAGTCGCGGTCGAGGCGACCATCGCGCAGTTCAAAACCCAGCTTCGAATCGGCCACCACGGTCTGGCCGAGGCGCTCGACGCGGTAGCGCGCGGTACCGCCGTCCAGCACCAGGCTGACCTTCAGCACCTTGTCCGGTGATTCGACGCTGGCGATCTGCGGCGCCGCCGCCTGTGCCAGCGCGGCCCATCCCAGCAGGGCCAGGCCGAAAGCGTGCGCGAACACTGCGCGTACCGTTGTGGGTGACGTCGGCATTTCCCCTCCCAAGGCGCCGTTGACAGACCCGGACCATAAGCCAGCCCAGCAGGCCTGCCGGTACTGCACGCCATGAATACGTATGCAGCTGGACGCAGTCGACAGCCCCGCGTCTACCATGGGGCCAGGGCACCTTGAGGGAGGTGCCGCGCCCGCACGCCGGCAACGGCAGTGCGGACCCACAACGGTGCAGAGAGGGAGGGAGGTCGACGGGCGCAAGCCGGTCTGCCGCTTCGATGCTGAAGATCATTTGCCTGACCGCTGCCCTGGGGGCAGCGCTGGGGACGACCGCGCACGCGGCCGACCTGACATTCGACGGCCGCCAGGCGCGCGCTGAATCCGCTGCCAAGGGCAGCTTCGTGCTGCATGCGCCGAAGGGTGAGGTGCGCATTGCCGCCGCGCCCATGCGCAGCCAGACCGGCAGCGCGATGTTCGACGCGCTGTTCGCGCTGGCCCAGCAGGAAATGGACCAGGACCGGGTGGATGCCATCCGCGATCCGGCCTTCGACGAAGGCCGTCCGGTACCGTGCGAGTGCTTCCAGACCGGCGCGCGCTGGCCGTATGTGTGGACGCGTGACGTCAGCTTTGCAGCCGATCTGGCGCTGGCGAAGCTGGACCCGAAGCGCACCCGTCAGTCGCTGCAGTTCAAGTTGTCGGCTGCGCGCGACGGGCACACGCCCGGCCTGTTCGTGGCCCAGGACACCGGCTCCGGTGGCAGCTGGCCGATCAGCAGCGACCGCGTGGTGTGGTTCCTCGCCGCACGCCACCTGCTGGATGATCCTGCGTTTGCCGAGCAGGTATGGCAGGCCCTGCAGGGCACATTGGCGCAGGACCGGGCGATGGTCTTCGACGCGCAGATGGGCCTGTATCGCGGCGAGACCTCGTTCCTCGACTGGCGTGAGCAGACCTTTCCGGACTGGACGCGCGAGGACGTGCGCTTCATCGGCGATTCCTACGCGCTGTCCACCAACGTGCTGCATTACCAGGCGCTGCGCCTGGCGCAGCAGATGGCCGCGCAGCTGGGCGACGAGCGCAGCGAGCAGTACAGGGCCTGGGCCGACGCACTGGCGGTGCAGATCGACGCGCGCTTCTGGCGCGAAGACATGGGCCAGTACATGAGCTACATCGGCGAAGCGGCGCACCCGGTGCCCTACGCCAAGATCGATCTGCTCGGCCTGTCGCTGGGCATCCTCGCCGACGTGCTGCCTGCTGAACGTGCGCGTCGGGCGCTGGCGGGCTATCCGATGGGCGCTGCCGGCAGCCCGGTGGTGTGGCCGCAGGAAGCGCAGCAACCGATCTACCACAATCGTGCGATCTGGCCGTTCGTCAGCGCGTACTCGCTGCGCGCGGCGCGCAAGGTGGACGATGCGCCGCGCATTGCTGCCGAGATCCGCTCGCTGATGCAAGGGGCGGCGCTGGCCGGTTCCAACATGGAGAACTACGAGCTGGTCAGCCAGGCCGTGCACGTGGACGAAGGCGCGTTGAGCGGGCCGGTGGTCAACTCCGAGCGCCAGCTGTGGTCGGTGGCCGGCTATCTGTCGATGGTCACCGAAGGCGTGTTCGGCGTGCAGGACGACGGTCGCGTGCAGCCCAAGCTGCCGGCCGAGCTGGTGCCGGAGCTGTTCGGAAAGCAGAAGCGGATCAGTCTGGAGGCGGGCGGCAAGCGCTATGTGCTGGAGCGCCCGAAGCAGGTGGGCGCTGGCTTGTTGATCGCGGGAAAAACGCGTACGCGCGGCACCACGACCACCGTGCAGCTGGTCGCTGCGCCGGCAGCCGTGAGCCGTGATGTGCCGCGTGCCGATGCCAATGCACGAGCACCGGCCACGCCGCTGGCACCGCAGGCAAAGCGCAGTGGCAAGGGCTGGTCGGTCGCGGTGGCCGCCGGCCAGGTCCTCTGGCAGGACGGTGTCGCGGCCACGGCCAGCAAGGGCCAGGTGCGCGTCGGCGATGATGGCCTGCAGCACTGCCTGAGCCTGACCCGGCGCGAAGGTGCGCTGGAATCCCTGCATAGCCCGATGGTCTGCGTCGGCCCGCAGCAGGTGCTGCGGGGCAGCCGGCAATGGCAGTTCAATGCAACCAGGGCGGGCCACGTGCGCCTGCGCCTGCAGTACATCAACCCGAATGGCCCGATCAACACCGGCGTGACCGCGGCGGTGAAGCAGCTGGCCGTGCAGTGCAAGGGCCAGCCTCCGCAGCGGCACACGGTAACGCTGCCGCACAGCGTGGCGGCGCAGGACTCGACCGCGGCAACCTTCGCTGTACCCAAAGGCCGCTGCACGGTGACGCTGGAAGAGGGCTTCAACATGAGCGCGCTGCAGCACTTCGCGCACTACACCGGCGGCAAGGGCGGGCGTGATGGCGTGCTGAACCAGGCCCAGGTGCAGGCGCTGAAGATTGCGCCGGTGGCGGCAGCAGAGGACGCACGATGAGCCGTCCTGCAAAACCACAGTTGTCGTTCTGGCAGATCTGGAACATGTGCTTTGGCTTCCTTGGCATCCAGTTCGGCTTTGCCCTGCAGAACGCCAACGCCAGCCGCATCTTCGAAACGCTGGGTGCGGACATGGAAGCGGTGCCCGGACTGTGGATCGCCGCACCGCTGACCGGCCTGCTGGTACAACCGGTGATCGGCTATCTGTCCGACCGCACGTGGACACGCTGGGGGCGCCGCCGCCCGTTCTTCATGATCGGCGCGGTGCTGACCACGCTGGCCCTGCTGGTGATGCCGAACTCGCCGACGCTGTGGATCGCGGCCGGCACGCTATGGGTGCTGGACGCCTCGATCAACGTGTCGATGGAGCCGTTCCGCGCCTTCGTTGGCGACCAGCTGGCACCGCGGCAGCGCCCGGCCGGTTATGCGATGCAGAGCTTCTTCATCGGCGTCGGCGCGATCGTTGCCAGCTTCCTCCCCTTCATCCTGGCCCACTTCGGTGTTGCCAACACGGCAGCGGCGGGCGAGGTGCCCGATACCGTGCGCTATGCGTTCTACTTCGGCGCGGTGGTGCTGCTGGCGGCGATCACCTGGACGGTGGTCAGCACCCGTGAGTATTCGCCCGACGAGCTGGCCAGCTTCGATGACGCCGAACCGCCGTCGCACCATGCCGGCACTGCGGTGACCGGCCCTGCGCCGTGGTCGCAGGTTGCGCTGTGGCTTGGTCTCGGCGTGCTGCTGGCGGCACTGATCGCGTGGCGCCAGGGCGACAAGATGCTGTACGTGCTAGCCGGCCTGTGCGTGGGCTACGGCGCACTGCTGGCGGCGGCGCGGGTACTACCGGGCACGCACATGCTGGCCGCCATCGTCGGCGACCTGCGCGCGATGCCGATCACCATGCGCCGGCTGGCCTGGGTGCAGTTCTTTTCCTGGTTCGCCCTGTTCGCGATGTGGATCTTCACCACGCGCGCAGTGGCCGGCATGCATTTCGGCTCCACCGACGTCGAATCGGCGGCCTACAACGAAGGTGCCAACTGGGTGGGCGTACTGTTCGGTGCCTACAACGGTTTCGCCGCATTGGCCGCGCTGCTGATCCCGCCGATGGTGCGGGCGATCGGCCTGCGCTGGAGCCACCTGGTCAACCTGTGGCTGGGTGGGGCAGGGCTGATCTCGATGATGTTCATCGACGATCCGCAGTGGCTGCTGCTGTCGATGGTCGGCGTCGGCTTTGCCTGGGCCTCGATCCTGTCGCTGCCCTATGCGCTGCTGTCGGACAGCGTCCCGGCAGCGAAGATGGGCGTGTACATGGGCATCTTCAATTTCTTCATCGTGATCCCGCAGCTGGTCGCGGCCAGCGCGCTCGGTTTCGCCCTGCGCGCATGGCTGGGGGGCCAGCCGATGCATGTCCTGGTGCTGGGGGGCTGCAGTCTGTTGATTGCCGGTCTGTGCGTGTTGCGGGTTCCGTCCCGTCCGGAGGTGGTGTGATGCGTGGTGCCTTGTCTGCTGCTGTATCCCTTGTGCTGTTCGCTGGCCACGCTGCGGCTGCGCCCCGTCCGTCCTATGTCGGCACCACCGAACCGTTCGCCAGCGACGCGGTGTACTTCGTGGTCACCGACCGCTTCGTCAACGGCGATCCGTCCAACGACCATCGCGACCAGGGCGGCAAGCACCGTACCTTCGATATTCCGGTGCCATGCCCGGACAAGGTGGACGGCAACATCGGCTATCTCGGTGGCGATTTCCGTGGCGTGCTCGACAATGCCGACTACATCCGCAACCTCGGTTTCGGCGCGGTGTGGATCACGCCCATCGTCGACAACCCGGATGAAGCCTTCACCGGCAGCAAGCCGATCAGCTGTACCAGCACCCTGACCGACCGTGGCAAGACCGGCTACCACGGCTACTGGGGCATCAACTTCTACACGCTGGACGAGCACCTGCCGAGCAGGGACCTGGACTTCGCCGGGTTGACCAAGGGCCTGCACGGCGCCGGCCTGAAGGTGGTGCTGGACATCGTCGGCAACCATGGTTCGCCGGCCTGGACCATGCCCAAGCGGCAGCCGCAGTTCGGCCAGATCTTCGACAAGGACGGCAGGCTGATTGCCGACCACCAGAACCTGCCGCCACAGAAGCTGGACCCGAAGCACAATCCGCTGCACGCGTTCTACAACAACATCGGCCCGGTCGACAGCAAGGACGGCTCGATCTTCGATGGCAACCTGGCCGAGCTGGGCGACTTCAACCAGGACAACCCGGCAGTGATGGACTACCTGGTGGGGGCGTACCTGCAGTGGACCGCGCAGGGCGTGGATGCGCTGCGCATCGATACCATCGGCTGGCTGCCGCATCCGTGGTGGCACGAGTTCGTCAACCGCATCCGCGCGCAGCATCCGGGCATGTTCATGTTCGGCGAAGCGTTCGACTACAACGCCGCCAGCATCGCCGAACACACCTGGCCGGCCAACGCCAATGTCAGCGTGCTCGACTTCCCGCTGCGCGGCGCGCTGGAGCAGGCCTTCGGCAGCGCCGGCAAGGGCTTTGAAACGCTGGCTGAGCCACTGCACCTGACCGGTGGCCCATACGCCAACCCGTATGAGCTGATGAGTTTCTACGACAACCACGACATGCCGCGCCTGCAGGCCAGCGACAGCGGCTTCATCGACGCGCACAACTGGTTGTTCACCGCGCGCGGCATTCCGGTGGTCTATTACGGATCGGAAACCGGCTTCATGCGCGGCCGTGCGGAGCACGCCGGCAACCGTGCCTACTTCGGCCAGCCGCGGGTGGATGCAGCCCCGCAGAGCCCGATCTTCGCCCCGCTGCAGCGCATCGCCAAGCTGCGCGAGAGTACGCCGGCGTTGCAGCGCGGCCTGCAGGTGAACGAACGTCTGCAGGGCGATGAAGCGGTGTTCTTCCGCGTGCTGCAGCACGGCGACGTGGCGCAGACCGCGCTGGTGCTGCTGAACAAGGCCGATGCCGCGAAGACCTTCAGCGTGGACCGCTACCTGCAGTCCGGCCTCTGGCGCGACGCGCTGGACGGCGGCCAGGTGACGGTGAAGGGCAGCCTGAAGGCGGAGGTGCCGGCGCACGGGGTGAAGGTGTTTGTGCTGGATGCGGACGTGCAGCAGCCGGCCCTGCAGGCCGAACTGGACAAGGCCATGGCAGACCAGCTGGCGCGCGACCAGCGACTGAAGCGCTGACCGTCCACGGGGCCTCGCAAACGGTGATGCTGGCCGCTGGCCGGCAACCTCCGTGTCGTTGGAGCCAATGCAGTTGCCGGCCAGCGGCCGGCACTACCCGGTGAGGCGGCATCCGGCACAATAGGCATCCCCTGATGCCGCGCCTGTACTGCCATGACCAACCTTGCCCCGCAGACCCCGATCGAAACCCTGCTCAAGGCCGCGATGGATGGAACGGTGCCGATCCGCGCGTTCATGGAGGCCTTCGTCGCTTCCCAGGTGGTGCTGCTGACCGGCAGCCTGGTCACGCCCGATGGGAGTGGCTTCGATCCGCTGCTGTTCGACAAGCAGGGCACCCTGCACGTGGCCGTGTTCACCGATCCGGCGCGGGTGGGCATCTACAGCCAGCAGGCCGAGCATCAGGTCCGCTGGCTGATGCTGGATGTGCTGCGTCGCGTGCCGGGCGGTTACGGCGTGGTGATCAACCCGGGTACTACGCTGGGCTTCGAGATCTCGCCCAGCGGCGTCGGCGAGATCCTGAAGGACTTCGCGCAGGGCTGAGGTGCAGATCGCCGCGGAGCCGATCCCATGCACGGCTTGGTTGATTGCAACAATTTGCAGTGACTGCAGACGTGAAGCATGCTTGCCTGAAGGACGATCAGGACAGCGAGGTTACCCATGGAGTTCAGGATGCTGGCGCCGGCGGCGCCGGAGTGCGAACAGCTGGCGCAGTGGTATCACGCGCAGTGGGGAAAGGATGCAGGCTTCACTCTGGAAGATGAGCGTCTGCGGCTGCGCAAGCCCAAGGACGCGCAGGGATTCCCGCATCTGCTGGCGGCAATCGACGATGGGCAGGTGGTCGGCGCCGTGCAGCTCAAGCGCGGTGAGATGCCCGGTTTCCCCGAGTATGAGCACTGGCTGGGAAGTGTGTATGTGGCCGACAGCCAACGCGGGCGAGGGTTGGCCAGCACGCTTGTCGAACGCGCAGTGAAGCAGGCCCGGTCGATGGGCATATCGCAGCTCTACCTGCAGACCGAGTCGCTGGACGGTGGTCTGTATGCGCGGTTGGGGTGGAAGCCCGTTGTCGAGTCCGACACCCGTGGCTTCCCGGTGCTGGTGATGGCCCGCGGGTTGAGCGCATGAGCACCGCCTCGGCCCGGCATTCCCGTCTTGCCCTGGTCTTCCTGATCGGCGCCATCGTCGCAGCCCTCATCGCCGCGCCATTGCTGAGCGCGGTCGGCATCGTGCAGTGGCCGGTGTTCGTCATCGCCTGGCTGATCAATCTTGGCGCGGCCTGGCATCTGGGCGTTTGGGCAGGGCTGCAGGGCCGTTCGGAGTTTGCCTTCATGTTGCTGGCTGCACTCGGCACCGTAGCGTCGATCGTGATCTACGTGCTGCTGGCGGTGCTGGGGCCGAAGGCCGGTTCGCAGAACCCCGCAGCGTAGCCCAGGGCGTCAACCGGGCAGTACGGCATCCACGCCGTGCATGGATGCATTCCAGTAGATCCACGCCATGCGTGGATGCATCCCGTAGATCCACGCCATGCGTGGATGCCGCAGGAGGTCGGTGCCGGCCCGAAGGCCGGCACCGCCACTCACATCACATCGTCACCTTGCGCCGGTTGTCTTCGCTCACCCGGTCGATCAGCTTGTTGTACGGATCGAAACCGGCCTCGTCCGGCTCGGCATCCACCGTCACCGTGATCGTCGGTGCTGCCGTGGTGATGTGAAGGCGCTGCAGGTACAGCACCTTCTGGTCGCGCTCCTTGCCCGAGGGACCATTGGCGAACACGCCGATCTCGACCCAGTCGTCCAGCGTGGCCGGCGTTTCCTTGCCCTGGCCATCGGCATGGACCTTGGCGGCGTGCAGCTTCAGGGTGACGTCGTAGCGCCCATCCTCACGCTTGCGCGCGCTGGCGGTCTCCAGCCGGTTGTCGTACAGCGTGATCTTCTCGAACAGATCGGTCAGCAGCTGCTGGCGGTCGGCCGGGGTCTCCGCACGCAGGTAGTCCAGCAGCTCCCGCGAGGTGGTGTACGGCGGCTGCTGGTAGCCCTTGTCCTGCAGGAAGCGCTGCAGGGCGCGGTTCAGCGCCTGTTCGCCGATTTCCTCACGCAGGCGGTAGAACACCAGCGAACCCTTGCGATAGTGGACGTACTGCTGGTTCTCCACCCGTTCCAGCGGCAGTTCCTCGATGCGCTCGCCGCCCCGGCCGGCCAGGTAGCGGTCCAGTTCGGTCTTCAGGAACTGGCGCATGTGCGCGCGGCCGTACTCCTTTTCCATCACCATCAGCGCCGAGTACTGCGACAGCGATTCGGACAATACCGTGGCGCCCTGCACGTTGGCACCGATCACCTGGTGGGCCCACCACTGGTGTGCGATCTCGTGCGCGGTGACGTAGAACACGTAGTCCACCTTGTCCGGGTCACGCAGGTCGGCGATGAAGCCGATCGACTCGGAGTAGGGGATGGTGTTGGCGAAGGACTGGGCAAAGCTCTGGTAGCCCGGGAACTCGATGATGCGCACCTGGCGGTGCTGGTAGGGCGTGAAGTTCGCCTCGTAGTAGGCCAGCGACTTCTGCACCGCCTCGATCATGCGGTCCACGTTGTAGGCATGGGCCGGGTCGAAGTACACCTCGATCGGAATGTCCTTGTACATGCCCTTCTTCACCTGCCAGCGCGCCGACAGATAGGCGTAGAAGTTGAGCATGGGCCGGTCCATCGCATAGCTGAAGCAGCGGCGGCCGTTCACCGTGGTCTCGTGCTGCAGGTAGCCCGGGGCCAGCGCGACCTGGTCCGGTGCGGTGCAGATGGTGGTACGGAAGTCCAGCCAGTCGGCGTCGTCGGAGATGTAGGTGTTGGCACGTGCCGCTTCATCCTCCAGCTTCGGCATGCGGGTCGGCTCACCCAGCCCGCGCTTGCGCCGTTCGTTGCGGTCCTCCAGTTCGCCGCGCGGGTCGTAGCCGAATGACGGCAGCAGGGTGCTGTTGAAGAACGTGCCGTTGTCCACGATGTTGCTGGGTGCCTGGCCGGCGGTGATGCCCTTGGGTCGTTGTTCGACGCGGAAATGCACCTGCCGCTGCTCGCCGGGCTGCAACGGCCTGGCCAGGCGGTAGATGCGGTAACCCAGGTCGACATCATGGAAGGCCAGGGTCTGCCCGCCCAGGTCGACCTTGACCAGATTGCGGTCATCGCCCATCGCGATGTGGATGTCACTGATCGGGGCAGCGTGGGTGTTGCGCACCGTCCAGTCGGCATCGATGACCATCGACTGGGTTTCCGGATGCAGGTCCACGCGGTTGTCGACGGCGATGATGCGCGGTTGCGGCAGGTTCCTGTACTTCGACAGCTCGCGCTCGTAGCGCACCTGCAGGTCGCGCTGCTGGTCGGGAGACAGGAATTCATTGCGGATGTTGGTGCTCCAGTACAACCATCCGCCGAGCGCGACAAAGCCGAGCAGGGATACGGCAAAGCCCGCGCCGGTCGGACCGCGCAGGCGACGTGCCGCCAGCTTCAGCCGGTCGCGCGCACTGGCGCCGACGCCGCGCACCCAGAACGCGGATGCAAGGAACAGCAGCGCGGCCAGCAGCAGGCCCCAATAGGTCTGGAAGACCAGCTGCCCAGGCAGGAAGTGGCCGTAGCCGTTCATGTCCGAGTACGGGGCGTTGGGCCAGTTGCCGAAGTTGTACAGGTTCTGGGTGAAGTCCAGCAGGCCCAGCGCGACCTGCGCGATCATCACCACGATCAACAGCGCGTAGCCGAAGAACTTGTTGTTGGTCAGGACCTGCAGGACCAGCGCCATGCCGCCCATCAGCACATAGAACACCGAACCGAGGGCCAGCACCTTCAGGTACAGCAGCGGCTCCAGGTGGGTATAGCCCTGCACCAGCTGCATGGCCATCGACACCACCGCACCGATGGCCTGGAAGCAGGCGACGATCACCACCAAGGTGGTCAGCCTGGCCAGCAGCGGTACCCAGTTGGGTACGGGCATGGCGTCGTTGACTTCGTTCAAGCGGACCGCGCGCTCCTTCCAGACCAGTTCGCCGGAATAGAACAGCACGATGATCACCAGCAGCCAGCTGTAGGCGCCCTGCAGGGCCGACAGCATTTCGGTGGTGACCGGCCAGATCGGCGTGCCATAGACCGCGCTCTGGTGAAGGGCGGCGGGGATGAAGTTGGCCAGGCCCAGCACCAGCAGCACGATGAACGGCACCCCGCGCAGGACACCGACGGTGTCAAAGCGCACCTGGCGCACGAACTGGTGCCAGCCGGTTGCCGCGCTGAAGCGGGGGCGCACGCGCGGTGCGGTGATCGCCGCCGGCCGCGGCGCATCGGCGCTGGCCACGGCCTGGCGACGGCCCCAACGCCTGCGCCCACTGCCGGTACGCTCGGTGCGGAACAGAGCGAAGGTGGCGGCGAACAGTACGGCGGCCACGCCCAGCCACAGGGCACGGTTGGCCAACAGGTAGCCCGCCACCTCGGGCAGACGGGTGTTGCTCTGCTCGGCGGCCCAGTAGCGGACCGTGCGGCCCAGGGCGCGCATGCCCAGTGGCTCGGTCAACGTGGCGATCCAGACGTTGTCGATATCGCTCAGCAGCGACGCACTCACGCCATACAGCACGAAGTAGCCGACCAGGCCGATGTAGACCCACAGGATCGAGCGCGTCAGCGCCGCCAGCAGCGACAACAGGGCGGTGGTGAACAACACGTTGGGCAGCACGATCCAGGTGAAGGTCCAGGCGTAGCTGGTCAGCGAAACCGGGCCGACGCGGGCCTTGTCCACCCAGGGCATGAACGGCCCCAGGAAGATGCCCAGCGCGATGATCAGGTAGACCACCAGGCTGGCACAGATGGCTGCCAGGATGCGTCCGGCCAGGTAATCGCGGCGCTTGATCGGGCTTGCGAAGATCAGCTCCGAGGTGCCCAGCTCGAAGTCGCGCAGCAACGCATTGCTGACGAACATGGTGGACACCAGCATGCCCATCATGGTGAAGATGCCCATGAAACGCGCGATGACGATCGGCGCATTGCTGTGCACGTTGTTGACGCCGCCGCCGATCTGTACGGCTTCGGAGGAGGCGGCGGCGAAGGCCAGCGCGGCGAACAGGAACGCCAGCAGCCATAGCAGCGGCGAACGCAGCTGCTCGCGCAGCTCGAAGCGGAAGAAGGTGAGGATCATGGTGTGCTCCGCTCAGGCTGCACGGGCACGCGCCTGCAGGCGCAGGCGCTGGAAGTACACATCCTCGAGATCGGGGGCGACCGCAGTGAAGCCATCACCGGGGTCGCTGGCGCTGTGCACGTGGATCACCGGGCGGCCGCCGACCAGGCGCGAGGACAGCACCGTGTAGCGCGCCTCGTGATCGGCCAGTTCGGAAGGCTCCACCTGCTTGCGCCAGACCTGCTGCTGCAATGCCTCGATCGCATCGGTGGGGCGACCGGTCAGCAGCACCTGGCCCTTGTTCATGATCGCCATGGTCGGGCACAGGTCGGTCACGTCCTCGACGATGTGGGTGGACAGGATCACCGCCACGTTCTCGCCGATGGCCGCAAGCAGGTTGAGGAAGCGGTTGCGCTCTTCCGGATCAAGGCCGGCGGTGGGTTCGTCGACGATCACCAGGCGCGGGTCGCCCAACAGCGCCTGGGCGATGCCGAAGCGCTGGCGCATGCCGCCGGAGTAGGTGCCCAGCTTGCGCTTGCGTGCATCCCACAGGTTCACCTGCTGCAGCAGGCCATCGACCACCTCGCGGCGCTGACCGCGCTGGGTCAAGCCCTTCAGTACGGCAAAGTGTTCCAGCAGATCCAGTGCGCTGACCTTCGGGTACACCCCGAAATCCTGCGGCAGGTAGCCCAGCCGCCGGCGCACGGCATCCTTGTCGCGCAGCACGTCGATCGGCGCTTCACCCGGAATGCTCAGGGTGGCACTGCCGCTGTCGGCCTCCTGCAGGGTGGCCAGCGTGCGCATCAGCGAGGATTTCCCCGCGCCGTTGGGCCCGAGCAGGCCGAACATGCCGCGGGGAATATCCAGGGTGACCCCGTTCAACGCGTGTACGCCGTTGGCGTACGTCTTGGACAGCGAATCGATCTTCAGCATGCGACGTACACCTTTCCGTGTGTTGATCTGCTGTTTATCGCGCTGAACGGGGGCGGCGTCATGCCCCTTTGGTCATGGTGCCGTTGGCGGGCGGCCCAGCTGCCAGCACAGCAGCGCACCGTCCTCGGTATCCATGCGCTGGCCGGCCACGCAGAAACCGTTCCGGCGCAGCACAGCCTGCGAGGGCAGGTTGGCCACGGCGGTTTCCGCCTTCAGCATGCGTACGCGCGGGTCGGTCCACGCCCATTGCACGAACGCGGCCAGTGCGGCGCCGGCAAGCCCGCGTCCCTGGTAGGCCGGGGCGACGCCATAGCCGAGGGTGAGTACGCCGGCGCGCGGCGCGCAGGTCAGGGACAGCAGGCCCACCGTGTGGCCGGCCTCGACGATCCGCCATGCGGCTGGGGCAAAGCGGGGCTCGATGGAGGCGGTGAGGTCGGCCAGCATGGCGATCACATCGGGCGGGGCGACCGCTTCGTCAGCGGGATCGGTGCAGGACAGCAGAGCGCGCACGTCGTGCGCGGATGCGGGAATGAGCATGGGAACCTCGACAGGGAACTGCCCGGAAGGGCATTGCCGGTACGAGGGCAGGAGCGTGGGCCTCAGCCCAGGTGCAACACGCCGTCCGCCGCCGTCACCGGTGCGGTGTGGGAAATGCTGGCGGAGGACAAAGGCCTTCTCCCGGAAGGGTGGATTGGTGCGTCGTGGCGCCAATCTAGCGCATCGCACGCGCGTCGGCACTGGCGTGCGGGCCCAAGGCCGGAACCGGCGCCAACGCCGTGAAGGCATTCTGAATGCGGATCTGGACTTGCGCTGGATCACACAATGCGTCGACAGGGGCGCCGATAGGCTTTCCCCCTCAAACGTCGACGTCGATGCAGGCACGCATGCGGATCACAACCGGAATTGAAGGACTGGACAGCATCATTGGCGGCGGGCTGCCGCAGGCGCGGCTGTACCTGCTTGAGGGGCCGCCGGGCTCCGGCAAGACCACGCTGTCCCTGCAGTTCCTGCTGGAAGGCCTGCGGCGCGGCGAGCGCTGCCTCTACATCACCCTGTCCGAGACCGCCGAGGAGCTGCGCGAAGTCGCGTTGGCGCACGGCTGGTCGCTGGACGGTCTGCACCTGTTCGAGCTGGGTTCGGCCGAAGGGGCCATGGGCAATGGCCGCCTGCAGTCGGTGCTGCATTCGTGGGAAATGGAGCTGGACGAGACGGTCAACCTGATCATGTCCAAGGTGGACAGCATCGGACCGACCCGGGTGGTGTTCGATTCGTTGTCGGAACTGCGCCTGCTGGCGCAGGATTCGCTGCGTTATCGTCGGCAGATCCTCGCACTCAAGCAGTTCTTCGCGCCCAAGAGTGCGACGGTTTTCCTGGTGGACGACCTGACGTCAACCGGCGATGAGCGCGACGGCCAGCTGCACAGCCTGTGCCACGGCGTGGTCTCGCTGGAACGCCTGACCCTGGACTTCGGCCCTGCGCGGCGCCGGATGCAGGTGCAGAAGCTGCGGGGCGTCGATTTCGTTGCCGGCTACCACGACATGGTGATCCGTCGCGGTGGCGTGCAGATCTTCCCCCGCCTGATCGCCTCGGAACATCACGGACGGTTCGTCGGAACGCCCATCAGCAGCGGCGTGGCCGAGATCGACCGGCTGCTGGGCGGCGGTCCGCTGCGCGGTACCTCCACCCTGTTGACCGGCCCGGCCGGCAGCGGCAAGACCAACGTGGCGCTGCAGTATGTGTGGGCGGCCTGCGAGCGCGGCGAGCGCAGCTGCATCTTCGAGTTCGACGAGCGCGTGGGCACGCTGCTGGCACGCGCTTCGGCGCTGGATATCGATCTGGACAAGCATCTGCGCTCCGGCCTGCTGGAGATCCTGCAGATCGACCCGGCCGAAGTGTCGCCCGGGGAGTTCTCATGGAACCTGCGCAAGGCCGTGGAGGAGCGCAACTGCCGTGTGCTGGTGATCGACAGCCTGAACGGCTACGTGACCGCCATGCCGCAGGAAAAACAGCTGATGCTGCAGCTGCACGAGATGCTGTCCTACCTCAACCAGAAGGGTGTGGCGACCTTCATGATCAACCCGCAGCATGGGCTGGTCGGCACCATGTCCACCGGCAGCCTCAATGTGTCCTACATCGCTGATGCGGTGGTGCTGTTCCGATTCTTCGAAGCCAAGGGACGCATCCGCAAGGCGATCTCGGTGATCAAGAACCGCGGCGGTGCGCATGAAGACACCATCCGCGAACTGAAGATCGACGGGCGCGGCATCACGGTCAGTGCCGCATTGGCCGATTTCCAGGGCATCCTCACCGGCACGCCGGAGTTCGTCGGCGACAGCGCAGCGCTGCTGGGCCAGTCCGATGTCCGATAGCGATGAGGGCGGCACCGTTGTCCGTATCGTCGCTCCCTTCGGCCGTGATGCCGACAGCATCGCGGCGGTGCTGGCCGGCGCAGGGTTGAGGACGGGCATCGCGCCAAGCCTGGAAGTGCTGGCTGAGCAACTCGATGACTGCACCGGGCTGGTGGTGGTGACCCAGGAAGCGGTGGCACGCGGCAGCGAGGTACTGCTGCAGGCGCTGCAGCAGCAGCCGGCCTGGTCGGACATTCCGTTCATCCTGCTGCGCTCGGCACGTTCCTACCGGCGTTCCACCCGTGAACCGTTGTTGCCCGGCTCGATCAACGTAGTGGAGATGGACCGGCCATTGGGCAGCATGTCGTTGCTCAGCGCTGTGCAGGGCGCGCTGCGCGCGCGCGGCAAGCAGTTCGTGGTGCGCGACCAGGTCACCGCCTTGGCCGATGGCCGTGCGGCGCTGGCGCGCAGCGAGTCCGAGCTGCGCTTGATCGCCGATGCAATGCCGGTGCTGATCGCATTCGTGGACCGCTCGCTGTGCTTCCGCTTCGCCAACAAGGCCTATGAAAACTGGTTCGAACTGGCTACCGGCGAAGTGATCGGCACGCATGTGCGCGAGGTCATCGGCGAGACCGTATGGCAGCAGCGTCGCCCGGCGATGGAAGCAGCGTTGGCCGGTCGCGAGGCCATGTTCGAGATCGTCTGGCCACATCGCGTGTATGGGCGCCGGGACTGCGAAGTGCGTTACTCGCCGCGCCGCAATGGCGAGGGGCGCATCGACGGCTTCCACGTATTCGTCACCGATATCACCGCGGCCAAGCTGGCCCTTGCCAGCAGCCAACAGCACGCGCACGCGCTGGAGGCGATGGTGGCCGAGCGCACCCGTGAACTGGAAGCGCAGATGGCGGCGCGCGAGGCCAGCGACGCTGCGTTGCGACAGTCGCAGAAGATGGAGGCGATCGGCCAGTTGACCGGCGGCATCGCCCACGATTTCAACAACATGCTGACCGGCATCCTGTCCGCGTTGGACATCGTCCGGCTGCGCCTGGACATGGGCCGGGTCGACGACCTCGAACGTTTCCTGGACACCGCCACCGCCTCGGCCCAGCGTGCGGCGGCACTGACCCAGCGCCTGCTGGCGTTCTCCCGGCGGCAGTCGCTGGATGCGCGTCCGGTGGAGCTCAACACGCTGCTGGTTTCGGTGCAGCACCTGCTGCACAGCACCCTGGGCGAGGCGGTGCGCATCCGCGCCGAACCCTCGCCGCTGCCCTTGCACGCCACGCTGGATGCCAACCAATTCGAGAGCGCGCTGCTGAACCTGGCCATCAACGCGCGTGATGCGATGCCGGACGGCGGCGATCTGACTCTGCGTGCCTCGTCGGTAAGCGTAAGGGAAGGCCAGTACACGGCCGTGCCTGCCGGTGACTACGCATTGGTGGAGGTGGCCGACACCGGTGCCGGCATGGCGCCGGAAGTGGTCGAGCGCGCCTTCGAGCCCTTCTTCACCACCAAGCCCATCGGCAAGGGAACGGGGCTGGGCATGTCGATGGTGTACGGCTTCATGCAGCAGTCCGGTGGCCACATCGCCATCCAGTCCAATGTCGGCGAAGGGACGACGGTGCTGCTGTTCATTCCGTTGTCGGAGGCCGTTGTGGAGGACGCGCCTGCACCCTCGCAGCCGATCCGCCGCGGCGCCGGCCAGTCCATCCTGGTGGTGGAGGATGACGAGCAGGTACGGATGCTGGTGACGGTGGTGCTGGAAGACCTGGGCTACCACGCCCAGGTGGTGGGTGATGCCGATGCGGCGATTCCCATCCTCACTTCGGCGCAGAGCATCGATCTGCTGGTCACCGATGTCGGGCTGCCGGGGCTCAACGGGCGCCAGCTGGCGGAGATCGCGCGGCAATCGCGACCGGCGCTGCCGATCCTGTTCATGACCGGCTATGCGGAAAAGGCACAGGAGCGCGCGGCCTTCCTGGACGAAGGCATGGCGATGATCGCCAAGCCCTTCCTGCTGGATGAATTCAGCATGGCGGTACGCACGGCCATGCCGGGCGGCGCGTAGCGATGCAGGTCCTGTAGAGCCGGGCCATGCCCGGCTGTCGTCGGCCTTGCGTCCCACGCATGCATGCCGGGCATGGCCTGGCTCCACCGAAGGGCTACGTGCGCAGCGACGACTCGCGCACCACCAGCTTCACCGGAATGCTCTGGCCTTCCACCGGCTGCCGGCCGATCAGCGCCAGCAGCTTCTCCACCAGCAGCTGGCCGGCCTGCTTGGTGTCCTGCTGCACGGTGGTCAGCGGCGGCGACACCGAGGCTGCCAGCGGGATGTCATCGAAGCCGGTCACCGCCACGTCCTGCGGCACCCGCAGGCTCTGTTCGCGCAGCGCGCGCACCGCGCCGATGGCGATCAGGTCGCTGGCCGCGCAGACCGCATCGATGGAACGGTCCTGGGCCAGCAGTGACAGGCACGCCTCATGCCCGGACGCCTCGGTGGTGATCGCATCGTGCTGCAGCGCCGGGTCGGCGGTCAGGCCATGCGCACGCAGCGCTTCGACGTGGCCGCGATAGCGCTCCTGGAATTCGGGGTAATGGCTGGAGGCATGGCCGAGGAAGGCGATGCGGCGGCAGCCCTGTTCCAGCAGGTGGGCGGTGATGTCATGCCCGCCCTGGAAGTTGTCGCTGCCGATCGACACCCCCGGCTGGCCGGGCAGGGCCGCGCCCCAGCGCACGAAGTGGGTGCCTTGTTCCACCAGCCGCTGCAGGCGGTCGCGCGACTGGTGGTAGTCGCCATAGCCCAGCAGGATGATGCCATCGGCCTTGTTGCTGTCTTCGTAATCGGCCTGCCAGTCGGTGGACAGCTGCTGGAAGGACACCAGCAGGTCCTGCCCGTGCAGCGCGCAGGCGCGGGTGATCGACCCCAGCATCGAGTGGAAGAACGGGTTGATCAGCGAGTCGTCGTTGGTCGGGTCCTCGAAGAACAGCAGGGCCAGCGTGCCGGCATTGCGCAGGCGCAGGCTGGAGGCGTTCTTGTCGACCTTGTAGTTCAGCTCGCGGGCGATGCGCAGGATGCGCTCGCGGGTCTCGGCATTGACCATCGGGCTGCCGCGCAGGGCCCGCGACACCGTGGGCTGGGAGACCCCGGCCAGGTGGGCGATGTCCAGGGAGGTGGCTTTGCCTTTGATGGTCATGGGGGCCGGCAGGGAAATGATCGGGGAATGATGCCATGGGGCGCCGATGGGCTGGCGCCGCGCGCCGGGGCAGGGCGCGCGCAGTGCCCTGCCCGGGGGGCGGCAGGCCGGATTCCGGCCATGGCCGGGGGCTTTCCCGACCCAGGTGTCGGCCGAGGGGATGGTAAGATGACCCGTTCTCGTATTCCCCCAAATTTCCCGGGGGCGACCCCAGCGCTCTGCACCCCCGCCCGGGGACGTGCTATCACTGGCGGCCTGCCCTTGGACAACGGACGAAGGTACCTATGGCGCGCGGCATCAACAAAGTCATCTTTGTTCACCTCGTCTGATTCTTCGAATGAGCGCTTCCTCGCTATAGCTTTTCGAAAATTGCCGGGCGGCGCTTCAGAATCTTGTTCAGAAAAAGTGCCAAGTCAGCTGTCCTAGCTGAATAGACGAGGCGAGTGTTCGCCGAAGTCTTCTTAACGATTTTTGTGAGAAGCTAGCCTCATTCGCTCCGGCGGTGAGGTTCTGAATGGCGCACCTCCGATGTACGCATTCAGCAATAATCGAAGGAAGTCCAGCCAAAGGCTTTCCTATCATCATTACTCAGGCGCTTAAGGTTGATCGGCGTTCCTTGGAGTACTTCTTTCATTTGCTCAGAACCCGAACGGTTGGATCAGTTCGGACGTGTGCGGTGCATTTGCTGGACCTGACTTCGCAGTTGGAGGCCGATCAGCGAGACCTGAGCTCGATAGACGAGTCTTGGCTCGCTGCTTACAAGGGCGCGATCCTGAGTAGGTTCAATTCCATTGGAATCCAGAACACAGAGAACTATGCGTGCCAAGTCCTGAGATCAGTGATTTCCTACTGCCACTGGACTGAAACTCGTGGATATTCTCACCTGCTATGCGGGACCGGTGATCTGTATGCAATTCAAATTGTGACTAGGGATGACGACTCTATTTCCCATCCCCTATTCAAGGATAAATCAACAGACAAGCGCTCGGCCAAGGCGCCGAGGTCCGAATGGATCGAGAAGATAAAATTCCACGCAAGATCTAAGGATTCGGCGTCTCTCAAGTCAGATCTAATGATTGATTGGTGTAGTAACTCAGGTATACGCGCGCACGAGATCTGTAGCTTAACGATGGCGAAGCTGCCAACTAGAGCATCTGCAGAAGAGGCAGTAGTGGGTGGATACAGCTTGCGGATTGATTTAGATAAGGCGAAGGGAGGATCCAAGGCGCCACTCACTGTGTCGGCCGTTCTCCTTGTCAGGACATGGAATTACATTGAACACCAGCGCCGCGTCGTTATAGGTGAATTCAAGAAGAGGGCTCGGGTGAAAAGAGAGCCCTATGTGGAGCCGCCTGAAGTATTCATCTCGGAAACTACGGGGCGAGGAATGTCCGCCAAGGCGTTCTCAAACACGATACGGCGTGCATACTTGAGAGCGGTGTCCTCAGGCGATCTGCAGGAGGAGCAGCGAGTTTGGTTACATGGATTGCGACATAACTTCGCAACCAGGTTAATTAGACGACTCGATGAGGCAGGTGTCCGCGAATCGGAGCGCATAGCGCAGGTCGGTACGAGACACAAGCACGAAAAAAGCTTGGAGATCTACACGTATGAGCGGTTCAGCGGAAGCTTCAAGTAGCCGCAGCCGACTGAAGAGGGATGCGCTCCTTGTTCCTGTTGCGGACGGTGCGGTCAAGCATGTTCCGGTGAAGGATTGGGTCTTGCTCTGCGGCCCAGGTAGGCGAATCAACGCCGAAGTTCTAAAAGGTATTGAGTCAGGAGGCGCGATTCTCTATCAAGCCAATCTTTACTTGCGCGACCAGTCCTCGCCTTCGTCAGTCGCAAACACGCTGCTTCGTTACTTTCGATGCGCCGAATCCGCGAATGGAAAGCTTGATGCTGAGTCTCTTGCGATATACAGATCACAACTCAATGGCGATGCCCGTTCGCAGGCCAACACCAAGAGTCAAGTGTACGGAGTAGCGCGAGGTTTTGTCCTAAGGCTTATGAGCCTGGGTGTTGTTCCGGAGCAGAGCCTGCCGCTCAACTTTAAACCGACGATTAAGAAGCCCTATCCAACGCTTTCCCAGTTGGCGGGAGACGGCGTGGGCAGCGTGGTGCCAGGAAATGAAGAGCGACTTGAGAGGATCAAGTCCGATCAACGCTTGACTAATTCGACGGCCATCACTTTGCTGTTTGATATTGCGGCGATTGAGGCTGTGCATAGTTTGTCGATGGATCAGCTTGAATCTCGAATTGAGGACTGCGAGCTTGCGAATCAATTGATCGATGAATTGTGTAAGTTGGGGCCAAGAGAGGTGGGAGCGTGTATCAGCTTCAACGGCAGTTATGGCCCAGGTAGGTCGTTGGATGAAGCGCTTCTCATTCTTTATGCCAAGTTTGGATTCGACCTTCCAGCAGTTGATCAGTGGCCGCCTGGTGTCTACCTGTTTTTGAAGGCTCGAGGCTTTGCCTCTACGGACGTAAGAAAGATCTTCTCTGATGATCGCGAGATGCTCCGCTCCCTCGCCGAATCGGCAGGCCCGGCTGCGTTGAATGCAGCTAAGAACGTCAATCGCTGGACTCACGCGCAGCTTGATCAACGTACGGTTCCTCGTGCGCTAGGTCTCCTCTATACGTCGTATGGCCGCCTTCTCCCCATATCGTCCTTGTGGCCTGAAGGCGTTGTCGACTATCTCAAGTTCCGTGGATGGCCTCCTTCAAGGGTTGTTTCCGCTTTCTTCCCGAGTAGCAAACTGCATGCGCATCTGATGATGATGCTTCTCTCGCACAAAGAACTTGCCCCTAACGTCTCATCGGTCCTTCTTCACTCGTCCATTGAAACGGTGTTGGAGGGAGCTTTAGATGGGTCTTGGGACGTCCATTTGGGGAAGAAGAGAGGCGGGGCGGTGACTGAAGTGATTGACGGTAGTGATCGAGCAATGATCCTCGTGCGGCGCTATCAACAGATTCATCGCCGCGCATTGCTTGAAACGCCAGGTGGACAGGGTTGGCTAAAGAAGGAGCATTGTCCGCTCATGCTGAGGATTGGTGGGAAGAAGAGGTTGTCTGGCATTGGCAAGTATCAGATTGCCGATGCGAGCGACATGGCTGCTCGGGCAATGGGGGCATACGCCGAATCAGTGCCTTTTCTTGACTCAATCAAGAATCAGCCTTGCGCGAGGAGCTTTCGATCGACCATAACATCCATGCTGCATCTGCAGGGGGCGTCTATCGGTAAGATCAAGAGTAAGCTCCATCACCAGCAGTACTCAACGACGGCTGGTTACGTTCGTGGCGTGAACGTGGCGGAAAAACTTCGTAGCCGGCAGCTTGATTTTCAGCAGAGATTGCTGAGTGAAGTCAAGGACGTGGCTGTTGGGATGAAGCTTGCTCGGGAAGAGCCAGGAAAGACGGAGGCCACAGAAGTCGCCCATGTGGTGCTTACCGATGACGCGGCCGTGTCTCTGTGGCTGGCTTGGGTCCGCGAGATTGAAGCAAGTGAGGCTCGTCTTATGTTTGAGAGTCCCGCTCGTTGGTTCGGCTACTGGCAGGCGCGTCTTGCTGAGTACCATGTGCTCCTCTCTAAGGTGCCGAGCTCTCAGAGGAAGAGGGCGCAAGCAACCGCCGATTGCATCATTCTGCCAAGGATTGAGTAGATGGACAGTCGGAATCACGCGCAAGTGCAAGTTTTCGATCAACAGAGATCAGTTTTCTCGTTGTTGAACGAGATGCTGTCCGGTGATTTTACGGACAGCACCTGGCATTTCTTGGGCCGGGTACCAGGAGTGGCACCCTCATACTACACGGTTCGCTGGGATGTCAGTGGCGAGCTTCGTGAGGCCGTAATGTATGCGGCTTGGCCGACGTGGATGGCTTATGGGCAGCAGCTCGTCAAGGAAGTTTGCGACTCGCCGTCTTCTCGCATACGTAGCACCGGCACCGTGGTGGTGCTGGCTCGGAGCGTTAGGGCATTCTGCATGTTCTGCTGTTTCGATCAGGCGTTGATCTCAATTCGTCAATTTGGTTGTAGTCATACGACCGCATACATCGACTATGTTAGGCAACTTCAACTATCTAAATCGGCTGCGGAGGCTAGGCTCGCTGCTCTTGGCTACGCATGGAGAGAGCGTAGCTCAATCGGGCAAGGACCTGAGGTAAGACCCTTCGGCTATCGGGAGCGTGCAGCGATTGCTCGCCGTATCGGGGTTCAAGACGGCCACACTCCAACCATTCCTCCTCAGGAACTGTTCGGTATCCTTAATGAGGCATTTGCGTTGATTGACGCCGCGCCAAGCCTCCTGGCTGATCTACAGCTATATATAAGCTACACCGGAAGTGACTCATCTCGCAGTGCTTGGTTTGAGCGCAAGTGTGGTCGGCCATCCAGCGCTCTATTCCGAGAGGTTCGAGCCACATATGGTGCATGCATTGCTGTCCTTCTTTCATTCACTTCAGCAAGGAAGCATGAGGGCGCGGCGATCGAAGAGGAAGATGTCGCTAGAACTATCAACGAAAGTGTAGATCTGGCCAGTAGAGAGTACAAAGGTGCCAGATGCGCTGATGGGCGAGGAACATCGCGCCCGCTGATTGACGCGGTCAAGAAGGCGCTAGATGTAATCCGCGGTCTCACCAAGGAGACGCGGCTTCGTTCGCGTGAGAGGACATTGCTGCTTCGGGTTCCATTCCAGCATAGTTGCTCAAAGAAAGGTGGAGCCCGATGGGTACTCGATTCACGGGGTATCTACAATCTTCTTGACGCTTTTTCCGCCCACATAGGCATTGCTAATAAGTTGCGACCACACGTATTCCGTCGGGCGTATGCGCTCCTTTGGACGTGGCGTTTCGAGATGGAAGACCTCTTCTTTTTATCCAGAGTCATGCTCCACAATGATCCAGGATTCACGAAGGCATACATTGACGACGAGGATTCATGGTCTTTTATGCCCGAAGCAGTAAGAGAGCTTACGGTCCACGTTCTTGAAGAATCGTTGCTCGGTATGCGTGAACTGGGCGGTGGTGTCTCATCGACCCTGAGGCGCTACCTGAGGATCCTTCAGTCGCAAGTGGTTACCGTAGATCCCCATTCGGTGGACGTGATCGTTCGAAGAATCGTCGATGATCATGGACTTAGGGTTGTTGCGAACTCAGACGGCTACTGTTTCATGTCGGCTGGTAGGGCCAAGCGTGCCAAGTGTTCGCTTGATGGCGTGATGCCCAATTATGGAAATCGGACCCCTGAGATGTGTGCGGGCTGTCCAAATTTTGGTGTCGATCTAAAGCGGGAATCGGTTTGGATGGCCCGTCTGGAGCGTCATGAGGTGGTTCTTCGAACGACGGGCTATCCCGAGCTGCGCGCTGCGTCAAGAAGAGCCATAGTGATGTGTAAACGAGTGCTGCGTTGGATCAGAAAGGAGCTTGGGCATGCGTAAGCCTTCAGAGCAATTCCGAGCAGCAGTTCTCTCCTCGCTTGAGCGCCTTGTCGCCACAGGCAAAAAGTTCACCCGGGCTGAAGTTGTTAGCGGTGCGCTACTACCCAATGGAGAGCAGGTGGGGCGTTCCACCCTTTATCGGAAGGACAAGGTTGGAAATTTTGTGCACGCAGACCTGCTGCGAGTTCTGGACGACGCGATTGCACCGGTTCCTGCGGTAAAGGCTAAGGCTAAGGCGAAGAGCAGCGAGGAGTCTGAGCGCGATGCGCTTCGAAGCGAGAACATTGCTCTGATTGATCAGATGGTTACTCTCGAGAAGGAGCTACTCGTCCTGGCCTCCCAGATAAGAACTGGGCGAGGAAGGGAGAAGCTTCTAGAGATGGAGAAGTATGTGCTTGCCAGGTTACTAGCTGAGCAGGAGTCGTCCCCGGCTTATTGTCGAACTATCATCTTGGAGTTTGAAAGGCGATTTGCAGGAAAGCCCGAGATGACTGATGCACAGGTTCTCCTTGATCGGTGGAGAGAATCGGTTGGGTAGCTAGTCATCGCGCGACGGGCGAAAGGATGTTCTCCAGCAGATGCTGGACTGGCGCTTCACGCTAATCCATCGACGCCGGTAGGGATTCCGTCAATGGCATTGTACGAAAGGCCGTGATCAATGCGCGATTTGACGCCCAAGCGTTTAGGAGTGCAGGTCTGTTGAGGTACGATGGCGTTATCAGACGAGCTGAGAATGTACACCGGTCACACTAGTCGCCTAATGAGCGGCAGTCGCTGCATCGCCGCTACATAAAGTTGATCTCATCGCGGAAGGTCAGGATAGATTGTTGCAGCGCAGATGCGATCAGTTCCCCAGCAACATCGATGTCAACATCGGCGACACGTCCGCCTCAGCGGCCTGATTGTCTCGCGTGGGGCGGCGGCTATTTCCTTTTCAGAAATGTCGTTGACCGACTATGAGTCGCGGATGGCAGAGTTGCTGGCAATGACTATAGATGATGACCGCCGCCTTCTTGGCCACATAGAGGTGACGTACATATGCGTTGCGCCGGTGCCATCTGTGGCGGCTCACGGCCGATCCGCAGGTCACTTCACGCCCTTCCAAGCACGGCTTGACGCAGGAGCCCCTCTTGATCGAAGAGTGCCTCGGTTCCAGGTTGCAAGGGCAGCCCTAAAATCGCCCGAGCATGCTCGCCAACCAGCGAGACAGACCTCGATAGAGACAGGTAGAGAGCCGCGACCTAAGCGGCGGTCAGTCGCAGAACTTTAGCTTCGATGGCGCAACCAAGTGGACCAGTAGCAATGGCCGCGCGCGGATTCGTCGGTCATAGACTGCACCGAATCTTCAGCAGCCTCACTGGTGATAGAGCATGTCCAACTCAACTGATCGTCCGGAACGTACACGCACTCCGAACTCAGATGGCTCCGAGCGTCCTAGCCATCATCAATCATCGAATGGACGCCTCCAAACAGCGATCAAGTGGCTGGCACGAAAGATTCGCCTGGTCAGAGAGTGGTTAAACATCAATCCGATTGCCGTGCTACTCCTCTTTCCGCTGATCGCGACCCCTGCTCGATTCTCCAATTCACAGCGGAAAGGGGTACTTGCCTCTCTGATTGCCGCTGGCGTCTTTCTCTGGACGGCTGGAGGCCTATGGGCATCGGCAATGCAAGAGCTAGCCGCGATGTCCATTAGAAAGCTAGAAGCGACTCACGCCTTTCAGATGAGCGAAGGTGCAAAGCAACAGTTCGACTTGGTGCTTGGCATGATTCTGGGCAAACCAATGATCTTCGCTGTCGCAACATCTATATTCTTGGCTGGTTGCTTCCGTGCGACTTGGTATAAGTGCTTCATTGCGCTCTACTATCGGTCTCGTGGCCACCAGCCCGTAGTCGGTGTCCACTATTTTTTGGTTCAGTCCGCGTCCCGCGGACTTTACATGGGGATATTGGTTTATGCATTTAGCTTCGCCCTCAACAACTGGGCATGGATTGAAGCCCCGGCCAATTGGATAGCCAATTCGAGCTGCCTATTGATCCCAGTGATCATCACCGGGCTGATTCAGAAGAGGTACTTCCAGCACAAGGCAAAGGTCGATAGAGAGCTGTACGGGTCATGGGGGGCTGAGCTACTTTCGACCACCATGTCATTGGTCGCCACAGTTCTCCTTGGTTGCGGATTGATATGGTCACTTGGAGTCACCAACAGCGGTGGCGGTTAGACAATCCGCAATCAGCCTGACGGCCAACCGCAAAGCCGACATCCCCTGGATTCTTTTGGAAGTGCCCTGCACTGTTCAGCGGCTGATGCGTAAGTGACGCTGCTGAATCAAGGAATCCCATCGGACTCACTTTGTAGAAAATTTGCTTCCCCGGGTGCCCACGGCAGTTGAAGCCTAGCTCAGACTTCTTGGAGCGCGCGGAGCAATAGCAAAGCTATGACGCTACGTGCTGAACACGTTCGTACCGCGGATGTCCGCTTGGGGCCGTGGAAAGCCACCCGACCCAACGCGGATATCAGTTCCCAGGAACTTTCTTTCTTAACACTAGTCGATAGTTGCGATCCCTATGCGCACACACGAGGCAATGTCTCTCAGATGCTAGCTTTGGCGCCGCTATCACGGGTGGCGCTCACCTGAAACTCACGGAGGACCGGAGTTCGAAGATAGTGAGATGCTCAGTCACCCTGCCTCACAGTGCCGCTGTTTCAGAGTGCACGTCCTGGGGCTTCATGACCGAGCTCTAGCCCGAGCTCAGTCCGCTGCCCATCGCATTAGCCTCGGTCAGCGCCGGTTATTCTGGCATCGCCGAGTGTGCTCCTTATCGTCTTGCCGGACAATATTTCGAAGGCGGTGGCCCTATGAGATGATAGCGGCACACGGGTACTATCGCCCTCGACGCTTGATGACCTTTGCATGACTCGAACCAAGAAAGTCCCCGGCCGAAATGACCCGTGCTCCTGCAACTCCGGCCAGAAATACAAGTACTGCTGCATAGGCATGCGCCCGCAGGAGCGCCGTGTCCAGCTCAAGAATGCTTGCGACGACTGTGGCGAGCAGCACGAGATAGATCTCACGACAGATGTCTTCAATCATTTCGCGTCGACAAATCTGCCGCTTCATAACTTCTGCAAGGACCAAGACCTGTTCTACTTCGGGCATGCAACCGTGCTTGAGCACCTGGAACTCATGGAGGCGCTGAACGCCGGCACGCTGACCCGAGAGCGAGTCATCGAAGTCTTTCGAAAAAACTGCACGGAAGAGCAGGTGTTGTCGCTCATCAAAGAGGCCACCCGCTGGAGCCCGTATTTTGCGCGTCGTCACGGTCTCCTAAAGGAGGCCGTGGAGGTTCACTTCCTTGGGAAGTACGGTGCCTCCATCCCGGCGCTCTTTGCGCAGATCGAAGGACTCTTGCGTGACATCGGGGGGTTGGCTCCAGCGGAACAGGTGAAGCCAACCATCCCGAGGGAGATTTGGAACGCTCGCTTGATGTTTACTGTGGATGACGACGTACGGTACTTCAACGCATTCATCACCCGACTTTTCTCAGGCAATCAGACGCAGGACGAGTTTGGTCGGAACTCGGTCCTGCATGGGCTCAATACCGAATATCAGAGCGAGGACGCATCCCTCATTCTTGTTCTGTGCGTGTTGAAGATCGGGCAATTCCTCTGGCTGCAAGGGCACACACACGCTCTGATACGCGGTGCAGAGGATTGAATCCTTGCAGCGCACCACCGCCGATTCGAAATCGCCAGCTAAATTTCGGATTTCGCAGGTGAAATTCAGGCGACAGATTTCGGCACATGCACAAATGAGGATCAGATGGTGGACCCAGCTGAATGGAAATTGATTGTTAGCACAGTGACCGATCGCATGAATGACCACGTCCGCGCGTTTGGGACGCCGCTGGTCTCAGACGACGGTCAGATCGCCTATCTGCAGGGTAGCGGTAACTATCTTGAACGCGACAGAAAGATCGTTTTACTTACCTGCGAACACGTTGTTCGGGGCGAAGCGGTTTGTTTCCGGTTCAACGGGGAGGGCGCGGGACTAGAGCCGTCTTCGGATTGGGTGGCCGATCCCCATCCGATTGATGCCGCGTTTCAGATCGTACCGGCCGCGTCATGGGGGCGTCACGACAATGAGGCTCGCGCAATCGCGCCCTGTCGCATCGCACGCAGGCATGATCTGCATTGCCAAGAAGAATTGATGTTCTTCAGAGGTTACGCCGGTGAGAACGCCCGCTACGCCTTTGCCGTTCACCAGGTCAACGCGTCTGGCTACTGCACCCAAGAGGTCCAAGAGTCAGGCGACGACGAGTTTTTCGAACTGTTTTGGGAGCCGCTCCATACTCAGTTCACGTTCGGGACGTCGCCCGAGCTGAGATCTGAGACGCGATACGACAATGCTGAGGGCTTTAGCGGCTCGCTTGTCTGGAACACGCGGTACCTGGAAGTCACGGGGCGCGGTGGAGTCTGGACGCCGGAGGACGCGGTCGTGACGGGACTACTCCGTCGGTGGGACCAGAAGACGAAAACGCTGCTCGCTTGGCGCGTCGAACACCTGCAGGCGTGGCTTGCAAGCAAGGGCGTGTAGGCCGGACATCGCACGCACCTAAAGTACATCAGCGGGATCTTGGTCAGTGCCGTCGCCAGAACACACGCCCTTTGGTTCGCGCAGGTTGTGGAGAGCGCCCGAGTGGACGTGCACCGTCGATTGGGCGGCATGAGGAGAAATGGCCTGTGTCGCGGCCGACCGCGGCGCAGAGCGCTGGCGTGAGCGTGTGCAGGACTAGGTGCCGGTGCCGCGCTCGGCCCCGAACGTCGCAACTACGTGAACGTCCTGGAGCTGGAGTATCTCAATGAACTTGGACGCATCGCCGCCGACTTGTTTTCAATCGCAACGGGGGAGGGGGGGCATCTGTAGCCCAGGCGGCCCCGTGCCACGCGCGTGCCAGTGGTCGTCGTTCGCGATCTAGATGTCAATGTCAAGCGCAGATTCGAGGCCTCACAGCTCCACGTAGGCTGGTTACCCGCATTTCCGAAGTGGCTTGTTATGTCCGCTGTGGTCCGGAAGCAGACATCAGCACTGCGTAGGCGTTAGTCCGGTGCTATTCTCCGCTTTCGACCCAAAGCGGTCATCTGGAAAGTTCGCTGCTCCCATGAGTCATCAGTATTCTCGGAGAACATTTGACGAGGCCAAGGAGCTCGCGAGGTTGGCTTTCCGAACTGCGGCTGCCGATCACTTGACGCCTGCTGAGCTCGATGAGCTGGGGATGCATGGTCTACTCACGGGCGGCACGCCAGGTGCAGACTGGGAGCAGATCATCGGGAGCGTTCCCACGGAGCGTTTGTTCTATGAACTGCAAATCTACAAGCCAGCCGACGCCAGGCCACACATCGAGAAATCGTACGTTCGCATGTTGGTCCCACGAGACAGGTCGTCAGAGTCGGTCCGGTTCATGTGGCGCCCGCCCGTTGGACGCGGCTAACAAATGAATGTCCGCTATTGGCCGGAAGCGGACATTGCCCGTTTCGTGATCTACCGGTCTGTTGTGCAGCTAGAGATCACCAGATCCAACCATTCATTGGTGATGTGTGGCTGGAAGCCGCCGTCAGGAATCAACGACCGCCACGCTTGGAGTTTCGTCGCCAACCGAGTGGGCCTGCGCGACATGGGTGGTGTCCGGGTAGGTCGGTCGTACCTCGGCGTGCTCGGCAATCCATAGCAAGGGCTGTCGGGCACCGTCTCACGATCAGCGGAATGCGCGCGGTCGGCGAGTCGCGCCAGGAGAGTTCTCGATGACGCGCTTGTAGGCGCGACTGAAAGTGGCCTGCGACGCGTAGCCGAGACGCTCTGCCACTACCTCGATGGAGAGGCTTTGGTGGGTCAGCCATTGACTCGCCAATTGCATTCGCAGCTCGGTCACGTACTGCAGGGGCGCGGTTCCAATAACGGTCTGGAACCGGTCTGCAAAGACAGAACGTGAGATGTTGGATTCTGCAGCCAGCGCTTCAACGGTCCAGTCACGCCCAGGATCTTTGTGCAGGGCAAGCAACGACGGCGATAGACGCGGGTGGCGCATGGCCATGACCAGGCCGGATGCGCCGTCGCAACCGCGCTCGACCCAGTCACGAACGATCATGGCGGCCACTGCATCCGCCAGCCGGGAGAATATTCCTGCATATCCGATACGTCCGGAGCAGACCTCGCGCTTCATCGCGTCGACCATAGGCAACAGCCCAGGGAACTGCGTGCCGTTGCCATCGGCCAACATCACCGCCGGCATCACCTTGCTCAACCCTTGCATGCCGCCCAGCGAACACCATGCAGCCGTGCAAGAGCACTGCGCTCGGCACGGCATGCGTGCTCGGGCAGGCAAACATTTCCGAGGTCAGGACGCTCTGACGCCCCGTTTGGCGGCGCTCCACTATTCATCGACCTGCAATGGCTGACCAAGTGCGGCCCAGGGGCTCGCTAGGTGGTTCAGGGCTAGACCTGAACAAGATGAATGAAAAGTCCGCCAGTCGTTCTTGACACCCATCGATCATCGGCATAACCTACCAACCACTAGGTAGGCATGAGGGCCAATCAGATGGACATCAAACAGTTCAACGGTCGCAAGTTGTTGGTCGTGGGCGGCACCAGTGGGATCGGCCTGGAGGTCGCCCAAATGGTGGCCGAGCAGGGCGGCGCGGTCGTTGTGGTCGGCAATCGCCCGGAAAAGGCAGAGGTTGCGCGCCAGCAGTTGGCGGCCGTAGCGGGGGAGGGCAAGGCAGCTGCTTTCGCCGCAGATCTCTCGAACCCGGAAAGCGTGCAAACGTTGCTTGCAAAGCTGGCGGCGGAACACAGTGACATTGACCTCCTCGTCAACACGGCAGGCATCTTCTATCCGAAGGCGTTCTTGGAGCACTCGATTGAGGACTACAACAACTTCCTCGATCTGAACCGCTCGCTGTTCTTCATCACCCAGCAAGTTGCAGCCTCGCTGGTCGCGCAGAAGAAGTCGGGGTCCATCGTCAACGTCACTGCTGTGGCGGCACGCCAAGCGATCGAGACGGTTACAGCCCCGGCTTACTCGATGGCCAAGATGGGGTTGGATGCAATGACCAGGCACGTTGCTGCAGAGCTGGCGGAGCACGGCGTCCGTGTGAACGCAGTCAGCCCCGGCATGGTGGAGACGAAGATCTTTGAGCGCTTCATCCCGGGCGAGCAACTCACAGGGGCTTTGGATGCATTCAAGAGCTTCCACCCGCTGGGTCGCAATGGCACGCCGCGCGATGTTGCAGAGACCGTCATCTTCCTGCTGTCGGACAAGGCCTCCTGGGTTACCGGCGCAGTCTGGGACGTGGATGGCGGCGTCATGGCTGCTCGCAAGCTCGGCAATTAAACCAACATACAAAGGTGATCGAAATGGAAAAGAAGTGGACCGAAGAGCTGAAGTCGCTCATCAAGCGTGTCAGTGGCTTCAACAAGACCAATGCCCCTGTGGCCAGCGCCTTCCATAAGCTGGAGCTCGCTACCCGTGAGGGCAACGTGCTGGACGCCAAGACCCATGAGCTGATCTCGCTCGCGGTGGCTGTGACCACCCGTTGCGATGGGTGTATCGCTGCACATGCCGGCGCGGCCAAGAAGGCCGGGGCGACCAAGGAAGAAATCGCCGCTGCCCTGGGCACCGCCATCGCACTCAATGCCGGCGCCGCCTATGTCTACTCCTCGCGCGCTCTTGAGGCGTATGACGAGATTGGTGCGTAAACCGCAGCCCAACGACGGCAATGAGGTTGTCGTTGGGCATTGACGAACTACCATTTGGTAGGTAGAGTTGATCTCATCAAAGTGGAGGTATCGAGATGGCCGTTGGCACACGCGACGCCCTGGTTCACACCGCTGAAAACCTGATGCGAACCCGCGGCTACAGCGCCTTCAGTTACGCGGACCTCGCTGAGGTTGTCGGCATTCGCAAGGCAAGCATCCATCACCATTTCCCGACCAAAGAAGACTTGGGCGGGGTAATCGTGGAGGACTACATTGAACGTGTCCGCACCGAGTTTGATCGTGTTGAGGTTCAGCACAGCGATGTGGTTGCCCGCCTTGAAGCCTTCTTCCAGATTTTTAAATCTAGTGACGACGGTAAGTTGCTCCCTCTATGCGGGGCGCTGGCCGCAGAGATGTCCGCGTTGCCACGGAGCATGCAGCAATTGACTCAGCGGTTCTTTGAGATGCAGCTGACCTGGCTCACCCGGATGCTTGAGCAAGGCATCAAGCTCAAGCAAATCCCCAAAGGCAGTGGCGCCAGGCAGAAAGCATTCCTGCTTCTCAGTGTTCTGGAGGGCTCCAGCTTCATCAACTGGGCCACCAAAGACGCCGACTCGTTGCAGCCAAGTGTCATCAGGCTGATCGTCGAAAACGCCTGACCTTATCGCGGTGCCGCCCTCAAGCACTGAGGGCTCGCACGGCATTTTTTACAGATGCTTAGCCTACCGACTGAATGGTAGTTCGCATCTACTCGGATCAATGGAGAGCTTCATGAAAACGGTCAAGGTGGACATCTGGTCGGACTACGTCTGTCCGTGGTGCTGGATTGCGAAGAAACGCTTTGAAAATGCGGTTGTCTCGCTCGCAGGGCAGGTCCAGGTTGAGGTGACTCACAAGGCCTATCGCCTTGCGCGAGGGGTCAAGCCCATGGACTACAAGACCGCGTTGTATCAGAAGCTGGGCGGTCCGGCGGGCGCAGATCGGATGATGGCGGCCGTCAGCACGAATGGCATCTTGGAAGGCTTGGTCTACAACTTCGACACCATGCGTTTCGGTGATACGACGGTTGCGCATGCGCTGGTCAAGAGTATCCGCTCCCCGGTGGTGGCCCAGTTGCTGAGCGAGCGCATCTACAAAGCAGCGACCACCGATGGCATCGACATCTTTGACCAGGACGTCCTGGCATCGCTTGCCAAAGAGATCGGCGTGACGGACACCTTGTTCGAGTTCGACTCTGAGCGCATCGCCGCTGAGATCGGACGCGATGAAATGGATGCAAACCAGATCGCCAATGGCGTGCCGTTGTTCTTGTTCAACAACAAGATGTTTGTCTCCGGCGCTCGAGAAGTGGATGTGTTTGAACGCGCCATCCTTGAAGCAGCCCGTGAGATGCCAGCTCCAATGAGTGTCGCCGGCGAAGGCGAAAGCTGCGGAATCGATGGCTGCGCGCACTGATTCCTTGACCGCCAAAGCAACAGAACTGTTCAGCCAAATCCCAATTCGGTCACGCCCCGGCCTTTAGCGCCCGGATGACCCACCGCGCGTGAGCGCACTTAGAAAGGAACTACGAAAATGACCAACAAGCCCAATGGTATCGACGTCGCCGCTCTTCAGGAATTTGCCAAAGGCGTCGCTGAAGACGCATCCAAGCGTAACGCCCGCTTCAATGTAAAGACGAAGTGGGACGGCCAGACCCGTTCTGTCGCCACGGTCAACCATTACTCGATGGCCGGGGTGAAACACGAGCGCCACTTCGAGATTGCTGCCGATGAGCCGACCGAACTGCTCGGTCAGAACTCGGCTCCCAATCCGCAGGAGCTGCTGATGGCAGCACTCAATGCCTGCTTGACAGTGGGCTACGTGGTGAACGCAGCGGCCATGGGCATCACCGTCCACAGCCTGGAGATCGAGACGGACGGCGAACTGGACCTGCGTGGTTTCCTCGGTTTGGACGAAAGCGTCAACCCGGGCTACGACGAGGTCACCTACGTGGTTCGTCTGAACACGGACGCCTCGCGCGAGCGCTTGGAGGAACTGCACGCGGTGGTGACGAAGACCTCGGTGAACCTGGCCAACTTCTCCAAGGCGATCCGCATGGTCTCCAAACTGGAAGTCGTCGAAGGCTGAGCCTTTAGCTGGTCGGACCCTGCCTAACAATCAGCAGCCCCAGCGCGGGGCTGCGCACCCATTAGAGATGCCGCTATGAACAAGCTGTTTACCTCCTTCGATCTGTCCGGCCTGCCGCTGGCAAACCGCGTCGTCATGGCGCCGATGACCCGCACGCGCACCCCGGAGAACATCCCCAGCGAGCTGACTGCGCTCTACTACGGTCAGCGCGCCTCGGCCGGCCTGATCATCACCGAGGGCCTTCCGGTCTCCGACGAGGGTCGTGGATACCTGTATACCCCCGGTCTCTACACTGATGAGCAGACCGAAGGCTGGCGTAAAGTCACCGATGCGGTGCATGCCAATGGCGGCAAGATCTTTGCCCAGCTCTGGCACGTCGGTCGGCTGTCGCACGTCTCGCTGCAGCCGGGCAACGTCGCGCCGGTGTCGTCGGGCGACGTGCCGGCGACCACCACGATGGTCTATGCATGGGTCGAGCCTGGCAAAGAAGGGCCGGTGCTGCCGAGCAAACCGCGCGCCCTGACCACCGATGAGGTCAAGCGTGTCATTCAGGACTTCGCCTCGTCTGCGCGTCGTGCGATGGATGCGGGCTTCGATGGCGTCGAACTGATGGCCGCCAACGCGTTCCTGTTCGACCAGTTCCTGAGCAGCAAGCTCAATACCCGCACCGACCAGTATGGTGGGTCGATCGAGAACCGTCAGCGTCTGCTGCTGGAAACCATCGACGCGGTCGCGGCTGAAATTGGCGGCGACAAGGTAGGTGTTCGCGTGTCCCCGTTTGGTCGCATCTACGATATGGAGGCCTTCGAAGGTGAAGCCGAAGCTTGGGCAAGCATGGCCTCGGCGCTGAACGAGCGGACCTTGGCGTTCGTGCACCTGAACTACCAGACCACGATCTCGGCAGCGGGCACGCCGGCCGGCTTCGGTGCTGAGTTCCGGAAGGCTTATCAGGGCACGCTGATCGGTGCAGGCGGGTTCACCCAGGAACTGGCCGAGGCGGAACTGGCCAAGGGCGAGCTCGACCTGATTGCGTTCGGCACCAACTTCATCTCCAACCCCGACCTGGTGGAGCGGATGAAGAACGGCTGGCCGCTGGCAAAGCCTGATCCGTCCACCTTCTACGGCGTGATCGGAGCCAAGGGTTACACGGACTATCCGACCTACGAAGGCGCTAGCGCCGCCGCAGAAGTCGTCTGATCAACTACCCCGCTAATGCGGGCCACAGATGAGGTGTGACATGGCAACCCGTAGCACGACAACCTTCGACTTCGAGTCCGACGTCATTGAAAGCAAGACGCCGGTGCTGGTGGACTTCTGGGCCCCTTGGTGCCCGCCTTGCCGAGCCATCGCCCCTTCCTTGGAAGAGATATCCGATGAGCTTGAAGGCAAGCTCCACGTGGTCAAGGTCGATATCGATCAGAACCCGGAGTTGGCTCAGCGATTTGGGGTGCGGTCCATCCCTACCTTGAAAGTGTTCGTGGATGGCAAGGTCGCCAAGGAGATCGTCGGCGCGATGCCTAAGCAGGCTTTGCACGAGCAGATCGCTCCGTTCGTAAAGGGCGAGTAAGCCACAACCAAGCGGGCGCCCTCTATGGGGCGCCCGCCTAGCAAAGAAGGTGAAGCGATGAACACGTCCGTGCCTTCATGGGCTGGGAAGGTGGAAGAAGTGAACGCCATGGGATTCAACCGCATTGCGCGCTCCACAGCCGATCCTCTTCTGCTCTACATAGGGGCACCATGGTGTCCTCCCTGCAAGACGATGGAGCCCGCTTTCGCTACCGCCGCCGAGGCAATGGGCACAAAGGCCCGATTCCTCAAGGTGAATGCAGCGACGGATCCGCAGCTGTTGGACTCGTTGAAGGTCGCTGCTGTGCCGATGCTCCTGATGTATGACGAGCAAGGTCAAGAAGTAGGCCGGCTCCTGGGCTCGTTGTCCGCACCGCGTATCGCGCAGTGGGCTCAGAAGCGACTCGATAGCGCACGCCAATAGTCGACAACCGAATACTCCGAAATGTTCGAATCGGCCGTCCACAAGTTGAGGTCGATTCATTCTCCGCTGATCGTGCTGCAGGCAACTGCAATGCGCTGGCGAAAAGAGGTCTCAGATGACTCGTATCAAGGTTGATGTCGCCATCATTGGCGCCGGCAGTGCCGGAATGACAGCCTACCGCGCGGCCAAAGCGCATACCGACAGCCTCGTGGTGATTGAAGGTGGCGTCTATGGCACCACCTGTGCCCGGGTTGGCTGCATGCCAAGCAAGCTGCTCATCAGCGCCGCAGATGCTGCTCATACACTGACGTTGGCGCCGAGCTTTGGCGTCATGCCTGGAGCAATCAAGGTCGACGGATGGGAAGTAATGGCTCGGGTGCGCCGCGAGCGCGATCGCTTCGTCGGCTTTGTTGTGGAGTCGGTAGAAGCGTGGCCGGAGGAGCACCGGCTGCGCGGCAAGGCGACGTTCCTCTCTGCTCATGAGCTTCTGGTCGGACCGTCTACCATCGTCGAAGCTGATCGCATCGTTGTAGCGACAGGGTCCAGTCCCTTCGTTCCGGAGGGATGGCGTGAGGCGCTGGGCGACCGGCTTCTTGTGAACGATGACGTCTTTGAGTGGACTGATCTGCCCAGCTCAGTGGCCGTTGTTGGCAGCGGGGTCATCGGTCTTGAGTTGGCACAGGCCCTGCATCGCCTTGGAGTGACGGTTCGCCTTTACGGTCGCAGTCGCGTCATCGGGCCGCTGAGCGACCCAGTGGTTGCGGCGGAGGCCACACGCATCTTCTCTGAAGAAGTTCCTGTGAGCCTGGGAGCAAAGGTCACACCCTCGCTCACCGAGGATGGTCGAGTATTAGTGGTCTCCGAGAATTCTGAGGGTGTTCGCAGTACCGAGACGTTCGACTTCTTGATTGCCGCGACAGGTCGTAAGCCGAACATGCTCGGAATCGGCCTGGACAATGCCGGTGTCGGTTTGGACAGCTACGGGTTGCCCATCGTCGACCGCGCTACCGGTCAGAGCACCTGCCCGCACATCTTCGTTGCAGGGGATGCCAATGGGATGGCCGATATCCTTCATGAGGCCGCAGACGATGGCCGCATCGCAGGTGACAACGCGGGCCGCTATCCAAACGTGCGCCCACGCCCGCGCAGGGCGCCTCTGGGGATCGTGTTTTCCAACCCACAGATCGCTATGGCAGGCGCCACCTTCCGGCAGTTGACCGAGAGTGGCGCCACGTTTGAGGTTGGAGAGGCATCGTTCGCTGATCAGGGGCGCAGCCGGGTCATGCTGGAGAACCACGGAGTAATCCGTGTCTACGCCGACAGCGCCACAGGAACCTTCTTGGGTGCAGAGATGGTCGGCCCATCGGCCGAACACATTGGCCACCTGCTGTCGTGGAGCGTTCAGCGGCGAGATACCGTCCAGCAGATGATCGATAGCCCCTTCTATCACCCCGTTGTCGAAGAAGGCGTGCGGACAGCGTTGAGGCTGCTGCACCGGAACTTGGATCTACCCCTTCAAGCTCCAGAAACCTGCTTGGATTGCGTGCCTGGCGCGTGACCAAGAATCACTATCGAATGCATCAGCACATCATTGCCACGAAGCATCTTGATCAATGCAGCGACGCTGCGTGTGGACGGCTTGGGGTGCCGGGGCGCGTCCGCACAGGTCGGCGTTGCGGTACTGCCCGGCCGCTGCCAGATGGGTGCAGGGGGGCGGCCACCGTCGCTAAGTTCGCGGGTTATGGATCTTGATCACACTTGTCGTCTTTGACTGTTGCTGGGACTCGGCGATCGACAATGCCGAGCAGATGGCTGGCCAGCACGATCATCTCGACCGCCTCTGAAGCGGTGATCTCCACTGCGCGATGGCTGGACGGGTTTTTGTAGGAACCGATGGCCCCTGCCATCAGGTGCTGCAATGCCTCTTGCTCGCCGCGCGGCAGCCTCGTGTCAGTTAGGGGGCCGGCGAGCATCTTGTCCGTCTCTGGCCGAAAGGCTTTGCGCATCAAGTCCATCCCGATATCAGTCTGGGAAAATCCCCCCGCTCGCCGCACGGCAATCTCAAGCTCCTTGAAGCTCTGGAACACCGATGTGTCGTAATCCCCGCGAAGAAACGTCCCCCACACTTTCTCGGCAATAACCGGGTGCAGAGCGCCGCGCGGAAGTAGGCTGGCAGACCTATGCGCCGCAAAGCTGTCCGCGTTCGCCGCTGCATACCCCCTCTTGGTGATGTAGTACCAGTTGTTGTGATCAGGCTCCATGGCCAAGAAGCCTTCGCGCTGAAGCCACATCCAAGCCTCAATGAGAGCTCGACGTGCGTCTTGCTGCTGCCCAGGTGGATAGTTGGCGACTGCATGCGGCGACGCGAAGTTGCCAGGGGTCATTTCACTACGCTCTGCGGTAGTGAGGTAAGCAAGAACAACGCCACCTAGCTCTTCCGGCTCGATCCCTAAAATCGCTTCTACATCTGGGTAGTGATGGCTGAACATTCAGGCACTCCTAATGTTGGTAGCCATGATGCCCTTGCCATGCTTTTGGCGCGAGGCGGCAATCGGCTGCAGGGATGACTGCAAGAAGGCCGAGCACCTAAGAGTGAGGTAGTTGCCCCGATAGGGACTGGGAAGGCCAAGGGGACTCGATCCAATGATCTAGCGCAACCAAGTCAGTTCAGAGGTCCGGTGGCTCGCAAGGCTATCCGGATCCGAGGCTTGATGGCTGATGGAGCTGCCAGATGTCATAATCATCTGCTTTCAGCTGAAAACGCCCACATGGACGTTGGCCGCCCCTCAAAGCAATCTCACGCGCTCTTTCGCGCCGCAGTCAGGCCGGATGATCAGAGTCGACAGGACGTGCTGCTTGACGGCTTGGGCTTTGGCTGGCGCTCGACCGCCCTGTTCTTTCTCCTATTGGCTGGGGCTGTTATAGCCGTCGCAGCCACAGCGCGCTTTCCAAGGAAAGAGCGGGCCCAAGGTGAGATATCCACCGAAATGGGAACAAAGCAAGTAACTGCGACCCGCCAGGGCGTGGTCTCGGCGATACACGTTAAGCCAAATGAGGTTGTTCGGAAGGGGCAGAGTCTGCTGAGCCTTTCCTACGACCGGACGGTCGATGGCATAAGTATCGGAGATCGCAGCCTAGAAGCCGCTCGGAGGCAGATGGTGTCGCGCCTAGACTCGCTGGGTGACACGGCAGAAGCCGTTAGGCAGAAGATCCTTGAGGTGGAGCTTGAGGCGGCCGAGAACCGCGAGCAAGTTCACTATCTCAATGAGCTTATCGCTCTAAAAGAGATGCAGATCGAGGACAAGCAGCGGACAGTTGCAGCCATGGAGCAGCTCACCAAAGAGAAGATCGTCTCGGAGCTGCAGTTCCGCGCTGCTCGTAGTGATCTTTTGGACCAGCAACAGCAACTTGTCGGTCTCAAACGAGAGAGGGGCCAGCTGGTAGCCAAAATAGGAACGTCGGAAATCTCTAGACGCCAATTGGAGTACCAAGCCTCTTCATCCGAGTCGATGATCACGGCCGAGACGGCCGCGTTCGATGAGAAGGAGATCTCGTTGCGAGCCGGTACCGCGGAGACACTGATAGCTCCAATGGATGGCCGCGTATCAAGTCAGATTGCGTCTGTTGGCGAGTCCGTCCAGCCCGGTGCATCACTCATGATCATCGCAGCGGCGAATGAGCCAGCGCTTGGGCGCGCATGGGTGAAATCTTCAGCCATTGGATTCCTGAAGCTAGGAAGCGAAGCGCGTTTGAAGGTCTCGGCTTTCCCGTACCGCAAGTTTGGCACGATCTCAGGAACAGTACGGGAAGTGGCGACGGCGCCCACGCCAGTTGCAGACTTGCCCAGAGATCTCAATGCATCCGAAGCCATGTATGCAATCACTATCTCCCTATCTTCTGCCCATCACGGGTTGCCCCGCACTCAAGCCATTGAACCATCCATGCTCGGAGACGGAATGAAGTTCGATGTGGATCTCATGATGGAGCGGAGGACACTTCTGGAGATGCTATTCGATCCCGCAAGAACGGCGCTCTCTGGCCTGGAATGACCTGCTCAGGCGTCACACGCTTTACGCTGGTTATTGAACCTGTGGAACATGTAGCAATCACTGTCGCGAGGCTCGCAATCTGTGGTCGATGAGTAACCGCGATGATCGTGATTCCCATCGATCTTAGCGATAGGAAAATTTCCCGTTCCTTGTCTAGATCGACGTTCGCTGTCGCCTCATCAAGAAGAAGAACTCGGGGGTGGCGATACAGGGCACGGGCAATCAGTAGCCGCTGACGTTGCCCGGCTGACAAAGAGCTTCCGATCTCACCAATGCGGGTCTGCAGCTGGAGTGGCATTGCTTTGACCTCTGTTGCGAGTCCAGCCACTACCAGGCATCGCCAGATCCTTTCTGGCTCAGCATCTTCGGCAAAGAAGGCTACGTTCTCGGCGATGCTTCCTCCAAGCAGCTCATCCCCTTGCATGACGACACCAATTTGCGACCGTATTGAGCGTGAGAATGGCGTAGACAATGCCGTGCCGTCATACCGGATCTCACCCTGCTGGGGGGGATACAAGCCAGCCAGCAGCTTCATGATAGTGCTCTTGCCACAACCGGAGGGGCCACTGAGGAGCACAAAGTCTCCTGCATGGACTGCGATGTTGAGCGCCTTTACCGAAAATTCGTCTGATTGGCCGTAGCGATAGTACACATTCTGGGCGTATACGCGCCCTTCAAGCGGAGGGTGATCCATTGCCTCTGGACCCATCAATTCGCTCTCGCTAAGCACAATGTCTGCCAATCGATCTGAGTGAAGGACAGTCTGGCGGAAGGCGGTGACCTGCTGGACGAACGTATGGATTCGGGCAGACAATTGGCGCTTGAGTGCGAAGAAGGCAAAGAGCGCGCCAATTGTTAGCGCTTGGTCCAACAATAGATGTACGCCCAAGTACACGGCACCAGCCGTTGCCAGATTGTCAAGCAAGGTGCGGCTAGCGGACAAGGTCGCCAGCAATGAGTTCAATCGATTTCCTGCGTTCGTTGCATCCGCAAGTCGGGCGGACCATTCCGCCTCACGATTCAGCTCGGCACCGGCAGACTTGATGGACGCGATCGAACGAATCGTCTCGATCCTGGCAGTCTTCTCCCGCAGCGATGCTTGGAAGGCCTCCCCACCCAGCTTGTTTCGGGCTGGCGACGAAGCCCAGGAAAGAGCCAGGTAGATTGCTGCGGCAGAACTGCCGATAAGCGCAAGCAATGGAGAGACGATGAACATTGTCGCCACAAGTAGCAGTGACAGCATCCCATCCATTACCGCGGACACAAGACCCCCCGTTAACGCTTGCTTGAGGGAATCCATCGTGTCGAATCGCGACGAAACGTCGGCAAGGCGCCTTCGCTCGAACCACGACAGAGGAAGGAGAATCATGTGCCGGAATAGCCGTCGCGATGCATTCCAGGATAGAGCGCTTGCGGCCCTGGACATAGCACGTGAGCGAAGTATCTCAGCCAGAAAGTTGAAGGTCGCAAGCAGAGCAAAGCCGAGTCCCAGAAGGACCAGTAAGTCAGTGTCTGTATGTGTTGCCGCCTCGTCTACCGATATCTGGATGAAGAAAGGCGAGCTGACGAGGAAGAGTTGAAGGAATACAGAGTAGACCGACCCAAGTCCCAGGGCCTGCTTCACTTCGGATGTGATTGTCGCGAACCGTCGAAGGCTGAACTGACGATCACTCCTGCTTGCTACGAAGCCTGGAAGCCGAGTTAACTCGAGTGCGACTCCGGTAAAGGATTCCGAGACCTGCGCACTGCTTAGGTGCGTATGGCCAGTTGCGGGATCAAAGATACTGAAGCGCCCGCGTGAGCACTTACGAAGTACAACGAAGTGTGAGAGCTTCCAGTGCAGTACCGCCGGCAGCGAGATATGTTGAAGATCCTCCACCTCGCAGCGAATTGCACGAGCGTGGATGCCGAGGCTGGTGAACGCGGAGATCAGCGCCGCAGCATTCATACCTTGAGACGACGCGGGGTGCCGAATCCGAAGAGAGGATAGACTCGTCTCTCTACCCATCAAAGAGGCGCAGGTGGCCACACACGCCAATCCGCACTCGGAATGCTCACTCTGATACTGGAAGTGCTGCCGTGACATTGTTACTTACTCGTTCTGTCTTCTGGGCGCGCTCTTCGAGTTGCTGCGGCGGAGTTCATTGCCACGCACCCTACATCGGGTGGCTGACCGAGAACGAATCCGACTGCTACATGCAGAGGTGCCGTGTTGGCGCCTGATCAAGGCTTTGACGTGAGCCTTCAACGTTCCCACGCCCGGGCTGCACATGAGCGGGACGTGGTCATGTGCGAAGACTAGAAGTCGTCAAGAGGGACCCTCACGCGCGGTGATGAGGTCGCGCCTCGCCTCGCCGTTGCGGCAGTTGGCTAGTCCTTGTATTTGAACTCAATGCTTCCCAAGCAATCGCTGCCAGGAGCTCTGCCTATAGCATCGATGCTCACTTGAGAATTCTCGTGAAAGGCGTGCTTTCGCTGCCCTTCGGTCTTCCATACTGGAGTCGGTTCCGGCGGTTGCAAAAACAGACCGAGCGCATCACTGACCTCAGCCAGCTTCAAGCAGGATGTATCATCGACGATCGATTTCTGCGTCACCGTCAATTGCCTTACTCGCTCTGAGAATCGATCGCGGATAAGTACGGCAGGGCCCATGGCAGAGTCGGACCTAGGCTCAAGCTCAAAGAACCGCACGTTGCCCGTAGTGCCAATCCTGCTCGCAGTCACATCGAATGTGCGCGAAATGCTCGCGTCGTCAGGTCTTTGTCGGAACTGAATCAAATCCTCGGCAGTGAAGCTAGAGGGCTCAGGTTGAGCGGATTGATATGCCTGCGCAGTCAGCACTACGCCTAGTGAGCATGCGAGAGCGCACGCGGCGGCAAAGGTCTGCCTTCCAAAATTGGGTACGCGAGTTCCATTCGACATCCGATCTCCTTACGCTTGATCTAGAACTAAGCCGGCCTGTAAGGTCGGGCTGGAATGTTCGTCATGTGCCGAATGAAAGTCAAGGAAATCTATGGCGATCCATCTGGTCCCGCCAGTATCGTACAGTGCGTTCGTTGAAGGGGTGGCTAGCCATGCTCGAGAAATTGTTGCGGTAGAGGCGAAGCGATCGGTACTTCTACAAGAAGGATCACGCGTCAACACGGATGATCTATGTCACGGGTTGCTGCATTTCTGGGCTCCACACGAATCCAGGCTCGTTCATCCACTCTCAGAACATGTGAAGCTCCGGGGATTGATAGAACGCTGTCACGGTTCGAGTGTCGAACATGCTGTGCTCTGCGAGGTGGCTGACCAGTGCAGGGACCTTCTAGACAGTTCAGCGCCGGCTGCTCTGCAGTCGGCTATCAAGCTCATCGCGGATCGCTTGGGCGTGGATGGCGAGCTACGCGGTGGTCCCAATGTCACCTCGGCCGATGAAGCAGGAAATCGTTGGGGCTACATGCCACACGCACTGCTTGCAAAGAGGCTTGAATGGCTGACCGCATGCGCCTGTGATAGAGGCTGGTCGCCCTTCGTGCGTGCGACCTGGTTCTACGTCGGCCTGCTCAACTGTCACCCACTTCGAGATGGGAATGGTCGAACCGCCAGGGTGCTGTTCAACGCATTGCTTTGGCAGGGTCAGGCTGCCTATCTTCCAATCCATGAGGCTAGCAACTCTCTCGGCTCAAGCCTGGAAATCTGTCTGCGTCGAGCGGCCAACGGAAATGACTGGTCAGACATCATTGGCTTTCTACACACTCTCCTGAGTGCACAGTTGACTGCGCTGATGCTCCGTATGCAGTTTCCCCGGGCGCAGTAGAAGGCTGGAAGCACACGGCTTGATCAATCGCTTCGATCTGGGAATCGACAAGAAGATCAGGCGGAGTATTCCACCTGACCTTCTGGCTGGCTTTCAGGAAGAGCGCCATCGTCTCTAGCTTGATCGTCAGGCTTGCCGAAACTTAGGGACCACCTGTGTCAAAGGGGTGATGAGGTCACTCTTCTTCCCATGATTCACGGCCGCCGGTACTGCCGCCGCTACCGCCCATGCCAATGGTCCAGCCACCGCTACCCCACGTCCAACTGCCACCGGTCCACGGAACGCCCCCAGTTCCACCTGTGCCTCCCCAACCTCCGCTGCCTGAGCCGCCCTTTGCGCCGAATGTTTCGTCCCACGGCTCGGCGAGATAGTCAGCCTGGGTCTTATTCGGATCGGTGGGATGCCTCATGCTGCCGTAGATGTCACCCATAGCCTTGATTGCTTGGTCGAGCGTGTACTCAGATCCAATCTTGTTCTTGATCTCAATGAATCGAGAGTCCCAAGTGTAGTTGGCCGCTTCCGGGTACTTTGCAGCTAGAGCTGCGTTGGCATCCATTGCAGCGAGAACTCCGCGGCCCTCTTCCTTAAGGTAGGTGGCGACGTACTCTTCTCTGGTTGGCGTGTGGTCCCAAGTCACCCGATTCTCCACATGCGCCAACTCATGGGCGATAGTTCTCGCCATCTGCAGGGCATCACCCTTGATGTTCGGGTTCAAATAGATGCTGCCCAGCTCAACATACCCGTTGGCTGCGCCCATCTCGCGGAACTGGATGGACCTTCCGCTGTCCATGTAGTTCTTGAGCGACTGCTGCACATCGGGGATGTTGCCAAGAACTTCATCCAGCTCACTTGTTACGCCGGAAGAGAACCCACTTGCTGCAGCGAGTGCGAACATCCCAGTAGCGCTGATATCGAAATGGACGTTTTCCAGCCCATCCCAGCGAGTCTCGTCAAAGTGGTGCCCGACCATTCCTTGGTCGATCTCCCCGTCCCAAACCCCGCTGGAGGCCGCTTGGAAATCCGTCTGACTTCCACCTGAAACCAGCAGCAGTTCTTCGACGGTGAGTTCGCGTACGGCGCGCATTCCTGTTGCCATGTTTCTTCCTTTCAAGTCGTTCGTTTGTCCCGCGCGATGCGAAGCGCGGCGGACGATGTTGGGAGCAGCTTGAATAGAAGTCAACAACATCCCTTGATAAGCGCAGCCGCTCGAGTTGCTCGTTAGGAATGAGAACTCCAGCCTTGGAAGTACTTGCCAGACGGCTCTGGGTAGACCTCAGAAAGCACTCTGATGAGAGCGTCGGGGCGGAGTAATTCGTTTGAGCCTTCAATCGTGCAACCTCAGGTGGGGGACCGGCTGCACACCTGCCGACCTCTTGGTCAACCCGCTGGTGCGTCCTTGGCCACCGCGTGCTCAGCACCGCGGCAGGTCGGTCACCGAATCGTGCCCCTGCCAGGACACCAGCGCGTTGGCCGCCAAACCTGCAGCAGACTCGCTGGCCGGCCGAACCCCCACCATTCCGACGCGCCAAACCAGTCCCGCTGCGCATCGCCACGGCCGATCGTGCACGGTCCAGTCTCCGTAACGGGAGGGTCCAGTCGGTAGCGTGGATTCGGAGATACTGATGCGATGGATACAGGGGCGCTGAGTGCAGCTCGCTGGCTTTACGTTACGGCGTGAAAGTTGAGGTTCGACCTGAGCAGGAGAGCTACTGCCACTCGTCGCCGTGAATGATGCCTCTCAACGCTCACTCCGGTCATAAGGTGTGCTGGTATGCCGTAGGGGCAAAGGCTCTATCCGAGTAGTACTCGCCTGAGGTTGCTTGCGAACTGGAGGTCGCCGATGCGTTGGATTGAAACGGCGTCGGCCTTGGGGCGTGGGCGGGCCGTTCTGCTCGGTCACATCAGCGCGCTGGCGCAGCTGCTCTGGTGCATAGCGTCGTTAGCTGTAACGTAGCGCTACTAGGTGTAATTGACAGTTGTGGCGCAGGATGATGTAAGTGCGCATACCCGCCCAGGCTGGGTGCTCGAAGTGCACGGCGGCGTCGAATCCACTGCCGGCAAGCGCGAACGGGTCAGTGCGCTCGGAAAGGTGCACGGTGATGTTCGGATGCGCGCGGCTAAACGCGGGCAGGCGAGGGATAAGCCAGCGCAACGCGAAGGTGGGCGTTACGGCAATGTCCAGGCTTGCAGCATCCTTTGGTTGGCCCATCAGGTATTGGCTGTCCCGGTCCAAGCGGTCCAGCGACTCGCGGACTTGGGCGGCGTATCGCTCGCCATTGGGCAGCAGGCGGACGCGATTGCCGACCCGCTCAAATAGGGGGACCCCAGGAAGGACTCCAGCCTGCCGGTCTGGCGGCTGATGGGCCGCAGTGCGTTGATCTGGGGTGACATCGTGCATTTTCCTCACATCCAAATTGCCCGGCCCGACGCATCCGTCGCGTTCGATCAGGATCCGCGGCGGGCTGCAGCGGCCCGTTCAGCGCTTTTGGATATGGTCAGTGCAGATCGGTTGATCGCGGCCGGCACGCACTTGGGTGAGCTGGGGTTTGCTCGCATCCAGCGCATCGGAAGGAGTTATGCCTTCATCTACGCCGGATGAAGAAGGACTGGTTGTTGTAAGGGCAGCGTCCGCTCTTGGCCGATAGCGGACATTGGCAAGCGAACGGGCACGGAAGCTGCCGTCCAAATCTTGAGTTGGGAATACTCATCGAGGGTGGGGCGGCCAGTATTCTTCATGATCCATCCGCTCCGGACCGCTTCTCCGTTGTTCCAACAAGACGTCCCAGGAAATTTTGCGCTAAGCGTGCCAGAGTTCCTGAAGGTCAATGTCCCCACTGTCCGGACGTCGGTTGGAGCTGAGCATGTCGACCTGGACAACCATCGGCAGATCGAAGGCGGTGCCCGTCACCACACAGCAGCCCTGAGTGAGGTTGGGAATGAGCGCGCGAGAAATCGGGTCCAAGGTGGAGATGGTGTTGTCAATCAGGAATAGATCGCGCTCATTCACTAGCCTGTGGATCAAGAAGTTGTGGATCTGAGACACGATAGTCGGAGAGATGTCGGCCGGCCGCTGGCTGGCAATGGTCAGAAAGGCACCGAACTTGCGGCCTTCCTTAATGATTTCTTCAAACAGCTCCAGACGGTAGTCCTTCCACGCCTCGGCCTCGCGGGCAGACATCTCTGACAGGATGTTGTGGGCCTCGTCGATTATAAGGTGCAACGTTCGGTCTGGCGGTGAGGCCACGGCGGCGCGATGATGGTGATACGCGTGCTTGGCGATGAGGATGGGAAGAATCTTCTTTGCGTCGGTGCTGCACCTCTTAAGCGATATGACCATTAACATGGAAGCGGGATGGACGTCTTCGATCGCCACCTGAACAGTTTTGCGCAGCATGGTAATGGCTCCCTCCATGCGTTTCATCAGCGGCAGAATGTGATCCAGCTGAACTTGGCCCGTGCCGATATCGTTCATCAGCCCCAATTGGCAGCGAACATCCAACTCCTCAAACGCGTCCATGTTGGGGAGTGCTGCGGCATCAACGAGGGCGGCGAGCGCGTTGGCATAACCAACGCCGTCTGCGTTGAACCAGGTGCCTGTACGCGGATTATTGAAGGTTGACACGGCGCCGTGCCATTGGATTTCGTCGAGCGCTTGGATAAGGTCGTCTAGGTCCAATTGGCGGACCAAGAACCTGGCTCGATCAAGGAGCTCTGGACGTGGGCGGCTCGATGTGAATATTTTCTTGACCACGCTTCGAAAATAGCGGGGTAACGAATCTGGTAAGTGGCCAAAGCGCCTGCGGCCTTCCACCACGCGGCTCAGGAAAGGGCGCTGGGTGTGCTGGGTGGCCTGGAAGAGCAGCGCAAGAGTCTCCACATCCCAGAATTCGTCGAACGAGATCGTAATGCGGTCCCCTGGGGCGCGCCCGGTCGACACGTCGAGAACCCGCTTGTAGGGTGCGTCGACCAGCTGAGCTTGAGTGTATTCGCCGTTGAAGTCGATGAGAAGGAAGCGGCTGCGCTGAGCTAAGCCGGGTGGGTTACGCTCGAACAACGCCGTGTACAACTTGGCTAAGGTGTTGGACTTTCCGCTGCCCGTATTCCCAAAGATGCCGATGTGGCTATTGAAGACGCGCGTATATGGCAGCGCGACCGGAAGGCCCTCTTTTTGCAGCATTCCGATACGCAGGCCAGGGGCATGTGCCGATCGATCAAAGATCTGCGCAATCCTCTGGTCGGATAAGAGGTGCGCTTCATCCAGGATCATGGGCAAGAACTTGATCCCGTGCACGAAGCGGTTATTTTCGAAATATCCGATCGGTCGCGCATCGACGCGACGCACATACTCCGTACGAACTCCGTCAGTCTCACTCCGACGCTCGTCCAGGAATTCGCCCTCAACCATGCAGATGATGTCGCGAAAGCCTCGGGAGATTGATAAATACTCACGGATCGAAATACCCTTCAGCCGTTCGCCGCGAACGAACAAGACCTCCTTGCTTGATTCTTCATCGATGCGGAGCGTGACCTTGGTGCCCGCCACTGCGATGACCTCGCCGACCCGCATCATGGGGCCGCCCCAACCACCGGCCCCGCAGCGGGTGGGCTAACGGCGGTGAGCAGGGTGTTGAACGTATCGAAGGTGAGGGGTCCGTCCGTGGCCGCCACACAGGCAACATTCGCGTAGTCCGCAAACTGGGCGGACAAGCGCGCATGCTCGGTCTCGTTGAAGCACGTGACAAATACCATCAACTGTGGGTTGGACAGCGAGCGCTTGACGAGATTGAGGATATGCTCATCCGCGAACGAAAAGCCGAAGGTGATGAGAACGGCATTCTCTCGCTCCAGCTCAAAGCTAAGCATGCGGAGCATCTGGTAGTAGTGCTCTTCAAACACAGTTTCGTGGAACTTCCATTTAGTTGGGTTCACGATCGGAAGCCTACGGTAGGCGGACCAAAATGCATCCATCTGGGCTTGAGTTAGCGGGGCTTCAGGCAGTGCCGTATCTGGGCCGCCGGCCTCCAACTGCTCCCAATAATCCTTAACGGCCTCGCGCATCCCGTCATTGACCAACGGGGCGTCTGTCAAGTGACCTTGGTTGTAGGACACATGCACTTGATCGGCATGCCGGGACCAATAGACCGAGCCATGTAAGTTGATGATATTGATCTGAGGAACGGTCTGGCGATGCCTCTCGAAGATCCCAGTGCGCGTGAGATAGGTGTTGTAGTTGCGCGCCTCGACAACACGTTGGAAGAAGCCCCGGCTCCCGTCATTGACCACGAAATCCTGCCCGCCGTCGAGCGTGATGCGATTGGCCGCTTCCGGCAGGCATCCGTCGTAGTTTGTGGTGAACAAATTGCAGCGCCGGTCGACCCCGCGCCGGCGCTGGAGCAGCGTGAGCACCGCCCGTATGAAGCGCTCGTAATTGGCTTGGACCGTAGATCGCGCGGGGTCGTTACGAATGGCTTCGAACGACATCTGCTGGGCCGGGCGAATGCACCGGTCGTAGTAGTGCATGAATAGCGCGGTGTACCGCTTCCTATCGTCCTGCTGTTCGTAAGACGTCGCCAAAGTCTCGATTGTATGTGCCCTGCCGTCGCCGCATGTGACCTTCAGCGCAAGTGTGGGCAGCAGGCCAAACGACGCGCCGGACCCGATCAGGAAGTTGAGGGGTTTGTCGTAAATCGCGTTGACATCAAAGCTCATGGCCGGTCCTTGGAAGGTGAGATCTATCTCTTGCAGATGCCGTATGGTATGCTGTAAGTGAGGCGCCCGCCCAAGTTCTGAACGACTTAAAACAGGCATGGCTGTATCCCGTTTCACCTAACACCGCCCCCTTATCTCCGGTATGCCGGCTGTTTGGAAGGCGACAAAGCGTTCAGCGCACCAGACAGTGATGGAAGCATGCTGATGAACTTTGATCTTAGTGCCGCCGCTTATGCGGCTTCCCTGGACCTGAAGAAGCAGGGCCTGAACCTTCCACGTTCCCATGTAAGTGAAATCCTGGCCGCCCTCTTGGGCTATGGATCGCTGGCCGCGTTGCATATCGAGAACGGGAATAGCACGCTCGACTATCATCTGGATGATGCTGAGTTGCTGGTGTTGAACCTCCCCGCATGTCAAGAACGGGCCATCGGCCTGGGCTACTCCGCGGCCGTGGTGGCTCCCTGCGTCGAAGCGATCACTGCCCATGCTCTAGTACCGGTGTTCAAGAGCGTAGATGACTTTTACTTTGAACACGCCTACGAAGCTTTGGTGCGGGTCATCGCCGAAGGTGAAGACGTGGCCAGCGTGATGGCCGACAGCAACGCCAGCTACCCTGATGATCCCGACCTAGAGGAGTGGGAGACCAGTGGAGACCTGTGGACGTCGCCGACGGATTGGACGATCGGGGCCAATGGCACCTGGACAGGCGAGTACGATCCCGATGGCGACCGTATGTTCAACGGCAACACGCTCGATGTCCGGGGCAGGCTGGTCTATGCCAAGGCAGGTCGCGCCGGGCTCATTCGCATGGACGAGGAGGATGGCGCCTCGCCGGTAGATGACTGGCGCGACGAGAATTACTGAGGTACCTCGCGCCTAAGTAGAGCAACGCAACGGGTGTCAGCCAAGTGGCTGGCGCCCTCTCAAGGTTCTTGTGGGTAGCAAGTCACTTCTGGCTGGATGCGGTAACTGTCTCCAACACAAGCTTGCTGCAGGCCTCTGTATGTAGGACCTTCTCTGTGCAGTAGAGATAGACCGTTCGTCAAGGTGCTTGCCTATCCATCTTAGGGGTCAAGGGCAAGGTAGAGCGCCAAGGATGGTTTCAGGAAAAGCGCAGGTCCAGGGTTCGAAAATAGTCGTCCAGGTCCTCAATCTTTGAGTGCTCTCTCAAACTTGGCTATAAGCTTGCTTAGTGAAAGGCCCGCCAATTGTGCGATGTCCCTGAGTTCAACCACGTCGAGCCTACGCTTCCCGGTCTCGACGTCGCTAATGAACGACTGGCTCCGCCCAAGCTTCTGCGAGACCTCACTCTGCGTGAGCCCGGCCGCCATTCGCACGTCCCTGACGACTCGGATCAGGGCAGCGTACTCTTTGCGATGAATGGATTTGGGCATGGCCGCGCCTTGCATGAGCGGCCTAAAAAGCTATATCCACTTCTCAGATATCTAAAAAACCGATATTCTGTCTTCCTCTACTCCTTGTATGGGATGGGGGGGGGCGATTGGATCGCCCTCCCGCCTGGGAGTCGCTCATGCTGGATCGAAGTCCGCTAACTGCGGATCTGTGTGGGAAAAGATGGTGATCCAATCGGTGGTTGGGGGAGAGGGCTTGTCTAGTGATTGAGTACTAGAAGTGGGCTGTTCTTCTGAAGAGGCAATTCAAGCGGGCTGAAGGATGGAGTTCCGGAATTCGGCAAGTTCATCCGGTGGGTATCGAGCGTTGTGCCCGGAACTGACAGTGTTGAAGTGGCTATCTAATGGCCGGGAGTAGCAATCTATGCGTCCAATTACGCTTGCCATGGACCTTGAGGGAACGCTGATCTCCAATGCCGTCAGTCAGATACCGCGGCCGGGACTGTATCGCTTCCTAGAGGCGATCAATGACATCTTTGAGTTCACTGTTATCTACACAACGGTACCCGAGCCCGTCTTCCGCAACATCGCACAGCTTCTGGTCCGTGAAGGTAGTGCGCCAGCTTGGTTCGCCAGCATCCCGTACATTGACTGGCAGGGACCGACAAAGGATCTGAGAAACGTATGCGCTATCTCTGGCGCCGTCCTTTTGCTCGATGACCACGAACCCTACATCCATCCAGGTCAAGAGGGATGGTGGATAGAAGCTCCATTGTTCGGCTTTCCTTACGCAGAGGAAGACAGGGGGTTGGAAGCGGTTCTTGGGATGATTAGAACGCGTCTAGCAGAAGGCTCCTAACGCTTACCGGTAGTCATGTAGCGACAGAACTCACCTTTCGCGACTCTCTCGGCAGAGGGTCGCGGTTGACAATCTGAAGAGGTATCAATGACGCGAACCAGCTTGACTCATCCAATCAGAATTGCGGAGCTGCTCGTTGGTGACAAAGGAGGCGCGATCGGCGTAACTTTCGCTCCGGGAAAGCATCAGCAGTCGGCCATGACCGGAGCTTGGGCGCGGGACCTCGATGTGGACATTGCAGCAGTTAGGGCTTGGGGCGCAACGCGTCTGATTTCATTACTAGAACCGTGGGAGTTCCAAGAGCTGCAAATCAATAGTTTGCCCAGTGTCGTGGCCCAGAGTGGAATCAGTTGGCATGGTCTGCCCATTACCGATGGCCAAGCCCCAGATCAAAGACTTTTGGATCGCTGGCAAGTGCTGAGCTTGACTCTTGTTCGTGAATTGCTGGAAGGGCGTCGGGTCGTAGTGCACTGCAAGGGTGGCCTCGGAAGGGCTGGCACTGTAGCGGCTATGCTTTTGCTGCAGTCCGCGACTGCGCAAACTGCGGCCGAAGCGATGGAGATGGTTCGACGTGTCAGGCCTGGAGCTATTGAGACTCTGACGCAGGAAGAGTTCTTGCACTACTGGATGGCTGTCGTGTATCGGGAGGGTTCGTCTGTCCGTCGCAATGACGGATAAGGCGTGTTTTGGCGAGCGGCGCGGAGGTTAGAGCCGCCAATGTCCGGCGGGTTCAAGCCAGTACTCTTGGCCCAAGGGCAGGAACGTTTCCATGGCGATATCAAGAATCAATGGCTTGCGCCAACCTTGGGCCGGCACAAAGCAAAAATCACTGGTTGCAAGCATTCCAGACTGGGCCCTACGAAGGAGCCATATGGTTCGTGAATTGATCTCTCGATCAAGCATCTGGCGAATCGTTGCATCGGTCATATCCCTTTGAAGAAGCTGTGAAGCGGTGTTGCGCAGGCTTGCCCATAGCACGTACCTCTTCCGACCTAGCCCGAGCGCATGCCATTCCATAAGTTGAGTACTTCGCAAGCCGTCTCCCAGCGAAGGGGGGAGGCGATGCTTTCGTAGGAGGTTGGCTAGGTATGCCCGAGCGTCGCTTTCACTAAGTGAGGCTCCGAGCCGTCGCTTCGCTTCAATGGGGCAATCGGCGGTCCAGCGGGCGAGGATGTCCATCAGCAGCGCCTCCAAGTTCACACCGGGGCGAGACCAACGGTGGTGATAGTTCCAGGCTAATGGTTCATACAAGGACCTGGCAGCAAAAGTGGAACCTTCGATACAGGCGCGTTCCAACACTTGAAGCGAGGCCAAGGTGTCTAGTGCCTCAGAACCGAGGGTGCCTGCTGCCACCGGGGCGCTTGCCGTCCTGGAGCGTTCCAGAGCACACCACGCGCATGCCAAGAAGGGGCCGAGCGAACGGACGAAAGAGTCCAGTTCGGGCCAAGGCGAAATGAGGGTCGGTTGGTTAACGACATAGGCCACATAGCCCTCAAATCGCAAATCCAGCGAGAAGGATATCAACCCACCCAGAGACTGTCTATCTGGTTTTCAGATAGTTGGAACCATGGACCTGGTCCACTGGAGGCGGCGACAGCCTGCGGGATGGAGGCCTGAGGACCAGGGTTGAATAGCAATAGGAGCTGCGGAATTGCCGACGGCTGAGTTCCTGAAAGGGAGCCAGATTCCGGTTGCATCTAGGCAAAGCTGCCCCCGTTCTGCGGAGATGGAGCAGCTGGACCGCTGGGGAGGCAAGGCGTCATCAATAGTGCTGCCGTCCCTCCTGCGGCGACCGCAGGAGCCTCTCCGACCAGACCGGTCATTTGGTCAACGGCTTCTTCCGTGGTGGATGGAACCGCAAAAAAGAGTAATCTCTGCCCGTGCGACGTGACAGACATAAGGTGCAATCGCCGAGAGCCCGTCGTCGCACATGGACCAGGGGCACAAGGAGTCAACTAGATGGGTTTCCTCACTGACGATGAGCGTCAGCAACTGCGTATTCACAGCATGATTTTGCACGTGGTTGGTGACGGCGAGTTCGAGCCGCAGCCGGCTCGAGCTGTTGAGTACGAGGAATTTTTTCTATCCCGTATTCGTGATACAGACGTAGCTGCCGTCCATGAGTTTCGGCAGAACTCTGCCGCACGCGACAAGCTATCGCGGATGGCGACCAACGAAATAGAGTTTGAAGAGGGTGCCCAGTCGCTGTCCGATGCATTCTCTCGGCAGCATCTTGCAACTGCCCGTGATGGCGCATTCTTCATTTTTGAGCTTCGGGTGAACGATCCCGCTGTACGCATCTACAGCATGATCAAGTATGACTATCGCGAGGCGATTGAGCAGGCCATTGCGGAGGATGGACAGCAGCGTCTCCGCCAGATTGTCCATGCGCTGATTGATGACAAGAAGGCTGTTCAGAAGTCGGCGCTGATACGCATCAATGGGGGTGTTCCCGAGCCGCAAGTATCCGCCCGAGATCGCACGAAGGCCTCACCGGACATCGCGGACTATTTTTCAATCTTCTTGGATGTTGATCGTTCGCGCAGCGATGAGGACTTGAATCGTGCTCTGCTTGAGAGCCTGCGGCAGGTACTCATTGCCTCAGTTGATCTGTTGCCGGAGCAGGATGCCGCCGCAGCGCTCAAAACAGCAAAGGCCAGTCTACGAGAACGTGAGCAGATCGATGAAGGTGCGATTGTGGATGCAGTTCTTGCCGCCGCCGGCCATCCAAATGAAGAGGTGCAACTTGTTCTTCGAAATCGTATTACCCGCAAGTTGCGAAGCCAGCGCCTGACCGGTCTCGTCTTTCCGCCCGATCGACAGATTCTGCGCAAGCCCGCGATGCGCAGGCTTCGCACTACTGAAGGGGTTACGGTGACCTACCCAGATGGCGTAACGGTTGAGCGAACCGCCCGAGACAACGGCATAGGGGAGGTGATCACCATCACCACCGAGTTGATTGTGGAGGAGACAATTGTCCGTGAAGGCGCTCGGTGAAGCCCTTGACCACCTTGTAGAGCAGGGCAAGGCACTCGTCGCTGAAACAGTCGACGCTGCGGTGGTTTCGCAGTTATCGCAGATCGATGCGGATGCCCTTAAGGTTCTGTGCTTGGCAGCAGGGTGGGAGTTCTCGCTCTTTGATCGAGCGGGCGAGCCGCTGGACGCGACCCAGCCAGTGCCGGAGGGGTTTGGGCCGTATCGTCTGCATATGAACAAGCCACCTGTAGCTCCAGGTGTGCTGCGACTGCTGACGCGATCAGGCCTCCGGCGGGCGTTGCAAGAGGACAACCAAGCGCCGATTTGGGCAGTTTTCGGATTCACTGGCCAAATTCCAAGCGGCAAGCGTGTTCTGCAGGGTTGGGATGAGTCCATAGCCCCGGTCGAGATTCCTGCTACTAAATCACCTCGCAGGTTGGTGCGGGAGTATACGCAGATCCGGCGAGTGCCGATCGACGTTCGCCTGTGGCTCACGGGTGAGCTGGAAGAGGCGAGCTTCAGCCAGCCGGCGGCACAGATATGGGTCGCCGCAGCTACGGCTGCACTCATCGCTTGCCTGCCAAGCGAGATAGATCCTGATGACGCTCGACTGAAGTTTCGAGGGCCTCCACGGCTGGAGCTTTCGTGGCTCAAGCATGATGAGGAGCCGCTCGGTCGGGATGCATTCAACACACTGCAATGTGTGGTTGCATGGATCTTTGAGAATGAGCGAGAGGCTGAGCTGAGGCACACGCTCTTGGCGGGAGAACTCGCTCGGTCAGGTTCCTCGCAAGGCGGAACCTTGGAGTTCCTAAAATCCCATCTAAAGCACGCTCTGGAAAGTGCTCAGATTGCCTACCAGATGTCTTTGTCTGAGACGGCTCGCGATACGTTGAAGGTCTTGGGCGAGCTCCGAAAGACTGTTACCGATGAAACGGCAAAGCTGTCGGAAATGAGTCGCCAGCTAACTGGTGCCGTCTCAGCAGCAGTGGCAACGGGGATCGGCCTAGTTGCGGCCCGCGTCGCTGCCAATGCGCCTTCGGTTTTGATCGTTTCGATCGTGCTTGTCGTTCTTGTCTACATAGCAATGATCATTGCGTCGGGCATTCGCTTTATGCAGCTGCAGCGCTCCCTTCGTAGTGAGTGGCAGCATCGCTTGTACCGCTTCCTTCCGAACGCAGAGTACACGACGCTAGTGACGGAGCCTACCCGGAGGGCCGAGAGATCGTTTATGACCACAGCTTGGTTGGGGGGCGCAGCCGTTGTTGCCCTGAGCTTGGCTTGTGGCTGGTTTGCATTTGTGGATGGGCGCGTTGGCAATGCTCGAAGCCAGTACCCTGCCGTTAAATCAGTGCCCGGAGTGAGCTTGGCGGCTGTACCAGATCGCCCAACTTCGGTTCTTCATAGTGCCGCATCGGCAGAGGATCATTCAGATGCACGCTGTCGACAGAACAGAGAACGCTGTCAACAGCCGTCTATTCCTAGGCCAAGCACTTCTTTGAAGGCGCCGCCAGCCAAGAATCTCGGGAAGTAGACACTTTGGCAAAGATGCAGTTGCCCAAGTACACCTGCGGGTCTCGTCAGTCGCAGGATACGGGCCTGGAGAAGATCAAGAATAACAAGGGGCTGCTGAAGGCCATAAGTCTTCTGGTGGTACGCGATCGCTCTCAGCTGATCATTGACGTCGGTTCGGAGGGCTGCGCATAGCTGTGTCTGCGCGTCCTGGAGATCTTGCGCGAAGACACTGAGCGTCACATGGTGCTGGCAGCGCGATGTGTCCTCACTATGCGAGAAATTCCTCAGTACTTACTGTGTTCTAGTGGTCAGTCTCGGGTAGCCTGTTTCTGTTTAGTAGTCTGACGACTAAGGCCACGAAATCTTCCATCTCAACTGGAAGGCCCAAGACCATCAGAATGCGAGGCACCTATGGAATTGTCTCTGTCATTTCCGCAGCATTGACGATGGTTCAGGTCTTCGAGCGATCTGTTCCTGCTGAGTCCGGGAGCTGTCTGCTTGTGGAATGGTGGGGTAGGCGTAGAGCAGCTGCTTGAGACTTCCCGAGCAAAGGCTCGGGCGCACTTCAGACTGACCAGCTATGGGTCATCGCTCCTTTAGTGTTCGAGGGATTTAGGGGCCTCGTACTGCCACTGGCTTTGGCTTGGCTGGCGGTTGCGTCGTCAGGCCGCGGATCCGCAACCCCCGAGCGACTTATGGTTGCCGAGCCGCGTCGCAAGCGTTCAGAAGTAGTCTATCGCAAAGACTCATGAGACTGTCTGAGTGATAAGATTTGGGTAGCTCGCCCGCCCTTCTTCGGAGGGGCCTCAACCCGGCCATGTCACCGCGACTGCCGCCGGAATAGGCGCTGCTTCGGAGATGACGCTTCGTATAGTCTTCGAACGAAAAATTACAAAATTTCCCTTAAATATCAATAGTTTGGAGTTAGTAGAATGGCAAGGGGAGTGAATAAAGTCATCCTGGTCGGCAACCTCGGCAACGACCCGGACGTGAAGTACACCCAGAGCGGCATGGCGATCACCCGCATCAGCCTGGCTACCACCAGCGTCCGCAAGGACAAGGATGGCAACCAGCAGGAACGTACCGAATGGCACCGCGTGGTGTTCTTCGGCAAGCTCGGCGAGATCGCCGGCGAGTACCTGCGCAAGGGCAGCTCGGTGTACGTCGAAGGCAGCCTGCGTTACGACAAGTACACCGGCCAGGACGGCGTGGAGAAGTACTCCACCGACATCGTCGCCGATGAAATGCAGATGCTGGGCGGCCGCGGTGAAGGCGGCGGTGGCGGCGGTGGCAACTTCGCTGGCGGCGAGCGCCCGCAGCGCCAGCAGGCCCCGCGCCAGGAATACGGTGGCGGTGGCAACCAGCGTGGCGGCCAGGGCGGTGGTTACAACCAGGGCGGCGGCTACGGCCAGCAGCGTCCGCAGCAGCAGCCGCAGCAGTCGGCGCCGCCGATGGATGACTTCGCTGACGACGATATTCCGTTCTAGTTCCTACTTAATGGTTTTAGTGTTGATAGAGGCCCTCATCTTTATGGATGGGGGCCTTTTTCGTTAACCACATTAGTTTCTGGCAGAATCCCGCCGTGATCTGGACTTCTACCTGCGGCCAGGTATTGATAGATGACTGGCTACACACCTGAGCGAATGAGATTTTAGAACGGAGAGCAGCACTCGGTACTCCGGGGGGCAGTGGCCTTCCTGTGCATGAAGTGACGCTCTACCTCGACCTCAGTGATCCGAACGGCAACTGGGACTTCGGTCCAAAGATCAACGCCGATAGCCTTAGGAATGCGCTTAAGGCGGGTGAGATGTTGGGAGTTGGGCCGAATGGTATTCTGAATCCGCATAGCCCAGCGTCGCAGATGGCTGTTGCATTGATCAAATCTGCGTGTGCCGACGGGGATGACGACGACTTCGTTGCTGACTGCCAAAGCCATATCCAAGGCTGTAAGACTACCTGCACGCGCGCCAAGGGTGATTTCAATCAGCCGGGTGTCTGGGGTGGTAATTTGGCACGATGTATGCTCGGGTGCGTTCCCTATCGGTGTCAGAAGTTAATGAAGCAGAGCGACCTTGATGGATATTGATGAAATTACCAGTATGCTTGAGGCGGGTGACGACAATGGCGCGCGTCACCACCTTTTGGATCTTGTAAAGCGCGATCCCGCTTGTGAGGTCGCGTGGTTGTTTCTTGTTGGGATTGGTTTTCGGAGCGATGATGCGGAGTTGTCCCTCTGGGCGCTTCGTGCGCTTGAGAAGCTTCGTCCTCGCGATGTGTTGGTCGCGTCTGGACTCGTGGACTGCCTGCTTCGGCTGGAACGATATGAGGAGGCTAAGGGGGTCATTCATGCCTTCTCCAAGATTGCTTGTCCTGGTATACCCGCCCATGACACAGTCCTCGAAGAGCATCGCAGGGCCCTTCAGTTAATCAACGATAGCGTTGAGGCTGCAGGTGACGAAGACGAATAGCTGACGCGTTCGCTAATCGCGAAGCCTTGGCTTGATCGATTACTTTCGCTCGACGTCACGAGCTCTACGCCTTGATGAGGTTGCTCTCCCAGCCGTGCGTGGCTGGCAGCGTTGTCTTCGATGAATTTCTCAAGCTTTTGCGCGAGAACATTGTTTTTGATTCGCCCCAAGGCAGGCGTTGCCTTGGTTTGGATGATGAGGACGGCGAAGTTCTTGGGCCTGGATGAAGTAAAGGAATGGCTTGAAGGCGGGGATATCCCTGGCGCGCGCGCCTGCCGGGCCGTGTCGATGCTCTTGACTGACGGGTGCACCTGACGAGTGCAGATGTTTACGTTCGAACAGGCTCAATCCAACAGAACGCCTACCTTGCTTGACCAGCGAGGATTTGTTTACACGTTTGGTAGTCACAACCGTTCTGATTCCCGCCAGGCTCCGGCCTGCAGAACCCCGGCAAGGCCCAGCGCCTGCCGGGGTTTTTTGTTGTAGCGTGGGTGCACATGACGCGCTTCCGCCTAGCCACCGTCGCCCTGCTGCTGATTCTCGGCGGCTGCGGCGACGGCGGTAACCGCGATTCCCGGCGCCAATCAGCTACGACCGCGCCACCTGGCCTGCCTGCGATGGCGTCGCGTACACCGCACTTCCTCATCCACAGCGCCGCAAACCCGCAACAGACCGCTGCGGTCGGCATGGCCGTGGAAGCGCTGCATCGGTCGTATGCGATGACCGTGGGGCAGCGGGGCACCGCCGGGCCTTTCCAGTTGGTGCTGTACCGCGACCAGGCCGACTTCAAGGCACACAACCGCAGCAGCCCATGGGCCGAGGCGTACTACCGCCGACCTTACGCCTTTGCCTATCCGGGCGAGGGCGACGCGCCCCATCAGTGGATGCTGCATGAAGTGACCCATCAGCTGCTGGCCGAGGCCAGTGGCCTGTCCCCGCGACGCTGGATGAACGAAGGGATGGCCTGTTACTTCGGCGCCAGCAGGCTTTCAGGCGGAACGCTGCACGTGGGCACGCCGGATCCGGCCGGCTACCCGGTCTGGTGGCTGAGCGAACTGCGCTTCGATAGCGCCGGGCGGCCCAGCCTCGAAAATGCGCCGCTGCCCACCCTGCGGCAACTGGTGGAAGACAGCGCACCGCCCGTCGCAGCGCACGTGAACGGCTACTACGTGGCGTGGTGGAGCCTGGTCCACTTCCTGATGGAAGGCGACGGCCAAGCCCATCGTCGGCAAGCTCTGCTGCTTCTGCACCGAGGCGGAAATCCAGCGGCCTTCCAGCAGCTGATCGGCAGCTACGCGGAATTCGAACCGCGCTGGCATCAACACCTGCGCGCGTTGGCCCGATCCCAGGGTGAGCGGGGAATGCCCTGAGCTTCACCCGCGTTCGCTTTCCCGCAATGCTGCACGCCTTGGCCGCTCAGCTGCGATGGGGCCGGAATCGGGCTTGCCGTGGTGCCCCGCAGCATTGATTTTCGTGCACCGCGACTTGCAAACAGACAATTTCCTCCCCTATGGTGCAATCGATTGCATTGCCGTGAATCGTTGCGTTTGATACCGGTTGGGAGGCCGGCAGGTGGATGTCCATCCATTCGATCAGACCGGCCCCGGGCCTCACGCGGCGCGATGCGCTGCGCATGGCGGCCGCTGCGAGCTTTGGCCTTGGCTTGGGCGCTGCGGGCGTTCTGCCTGCGTTTGCCGCCACGGCGCCGCTCAAGGGCAACCTGAAGCATTCCGTGGCCCGCTGGACCTTCCCGCAGCTGTCGGTCGCCCAGCTCTGCCAGACGGTGAAGGGCATCGGTTTTGCCGCCATTGACCTGGTGGGCCCGGAGGATTGGCCCACGCTGAAGGCCCACGGCGTATACAGCTCGATGTGCAACGGCGCGGAGCTGGGCCTTACCAAGGGCTTTGCCGGCCGTGAGTTCCACGATCAGCTGGTGGAGCGCTACACGCGGCATATCGACCTGGTGGCCGATGCCGGTTACCGCAACCTCATCTGCTTTTCCGGCAACCGCAACGGGATGGACCCGCAGGAGGGCATGGCCAATGCCGAGGCCGGCCTCAAGCGCATCCTCGGGCATGCCGAGGAACGTGGCGTGGTGCTGGTGATGGAGCTGCTGAACTCCAGGGTCGATCATCGCGACTACCTGTGCGACCACTCCGCCTGGGGCGTGGAGCTGTGCCAGCGGCTCGGCTCGGACAACTTCGGCCTGCTGTACGACATCTATCACATGCAGATCATGGAGGGCGACATCATCGCCACCATCGGCAGGCACCACGCCTGTTTCAAGCATTACCACACCGCGGGCGTGCCGGGCCGGCACGAGATCGGGGACCAGCAGGAACTCAATTACCCCGCCATCTGTCGCGCGATCCGCGACACCGGTTTCGATGGGTATCTGGCGCAGGAATTCATGCCTGCGGCACCGGATCCCGTCGGTTCGCTGCGCGAGGCCATCCGCCTCTGCGACGTCTGAAACGATATCCACCAGGTGAGAGATCCATGGCAGACAATCATTACGACGCCATCGTTGTTGGCTCGGGAATCAGTGGCGGTTGGGCGGCGAAGGAATTGACCGAGAAAGGCCTCAAGGTCCTGATGCTGGAACGCGGACGCAACATCGAGCACGTCAAGGACTACGTCAACGCGATGAAGGAGCCGTGGGATTTCCCGCATCGCAACCGGCCTACACAGGCGATGAAGGCCGCCTTCCCGGTGCTGATGCGCGACTACGCGCTGGCCGAGAACCTGCAGGGCATGTGGGCCGACGAACAGGAATCGCCGTACATCGAGACCAAACGATTCGACTGGTTCCGCGGCTACCATGTCGGCGGTCGCTCACTGATGTGGGGTCGACAGAGCTATCGTTTCTCCGACCTGGATTTTGAGGCGAACCTGAAGGACGGCATCGCCACCGACTGGCCCATCCGCTACGCCGACATCGCGCCGTGGTACGACCATGTGGAGAAATTCGCCGGCATCGCCGGTACGCGCGAAGGGCTGGACGTGCTGCCGGACGGCGAGTTCCTGCCGCCGATCCCGTTGAACATCGTCGAAAAGGACGTGGCCGCGCGGATCAGGAAGGCCTTCGGCGGAACCCGGCACATGATCCACTCGCGCACGGCGAACATCACCAAGCCGATGCCCGAGCAGGGCCGCGTCAACTGCCAGTACCGCAACAAGTGCATCCTCGGCTGTCCCTTCGGCGCCTATTTCTCCACCCAGGCGGCGACACTGCCGGCGGCGATGAAGACCGGCAACCTGACCTTGCGGCCGTTCTCCATCGTCAAGGAAGTGCTCTACGACAAGGACCGCAAGCGAGCGCGGGGCGTGGAGATCATCGACGCAGAGACCGGCCAGACCTACCAGTACACGGCCAAGGTCATCTTCCTCAACGCCTCCTCATTCAATTCGACCTGGCTGCTGATGAACTCGGCCACCGATGTGTGGGAGGGCGGGCTGGGCTCATCGTCGGGCGAGCTGGGACACAACGTGATGGACCATCATTTCGGCGCGGGTGCCTCCGGTCGGGTCGAAGGCTTCGAGGACAAGTACTACTTCGGCCGTCGTCCCTGCGGCTTCTACATTCCCCGCTTCCGCAACGTGGCCGCTGACAAGCGCGGTTACCTGCGTGGTTTCGGCTACCAGGGCGGTGCCAGCCGCACGGGGTGGTCGCGCGAGATCGCCGAACTGAACATCGGCGCCGACCTGAAGGAGGCGCTGACCGTGCCCGGTGACTGGCGCATCGGCATGACCGGCTTCGGCGAAATCCTGCCGCACCACGACAACACGATCCGCCTGGACCGGGACCGCAAGGACAAGTGGGGTCTGCCGGTGCTGGCGATGGATGTATCCATGCGCGCCAACGAACTGGCCATGCGCAAGGACATGGCCGCCGATGCCGCCGAGATGCTCGAGGCCGCCGGCGTCAAGGACGTGGAGATGCACGACAACGACTACGCCCCGGGCAAGGGCATCCATGAGATGGGGACCGCGCGCATGGGCCGTGACCGCAGGACGTCCGTGCTGAACCAGCACAACCAGGTCTGGGATGCGCCCAACGTCTATGTGACCGACGGTGCCTGCATGACCTCCAGCGCGTGCGTGAATCCTTCGTTGACCTACATGGCACTGACCGCGCGGGCTGCTGACCATGCCGTGCGCGAACTGAAAGCGGGGAACCTGTGATGGACCGCCGCGAACTGCTGAAAATGATCGTCGCCGCCACCGGTGCGGCGATGATCGGCCTGCCCGCGCTCGGTCAGGCACAGGCTCCCGCCGCATGGGCGAAGACGCGCTTCTCGGACGCGGATGTCGGCACGCTGGACGAGATCGCCGAGACCATCCTGCCGCGGACGAAAACGCCGGGGGCGAAAGACACAGGCGCCGGTGCGTTCATGGCGACGTTCGTCAGCGACTGCTACACCGCCCGGCAGCAGGCGACGTTCCGTGCTGGCCTGGCCGATATCGACAAACGCGCCGGCGGCCGCTTCGTTTCACTTGCGCCGCAGGCCCGCACTGAACTGCTGCGCGCGCTGGATGCAGAGGCCAGGAAGCACGCGGTCGAGGTGACCGAAACCGGCACCGCCGAGGCAGGAGAACCGATGCCGCATTACTTCACGATGTTCAAGCAGCTCACCATCTTCGGTTTCTTTACCTCCAAGGTTGGCGCGACCGAAGTGCTGCGTTACGTCGCCGTGCCGGGCCGCTACGACGGCGACCTGGCCTATGTTCCCGGCACGCCCGCCTGGGGGACCAGCTGATGGATCACGCCATGAAGATCACGCCGCTATTGATCGCCGCCGGCATGCTGGCCGCTGCATCGGCGTTCGCGCAGGCCGCGGCCGATCCCGCGCGCGATCCAGCGAAGACCGAGGTATGGACGCCCGTGCCTGCAACCGTCGCCACACCGCCGGGCAAGGCGCCGTCCGACGCCATCGTGCTGTTCGATGGCAAGGATGCCTCGGCCTGGGAGTCGGAGCAGGGTGGGCGTGTGCCCTGGACCGTCGCCGACGGCGCCCTGACCATCGTGCCGGGCAGCAAGGGCATCCGCACCAAGCAGCGCTTCTGCGATATCCAGCTGCATGTCGAGTGGCGCACACCTGTCGAGACCAAGGGTTTCGACGGCCAGAACCGGGGCAACAGCGGCATCTTCCTGCAGGAACTCTATGAGCTGCAGGTGCTGGACAGCTACAACAACCCGACCTATGCCAACGGTCAGGCCGGCTCCATCTACAAGCAGGCCATGCCGCTGGTGAATGCTTCGCGTGCACCGGGGCAGTGGCAGGCCTACGACATCCTCTGGAAGGCACCGCGCTTCTCAGTGGGCGGTGGGCTTGTGTCGCCTGCGCGCATCACCGTCCTGCACAACGGCGTGCTGGTGCAGGACGACACCGTGCTGGCGGGCAAGACCGAGTACATCGGCGCGCCCTCGTATTCGCCCCATGCGTGCGCGCCGCTCTACCTGCAGGAACATGATTCCAAGGTCAGCTACCGCAATATCTGGGTGCGCGAGCTGTAGCGGCACTCGGCCGGCGTGATCGCCGGCCGTTTACTTGGCCAAGTAGCTGGCGATGTCATCTATTTCCTGCTGCGACAGCTGGGAGAAGGGCGGCATCAGCCCGCCACCTTTGCTGATCTTTTCCTTGATCTGCGCGGGTGCCATGCGCTTGCCGATATCGGTGAGCGCCGGGAATGCGCCGGGCATGCCCGCACGATCGGCACCGTGGCAGGCCGTGCAGTTGGCGGTGTAGAGCTTCGCACCGGCGGCCGGGTCATCCTTGCACCATGCGGCTGTCGCAACGCTCATGCTGCCCAGGGCCACGGCCATTGCCAGGATCGTCTTCATGTGGGGCCTCCTTCAGGCATCAGTGCTGCGCACGGGTGGACACGTTGGCGGGCAGGTGTCCACGCAGGTAGTCCGCGCCGGTCTGGATGACCTTGGCCGGATCGCGTGGCTGGTCGTGCTCGAGGATGTACCAGTGCACGCCGGCCGCTGCGGCGGCTGGCAGGATCGCGCGCCAGTCCAGCACACCTTGGCCGACGGCAGCGAAGCCGCCCTCGTCTTCGGCCTGGCCCTTGGCTGCATTGTCCTTGGCGTGTACCGCAAACAGGTGGCCGCGGAACTTGCCGAGCATCACCGCCGGGTCCAGGCCTGCACGCGCGACCCAGGCCAGGTCCAGCTCGGTCTGCAGGTCCGGCCCGGCCGCTGCGAACAGCAGTTCCAGGCCGGTCCGGCCATTGAAGTCGACCAGTTCGAAATCATGGTTGTGGTAGGCCAGGCGCATGCCCTTGGCTCGTACCTGCTTGGCGATCGCGCCCAGTTCCTTGCCCAGCGCGGTCCAGCCTGCGGCATCGGTCGGCCGATCCTTCGCGTCCAGGTAAGGCACCACCAGGGTGGTGTTGCCGATCAACCGGTTGAAGGCCACCACGCCGTCCAGGTCCTTGCGCAGCTCGGCCAGTTGCACGTGGGAGGAAATCGCCCTGATCGAATACCGGTCCAGCAACTGCTTGAGTTCGCTGGCGCTGACGCCCTGCGTGCCCACCGTTTCCACCGCATCCACGCCGGCGTCGTGGACGATCTTCAACTGCTGGTCGAGCGGGCCGGCGTTGCGCAGTGTGTACATCTGCACGGCAATGGGCTTGTGCGGGCTGGCGGCTTCGTGTGCCAGGACGGGCAGGGCAGCGAACAGCAGCAGGGCGAGGGTGGCAGTTCTGCGGGCAGGCGTGTTCATCATGAGATGCTCCCGGGGTTCAACCGATGGCGGTCCAGGCACGGGTCCTGGCCGAGGTGATGACGCGGTCGACGATCAGCGCCGAGCGCACGCCGTCTTCGAAGGTGGGCAGGCCATCCGGTCGCTCGCCTTCGATGGCGCGGTAGGTGTCGGCGACGAATGCCTCGAAGCAGTGGCCGTAGCCCTGCGCGTGCCCGGCCGGCAACAGCGACAGCCGGCGCTGTTCGGCACTGCCGGCGCCCGGCCCGCGCACGAATACTTCCTCGCGCTGGTCGGGCTGGCCGATCCACAGCCGCTCGGCGTCTTCCTGGTTGAACGCCACGCTGGCCCTGGCACCATCAATCTCGAACCAGAGGCGGTTGTGGCGTCCGGCCGATACCTGGCTGACCATCAACGATGCCAGCGTCCCGGCGTCGGTACGGAACATCGCCGCGGCCACGTCCTCGCTGGTGACCGCCTGCATCGCGCCACAGGCCGCTGCTGTGGTGAAGCTCTGCCCGGTGTCGGTGCTGCGTTCGGCGATCACCGTGTCGAATGCCGCGCTGACCTCGGCGAAGCGCTCGCCGCTGACCCATTCCACCAGGTCGCACCAGTGCGAGCCGATGTCGGCGAACACGCGCGACGCGCCGCCCAGCGCCGGGTCCACGCGCCAGTTGTTGCTGCCCGGGTCCAGCAGCCAGTCCTGCAGGTAGCTGCCGTGAATCAGGTGCAGCGGCCCCAGTTCGCCATGGGCGATGCGTGCGCGCGCCTCGCGGACCACCGGGTGGTAGCGGTAGACGAAGGGCACCGTGGCGACCAGCGCGTTGGCGGTAGCCAACGCCGCCAGCGCCCGGGCGTCCTCCAGCGTGGTGGCCAGCGGCTTCTCGCAGACCACGTGCTTGCCGGCTTCCAGTGCGGCCTGTGCCATGGGGCGGTGCAGGTGGTTGGGCGTGCATACGTGCACGACCTGCACCTGTGGATCGGCGACCACCTCCTCGATGTCCCGATAGGCACGCGGGACACCCCACGCCTGCGCCACGTCGCGTGCGCGCTGCGGAGACGATGCGGCCACGCCACGGATGTCGGCACCCGCCAGCAGCGCCGCGCGCCGGTGCACGGCACCGATCATTCCCGTGCCGACGATGGCGATTCCAGGTTTTGGCATCAGGTGGGTCCTCAGGGCGTGGAAGGTGCGGCCGCGACCACCGGCCGGTCGCGGAACAGCAGCAGGAAGGCGATCAGCACGATCAGCGCGACGCCTGCCGGGAACAGCCAGATCTGTTGCCAGTCCGGACCGGCTGCAGTGGTGAAGTGCTCCACCACCGCGCCGGACAGGAACGTACCGATCAGCATGCCCACGCCATATGTGGCCAGGGTGATGAATCCCTGTGCGCTGCTGCGCGCGGCCGGGCCGGCATGCGCATCGGTGTAGATCTGGCCGGTGACGAAGAAGAAGTCGTAGCAGATGCCGTGCAGCACGATGCCGATCACCAGCAGCGAGAAGCCACCGCCCGCATCACCAAAGGCGAACATGACGTAACGCACGACCCATGCGGCCATGCCCACCGCCAGCATCGTCTTCACCCCCAGCCGCACGAACAGGAACGGCATGGCCAGCATCAGCAGGACTTCGGAGACCTGTCCCAGCGACTGCAGGCCCGCCGCGCCGCGCACGCCCAGGTCGTTGAGATACGGGTTGGTGAAGTTGTAGTAGAACGCCAGCGGGATGCAGATCGCGATGGACGCCAGGAAGAACACCAGGTACGAGCGTGACTTCAGCAGTCGCAGCGAATCCAGCCCCAGGATCTGCCCCAGGCCGGCGTCGCGCTGCTGTGCCAGCGGCGGGGTGTGCGGCAGGGTGAACGCATACAGGCCCAGCGCCAGCGACGCCATCGCGGCCATTCGGAAGGTCAGCTCGAGCCGGTGTGCCTGTTCCCAGCCCAGCCAGCCGATCAGCACGCCTGCCACGATCCAGCCGACGCTGCCGGCCACCCGCACCAGCGGGAACTGTTTCTCGGGCGACTGCATGTGCCGCATCGCCACGCTGTTGGCCAGTGCCAGCGTCGGCATGAACAGCAGCATGTAGCCCATGACGCAGGCGGAGAACATGCTGAAGCTGGTTGCGGTGGACGCCAGCCACATCAGCACTGCGCCAGCCAGGTGCAGGACCGCAAGGATGCGCTGCGCCGCGAAGTAGCGGTCAGCGATCAGGCCAACCAGGAAGGGCGCGACGATGGCACCGATGGACTGGCTGAGGAAGGCCGTCGCCACCTGGCTTGCGCTGGCCTGCAGCGGGCCCTGCACCAGATAGGTTCCCAGGGTGACGAACCATGCCCCCCAGATGAAGAACTGCAGAAACATCATCGCGCCCAAGCGCGACATGGTGTGCGTCATGGCTTGCCCTCCCAGGCAGTGATGTCTCAGATCCCGAGCATGCGGCGCAGTGATCCGGGATCGGTGCCGCTGTCGGCAAAGTCGTCGAAGGCGCGTTCGGTCACGCGGATGATGTGGTCGCGGATGAAGGTGGCTCCTTCCCGTGCACCGTCTTCCGGGTGCTTCAGGCAGCACTCCCATTCCAGCACTGCCCAGCCGGGGAAGTCGTACTGGGCGAATTTCGAGAAGATCGCCTTGAAGTCGATCTGCCCATCGCCGAGTGAACGGAACCGCCCCGGACGATCGATCCAGTCCTGGTAGCCGCCATACACACCACTGCTGGCACTGGGGTGATATTCCGCGTCCTTGACGTGGAAGATGCCGATGCGATCGTGGTAACGGTCGATGAAGCCGAGGTAGTCCATCTGCTGCAGCAGCAGATGGCTGGGGTCGTACAGGATTTTCGCGCGGGGATGGTGGTCCACCACGTCGAGGAAGCGCTCGAAGGTCGCGCCGTCATGCAGGTCCTCGCCGGGATGGATCTCGAAGCACAGGTCCACGCCGCAGGCGTCAAAGGCATCCAGGATCGGGCGCCAGCGTCGGCCGAGTTCGGCGAAGGCTTCGTCCACCAGCCCGGGTGGCCGCTGCGGCCAGGGATAGAAGTAAGGCCAGGCCAGTGCGCCGGAGAACGTGGCATGCGCGGTCAGCCCCAGGCGTTGGCTGGCCTTGGCGGCCAGCAGCATCTGCTCCACCGCCCAGGCCTGGCGGGCGGCCGGATCGCCACGCTTGTCCGGCGGCGCGAATCCGTCGAACAGGCTGTCATAGGCCGGATGGACGGCAACCAGCTGCCCCTGCAGGTGAGTGGACAGCTCGGTGATCTGCAGGCCATGTCCGCCCAGCATGCCGCTGACGTCGTCGCAGTACGCCTGGCTGCGCGCCGCCTCGGCCAGATCGAACAGGTGGGGCGCGCTGGTCGGCACTTGTACGCCAGAATAGCCCAGCCCCGCGGCCCATCCGGCCAGCGTGTCCAGCCGATCAAAGGGAGGTGTGTCGCCGATGAACTGCGCCAGGAACAGCGCTGGACCCTTGAGCGTCTTCACGTTGATTCGCCCTCGATGCAATCGATTGCATTATCCTAGCAGGGGCATTCGAAAGACCCGTTGTGCACTGCACAGCGGAAGGAAGAGGTAACGCCATGGCCACCATCTACGACATCGCAAGGCACGTCGGCGTCTCCGCAGGCACGGTGTCGCGAGCGCTTTCCCGGCCGGACAAAGTGCTGCCGGCTACACGCGCGCGCATCGAGCAGGCCGCTGCTGCGCTGGGCTACGTGCCCAACACGGTGGCCAGGACACTCAAGACCCAGCGCAGCGGCAAGATCCTGGTCACCGTGCCGGACATCGCCAACCCGTTCTTCGCGCAGATCCTGCAGGGCGCGGAGGATGCGGCGCAGGCCGTTGGCTACGCCGTCCTGCTGGGCGACACCCAGAACCTGCCCGAGCGCGAGGAGCGCTACGCGCAGATGCTCCGGCGCAACGAGGCCGATGGTCTGATCGTGCTGGGGCATCGCCTGCCGCCGACGGCGCGGGAGATTGTCCAGCAACGAGGTACCGCTGCACCGGTGGTCAATGGCTGCGAGTTCGATCCCGCGCTGGGCATCCCCAGCGTCCACATCGACAACGCGGCCGCCGCGCGCGCTGTGATGGAGCACCTGTACGGACTGGGACACGAGCGGATCGCTGTGGTGGGCGGACCGCCCGACAATCCCCTGCACACGCAACGGCTGGAAGGCGTGCGCGCCGCCGGCAGGGCGCGTGGCCGCCTGCGCCACCTCAGCGTCGTGCCGGGTGACTTTTCCGTGGAGTCCGGCCATGCGGCCGCGATGGCACTGCTGCCGCCCGCAACCGCACCCACCGCGATCTTCTGCTTCAGCGACCAGATGGCGCTGGGTGCGCTGGCAGCCTGCCGTGACCTGGGCATCCGCGTGCCGGATGACGTCTCCATCGTCGGCTTCGACGACCTGGCGTCATCGCGTTACCTCACGCCTCCATTGACGACCATCCGGCAACCGATGCGCGAGATCGGTGAGCGCGCGGTCAACCTTCTGCTCGCCATCATCGAACGTGTCGATGTGCCGCTTCAGCAGACGCTGGATTTCAGCCTGATGTTGCGGGGATCGACGGCTCCGCCCAAGGGCAGGTGAGGGCGGCGCAGCGCGGTGCCTGGCCACATGTCCATCGGCGGTGCCGGTGGCACCGAAGCCTCAGCAGCCACGCACCCGATCGCTTCCATTACGCAGGTCCATCTGCAACGGGCTCCTTGCAGACGAAGTACGCGTAGTAGGCAATGCCGCATGCCATCGCTGAGATGATCACAACTGAAGCATAGCTCCAGCGGATCGAAACATGGGCGCTGGCTCCGCCGACCAGGCCATACATGGCGAGTATGAGAACGCTGGAGACCGCGTTGGCTGCGGTCTGTACACGCCCCTGCATGCCCTTCTCGGTAAGCCGCTGTGCGGCAGTGGTCACCACCGGCCAGGCGGCCAGGCAGGTGCCGATCACAAAGTAGAGGAAGAATGCCTTCCAGAACGAACTGGTCAGGGCAAAGATCGCAAAAGACACGGCCATTACAAGCGTCGCGGCCACCAATGAAGGACCATAGCCCCACCGCGTAGCGGCAGCCGGAAGGACGAACGCCCCTACCACAGCACCTACCGACAGCGACGCTTCTATTGCACCAAACTGGCCTGAACTCAGGTCCAGTACCGCCTTGGCGAACGGTGCAAGCAGGATGCTGGTTGTCATCAGAGTGACGTAGACGAGCATCTGTATGCTGTACAGCAGAACCAGCCTATGCTCGCTCAGCAGGTAGCGGACGCCCTCCCGGGTGTCCTGCCAGTAGCTGCCCTTGCTGGTTGGATCGCAGTAGAACTCCAGATGTTCCTTGCGCACGAACAGCAGGCAGAGAAACGCCGCTGCGAAAAGACCTGCGGCTATCAGCAGCACCGTCGCCGGTGAAGCGACCATCATGAATGCTCCGCTGACGGGCATGCCGACGATGAAACCAACCTCGAACGCGATGTCGACCGTGGAATTGGCATGCAGCAGCCTGCTGTCGTCGACCAGCTCACGGACCATGGCCAGCAGGGCTGGCGTGTACAGGGCAGCACAGGAGCCCATCACGAACGCCAGTGCCATCAACGCAGCAACGCCCGGGTGCCTGACGTAGAGTGCAGCGGCAGCAACAAGAGCGACCACCCGCAGGATCTTCGTCGCCATGACGATGTGACGTCTGTCCACCCGGTCGACCAGCAGGCCGATTGCAGGGGCAAGAAGCAGGGAGGGCAGCCAGAAACACACCATCAGTCCCGCCAGTGCGGGCACGGATGCGTGTTGGTTTACGACTGTCCACGACATGGTGAGCAGCACCATGCCAGCGCCGACGTTCGCCAACAGGCAGCTGACTATGACCCAGCGTACGGCGGGGATACCCAGAAGCCCCATCAGCGCGGTGAAGTGGTTCAATTGTTGCTCCTGCATGGGGTTCAAGAAGTGGTGTCGGCGACATCCAGGACAAATCCGTCGAGGATCCGTTGCATGCGCTCCTGCACCTCGGCAGACGTCCGCCCTTCGACCTGTACGTAGCCGGCACAGAATCCGGACGACCGCTTTGGCTGAATGCAATCGCCGATCGCAACGTTCATCTGGCAGCTGAGCACACCGGGATAGGCCATAAGCTGCTGCGTTGTCGACACCCGGGTCACAATGCCGGCAACCGCCGGCAGCAGCAGATCGCCAACAGCCATGTCACGTGTGTAAACAAGTTCGGGGTGCCGCCCGACATAGGTATCCATGATTGCGTGCAGAAGATCAAAGCCATACGCGTGGCCATGATTGAGTGGCACTTCGCAGCCGCTCAACCTTGCGGCGATCTCACTCATGAAGAACCGGCCATCATCAGTCACGAAGAATTCTCCGTGCAGATAGCCATGGTCGAGGCCTACAAGCGAAGCAAGCTGCTGCATGATCGCAACAGGATCGATCGGCTTTTGCTCGGAAGGAGCAAGGGTGATGTTGGCATTCATCCCTCCTGTGAATACCTCGATGATAGGCACGGGGTTGATCGCAACATAGGCATCCAGCACCTTGCCGTCAGCGACGATGGCACAGATCTGGTACTCGCGGCCGGCGATGTAGGTCTCTACCATCCATTGGACGTCGTCACACAGACAAGGAACCTCCGCCGCGCTGTCGACGCGGAAGGTGTTGATGCATGAATCGGAATCGACCGGCTTTACGATGACCGGGTAACCATGCAGGGCCGCGAAGGAGTCGACGTCGCTGCTTGACCGCACGACACTGAAGGCCGCGCAGGGGATGCCATGCTGCTGATAGAGCATCTTCATCGCAACCTTGTTCCTCACCAGCTCAACCTGCGCCTGGGTCAGGTGTGGCAGGCCAAGTGCGGCCGCGAAGCGCTGCGCTGTGTGCTGCATGGTCTCATTCGGATTGCAGAAGTAGTTTGGGTTGAACTGGTTTGCTGCTGCCCACTGCTGGAACCGTGCCACTTCTTCAGCCAGTCCACACGCCGGGTCGAGGATGAATGCTGGTGAGGACAGGCCGGCCAAGTCGACCTCATCACCGGCGATGGCAAGAAGGACGACCCGAATATCCTTGCGACTCAGGGCGCTTCGGGTGAATGTCGAGCGACGGCTCTGCACGAGAAGAATGGATGGCAGGCCATCGTTGGCCTGCGCGTTGTTCCTGGCAGAGGTGTCTGCAGTCTGTGCGTTCATGGTGTTCCTCATCCGTGTGCCGTCAGGCAGTGATTCGACCCGGGTCGCCAAGGTGGGGATGCTGATCGAGGTCAACATCACGCGGGTTCGACATCGAAGAAGGTGGCATTGGTTACGTTGTCGAAGTCCCGCTGAGCCGCCTGGTAACTGGGCGCGGTGACGAAAACGATGCCGAAAATCTGTTCGAAGTTCGAATGGCCCTCCATCACATCGCCGACCTCGAAGAAAGGTCGAACCTCGCATGTACCACCGAAGCCCGCGTCCCTCATGCGGATGAGGCGGCCTGCCTTCTTGGGGATCACCGCCCAGAAAGCCCCCCTTCCTGATGGCTCACATCGAACTGAAACGGGTAGTCCGGCCTTAAGGCGTTGGTCGAGGTCCAAGAGATTGACTCCCATGGTCTCCATGTAGGCTTCGATGACCCGTCCGCCGGGGCAGCGCGCCGCTGTCTCCAGGAACATCAGTTGATCATTCTTATCGAGGAAGAGCTCGGTGTGCGTAATCCCATCGCGAATGCCGGTCTGGGCAAGCGCGAGACGGCAGAACTCGATGGCGCGTACCGAAAGCGGGTCGTCGGGCATCAACGGAATGCTGCCTACACATTCTCCTTCAGCCAACGCAAGTACTGGCCGGTTGAACCTGCTGCAACAGGCGACAAGCGGTACCTTGTCGCGGTACACGATCTCGCAATGCAGTAGTGTCCCTGTGATGTAAGACTCCGCTTCGAAGGAACCGGCGAACTCGGCAAGGGCGGCGGCGGGATCTGCATCGAGGGCGGACCTGATGATCCGTGTTCCAAGGGCGCTGGCCGCGTTTACCGGTTTGATGATGAATGGCCAGCCCAACGCCTGCCCCAGCATCTGTAGGTAGCGCTTAGGCGAGCCAGCATACTTCGCTCGATCGAAACGCATGTTCTTCGGTACCCGTACGGCATTGCCAACCACGCTTTTCATCACCAGCTTGTCCCTGAAGGCCAGCGTTTCCTGTACCCGCATGCCATCCAGATTGAAATGCTCCCGCAGCCCAGCGGCAACAAGCGGTGTGTATTCACCGTAGCCAATGATTCTGATGTCGCTACAGCCGATGAATTCAGCCTGCGCGGCTGCCACCACGTCGCTCAGCGCCATCGGGCAAGGGTCCAGGGGGTCGAATGTCGTGGGAACGACGTAATGTCGATCAAAGAGCGCAGACAGCCTGGAACGATCCGCAATGCCTGTATCAACGATTGCGATCAGCTCAATTCCTGGTTCCCGCTCCTGGAAAAAGCTGACAAGATGCAGCGAGCTGATGCTGGATTCGGAGTCGAAAAGGTAGATGAGTCGTCGCATTTCTCTATTTCCCAGTGTCATCGACACCGTTCGGATACAGCACGTCTAGGGTGCCGTCGTGGTTTACCGATCCCGTTGCAGGAAGCGTATAAGAGGGGTTCCATGCGAGGCGATCGGCAAGGCGGTAGCTGGTGCGGATTCTCAGGCTGGATCCCTCATCTGCGACGATGCTACCGTGATAGAGGATTACCTTGCCGATATCCGTTATCAGTGCGTACTGCGGTTTTGCCCTGCCGCTCAGCAGTCCTGATGTCGAGAGATGCGAGATGATATTTAGGCCTCTCTGCACTGACGTCCGGTACCTCTCGGTACCCTTGAGCGGTACGGCGTGGAAGAGGTAGTGCGGCGCGATTTCCAAGTAACGAAGTTGGTCATAAAGCTCGGTCATCGTTTCCACGTTGTCATTGACGCGCTTCAGCAGAACGTTTTGGCTGTACAGGTTGACCCCCACGCCTCGCAGCGACCGGTAGAGGGAAGTTGTTGGCTCCTGCAACTCGAACGGATGATTGATCTGTGAGGCGATTTCCACTCTGAGTGACTTCGAAGCGCGTTCGAACAGCGCTAAAAGTGTGGGATCGAAGCGTTCGGGGGCCTGGATGGGAAGGCGTGTGCCGATGCGTACATAGCGGATGTTCGGTGCACGCTCGAGGATCCGCTCGATCAGATAGGCAAGCTTTCTTGGGGCGATAAGAGGATCCCCACCTGTGATAAGGACCTCCCTTAGGTGATGGTCGTACGCAACCGCGTCTGCGACGTCATCAAGCTTGGCAGTGGACAGCGAGAAGCGATCGTAATAGCCACGCACGCAGTACGAGCACTCTGCGGCACAGGCTGACACCAAGTCGACGACGACCACGCGACGGTACATGCGCTCCAGCCCGGTCTTGGCCTGTTCAGATGCAACTTCTGCCTGAAAGTGGCGCGCGTTGGATAGGTCGCCACCGCCATCGGGGATGGTGTAGTACTGGTGATAGATTCCGCGATACTCGGGCGAATCCTCCCCATGCGCGCGTAGTGCAAGGTCCAGCAGCTGATCCACGTAAGGGCTGGTTTTGGGCTGGTTCTTGTCGATTATGCTCTTCATCAGACTGGCCATGCCTTGAATCTCCTTTATGCGACAGTCAATGGGTCTGTGCCGCTGACCGAATCCTTCAACTTCCAGGTAGACTCGACCATCAGGCTGCGAACCAGCCATCGGTCTGAGCCATCATGGCGTGGTTGATACTCGGTCCTCGAATGGGCGACACGCCGGTTATCGAAGATGAGAAGGTCGCCTGTCTGCAGGGCGATGGATTGGTGGCAGCGCTCTATCCGCTCAGTGAGCGTGATGAGTGCAAGTTCCGCTGCTTTGCTGTTGGCAGCGGTGAAGGCCGGATCAAACAAGAACTCTGGATCCTGCGACGGTTCGATGATGTACGAGGTTCGCTTGAATGCTTGGCCTGACAGGAATGTTTCGTCAGAGTGGAATGTGTAATCGCGCCGCTGCAGCTGCATTCTTGTTTCCTCAGGTAGCTCTTCCACGATCTTCCGGGCAGCGGCGAGGAGCGTTCTAGCTGCCGGGTCGGATCGAAGACATAGCAGCGATACGTAGTCAGCCCGGGCTTTGTGAAAAGCGTCTTCTACGTGCCAATCGAGCTGGATGCTGTTGCTTCCGATCTGTTTTTCACTATCGGAGGAAATCGGAAACACATCTTCGACCATGGCGTGCCCACGCTTGTTGGAGAATCTGTACATGAATCCCATCTGTGCCGAAAACAGTGCCGACATAAACTGGTAGTAAAACGGTGCCTGGCAACTGTCGCGCTTCTGCCCAGGTGTTTCAGGGACGTGGTGGCGCGTCGGCAGGCCTCTGATAAGCAGATGCGTCTCTCCGCTGACGCGCATCCGATGCAGCCGTCGCCGCACACGTGAAGGCAAGCGTGTTCCCAATTCAATGCAGCCATAGCTGAAGGAGTCGGATGCCTTGTCCGCGAACGCGACCGCGTTGCCTGCTACAAGGGCCTCTATCTGGTCCCGCTCATGCCTCTCGATTTCGAATACAGTGTTGTTCATGGGTTTCCCATCAAGCACATGAGGATCGCCCTCATGGAAGTGTCTGTTGATACACCCTCGCGTGATTTCCCGTGAAGCGGGCAGCGAAGATGACGTGCGTCCGCAAAGGCATTCGACGTGCGTTGGGCACATCGGCACCGGCTTGGGCGTGCGGGAAGTGGACTGGGGTTCTCGCTCAGCGATTCACTCGCCCCTCGATATGATGACGAAGGGGTATTTGCGAGATGTCAGATGGCCGCGATAGCTGAGGAGATTGCAGCGAAGGCGGGATCATCAGACGTGCCATCGGTTCGATTGAACGCTGGATGGCGTTCTGCCGTTGTGCCTGGTGTGGTCTCGTTGCGAGACGGTCAACTGGATGGTGGAAAGTGCGCATGGTCGACATCATGGTGATTCCATCGGGCATCGATACAGCTCCTTGCCTGCTTTTTCGAAACGCTAGCATGGCGATCTGCGCTGCGGCCAAGGAGGTGGTCCAATTCCTGATCGATGAAGCGTGTTGACTGACAGATTCCATCGCCACGAAGAGATCGCGCACGGCATGATCCGCAGTGTTGAATGTGGGCGAAGGCCTTGGCGCGGCAACGGTGCGTGCGCCACGCCCATCCCCGGCGCCAGCTGCGATGCGGTGGAAACAGGGTGCGGGTAGCACTGAGCTCCACCCATGGCATTTCCGCAAATGCCAGCGTATTCAATGCGCCGTTGACGACAAGGATGCGGCGGAAACCGAAGTAATTCATCAACCGGGTGGTGAACAGTTTCATGGTCAGGTTGCCGGCGAACATTCAGTACCGGTCGCCCTGCAGGGAAGGCATTCATGCCGTAGCCGATCTGGAACATCAGCGGCAACATGAGGGGTACGGCCCCGACCGACATGCGCAACAGTGAGCTGCCCCAGGAGTTGACCGCGAAAGCCTGCTGTCGGAACGGGGGCCAGTGACAGCATCGGACGCGGATGGTCTGCCGGCCCCAGTGCATCAGAAAAGACCTGTGCACAGCGGGCAGGATTCATTGAATCGGGGCCGGTGAGATTGAAGACGCGGCCGATATGGGAAACCGGGTCTTGCAGCACCAGGGCCGCCGCATGAGCGACATTCGCCGCGGAGACCGGTGCGGTGCGGCCTTGGCCGAAAGGCAGGACAAGCGTTTCGTCGTCTTGCACGTTTGCCGCCGCGGTGCGCAGGAAGATGTCTCCCAAGAACACAGCCGGGCACACGGTGCCGGGCGAAAAGAGCTACCCCCAGATCAAGGCGGACGTGCGAAGGCTGGTCGTGGACATCAGTCGCTGTGCTGCCGCACAGGCCGACCACGGCAGCGGCACGATGCAGAGCATCTGGCTCGTCGACGCCCGGCAACGCGGTGAGGAGATGCGGGCGAATGCGTCAACGTGGGCCGCAAGCCGCACGACATCTCGCGTCAGACCGACACACCCGCGGTTCGCCCGGCGATAGATAGCGGTTGGAACCACGATGTACCCTTCAAGCTTTACCACGGGTGCAAGCGTGCTGCTGCTCGGGGGCCGTGAGAAGCATCAACAGGCGCTGATCACCGCTTTGGGCGACAGCGGCCCGGAGCTCGATTTTGCAAACAATGCTGCGTGGGCGGTCGCACTTGCATCGGCCACCGTGTTCGATGCGGCCACCTGTGACGTGGCGTCGCGGCCGCTCTGCCACCGCCCGACCTGACGGATTGCCAATGTCGTGGCAGTAACTCATCCGAACGAGGGCCAGATCGACTTGGCCAGCATCGAACGCGGTGCCACTGATTCGCTGCCGGCCAACATCGATCCTGCGCGGTTTGTCGCCCGGCTTGTGTGTCTACCTTGCGCGGCGTGAGGCCAAGCAGTACGCGACACTGGCCTATGGTCACCTGTATATCGACTTGCGCACGCACCAGGTCCACCTCTACGGCGCCAGTATCGATCCATATCCGCAGTGCGGTGCACGCGCGGTGAACCTGCTGCTCGCCATCATCGAACGTGTCGATGTGCCGCTTCAGCAGACGCTGGATTTCAGCCTGATGTTGCGGGGTTCGACGGCCCCGCCCAAGGGTCGCTGAGGCAAGGGCAGGGCGGCGGGATTCCGCGCTTTGCCCGGCTCAGGGCTTGCCGCGCCTGGCGTCCACGCTGAAGCGGCCAGGCCCGCTGCAGGCCAGCAGCAGGAAGCCGCCGGCGATGGCCAGATTTTTCAGGAACATGATCTGCTGCACCGGGTCGGCGAGCTGGTGGTGGAAGATGAAGGCCGTGACCAGGCTGAAGGCGGCGAGCACCGCTGCCACTGCCCGGGTCTGGAAACCGAGCAGGATGCACAGGGCCGTGCCGATCTCGAACAGGATGGTCGGCCACAGAAGGATGCCGGGGAGACCCATCGCCGCCATGTAGCCCTGTGTTGCCGCCGGGTCGGACAGCTTGCCCAGGCCCGATACCAGGAACAGCAGCATCAGCAACACGCGGGCGGCCAGCTTCGCAAGGGAGTGAAGTGATGTGTCCACGGCAACGTCCTCAGGGTGGGCAGGGCGGGGGATGATCAACAACCATGCAGGGCGGTATGCCCTTGCCCAACCGACCGGGGCGCTGCAGCAGGAGCTCCTGTCCAGCCATCGAATCCCATCACGGGTGAAGTGGATGTTGAGAGCGATGGCGCCGGCAGCCTGCCGACCCGCGCGGTGCGTCCTTGCCTCAGCGCCGCTCGTACCAGCCGCGCGATGCATTGACGATGCGCACCACCGACAGCATCACCGGTACTTCGATCAGCACGCCGACCACCGTGGCCAGCGCCGCGCCGGAATGCACGCCGAACAGGCCCACGGCGGTGGCCACGGCCAGTTCGAAGAAGTTGCTGGCGCCGATCAGCGCCGAGGGACCGGCCACGCAGTGGGCAACACCCAGGCGCCGGTTGAGCAGGTAGGCCAGCCCGGAGTTGAAGTAGACCTGGATCAGGATCGGCACCGCCAGGATGGCGATGACCAGCGGCTGCCGAACGATCTGCTCGCCCTGGAAGCCGAACAGCAGCACCAGCGTCAGCAGCAGGGCCAGCAGCGAGACCGGGCCCAGCGTGCGCAGCGCGGACTGCAGGCCAGCCTGGCCGCGACGGGCCAGCATCCAGCGCCGCAGCAGTGCGGCCACCAGCACCGGCGCGATGATGTACAGCGACACCGACAGCAGCAGCGTGTCCCATGGCACGCTGATCGCCGACAGGCCCAGCAACAGCGCCACCACCGGTGCATAGGCCACCACCATGATCGCGTCGTTCAACGCGACCTGGCTGAGGGTGAAATTGGCATCGCCGCGGCACAGGTTGCTCCACACGAAGACCATCGCGGTGCAGGGCGCTGCTGCCAGCAGGATCAGCCCGGCGATGTAGCTGTCGATCTGCGCGGCGGGCAGCGCGTCGGCGAACACGTGGCGCAGGAAGAACCAACCCAGCAACGCCATCGAGAAAGGCTTGACTGCCCAGTTGATGAACAGCGTCACGCCGATGCCTTTCCAGTGCTGCCCGAGCTGGCGCATCGCACTGAAATCGACCCGCAGCAGCATCGGGATGATCATCAGCCAGATCAGCACCGCGATGGGCAGGTTGACCTTGGCCACCTCCGCCGACGCCAGTGCAGCGAATGGCTGCGGCAGCGCGTGGCCAAGCAGGGTGCCGGCCACGATGCACAGCGCCACCCACAGGGTCAGGTAACGCTCGAACAATCCCATCGGTGTCGGTGCGCTCACGCCTGGCCGTCCCCGGGCTGCACGAAGCCAATGCGATCCAGCGCGTCCTTCAACGGCCCGCGGTCGGACCATGTAGCTGCGGGCAATGCCAGCAGGGCCAGCAACCGTGCCTTGACGATGGCATGGGCCTGCGCGAATGCAGCCGCCTTGTCCTCCGCGCTGCCATCAACGGCGGCCGGATCAGGCAGGCCCCAGTGCGCGCGGACGAAATCGCCGAACACCACCGGGCATGCCTCGGCGGCCGCGGCATCGCACACCGTGATCACCAGGTCCATCGGCGCGCCGTCGGCGAACTCGTCCCACGATTTGCTGCGCAGGCCTGCCGTTGCAATGCCCTCGGCCTGCAATTGCGCAAGTGCGAACGGATTGACCTCGCCGGTGGGCTGGCTGCCGGCGCTGAAGACCTCGAAGCGATGACCGGCCCACGCCCGCAGCGTGGCTTCGGCAAGGACGCTGCGGGCGGAATTGCCCGTGCACAGGAACAGGACGCGTTGGGTGGTCACGAAGCAGATCTCCGGTCAGCAGGCGCAATCAGGGGAGGTGGGGCTGCAGGCCGGATCGGGCGAGCCTGCGCAGCAGTTGTGGGTGAGGTAGTCGATCAGGCCGGTCATCGCGCTGAAGTTGGCGCGGTAGCAGACATTGCGGCCCTGGCTCTCGCTCTCGACCAGCCCGGCCTGCAGCAGCTCCTTCAGGTGGAAGCTGAGCGTGGCCGGCGGTACCTGCAGGGCGGCGGCTATGTCACCGGCCATGCGTCCGGCCGGGCCGGCTTCGACCAGCAGCCGGAACGCGGCCAGGCGGGTGGCATGGCCAAGGGCGGTAAGCGCGGCGATTGCATTCTTCGTTTCCATATTTCTAGAATAGTCGAATGAATGAATCCATCGCAAGCGCCACCCTTCCGAATCTGGCCGAAGCCTCGCTTCCCCAGCCCGACCCGTCCCTGCTGGGCGCCGGCCGCGCACACCCGCCGCGGATCCTGCTGTTGTATGGCTCGCTGCGCCCGCAGTCGTTCAGCCGCAAGCTGGCGCTGGAGGCCGAGCGCCTGCTGCGCCACCTCGGCTGCGAGACCCGGGTGTTCGATCCGCATGCGTTGCCCATGCTCGACAGCGTCGGCGCCGATCACCCTGAAGTGCAGCGCCTGCGCGCGTGGTCGCACTGGTCCGAAGGCCAGGTCTGGATCAGCCCGGAGCGCCATGGCACGGTCACCGGCGTGTTCAAGAACCAGATCGACTGGCTGCCGCTGGAAGACGGCAGCGTGCGCCCGACGCAGGGCAGGGCGCTGGCGGTGATGCAGGTCAGTGGCGGTTCGCAGTCGTTCAACACGGTCAACACGCTGCGCGTGCTGGGACGGTGGATGCGCATGCTGACCATCCCCAACCAGTCTTCGGTGGCCAAGGCATGGCAGGAGTTCGACGAGAACGGGCGGATGAAACCCTCGGCGTACTACGACCGGGTGGTGGATGTGATGGAGGAACTGGTCAAGTTCACCCTGCTCACGCGGGATCGTTCGGACTACCTGGTGGATCGCTACAGCGAGCGCAAGGGTGATCAGGAGGCGGCCGCATTGGCGCGTGCGGCAGGGGCGGTGGTCGCACGCTGACGGCACGCGACCGCCACAGGGATGCGCATGCGCGGGCGCATCACCTCAATCCACTACCATGGGCCACCCCACCAGGATGTGCCCCGATGTCCCTCGTCATCCCGACCCTGCCCAGGCCTCCCGCCGCACGCATCGCCGCTTGGCTGATGATGCTGCTAGGCATGTGGCTGGCACTGAAGCTTGGCCTGGTGGTGACCCTGCTGTCGGGCCTGCTGGTGTTCCAGCTGACCCATGTGCTGGCCTCCACCGTGGAAGGCAAGCTGCGTCCCGGCCGGGCGCGGGCGATCGCGGTGATCGTGTTGTCGGCGGTGATCATCAGCGTGCTGGTGCTGGCCGGTATCGGCGTGGCCTCGTTCTTCCGCAACGAGACCGGTGGCCCGGACGTGCTGCTGGCGCGGTTGATGGACATCCTCAACACCTCGCGCCACCAGGTGCCGGCCCTGCTGCAGCCCTACATTCCAGAGGATCTGACGGCGCTGCGCGCCGCCGTGAACGAATGGGCCGCCGAGCACCAGCGCCAGTTGGGCGTGGCCGGCACATCGGTGGTGCAGGTGGGCGTGCGGGTGCTGATCGGCATGGTGCTGGGCGCGATGATCGCGCTGTACGACGAACTGCCGCTGCCGAAGATGGGCCCGCTGGCGCAGGAACTGATCGGCCGCACCAGCCGCCTGGCCACCGCGTTCCGCCAGGTGGTGTTCGCACAGGTCAAGATCTCGCTGCTCAACACTGTGTTCACCGCCATCTTCCTGCTGGGCGTGCTGCCGCTGTTCGGCGTGCACCTGCCGTTGTCGAAGACGCTGGTGCTGATCACCTTCCTGGCGGGCCTGCTGCCGGTGGTGGGCAACATCATCTCCAACACCATCATCGCCATCGTCGCGCTGTCGGTGTCGTTCTATGTGGCCGTGGCTGCGCTGCTGTACCTGGTGGTGATCCACAAGCTGGAGTACTTCCTCAACGCGCGCATCGTCGGCGGCGAGATCCAGGCGCGCGCCTGGGAGCTGCTGCTGGCCATGCTGGTGATGGAGGCGGCCTTCGGCCTGCCCGGGCTGGTAGCCGCGCCAGTGTTCTACGCCTACGTGAAGCGCGAACTGGTGGACCAGCGCTGGATCTGACCCGCCTTCACCCGGGCAGAGCGCTACACTGATCCGCACGCCAGGGGACACATCGATGGGCCGCAGGGGATCGCCAAACGGACTGCAGACCTGGCTCTGGATCCTCGGTGGCCTGTTCGTGCTGTGCACGCTGCCGCTGATGGCCATCGCGCTGGTGCAGGGCACGCAGCGCTACACCGAAGCCAAGGCCAACCTGGTCAGCCTGCAGCAACTGCGGCAGACCTTCGAACTGGCCAATCTGGTGTCGGCCGAGCGTGGACCGGCCAACAGCCTGCTCGGCGCCGACAGCACCGATGTGCAGGAGCAGCGCCGACTGGCCACGCAGCTGGCGGTCGCACGGCAGCGGGTGGACGCAGCGACGCAGCACCTGCAGAGCGTGTTCCAGAACGACCCGCGGGTGGTGGACGAAACACCGCGCCTGCACGAAGCGCGGCGCCGGTTGCAGACTGCGCGCGCCGCGGTCGACCGGGTGGCCGCGCTGCCAAGAGGCGAACGCTCGGCAGAGGAGGTGGAGCACGCGATCAACAACATGTTCGCGGTGTATGACCGGCTGCAGGCGCTGACCTCGGTGCAGATCAGCGATCTGGTCGCGGCTGATCGCGAAGCCGCGATTCCTGCCATGCAGGGGCAGATCCTGATCGACCTGCGCGAGCACGGTGGCCGCTTGGCATCCAACGTGATGGCGCCGCTGGCCGTGCCCGGCGCGTGGCGGGAGCCGCAGGTACGCGCTGCGCAGCAGACCGAGGGCCGCCTGCTGGAGCTGTGGCGATTGGCGGCCAGCCACGAATCGGTGTTCCGCAGCGAGCCGGCGCTGTCCCTGCACTGGGACATGGCGCGCCGGCAGTTCTTCGGCCAGTCGCTGCCGATGGTGGAAAAGCTGATCGACGATGGCCGGCGCGGCGTACCGCCACCCTGGACGGCGGCCGAGTTCACCGCGCGCTACGTGCCCACCCTGCAATCGCTGGAAGCGCTGCGCGATGGTTACCTTGGCGTTTCGATCGCGCGCTTCGAGCACACCCGCAACAAGGAAGCGGTACGTCTTGCCGTGCTGGCCGCCACGGTGCTGGGGACTGTACTGCTGCTTGCGCTGGCACTGCGCATCGCCCACGTGCAGATCCTGCGGCCGTTGCTGCAGGCACAGGCGCAGGTGATCCAGATCGCCTCGGACACGCCGGGTGCAGAGCAGCACGCCACCCACCCGATGGCGGAAATGCAGCGCCTGTTCGATGCCATCGAGGTACTGCGGGCGAAATCGCACCAGCGCTCGGCATTGACCCGTGAGCTGCGCGAGCTGGCCGATACCGATCAGCTGACCGGCCTGTTGAACCGGCGCTCGCTGGAGGAACGGGTACGGCAGCGGCGTGCCGATGGAAGCACGCAGGCGGTGGTGATTCTGCTGGACGTGGACCATTTCAAGGCGATCAACGATGGCCAGGGGCATGCGGCCGGCGATGACGTGCTGGTGCAGGTGGCGCAGTTGCTGCGCAGCCATCTGCGCCGCAACGACAGCATCGCCCGTTACGGCGGCGAGGAATTCCTGGTGCTGCTGGCCGACGGTGATCTGGCCAGTGGCCGGCGGTTGGCCGAGTCGCTGCGGGTGGCATTGCGTGCGCAAGACATCGTGCTGGGCAGCCGTGACATCCTGCGGGTCACTGCCAGCTTCGGTGTTGCCCAGGGCGCGCTTGACCCGATCGGCTGGCACGCGCTGGTGCGTGCCGCCGACGCCGCCATGTACGAGGCCAAAGCGCTGGGCCGCGACCGGGTGCAGGTGGCGGGCAACGGACGCGCCGCGCGCTGAGCCGGTCAGCCATTGTCCGCCTGCGCCCTGCGCAGGATGTGGCCGACCATGTGCCGGGCCACGGTGCTGGGCACCGGCAGTCCGCGCCAGCGCATCGCCCCCACGCGGAACGTGGCGCTGGCCGTGGCCAGCAAGCGGCCGCTGGGCGAGGTCAGGCGCCCGCGGGTGAAAATGATGCTGCCCTTGCTGTGCTCGATCTGCCCCCAGCCGATGATGCGCCCGGGACGGGCGGGACTGACGAAACTGGTCTTCGATTCGACCGTTACCGCCAACCGGTTGGGCGGCAGCGTTGCGTAGATCGCCGGGCCCATGCAGTCATCCAGCATCGCCGACAGGAAGCCGCCCTGGATGTTGCCCATCGGGTTGGTCAGGGCTGTGCTGGCATCGAACTCGACATTGATCTGGTCCTGTGCGGGATCGTGGCTGATGAAACGCCACCCCAGCAACAGGCCGGCCTTGGACGGAGGAAGGTCGCCGTTGATCACGCTGTACAGCAGGGACTGGGGATTCATGCGGGAAACCTCGGTGTGGGGGGAGGTCAGGCAGGTTGCAGCAGCGACAGCAGGGCCAGCAGGAATCCGATGCAGCACAGCGCGACCACGGCCGCACCGGCAGAGACCGGCGTCCTGGCACCCGTGCGCTTTCGCACGCCGGATGCGACCGCGACCGGTGGCAACGTGGCCAGCAGACAGAACAGCTGGAAGGCGACCAGCTGTGGCAGCGCGAAGTGACCACCGAAAAAGATCAGCCAGGCCAGCATCACCCCTGCTCCGGCCAGCGCGATCCAGCCCGCGCCGACCACCTTGATCAATGCCATCAGCAGCACCTGCATGCGCGGTGGGACGCCGCCCCAGGCCAGCCCGACCGCTTCACCGTGGTAGGGCATGAACTCCGAGCGTTTCAGGTAGGCCGCTGCGAACAGCGCGACGATGAAAAAGGCCAGCAGGTAGCTGCCGAACGCGAGCGAGGCGAACAGGTCCATGTGCCATCCATGCAGATGCCGAGAGGGAGCCGATGGCCAGGGCAGGCGCTGCATCCCCTGGCTGGTACATGGCCGTGCGATTCTTGAACGGCGCCCTGTTAGCCGCGTGTCGCGCCGATCACGGCCCTTTCTGCATCCGAAATTAACGCGCGCAGCGTGTTGCGTGCTGCATCACAACGGTGTTGTGAGCGACGTTGCGGCTTCACGCGTGCTGATGCCTTCCAGCTCCAGCCGCATGTGATCGAAATCGAGGGTCCAGGCCGGGAAGGCGGCCAGTACATCCCAGCCGAGCACCCCCTGGTTGCGCACGCTCACCTCGGTTGGATCCTGCAGGGTGACCGCCAGCGACGGCAGCATCGCGCGCTGCCCGCCGATCTGCACCGTCACCTGTGGCCACTGTGCCACTGCGCGTTCGCTGCTGCCGCCGGCGCCGGCCAGGCGCTGGCGCGTTACCGCCAGGCCCTTCAGCACCTGCGGATGTGCGCGGGCGAAATGGGCCGACAGGGACGAGCTGCTGGCGCCGCTGTCCAGGTGCATGGGCACCTCGATGCCGCCGATGCGTGCGTCGACGAACAGATCGCTGCCCGCCAGCGCCAGGTTGCGGGGCAGGTCGGCCGCGCCGGCACCCGGTTGCGGTTGCAGCTGGCCATCGCCGCCGAAGCGGATCCGGCCCATCGCGCGCAGCACCGGGAAGCCGATGATCGCGTCGATGTGGTAGCCGCCGGGCACCGGCATGTCCAGCTGTGCATCGTCCAGCACCAGGAACACCACATTGCGCAGGTCCAGCCCGGCCAACTGCAGGCGGTCGGCGATGGCCACGCGGGTGGCCACGGTGCGCCGGCTCGAACTGCCCACCGCGGCCTCGTCGCCGATCTGCAGGCCGAGCCGTTGCGCAGTGCTGGCCGAGATCACCGACAGATTGGCGCCGGTATCGAGCACCGATTCCTGCGCACGGCCGTTGATGAGCACCGATGCGCGCGGCAGGCCGACCTTGTCGCGCGCGAATGCCGTGCGCGCAGGCGTGAACTGCTGCACGCGCTGCGGCGGCGCGCTTGCCAGTGCAGCGGCCAGTGTCGCCAGGGTCTGGCTGCCCTCCACTGCATCGCGGTCGGCAGGGCAGCGTGCGAGCACGTGCAGGGATGCCTGCGCCGCGGCTGCGGCGCGCGCGTAGTCGGCCGCAGCGAAAGCCGCATCGGCGATGACCCGCTGCGCCAGCGCGGTATCGCAGGTGCCACCGCCGCGCTGGGCAATGAAGGCCTCGGCCAGGCTGATCGCCTGCCGCTCATGCAGTTGCGCCGCTGCCTGCCGTGCCTGTGCCAGCAACGGCCACGGCGCGGGCAGCACGGCCGTGGCATCGGCCAACGCAGACAGGTTGCCGTCGGCCGCCTCCCGCAGGCGCTCCCGCGCATCATCGGCGGAGAGCGGGCCCGCGCAGCAGGGCAGGGACATCAGCATGCAGAGCGCTGCCACCGACATGGCGCGGGCGCGCGGCAGCTTGGAATGTGCAGTCATCCGAAGTATCCTGTAGATGGATAAAAATTTTCTGTAAAACAGAAATTACTATGCGCGAATCAGAAAAATCAAGGCGTCTCGTCCAGGCCGCGCGCCGGCTGCGCTGGGTGGCGTGGGCCGGCGTGCTGATAGCGCCGCTGTTGACCGCGGCAGCGCTGGCCAACACGTGGCTGGGCAGCACCGCGCCGGTGCAGGCGGAAATGGATGCGGGTGGGTTGCCGCTGGCCTGGGCCGGTACGCTGGCGCTGGCGCAGGCGGCACTGGTGGCCGCAGCGTTGTGGCAGCTGGCGCAGCTGCTGGGCCAGGTCCGCATCGAGCGCCTTTTCCCCCTGCAGGGCAGCCGCCGCTTCGGCCGTTTTGCCGGTCTGCTGCTGCTGGCGGTGCTGGTCAACGGCGTGCTGGCGCCGCTGCTGGGCGCACTGCTGTCGGCCAGCGCGCACGGCCAGCTGCGCCTGTCCATCGACGGTGCCGACCTGCTGGCCGTGCTGGTGACCCTGGTACTGTGGCTGGTAGCCCGCTTCCTCGATGCCGCAGCGCGGTACGAGGACGACCATCATTCGATCATCTGAGGCGCTGATGGGAAGCATCGTCATCCGCCTCGATGTCATGCTGGCGCTGCGCAAGGTGCGCTCGCGCGAGCTGGCGCAGCATGTGGGCATCACCGAATCGAACCTGTCGCTGCTCAAGTCCGGGCGCGTGCGCGGCGTGCGCTTCGACACGCTGGCGCGGATCTGCGAGTACCTGCAGTGTCAGCCCGGCGACCTGCTGGTCTACGACCCGGACGCCGAGGGCGATGCCCCCGGCGATGAAGGATGAGCGCGCGGCGCATGTTCATCGGTGGCGCACGCGCTGCTGCCTAGACTGGCCACTCGCCCGTCCCAGGAGTACGCCATGACCCTGCGTTTCGTTGTGACTGCCACGCTGCTGGCGGGCCTGTTCGCTGGCTGCGCCAGCAGCACACCGCGGCCCGATCCGGGCGCCGATGCGCCACGTCATCCGTCGATCGCCGCTGATGCCAGCCCGGTGCCTGCCTTCACCGGCGGGGGCGCCGGCTGGTCCATCGAGATCGCCTCCACCGGCAAGGGCAACCACGATGCCACGCTCACCGTTGCTGGCCGCAGCAGCGCTGGAACGCTGCGCTACCTCGGCCAGCCGGCCGGTGCGCCCAGTTCGTTGACGGTACTCAACGGTGAGCTGGGCAAGCAGCCCACCATCGTCGAGATCAAGCGCGAGCCCTGCCGCAACGCCGAAGGCGTGGATACGTCGGCCAGCGTGCAGGTGACTGTCGAGGGCCAACCACAACGCCGCGGCTGCGGCTTCCTGGCCGTGTACTGACTGGCACACGCATGATCCACATCCCTGTGCTGGAGACACCGCGCCTGCGCCTGCGCGCGCAATGCCTGGATGACTTCCCGGTGTATGCCGCGTTCCAGGCCTCGCCCCGTGCGCGCGGCATGGGCGGGCCGTTCGCTGAGGTCGCCGCGTGGGGGCAGTTCTGCCACGACCTGGCCAGCTGGCATCTGTTCGGCCACGGCGCGTTGATGATCGAGCGCCGCGACACGGGCGAGTGCATCGGCCAGGTCGGCATCAACCATGGCCCGCTGTTTCCGGAACAGGAACTGGGCTGGTTGCTGTATGCCGGGCAGGAAGGGCAGGGTTTCGCCAGCGAGGCGGCGGCGGCGCTGCGTGATTGGGCGTTCGTGGTGCGCGGATTGCCGACGCTGGTGAGCTACATGGCAGCGGACAACCACGCCTCGCAGGCAGTGGCGGTCCGCCTCGGCGGCGTGTTGGACGCGCAGGCGGTGCGCAGCGATCCGGATGACCTGGTGTTCCGCTATCCGCGCTGATGAGTGACGGTCACCGCGGCGCGGGGGCGCTGCACGCGGGAATGCCAACTGCGGCCACTGCGTGAAGAAGGTGCCAGCAGCCATCCACGCATCGGTCACCGCGTCGAGCAGACGCTGGACACCCATCTGTTGAAGGAACTGCCCATGACCACGCTCACCCTTCCCGAACTGGCCAAGAAAATGGCCGGCATCGATTTCACCATGCTGCAGACCCATGCCGGCGGCCAGATTGCTGGCCGCCCGATGAGCAACAACGGCGATGTGGACTACGACGGCGACAGCTGGTTCTTCACCATGGAAAACACCGATATGGTGCGCGAGATCAGCGCCGACCCGAACGTGGCGCTGGGGCTGACTGGCAGCAAGTCGCTGCTGGGCAAGCCACCGCTGTTCGTGCACGTGCAGGGCAGGGCGGCGCTGGTCCGCGATCGCGCCACGATGGCCCAGCATTGGGTGAAGGACCTGGAGCGGTGGTTCGAGCAGGGCGTGGATACGCCGGGTCTGGTGCTGATCCACGTACACGCCAGCCGCATCCATTACTGGGATGGCGAGGACGAAGGCGAGATCGTGGTCTGATCGCGGGGGCCGCACAGGGCCCCTGCACATTGCTGCCGCAGCTCAGGAATGTGCAGGCGTGCCGGACCACGCGGCCAGTTCCGGTGCCAGCGCATGTGCAACGGCGCGGCGCAGCAGTGCCGGGGCCACGTAATGGCGATGGGCGCTGTCGATCATGGCCATGTAGAAGCGGCCAAACGCATTGAGCGTCTGCACGCGCGAGCCCAGGCTGATCTGGACCTGGCCGTCCTCGCAGAACTGCACGCGCACGCTGCTGCGGAAGCGGAGATGGCGGTCGTCTGCGCCGAGCAGCACTTCGGCACACCGGTCTTCCGCATCTACTTGGGCATCCAGCACCGGGAAACGTCCGCCGAACACGCGGCTGCGATCGGTGGACAGCAGCGACGACACCGGGCAGCCCAGCGGCGAGGTGCGCAGACGCAGTGGTGCAACCAGACGATTGCGCAGTGCCATCAAGCGGCCGACGCCCGCCGGCGGGTTGCGCAGGAACCCGTCCAGTATGTCGGCCAGCAGGGCGGAGGCCGATCGATGGCGGGTCTGCCCGCCGTGCAGGGTCAGCGTGGTCGTGTCGTTGTAGTGACTGTGCGGCAGGGCGCTGGCGAGCATTCCCGATGGAGGCGACGACGCGCTGCTGCAGACCGGGTACGCCGGCGTCGCCCGCTCCACGAATCCGCGCAGTGGCTCCAGGCTGAAGCGGCGCAGCGGCCCCAGCAATGTGCGCGTCCGCGCACAGAGGTGTGCGCGCAGGCTGGGCGCCGCCGCCTGCAGTGACAGTTGCAGCAACGGCGTGGCGGCGAGTGTGGTTGCGCTGGGCCAGTGCGCTGCTGGCAGCACGTCGGTCAGGCTGGGAATGTCCGCGGCGTTTGCCTGTGCCAGTGCGCGCGCCTGCGCGCTCATTGCCCCGGCCAGTTCATTGCTGTGGCACGAGAGCGCGAACAGGGCAGGGTGGGCAGGACTGTTCGAGGCGAACTGGTGCCAGGTGCCACCACCAAAGCGCACGGTGAACAGGCAATCGGGCGGGATGCGGACACGACGCAGCGACCGGAGGAAGTGCGAGGGATCGTCCGCCAGCTGCTGATCGGATGCGCTGGCAAACCGCAGCTCGGCACCGGCACTGCCGGCGATGGCGGTGAACATGCGCGGCCCGGCATGGCGGTGGAAGGGATGGCCGCCGGCACCCACCACGAAGCTGTACAGCGATGACGGATCGCCGTGCTGCAGGTGCATGCCACCCAGCCGTGCCGAGGGCTCGTCCAGCGCATCGATGAAGGCCGGGTGGTGGCGTTGGCGCTGGCTGGCATCGCTTACCAGCGCATCGCCGGCACCAATGCCAAGCTGCGCGATCAGGGTGACTTCCACCGGGCCACCACCGTCGTGTGCCGGAAGCTGGATACTCGGGAACGAACGGCTGGTGCGGGTCGAACCGGGCATCGCAGTGCTCCTCAGCGGGCGGGGGTCTTGCGGCGTGCGCGCGCTTCGCGCTTCAGCGGGCCGCCGACCGGACAGACTTCGGCAGCCCAGGAAAACAGCGTGTTGGCCAGGCGGTCGGGCACCTGCCGGAAGTACACGAACTGGCCGCGCTTCTCGCGTTCGATCAGGCCGGCGTCTTCCAGGATGCGCAGGTGGCTGGAGAGTGCCGGCTTGCTGAAATCGAAGCGCTCGGCCAGCTCGCCCGCGCTGAGTTCCCCGGCGCTGAGGTAGGCCAGGATCTGCCGGCGTGCGGTGGAGGCCAAGGCTTCGAAGATACGGTCCATGGTTGCAATTAACTAATTCGTTAACTGATGTTCCCCCTGGTGGCAGGTGATGTCAAGCGCGGGCGTGCCCGTTGCGTACTGCCTCCCGGCTTTGTCATCCTCCCCGCTGTTTTCCGTTCCGTGGAGTTCCGATGCGCCCTGCGCCCTGGCTGATCGCTGGCCTGCTGCTGCCGATCGTGGTGATGGCCCAGCCTGCGCGTGCGCCGAAGGCACCGGCGCAGGATCCCTTCAGCGAACTGTTCGACACTGCCTGCATGCAGCACATCGGCGCGCCGGCCCGGCTGCAGTCGCTGATGGATGCCAATGGCCTGACGCCGCTGCAGCCGGCCGAGGCCGCCACGCTGCTGCAGGGCCAGCCGGGCATGGCATGGATGGTGCCGTTGGCCAGTGGCCGCTATGCGGTCAGCTGGGCCGATGATGGCACCTGCACCGTGTATGCCGAGAAGGCCGACCCGGCGGTGGTGCAGAAGGGCTTCGCGCGGTTGATGCAGGCCGCACCGAAGCCGCTGCAGATCCGCTCGCTGCCCTCGCGCGGTCCACTGTCCGGCGACCAGGTGGCGATCCAGTACGGTTGGGCAACGCCGGGCGAAAGCAAGCTGCGCGTGCGCTTCCGGCTGGTCACCCGGCAGGCCGCCGAGGCGGGGGTGCAGGCGATGGCCTCGGCCTCGCCGGGCGAGGCGATGCTCGAACAGGCCACTTCGCCGGCACCGGCACCTGCCCGGTAGCGCTGCCGGAGTACACGCGATTCAGCCAACAGCCCGGGGATGTGATATATCGTTTATCGATAAATCCACCCCGGGGCGGCAGGGCCGCTCCACATCGGAGGCTGCTTGACCGCTCGTCCCGCCCGCGCCCTTCCTGCGCGCGGCTTGTTCACCCTGGCCCAGACCGCCGTGCAGGCGGTGCGCGCGATGTGCTGGCTGGGCATCCTGGCCGCGCTGCTGGCAGTGCCGCTGGTGGCCTACGACCGCAGCTGGCTGCTGGACAGCGTGCACGACGCGCAGGCCGCGGCCATGCACGGTTCGCATCTGTTCCTGCATTTCTGCGTGGGCCTGGCCGCCATCGTTGCGCTGCTGGTGTTGTGCCTGGTGTTCCTGCGCCATTTGGCGCGGCTGCTGCGTTCTGCGGCGAACGAACGCCCCTTCACCCATGCCAATGCCGTACGCCTGCAACGCATGGCCTGGCTGATGCTGGCGATGGAGGTGCTGTCCATCGTGATCGGTCTGTATGCCAGCTGGATGGGGCCGGACTTCGCGTGGATGGAGGTGGGTGGCGGCATGTCGATCACCGGCTTGGTGGCCGTACTGATGCTGTTCGTGCTGGCGCGGGTGTTCACCGTTGGCGCAGCGATGCGCGACGATCTGGACGGTGTGATTTGATGGGCATGATCTGATGGCGATCGTCATCACCCTCGACCGCATGCTGCAGCAGCGCGGCATGACCTTGTCCGAGCTGGCCGGGCGCATCGACATCACCCTGGCTAACTTGTCGATCCTGAAGACCGGCAAGGCACGCGCGATCCGCTTTTCCACCCTCGATGCGATCTGCCGCGAACTGCAATGCAGCCCTGGCGACCTGCTCGGGCATGACCCTGCGCGGGCGCAGGATGCGGATTGAGCCTGGCTGCGCCGCACGCCTGCACCGCACCACTTTTCCCTTACTGACGAAACGGACCTGAAATGGAATGGTTGGCTGACCCCTCGATATGGATGGGCCTTGCAACCCTGGTCGTGCTGGAGATCGTTCTCGGCATCGACAACCTGGTGTTCATCGCGATCCTGGCCGACAAGCTGCCGCCGCACCAGCGCGACCGCGCGCGGGTGATCGGCCTGGCATTGGCGCTGCTGATGCGGCTGGTGCTGCTGGCTGCGTTGGCCTGGATCATGAAACTGACCGAACCACTGGTCACGCTGCTGGAGCACAGCTTCTCCGGCCGCGATCTGATCCTGCTCGGCGGCGGCCTGTTCCTGCTGTTCAAGGGCACCATGGAGCTGCACGAGCGGCTTGAAGGCCGCGAGCATCACGAGGACGGCAAGAAGGTCTATGCCAGCTTTGCGATGGTGGTGGCGCAGATCGTGGTGCTTGATGCGGTGTTCTCGCTGGATTCGGTGATCACCGCGGTCGGCATGGTCGACAACCTCGGCGTGATGTATGCGGCGGTGACCATCGCGATGGCGCTGATGCTGCTGGCCAGCAAGCCGCTGACCCGCTTCGTCAACAAGCACCCGACCGTGGTGGTGCTGTGCCTGGGCTTCCTGCTGATGATCGGTTTCAGCCTGGTGGCCGAGGGCCTGGGCTACAGGATCCCGAAGGGGTACCTGTACGCGGCCATCGCGTTCTCGATCCTGGTGGAAGCGTTCAACCAGTGGATACGTTTCAACCGCGAGCGCAACGAGCAGCGCCAGCCGTTCCGCCAGCGTACTGCCGATGCCGTGCTGCGGCTGCTGGGTGCGCGCCAGGCCAATGGCCACGATGAAGACGAAGCCGATGAGCGCGGCAGCACCGAAGAACGCCTGCAGCCCGCCGAGCACGAGATGATCCGCAGTGTGCTGGGCCTGGCTGACCGTCCGGTATCGAGCGTGATGACGGTGCGTGCCGACGTGCAGTGGATCGACATGGCGCGTGGCCACAACGATGTGGTCGCACGCCTGGTGGCGTCGCCGCATACGCGGATGCTGGTGGGCGAGGGCGACCTGGACAGCCTGCGAGGCGTGGTGCAGAGCCGCGACCTGCTGGCCGGCCTGTTGCAGGGCAAGCCACTGCAACTGGAGGGCAACCTGCGCGAGCCGCAGTACGTGCTGTCCAGCGCCAGTGCGTTGCAGGCGCTGGAACTGATCCGCCAGCACCCGGTGCCGCTGGCAGTGGCGGTGGACGAGTACGGCAGCGTGGAAGGCCTGGTAACGGCCAACGACCTGCTGGCGGCGATCGCTGGTGACCTGGCCGATACCCAGGACGAGCGCTATGGCGTGGTTGCACAGGGCGAGGACTGCTGGGACGCCGACGGCGCGCTGACCCTGGATGACTTGCAGCGGCTGGCCGGCGTATCACTGCCGCGCAGCGCGGATTACATGACCATTTCCGGGCTGGTGCTGGAGCAACTGGGGCGCCTACCCGACGTCGGCGACACGCTGGAGGTGGCCGGTATCCGCATCACCGTGCTGGCGATGGAGAAGCGGCGCATCACGCGGTTGCGGGTGGAACGCCTGCCGGAAGCGTGACGATGTCGGGGCTGGGCCCATGCCCGGCTCTATCCATTGCCATCTTCTGCCGTCACCATGGCGGGCCTGTTCGCCGTTCTGGATTGTCGTAGTGCTGAGTACGATTGGTTTTCTGATGGGCCTGTATGTGGCCTGGCGCCTGTTCTGGCCGCTGCGCCTGCCTGTCTGGTCGAAGGTGGTGCTGTCGGTGCTGCTGGTAGGCATTGCCGTGCAGCTGCGCATCGTCGCCAGCTTCTGGGGCACGATGGCCTCGCCGGAAATTCCGAAGATGGCCATTGCCGCGCTGGCCACCGGTTCCACCGCTGTGCTGCTGCTGGCCCTGGTGTTGCTGGTGCTGGACGCCGGCCTGTTGGCTGCGCGCCTGCTACGCGCACCGCGCGCCATTTGCGTACTGCGCAGCAAGGCGCTGCGCCCGTCTGCCGCGGTGCTGGCGCTGCTGCTCAGCGCCTTCGGTGTCAGCCAGGGCATGGCCGTACCCAAGCCACGGCAGATCGAGGTGGCCATCAGCGGCCTGCCGCAGGCCTTCGATGGCTACCGTGTGCTGCAGCTCACCGACATCCACGCCAGCCGCCTGCTGACCGGCGACTGGGTGCGCCAGGTCGTGGCTGCAAGCAATGCACTGCAGCCGGATCTGGTGGTGATCACCGGCGACCTGATCGACGGCAGCGTGCAGGCGCGCCGCAACGATTACACCCCACTGGCGGACCTGCGTGCGCCGGACGGGGTGATCGCCATTACCGGCAATCACGAGTACTACGCGCAGTACAGCGAATGGATGCAGGCCTTCCGCGCGCTGCACATGCAGGTGCTGGAAAACAGCCACACCCAGGTGCGCCGTGGCGGGGCAGCACTGACCATCGCCGGCGTCACCGACCCGGTCGCCGCACGCTATGGCCTGCCGCTGCCCGACCTGGAGGCCGCCCTGACCGGTGCCGACCCCAGCGCACCGGTGATCCTGCTCGACCATCGGCCACGCAATGCACGCGAGGCCGCTGCACGCGGGGTGAAGCTGCAGCTGTCCGGGCACACCCATGGCGGACAGATCATCGGCATGGACCAGCTGGTGAAGCGCGCCAACGGCGGCTTCGTCTCGGGTCGCTACGCGGTGGATGGCATGACGCTGTACGTGAGCAACGGTGCCGGCCTGTGGGCCGGGTTCCCGGCCCGCATCGGCGTACCTTCGGAGATTACGATGATCACCCTGCGCCGGGCGCCGTGACAGTGGGGTCGGATCCCTTTCCAGACAGCAAAGGGCTCTGACCCCGTTTGCCAAAGTCTGGCGGGGCAGGCCATCCACGCATGGCGTGGATCTACTGCATCGTCACCGCCTTCATGACACGCTGCGGCCATGAAGGAAAGCACGCAATGACCGCAGGACGGCAGCGCTCGATGTGGGTGGCCGGCCTTTCCACGGTGGTGGAGTGGTACGACTTCACCCTGTACCTGTACTTCGCCACGGTGCTGTCGCGGGTGTTCTTCGGCGGTGGCGAAGAGGCGATGCTGGTCACCCTGGCCGGCTTCGCGGTGTCCTACCTGATGCGTCCGCTCGGTGCGCTGTGCTTCGGCCATCTAGGCGACCGGCTCGGCCGGCGCTGGATGCTGCTGGCCTCGATGGCACTGATGGCCGCGGCCATGCTGGCCACCGCGTTGCTGCCGACGGCCGCTACGGCCGGTGCGACTGCTGGCGTGTTGCTGTTGATCCTGCGCTGCGTGATGGCGTTTTCCGTGGGCGGCGAATACACCGGCGTGGTCGCCTATCTTCTGGAAAGCGCGCCGGCGCGGCGACGTGGCCTGGTCACTTCATTGGCCTCGGCGGCCAGCGAAGTGGGCGCGCTGCTGGCAGTGGCCATCTCCGCGCTCACCGTGGCCCTGCTGCCTGCGCCGCAGCTGGACAGCTGGGGCTGGCGGATCCCGTTCTTGTTCGGCGCGGCGCTGGCACTGGTGATCCTGATCGCGCGTTCGGGCATGCACGAATCGCCGGAGTTCGAACGGCAGCGGCGCGAAGGCAGCATTCCGGCTACGCCGCTGCGGCATGTCCTGCGCAACCATCCTGGTGCGGTGGCGCGCACGTTCGCGATTTCCGCACTGGGTTCGATCACCTACTACGTGGGCATCACCTATGTGCCAGCGTTCCTGCACGCGCAGGGGCACGATGAAGGCGATGCGCTGTGGCTGTCGACGATTGCGGCGGTGGCGGTGATCGCGATCACCCCGCTGTGCGGGGCGCTGTCCGATCGCTTCGGGCGGCGACCGCTGCTGCTGGGGCTGACGGTGCTGGCGGCGCTGCTGCCGCTGTCGATGTTCGGCTGGATGGCCTCTGCTGCGCCGTTTGGCATCGTGCTGGCAGCGGTGAGCCTTGCCTGTGTGGCCGGCGGTATCAGTGCGGTGGCGGCACCGGCCACGGCCGAGCAGTTCCCCGGCGAGGGCCGGGTCAGTGGACTGGCGCTGGGGGTGACCATGGCCACCGCAGTGTTTGGCGGGGCGACGCCGTGGTTGGCGCAATGGTGGGTGGAACGCAGCGGTTGGGCGGCGGCGCCGGGGGCGATGATCGCGCTGGTGGCGGTGCTGGTGCTGCCGGTGCTGTGGACGCTGCCGGAGACCGTGCCGAAGACCCGCCCCGTGTACCGGGGCGGGCAGTGAGCGCTTAGACCTTCAGGGTCTGCTCGATGTCGGCCAGCACTGCGGCCGCATCCACGCCGATGGCGATGGACTGCAGGACATGGCCGTCCCACACGCTGGGGCCGAAGCCCATGCCTTCCGGCTTGGGAATGGTCATGCCACGGGCGACGCCGTCGGTGGCCACGCGCACGCTGGCACGCTCGAACTGGAACAGCTCCGGGCGGGTCAGGGCGATGCAGGCGCAGCAGTCGTGCACGACCATGCCCTTGTGGCCGGCCTGCAGATAGAAGTCGACGTAGTCCTGCGACAGGGCGCGCACCAGCTCGGCGTCGGCGCCGCCGATCGCGGCCAGCTTGTCCAGGCCGTCACGGTTCATCTCCACGCGGGTAGTCACGTCCAGGCCGATCGCGGTGACCGGCCAGTGGGCGGTGAACACGATGTCGGCCGCTTCCGCGTCGCCCCAGATGTTGGCCTCGGCCGCCGGGGTGATGTTGCCGTTGACGTGGAACGCACCGCCCATCAGCACCACGCCACGCACCAGGCCGGCGATGTCCGGGGCCTGCTGCAGGGCCAGCGCCAGGTTGGTCATGCGGCCGACCGCGACCAGGGTCACTTCGCCCGGATGGGCGCGGACCAGATCGATGATCAGCTGGTGGGCCGGACGCGCATCAGCGGCCACGTCCAAGGCCTCCGGCACCGGGTGGTTGCCCAGGCCGTTGTGGCCATGGATGTGCACCGGCCAGGCTTCCGGGGTGGCTTCGGGCTGCAGCGGACCTTCGGCGCCGCGCGCGATCGGGGCGGTGAACCCCCAGGCCTGCTTCAGGTACAGCGCGTTGTGGGTGGTCGACTCCACCGAGGCATTGCCGAAGGTGGTGGTGACGCCGATCAGGTCGATCTGCGGGTGCTTGTGCAGGTACAGCAGAGCCAGCGCGTCGTCGACGCCCGGGTCGGTATCGAAAATGACTTTCAGCATGTTGTTGTTCTTCTTCTTCCGTGTGGTGCAGGGGGGCCGGCGGCCCCGAGGGCAGGCCGGCGCGCCCCACATTGTCCCATCTTCATGACAGGCAGGGCGAACCGGCGGCGGTGGTATCGTCTGCGGGCCCGAACCCGTCGCAAGGAGCTGCGCCATGCTGGCTGTGACCCTCGTCCTGATTGCCCTGGTGCTGGGGCTGAACCTGGTGGCCAGCTTCGTGGTGCTGGGCCGCGACGACCTTCCCGTCAGCAGTCGCGCCGGGCAGCTGCTGGTGGTGTGGCTGCTGCCACTGGTCGGCGCGATCGTGTGCATGGCGATGGCCACCGCCGATGACTCACCCGCGCGGGGCGATGGCACTGGCGGTGGCGCCTATGATTCTTCTGGTGGTTCCTCCGGCGACAGCCACAGCAGCCACAGCTACAGCAGTTCCGACTGCAGCAGTGGCGACAGCGGTGGGGGCGGAGACGGCGGCAGCTGTGGCGGCGGCGATTGAGGCGAGGTCATGCCCCGGTAGTGCCGGCCGCTGGCCGGCAACCCCATGAACTCAGCTTCCGCCTTCGGTCGGCAATGGCGCAGGCACGTTCAACAATCCGCCGCTGGCCACATACGCGGCCAAGGCCTGGCCCTGGCTGAGCAGGTGGCGTTCCATCGTGCGTTCGGCGGCTGCAGCATCGCGCTGGCGGAAGCAGTCCATCAGTTCGCGGTGTTCGGCCAGCGACTGCGCGGTGCGGCCAGGCGCCAGCAGCTGGCGGCCGCGATGCATCTTCAGGATGCGGTGCAGGTCGTGGGTGATGCGGATCAGCCACGGGTTGCCGGCGTAATGCTGCACCGTCTCGTGGATGAGGTAGTTGTTGCGGTAGTACTCGGCGATGTTGCCCTCGGCGGCGGCCGCTTCCATCGCCGCGTGCAGTTCTTCCAGCTGCTGCACGCCGGTGTCGTCGATGTGCTTGACCGCTTCATGCGCACAGCGGCCTTCCAGCATCGCCATCACCGGGAACAGCTGGTTGAGGTCTTCCAGGGTCAGCCGGGTTACCCGTGCGCCGCGGCCGGCATCGATCTGCACCAGGCCTTCGGCGGCGAGCAGTTTCAGCGCTTCGCGCAGGGGCGTACGACTGATGGCCAGTTCCTCGCACAGTGCCGGTTCGTCGATCCACTCGCCCGGCGGCAGGCGGTAGTCGTAGATCCGCTCGCGCACGTGTTCGGCCACCTCCTCATACAGAGGGGCGCGCTTCTTCGGAGGACGCGGAGCGGGAGCGATGGTCATGCGGAAAGTGTAACGCCAGGTTGTGCCGGCCGCTGGCCGGCAACCCGTGATCGTTCGGCGGATCCGCGAGGTTGCCGGCCAGCGACTGGCACTACCGCAGGCATTTACATCCAGCCCGGCACCACGAACACCAGCCACGCCAGCAGCGGGCCGAATGCCACCACCAGACCGCTGTAGACCAGGAAGCGGCGGAACAGCGTTTCGCGTTCTTCCTTCGCGGCCGAGGCCACCACCAGTGCGCCGTTGGTCGAGAACGGACTGACATCGACGATGGTGGAGGAAACGGCCAGCGCGCAGATCACGCCAGCGGCACTGAGATGGCCCTGCATCAGGAACGGCACCGCCAGCGGAATGGTGGCGCCCAGCACCGCTGCCGACGAGGCGAACGCGGAGACGATGCCGCCCACGTAGCAGACCAGCAGCGCGCCCAGCAGCGGGATGCCGATGCTGGAGACGCCGTGGCCGATGAAGTCCACGGCACCGGCATGCTCCAGCACGCCGATGTAGGTAACCACGCCGCAGATCAGCAGCACGGTGGACCAGCTGATGCCGTCCACCGCACCCTTCTGGCTCTGCGGCGACAGCAGGGCCAGCACCACTGCAACGGTGATCGAGACCAGGCCGACGTTGAGGTTGTAGATCAGCGCGGCCACACCCAGGCCGAGCAGGCCGATCAGGGTGAACAGCCGCTCGCGGGTCAGGCCCACCGCATCCAGGGCCACCGGGTCGTTGGACAGGGTGCCACCACCGGCTGCGACCAGCGCACCGTGACCTTCGATGGCGAACTGCCGCGATGAGGCCTGCGGGCCGCCGGCCATTGCCAGCTCCGCGGTGCCCGCCGTGCCCGCCGCAGTGATTGAACCGCGACGCAGCAGCGCGATGCCGCCGAAGGCGAAGAAGCAGATCGTGGCCATCATGAAGTTGAAACCGAGGCTGGTCAGGAACACCGCCATTTCGGTGACTTCCAGGCCTGCCTTCTGCACCACGCCATTGGTGATGCTGCCGTACACGCTGATCGGCGAGAAGCCACCGGCCTGCGCGCCATGGATCACCAGCAGGCCCATCATCAACGGATTGATGTTGTACTGCTTGGCAAAGCGCAGCGCGACCGGGCCGATGATCGCAACCGCGGCCGGGCCCAGCGCGCCGAAGGCGGTCAGCACGGCGGTGATCACGAACATCACCCACGGGATGGCCACGATATGGCCGCGTACCGCTTTCACCGCCCAGTGCACCAGCAGGTCGATGGTGCCGTTCTTCTGCGCGATCGCGAACAGGTAGGTGATGCCGACCAGGGTCAGGAACAGGTCGCCCGGGAAGCCGGCGAGAACTTCCTTGCCCCCCATGTCGACCCAGAGCCCGCCGACGATGAAGGCCAGTGCGAAGGCAACGGCGCCCATGTTGATCGGCATCGCGGTGGCGACGATGAACATGATCACCAGACCGATGATCGTTGCAATTTGTGGAGTCATGCGCCCTCCCAGACACCTGATTCGCGTGTTGCACGGATGGAAGCCCGCCATCCCGGGGTATGGCCTGTTACGTACTGCGCGTTACGTACTGCTCAAACCCGTTACTGCAGCCGCTGCAGCGCGCTGCGGACCCACGCCGCCGCGCCGTCCAGGCTCTGGAATTCCTCGATCGCGCGTACCTCGCAGCACGGATAGGCCGGCGCGATCATGCGTGCCAGTGCGTTGCCCGGGCCCAGCTGCAGGAACACGCGCGCGCCGCGCTCGAAGGCCTGGCGCATCACCTGTGCCCATTCGATGGTCTGTGCCAGCTGCGCGGACAGCGTGTGCACCACCGCTGCGGTGTCGCGCACCGGCCGTGCGTCGATGCCGGCCAGCAGCGGCAGGAGCGGCGCGTGCGACGTGGTGGCCTGCAGTGCGGCGGCGAACGGTGCGACCGCCGCCGACAGCAGTGGCGTATGCGCCGGCACATGTACCGGCAGCACGCGCACCTCGGCACCCTGTGCGTGCGCGGCAGCGGCCAGCGCACGCAGTGCCGGCAGCGTGCCGCCAACGATGAAATGATCTGTGCCGTTGGCGATCGCCACGTGTGTGCCGTGGATTTCGCACAATGTCTGCACCGTCTGTCGATCCAGCCCCAGCATCGCCTGCATTCCGGCATCGACCGGACTGACGGCGTCCATGAATCGTGCACGCTGGGCCGACAGGGACAGGCAGGTGGTCACGTCGAAACTGTCGGCGATGGCATGTGCCGCCAGTTCGCCGATGCTGTACCCGGCCACCACGATCGGGTCCGGCACGGCGCCGCGCAGGGCGTGCCAGTGCGCGATGCTGGCGGCGCACAGCAGCGGTTGAGCCTGTGCGTTGTCGAAGCGGTTGTCGGCGGCCGCGGCAGCGAGCACATCGCGCCCCAGCGCGTCGCTCGCCGCATCCAGTACCGCGCGTGCAGCGGCCATGCCGCGCACATGGTCGAACATCGCCGGATGCTGCACACCCTGTCCGGGGCAGAGCAGGGCCAGGCTCATGCGCCCTCCTGCTGCAGCAGGAACCAGGCGCAGGCCAGCAGATCGGCACTGCCACCCGGGCTGAGCCGACGCCTCACGAACGCATCGCCGATGGACTGCAGGCGCATGCGCCAGTCCGGCGCGAAGGCGCCACCCGCGGAAAGGAATGTGGCCGCTTGTTGTTGCGCCCAGCGCAGGCCCTCGGCACCGCCGCGATGCAGCAGGTTCAGATCGTCCACCTGTGCCACCAGCTGCATCAGCGTCTGGCACAACGCGGCGTCGCGCGGCAGGCCGCTGTCCAGCGCATGGCGCAGGGCAGGCAGGGCCAGCTCGCGCAGCACCGGGTAGCCGGCGGCAGCCTGTTCGCGTACGCCGCAGACCCCATGACGCGCACGTGCGCGCTGTCCCGGGCTGTGCGGGTCCAGCGGCGCAGCGATGAGCGCGTCTTTCCACTGCTGAACCGCCAGGCACACCTGCGCGCCCGACACGGCATGGCCATGCACGCGCCTGCGCTCAGCAGCGGCGGCCACCAGCAGGCCAAGGCTGAAGATCGCACCGCGATGGGTGTTGATGCCGGCGGTGGCGACCAGCATGGCCGCTTCAGCGGCAATACCGTGATCGCGCAGCACCGTGAAGGGGGCGCCGGCGGCACCGGCCCTGGCCACCGCCGTGAAGTAGTGGCGCAGGGCAAAAAGACTGCGCAGGAAAGTGCCGGCATCCATGTCGTCATGGCTGCCGCTGTCGAACGGGGTGACCAGGCCCGGCTTCGGAGCGCACGCCAACTCGGCGTGCAGGCTGGCAATGGCCAGCCGTCCCAGGCGTGCGCTGTCGACCACCGCGTCGCGTGCCGGCAACGGCTTCGGGGCGGCAATCATGCGATCGCCTCGCGCGCGACGAACAGTGCATCACGCGCTTCCAATGCGGCTCCATCAAGACGTTTCACCAGCACCTGGCGACTGCGGCCGGCAAGTTCGCGCCAGTTCACCGCGCCACCATCGGGCAGGCACAGCTCGCCATCAAGGCGATGCGGATGGCGGGTCTCCCATGCCAGCAACTGCGCGATCATCGCCTCGGCCTGCGCGGCATCGGTCACCTGCCACAGCAGGTCGATGTCCGAACGCTCATGTACATAGGGCAGGGCGGTCAGCCATTGCCAGGCGAAGGCGCCGAACACACGGGCCGGGGCCAGTGCCTGCAGGTCGTGGAGTGATTCCTGCCACGGCTGTGGAACACCTGCGTCGCCTGCTGCCAGCAGCTCGCTCAACGCCGGCGGAGCGCGCATGCCAGCGACGTCGCACAGCGGTACGCGCAACGACAGGCGCTGCTTGCCTTCGGCCGGTGGCAACGGAACGCCCAATCGCAGGCGCGGATCGGCATCATCCGCGGCACGACGCGCCACCACTGCAGGGAAGCCCTGCGCGAACCAGGCGGCAACACGCGGCTCGTGCACGGGCAGGTCGGCCCGCCAATCGGCATCGGCCGACAGCCAGACCAGCGTGTGCCGGGCCGGCCGCTCAGGCATTGCCGTGGCTCACAGCGATGGCCACCTGCGCAGCCAGCGTACGGCCACCCCGTTCGGCGCCCAGTGCAGCGCGATGGTCACCGTCGACGGCTGCACGCAGTGCTTCCAGCAGGTGATGCGCCAGATCGCCATCCCACAGCGATTGCACTGCGCCCATCGCCACGTAGTTCTCCACGCCCGGTGCGAACACCGGCGAGGTCAGGCTGAGCGCCTGCAGTTTTTCCAACGGCTGCTTGGTCACCCGTGCCATCGCGCGCAGATCCATCACCCGCACCTGCGCATCGGGCAGGGCATGGATGAGGTCGGCCATCAGCCCGAACGACAGGAAGCCGCCGCTGACCGATTCGCCGTAGACCAGCGTGACCAGGCGCGCGCCACGGCGGCGGGCCAGGTCCAGGGTCTGTGCGAGGTGGGCGAAGTAGCCGTTGATGCCCAGCAGTTCATCGCGGCGCGCCAGCCGCTGGCCGGCGGTATCGACCAGCATCACGATGGGACGCTGCGGATGTGCAGCGGTGCTGGCCAGCACGGTGTCGGCCAGCACCAGCGCGTGGTCCACACCGACTTCGATCCTGTCGGTGGTGCCGATCACCGTCACTTCACCGTCGTCGGTGGTCGCTGTGCCGGTCAGTACCGAATCGTTCACCGCGATCGCATGGCCACGCGGGAACAGTGCGTCCAGCAGCGAATTCAATGGCAGGCTCATGGCAGGCTCCGGTGCGCAGTGGCGGCAAGGAAGGCATCGGTTTCCAGCAGCGCCAGACGTTTCGGGTCGGCAATGCCCTGGCGTGCCCAGATCTGCAGGCCATCGTTGCAGTCGCCCCACGCCTGTACGCGCGCCTTCAGCGCGGCGTGGCGTGCCTGCAGCGCGGCCAGTGCCGCGTCGGGGTCGGCGCTGGCGGTGTCTGGCTGCAGCGCATCAGAGGCGGCCTCGGCGAACGCGCTGATCGCATCGGGCACCAGCACCTGCGCCTGGTCGATCAGGTAGCGGTGCTTGCCACCGGTCACCCGCCACACCAATGCGCGGTCGCGCGAATCGAATTCCTCCACGCCGCGCACGGTCTCGATCACTTCGGGGCCGGACAGCGACAGCCGTCCTTCTTCGGACATGATCACCGTGCTGCAGCAGCGGGCGACGATGCCCATGCCACCGAAGGCGCCGTTGCCGCTGCCGATCAGCGCCACCACCGGTACCCCGGCGGCCCGCGCGCCGAGCGTGGCGCGCATGATTTCGGAAATGGCGATCAATCCCGCATTGGCTTCATGCAGGCGCACACCGCCGGTATCGAGCAGCAACAGCACGCCATCGGGATGGGTGTCCGCCGCGCGGCGCAGCAGGCCGGTCAACTTGGCGCCATGCACCTCACCCACGCCGCCGCCCATGAATTCACCCTGCTGTGCGGCCACCAGCACGTGCTTGCCGTGCAGGTGTCCCTCACCGACGACGATGCCATCGTCGAAGGCGGCCGGCTGGTCCAGCTGCGCCAGATGCGGGCTGATGGCGCGCTGGGCTGGGCCGAGAAATTCGCGGAACGATCCTGCATCAAGCAGCCCGACGATGCGCGCGCGGGCATCGGCTTCGTAATAGCTGGTGCGCTGTGCGAGCGTCATGGCTGGCCTCCGTCAAGCAGGGTCTCGACGGCCTGGTCCAGGCGCAGGCTGACCACCGCCGGTGTAGCGCCGGCATCGTTGATCGACACACGCACATCGCGCAGGGGATGACGCTGTGCGAAGTCGGCGATCACCGCCTGCCATACCGTGCCGAAGCCACGTGCAGCGGTGATGATGCGCACGGTCATCGCACCGTCCAGGTCGGCCGGTTCCAGCAGGATTTCCAGGTTGCCCGAGGCCAGTACGCCGACCAGCACCGCATCGGTGGGGAAGCGCACGGGCGTCGTGCCGGCGAATCGATAGTCGAGGGTTTCCATGGCGTGGCCCTTACCAGTTGCGGAAGCGCTTGGGCGGGTCGTACAGACCGCCGGACCAGCGCACCAGGTCTTTCACCGAACGCGCGGCAAGAAGATCGCGGCTGGCATCGCGCACGTTGATGCCGAGATCGTCCGGGCGGCGGATCACTCCGCGGTCGCGCAGGTTTTCCACCATGGCGCGGTCGCGTCCCCTGCCCACGGCGGTATAGCCGGCCACGCCGCGGATCGCCTGCTCGCGTTCTTCCGGGCTGCGGCACAGCAGCAGGTTGGCGATGCCTTCCTCGGTCAGCACATGGCTGACGTCGTCGCCGTAGATCATCACCGGCGGCAGCGGCATGCTCGCGCGCTCGGCCAGGTCCCAGGCATCGAGGCGGTCGACGAAGGCCGGCGCCATGTGCTCGCGGAAGGTTTCCACCATCTGCACCACCAGTTTGCGCCCGCGTGGCATCTCGCCGGGCCGCGCGGCCTGCTGGCCCGCCTTGATCCAGGCGTCGCTGGCGTGGCGGCGGCCGCGTGCATCCGAACCCATGTTGGGTGCACCGCCAAAGCCGGCAATGCGGTCGCGCGTTGCGGTGGAGCTGTTGCCCTGCAGGTCGATCTGCAGGGTGGAGCCGATGAACATGTCGCAGGCATACAGCCCTGCGGTCTGCGAGAACGCACGGTTGGAGCGCATCGAACCATCGGCGCCGGTGAAGAACACATCCCCGCGCGCGGCGATGTACTTCTCCATGCCCAGTTCCGAACCAAACGAGTGCACGGATTTGACGAAACCCGATTCGATGGCTGGAATCAGTGCCGGGTGCGGGTTGAGCGCCCAGTGCTGGCAGATCTTTCCCTTCAGCCCCAGCGACTCGGCGTAGGTCGGCAGCAGCAGTTCGATTGCTGCGGTATCGAAACCGATGCCATGGTTGAGCCGGTTCACCCCGTACTCGGCGTAGATGCCCTTGATCGCCATCATCGCCATCAGCACCTGGATCTCGGAGATCTGCGCCGGATCGCGGGTGAACAGCGGTTCGATATGGTTCGGGCGCGGCGCCTGCACCACGAAGTTGACCCAGTCGGCAGGAATATCGACGCGGGGGAGGGTGTCGACGATCTCGTTGACCTGGGCGATGACGATGCCGCCACCGAATGCGGTGGCCTCCACGATCACCGGCGTGTCTTCGGTGTTGGGGCCGGTGTAGAGATTGCCGTGGCGGTCGGCAGCCTGCGCCGCGACCAGTGCCACACGCGGAGTGAGGTCGATGAAGTAGCGGCCGAACAGTTCCAGGTAGGTGTGGATGGCACCGATCTGGATGCGTCCTTCGGCCACAAGGTTGGCCAGCCGCACCGACTGCGGCCCGGAGAAGGAGAAGTCCAGCTTCGAGGCAATGCCGCGCTCGAACACATCCAGGTGCGAGGGCAGCGACAGTACCGACTGCACCATGTGCAGGTCATGCACCCGTGCCGGGTCGAGGTCGGCCAGCGTCTGGGCGAGGAAGTCGGCCTGCTTCTGGTTGTTGCCTTCCAGGCAGACCTTGTCGCCCGGCTCCAGCAGCGCGTGCAGCAGCTCGGCGACATCGCCAGCGGCCACCTCGTGGCCCCTGGCCCATGGCGCGGCGCGTTCCAGCCGCGCCTGGCGGCCCCGCTCCAGCGTGTCCCAGCTCGGGTTCATCGACGGACTTCCGAATGGCGTTGGAATAATTACGCCATAATTACGGAGTGGTGTGCAACCCGCAGTGCAGCAAAGAAAAGGCCCGCGCGAAGGCGGGCCATTCAGGTGGGCCACGTCGGTGGGTCGTGGCGGAGCGTCAGAAGCGTGCCGACCAACGGTCGGCACCCACCCCCAACAGTGGGCACCCACCCCCAACAGTGGGCACCCACCCCCAACAGTGGGCACCCCCCCAATGGTCGGCACCCACCATTTCCGGGTTGCTCAGAACTTCCAGCGCAGGCTGGCCGCCACGAAGCGCGGTTCGCCGTAGTTGTTGTAGTCCAGGTTGGCCCAGTAGGTCTTGTCCAGCGCGTTGCGCACGCTCAGCGTCGCCGTCCAGTTGTCGCTGATGCGGTAGTTGGCGTTGAACTGCACCAGCGCATACGCCGGCTGGTTCACCGTCACCGTGGTGCCCACACCCACCGGGTAGGGGATGTTGTAGCCCTGCACCTTGCTCTGCCACTGCACGCCACCGCCGATGCTCAGGCGTTCCAGCGCGCCGCGCAGCTGCAGCTGGGTGTTGAGCTGCAGCAGGTCTTCGGCCGGGTTGGCGTACAGCAGATCGGTGGCCGCACGGGTCACCTTGACGTGGGTATAGCCGGCATTGACCGTCCAGCCCGGCAGGATCTCGCCGTTGACGTCCACCTCCCAGCCGCGCGCCTTGGTGCCGTTGACCCCGATGTAGGCCGAGCTGCCGTCGCTGAGTGAGCCTTCCGGCACGCTCATGTCACGCACCGCGTAGTTGTCCTGCTTGGCTTCGAACACCGCCGCGTTGGCGGTCAGGCGACCGTCGAACCACTGCGTCTTCAGGCCCGCTTCCAGGTTGGAGCCCTGCACCGGCGCCAGCAGGTTCTCATTGCGGTCCTTGTAGTTCTGCGGGTTGAAGATCTCGGTGTAGCTGGCATAGGCCGCCACGTTCGGGGTGATGTCGTACACCAGGCCCACGTACGGGGTGATTTCATCGCTCACCTTGTACGCGCCGCTGGTGGCGGTGTAGGCGCCGGCCGCGTTGTAGGCGCGGGTCTGGGTCTGCCAGCGGCTCAGGCGTGCGCCGGCGATCAGCGCCAGCGGATCGGCCAGGCGCAGGCGGGTGGCCAGGTAGAAGCCGCTCTGCGTGGTCTTGGCCACGCGGCGTGCGCCGGTGAGGGTGTAGGTCACTTCGGAGATGTCGCCATCCCAGGTGTGCACGTTGGGAATGTAGTAGCAGCGCTCGCTGCCGCAACGAGCCCAGTCACGCGGGTAGTTCAGCGCAAGGGTGTTGGTGGTGCCTTCCAGGTCGGCCCACTGCGCGCCCACGGTCACGTCGTGCTGCTGGCCCCACAGGTTGAAGGTGCCGGTCAGGTAGGCGTCGACGTTGCGGCGGGTGTCTTCCGAATCGCCGGCGGCGGTGCGCAGGTAGATGCCCGCGCCGGTCACCGGGTCGGGATTGCCGGTGCCGTACAGGCGCATGTTCTGCACGTTGCCACGGGTATGGGCGGTGTTGATCTTCAGCAGCCAGTTGTCACCGAAGCGCTGTTCCAGGTTGGCGAACACCGTGCTGGTCTCGCGTTGCCAGTAGCTCCACTTCGGTGCCAGGTTGGTCGAGCGCGGCAGATGCGCGAAGTTGCCCTGGCTGTCGAAGAACGGCACGGTGCCCCAGGTCGAGCCCACCGGGTTGTTGTCCTGGGTCTGGTAGCCGACGGTCACCGTGGTGCTGTCGGTCACATCGCCTTCCAGCACGGCCATGCCGGCCATCTTGTTCTCTTTGTAGCGGTCGTAATAGAAATCGCGATCGGTGTAGGCGGCGACCACGCGGCTGCGGAAGCGGCCGTCGGCGGTCAGTGGTGCGGTCACGTCCGCTTCCATGCGGCGGTAGTCCCAGCTGCCGGCGCTGACCGAGAACGAAGCGTCGAACTCCTTGCCCGGGCGCTTGCGCAGCAAGTTCACCGTGGCCGACGGCACACCCGCGCCGCTGAGCAGGCCGTTGGCGCCGCGGATCACTTCCACCCGGTCATAGAAGGCGGTGTCGTATTCCTGGTTGGTCGAGCCGCTGTAGGTCGGAATGCCATCCACCTGGAAATCGGTGATGGCAAAACCACGCGCGTAGTACAGCGGACGCTGGGTGTCATAGAAGGACACGCTGACGCCGGTGACATTGCGCATCACGTCGTTGAGGCTGAACAACGATTCGTCCTGCAGGCGCTGCAGGCCGATCACCGTGGACGACTGCGGCGTTTCCTGCAGGGTGATCGGCAGGCGGGTGGTGCTCGATGGTGGCGCGGACTGCTCGGCGCGCACGCTCACCCGGTCCAGGGTCTTGGCGTCGGAGGCGTCGGCAGCGACCTCGGCCAATGCCGACGGCGCAGCCAGGGTGAGGCAGGACAGCAGGGCAGCGGGCAGCAGCGCACGGCGGGGCAGGCGGCTGGGGAAAATCTGGGTCATGGCGGGCTCGAAGCGTGGAGGCGGGGAAGGGGCGGCAACAGTCGTCCAGCACCCGGGCGGCGGCTTCGGGCACATCAGGTCCAACTGGAGGGCGCGGTCACTGCGCAGGACGCAAATGTAAATAATTCTTAACAACATTACAATTCGCGTCATTGCACAGGGGCTTTCAGGCGCGCAGCAAGCGTCAGGGCGGGGTCGGATCCCATTGCCGCAGGCACTGGGCTCTGACCCTGCGAGGGGTCTCCCGGAACGGGTCAAGCCCTTCCGTGCGGGAGGGATCCGCCCCGTCGCCGCGCGCAAACGCAGACGGCCACCCGAAGGTGGCCGTCCGCAGGCATCCGCCAAGCGCAGGCTTACAGCGCCTGCAGCTCTTCGTTGGCGTTGCGCTTTTCCTTGGCCGGGGCCGGCGCGGCCGTCGGTGCCAGTGCAGGCGTCGTACCTGCTTCCACCGGAACCTCCAGGTAGGGCAGGTGCAGGGTCTGGCTGGTCAACGTGCGGATCTCGTTGGTCAGCGCGGCACTTTCGTTGAGCTTGCGGCCGTACGAAGGAACGATCTCGCGCAGGCGGGCTTCCCAACCGGCCTTCATCTGTTCCGGGAAGGCCTTGGCCATCAGGTCCAGCATGATCGGCGGCGAGGTCGAAGCGCCCGGCGAGGCACCCAGCAGCGCAGCGAGGGTGTGGTCCTTGTCGGTCACGATCTCGGTACCGAACTGCAGCACCGCGCCCTTCAGCGGATCACGCTTGATGATCTGCACGCGCTGGCCGGCGGTGACCAGCTTCCAGTCGCCCGGCTCGGCATTGGGGAAGTACTTGACCAGTTCGGCCTGGCGATCGGCATCGTTCAGGCGCGCCTGGCCCATCAGGTACTGCACCAGGTCCAGGTTGTCCTTGCCCACTTCCAGCATCGGGCCGACGTTGTTGTGGTTGACCGACGAATACAGGTCCCACCATGAGCCGTGCTTGAGGAACTTGGTGCTGTACAGCGCGAACGGCCCGAACAGGACCACCGGTTTGCCATCCAGCTTGCGCGCATCCAGGTGCGGCACCGACATCGGCGGCGAACCGGTCTCGGCCATGCCATAGGCCTTCACGCCATGGCGCGAGGTCACGTCCTGGCCCTGGAAGGCGAGGAACTGGCCGCCCACCGGGAAGCCGGCGTAGTCCTTCGATTCCGGGATGCCCGACATCTGCAGCAGCTTCAGCGCCGCGCCACCGGCACCGATGAACACGAAGCGGGCGTGGGTGGTGGATTCGGTGCCGGCCTTGAGGTCCTTCACCGTCACGTTCCAGCTCTTGTCCGCGTTCTGCCGCAGGGCGCTGACCTCATGGTTGAGGTGCAGGCCAAAGTTCGGGCTGTGCTGCAGGCCGGCGGTCAGCTGGCGGGTGATGACACCGAAGTTGACGTCGGTGCCCAACGGCATCCAGGTCGCGGCGACCTTCTGCTTCGGGTCGCGGCCTTCCATCAGCAGCGGTGCCCACTGCTTGATCTGCGCCGGGTCCTCGGAGTACTGCATGCCGTAGAACAGCGGGTTCTTCACCAGCGCCTGCTGGCGCTTGTGCAGGTAGGCGATGTTGTCATCGCCCCAGACGAAGCTCATGTGCGGGGTCGGGTTGATGAAGTCGCTGGGCTGGCTCAGCCGCCCTTCCTTCACCTGGTGCGACCAGAACTGGCGCGAGACTTCGAACGATTCGGCGATGCCGACCGCGCGCTTGGTCTCGATGCTGCCATCGGGCAGTTCCGGGGTGTAGTTCAGTTCGGCGAATGCCGAGTGGCCGGTGCCGGCGTTGTTCCAGCCGTCCGAGCTTTCACCGGCGACGCCGTCGAGGCGCTCGTAGACCTGGATGTTCCAGTCCGGCTGCAGTTCCTGCAGGTAGGTGGCCAGGGTGATGCTCATGATGCCGGCGCCGACCAGCACGACATCGACGGGCTTGTCGTTGTTCGCGGCGGGCACCGAGCGCTGGGTCAGCGGCCAGTACAGGAACAGCGCGGCCACCAGCAACAGCAGCACGAGCAGGGCGAGCAGGGCCTTGCCAAATTTCTTCATGGGGGCGGGATCGTTGGCGGGGAAGGGGGTCAGAATGCGCAAGAAACAGGGAAAGAGCGTGAAGAAACAACGCCTTGCAGCATTCCTGTGGCAATTTTAACCGCTTCCGGTCCGATTTTGATGCAACGCAGCATCCGACGGCTCGCGGCACCCTCACCCGGTAGCGCCGGGCCACGCCCGGCGATGCCCTCGATCACGCCAGCTCAAGGATCTCGTCACCGGCCTCATCGATCTCGCCGGTCGCCTTCCAGCCCAGGTGCCGGTAGAAGCCATGGGAACGCGAGCGCGGGTCGGCCGAGCAGGCCAGGAACAGGCGGCTGTGGCCGGCATCGCGGCTCAGGCTGACCACGTCCTGCAGCAGTTGCCGGCCGATGCCACGGTTCTCGAATTCCGGCAGCAGGGCCAGCACCAGCACCTCGCCGCTTTCGCGGTCGGCAAAGCAGTAACCGGCCATCCGTTGGCCCTCCCAGGCGATGCGGCCAATCGAATCGCCATCGGCGATACCTGCGGCCCAGCTTTCTTCGGTGATGCCCAGTTCGGCCAGTTGCGCTGCACTGAAGGCGTTCTCGCGGGTACGCCCGCGCAGGTTGATGCAAGCGGCGGCATCATCGGGGAGGGCATTGCGGTAGTGGATCGTCATCTGGGAAACCTGCGGTCGAACGGAGCCGGGCGATTGTGGCCGACGCCCATGGAGATTGGATGGAGACGGGCGGCGGTCTTCATTCACTGCCGATGGTGAAGTACTCCGCCGCGAAGTAGCCCAGTTGATAGACCAGCGTCGCTGCGGCCAGCACAAGCTGGATTCGCGCGCTGCGCAGGTGCCATCCCAGCGCGGCAACGATGAGCATCAGGGCCGTGTGCAGTGGGTAGGCATCACCCAGCAGCCGCCATCGGCTTCCCCCTTTGATCGCGGTATCCACAAGGTCCAGAAGCGTCAATATCGCGATCACCCCGAAGATCCAGCGTCGCCGCTGCATCAGGTAGTGGCCGTAACTGCCGTAGTCGCGCAGGTCGTCGGGAAACAGCAGCGCGCACAGCAGGAACCAGGTCGCGCAGTAGGTGATCACGAACAGATAGGTTTCAAACGTCCAGCGGTGTACTTCAACCAGGCGGAATTCCCACCACCAGAAGGTCACCAGCGATACCAGCGTCCACACCACCCAGCACAGGTGCAGCGCCGAACAGCCACGCCGCTGCGGGTGTTCGATGATCTGCGCCAGCCCCTTCAGCAGGGTGGTGATGGACAGGCCGAGGATGATCCCCATCACCACGCGGATATGCAGGAATACCGGTTCGGTTTCCATCGGTCAGCCCCCTCGTCGGTTGCACCGATGCTTGCATGAAAAGGGGGCGGAGGGGATCAAGGCGTTTGTAGCACAAGCGACTTGATCCTCTCCGTCCCCTCTTCAGCGCCTGCGCTGCACCAGTGCCGAGGCGGCGTCCAGCACCGCCCGGGTCAGCAGGGCCATCGTCTGCACGTCGCCTTTCCAGTGCTGCCAGTACAGCGGCACGTCTTCCCACGCGCGCTGCCGCACGTAGACCAGGCGCCCGGCGTCCAGATGGCGCTTGACCAGCGGCAGCGGGTTCATCGTCCAGCCCAGCCCGCCCAGATTGGCCTGCACGAAGGCGCGGGTGGAGGGAATCCACCACGTCGGCGCGGTGCTGGGCAGGTCGGCGCCGGCCATGCGCCGGGCAAAGCGCGACTGCATGTCGTCCTTGCGGTTGAACACCAGCACCGGTGCCTGCGCCAGCGCCTGTGCGGTCACGCCCTTGGCAAAGTGCTGCTCGCGGAACTCCGGCGTACAGGTGGCGGCGTAGCGGATGCTGCCCAGCGCGTGGATCTGGCAGCCCTGCACCGGCTCATCCAGGGTGGTCACGGCCCCCAGCACGGTGCCCTGGCGCAGCAGTTCGACGGTGTGGTCCTGGTCCTCCACCCGCAGGTCCAGGGTGGTGCCGGTGCCCTGCGCGAACTGCTGGGCGGCCTGTGGGAACCAGGTCTCCAGGCTGTCGTGGTTCACCGCTACGGGGATGCTGGCCTGCGGCAGGTCCTCGTCGGCCAGGCCCATCCGGTGCAGCGCGTCGTGCTCCAGCAGGGCGGTCTGCTCGGCCAGCTGCACCAGCAACTGGCCCTCGGCAGTCGCGGTCGCAGGCGTGCCGCGCTTGACCAGCAGGCGGCCGATGCGGTCTTCCAGTGCCTTGACCCGCTGCGAGATGGCCGAGGGGGTGACGTTGAGCGACTGCGCGGCACGGTCGAAGCTGCCTTCGCGGATGACCGCAGCCAAGGCCCGCAGCTGGGCATGGTCGATGCGCATGGCGATTAAGCTCCGCTAATGTTGGTTTAGTAAGTTTAGCTCGTCTTTTCTATGTTGCGGCGCGACAATGGCGTCCGTTCCGGTGCTGTCCGCCTTCGCGAGGCACCGCTCCCCCCAAGCAAGACAAGGTAGTGAATCCCATGTTCTCGGTCATCTCCGCCAGCACCGGCCTTGGTGCCTGGTTCAGTGGTGCGGCTACCGGCATCGGCCTGTTTGCCGTGGTCGGCGCCCAGAGCGCCTTCATCCTGCGCCAGGGCATCCTGCGCAAGCACATCGTGCCGGTGGTCGCCACCTGTGCGGCCATCGATGCGATCTTCATCTTCGCCAGCGTGGCCGGCCTGCGCACGCTTACCACCGCGCTGCCGTGGCTGACCACCGCCGTCCTCTGGACCGGTGTGGCCTTCCTGGCGTGGTATGCGATGAAGTCGGCACGCCGTGCGATCGCCGGTGGCGGTGGCATGGGCGAAGCGGACAGCGATGACGGCAGCCGTCGTGCAGTGCTGATGGCGGCAGTCGGCTTCTCGCTGATCAACCCGCACTTCTGGCTGGACATGATGGTGATCGGCTCCATCGCCGAGAACTTCGGCAATGCGCGCATGGCCTTCGCGGCCGGCGTGGTCACCGCCAGCTGCCTGTGGCTGACCGCGCAGGGCCTGGGCGCGCGCCTGCTGGCGCCGCTGTTCACCAAGCCCAGCACTTGGCGCGTGCTGGACGGCACCATCGCGGTGATCCTCAGCATCCTGGCCCTCACTCTGGCGGTGCGCGGGGTCCATTGACCCGGCGCACGCCCCCCGAACCCACGTCCTTACTCTCTCTCCAAGGTAGTGGCAACGACGGCACCGGCAACGGTGCCGTCGTTTTTTCTGCCCACTGGCGGCGCGGCCGCTGGCCTGCCTAGAATCGGCCAGCCGGGACAAGGCGTCCAGGCGCAAGGGGGGAAGGATGCGCAGGTATGGGTTGGCCGCCATCATCGTGGCAGGGATGTCGTGGGGAACCGTCGCTGCTGTTGATCTGGACGCTTACGTGCGGCCGGACAAGTTCGAGGACGTCGTGCTTTCCCCGGGTGGCAACTATCTGGCCGCAACCGTTCCCGGCGACGGCTTCACCGCTGTGGTCATCCTGCGCACCGACGACGACACGCCCGTGGGCAGTCTGCGGCCGCCGCGCAATTCCCACGTCATCGACATGCACTGGGTCAACGACGAACAGGTGATGTTCGGCCTTGCCCAGAAGTTCGGCACCCGCGACGCACCCTGGGCCACTGGCGAATTGATGACACTCGACGCCCGCAGCGGGCGTCCTGAGTTGCTGGTCGGCTATCGCCAGCTCGGCCTTCGTCTGCGGCCCAGATACCTGGACGCCGTTGCGGCATTCCTCAGCGATGACCTGCCTGACGACGATGACCACGTGGTGATCGCGGTCGGCGGTTCGCGCCTGGATGCCAACGGCTACGCCGCGCGGCTCGAGTTGGCCACCGGCAAGCAGCACCTGTTGGTGCGTCCGCCACTGCCGGGTGCCACCTACACCGTCGATGGCCAGGGGCAGGTCCGGTTCGCGCGGGGCGTCGGTGCAGACAGTGGCAGCCGGCTCTACCACCGCTTCGGTGGCGGCGACTGGATGCTGGTCAATGATGAGAAGCGCAGTGGCCGCGTCGACGTGCCACTGGGTTTTTCCGCCGACGGCCAGGTGGCCTACCTGCAGAGCGAGCAGGCCACGGGGCCCGATGCCATCGTCAGCTGGAACCCGGTCACGCAGGAGCGCAGGGTTGTCCTGCGCGACGATGTGGTCGATCCGGCACGGGTGATCCGCCGCCCCGGCAGCAGGGTGCCGGTCGGCGCACTGTTCCTGGGCGACACCCCACGCACCCGCTTCTTCGATGAAGCATCGGCCGAAGCGCGGCAGTACCGCAGCCTGGAGGCGGCGTTCCCCGGGCGGGCGGTGTTCATCACCTCCAGTACCCGTGATGGACGAAAGCTGCTTCTGGAAACCTGGTCCGGTGCCAACCCGGGCGAGTTCTACCTTTATGACGTTGACCGCAGACAGGCGCACTTCGTGCTTGCCCGCAGCGAATGGATCGACCCGACTGCGACCGCATCGGTGCGGTCCATCAGAGTGAAGGCACGCGACGGACTGGACCTGCATGGGTTTCTGACCGTGCCGCACGGCAGTACCGGCCGCGACCTGCCGATGGTGGTGCTGCCGCATGGCGGTCCCATCGGCGAGTACGATGACGGCCGTTTCGCGCACGAGACGCAGTTGCTGGCAGCGGCCGGCTATGCCGTGTTGCAGGTGAATTTCCGCGGATCCGGCAACTTCGGCCGTGCCCACATGCGTGCGGCTATGCGGCAATGGGGCCGCGCCATGCAGGATGACGTGACCGATGCAACGCGCTGGGCCATCGCCGAGGGCATCGCCGACAGCAAACGCATCTGCATCTACGGTGCCAGCTACGGCGCCTACGCGGCGATGATGGGACCGGTGCGCGAGCCGGGGCTGTACCAGTGCGCGGCAGGCTACGTGGGCGTCTACGACCTGCCGTTGATGTACACCCGGGGCGATGTGGGCAACAGCCGTTCCGGCGTGGCCTATCTGCAGCAGTGGCTGGGCGATCCGGCCTCGCTGGGTGAGGTGTCGCCGGTTGCGTTGGCAGATCGCATCAAGGTGCCGGTATTCCTGGCCGCTGGTGGTGAGGATGCGCGTGCGCCCATCCAGCACAGCAAGCGGCTGCAGGCCGCGCTGGAACGGGCCGGTACACCGGTGGAAACCCTGTATTTCCGCACCGAAGGCCATGGCTTCTACACCCAGGCGCATCGCAGCGAGTACTACGGACGCCTGCTCGCGTTCCTGTCGCGCAGCCTGGGAGGAGCCACCGCACAGACGCAGGCCAGCGGTGATGCGGAGAAGGCACCCTGAGCATGGCCGTGGGCCCTCGCCACTGGCGGAGCCATCGTGGGCCTGCATAGAATCGGCCAACCTGGACAGGGTGTCCGGGACAGGGAGGGGAAGGGATGCGCAGGACTGTACTTGCCGCGCTGCTGTGCGTGGTGGTTGGCGGGGCATCGGCGGGCACCGAAGGGGTAGACCTGGAGCGGTACCTGAAACCGGAGTCATTCTCGGACATCAAGCTGTCGCCGGGAGGCGACTATGTGGCCGGCACCGTGCCGCTGGACGATTCCACCGCGCTGGTCATCCTGCGCACGTCCGACCGCAAGCCTGCGGGTGTGTTCCGGCCGCAGGCGAAGAACCATGCCAGCAGTTTCGAATGGGTAAGCAATGATCGCCTGCTGGTCGGCCTTGCCGAGAAGCTGGGCGCGCTGGATACCCCGCAACCGACTGGCGAACTCTACGGCGTCAATGTCGATGGCAAGGGCGGCGAACTGCTGGTCGGCTACCGCGTGCAGGGGCGCGGGCTGGGCACGCGCATCCAGCCGAAGAAGGTGGAGGACGTCGCGGCGTTCCTCACGGACGAGCTGCCCGGCGATGACCGCAATGTACTGATCGCGGTGTGGCCGTTTGCCGATGATCCCTATACCCGCGTGGAGCGGCTGGATGTGGTCAGCGGACGCCGCGTGCGCGTTTCCGGCTCGCCGGTGCAGCGCGCCGGTTTCACCACCGATGACAAGGGTGAAGTGCGTTTTGCGCTGGGTGCGGCGTCGGACAACGTCAACAAGCTGTACTACCGCGCGGGCACCAATGCGCAGTGGTCACTGGTCAATGACGAGTCACTCAGCCACAGGATCGAGGGCGCGCTGGGCTTCTCCGAGGATGGCACGCTGGCTTATCTGCAGGTCGAGCAGCCCAGCGGCCCCGACGCCATCGTCAGCTGGAATCCGCAGACGGGCGAAAGGCGTGAGGTGCTGCGCGATGCGGTGGTTGATCCTTCCGCGATCATCCGTCGCCCGGGCACTCGCGTGCCCGTAGGCGCGCTGTACCTGGGGGATGTACCGCGCACCCGGTTCTTCGATGAAAAGGGCGCCGATGCCCGACAATACCGCAGCCTGGAAGCGGCATTCGGTGGCCCGGTGTACATCACCTCCAGCACCCGCGATGGCGGCAAGGTGGTGGTGCAGACCTGGTCGGGCAGCAATCCCGGCGATTTCTACCTGTTCGATACCCGCGCCAAGGCCGCCGAACATCTGGTCAGCCGCAGCGAGTGGATCGATCCCAAGCTGGCTGCCAGCGTGCGTCCGTTCTCGTTGAAGGCGCGCGACGGGACGACACTGCATGGCTTCCTGACGTTGCCCAACGGCAGCAGCGGCCGCAATCTGCCGCTGGTCGTGGTGCCCCACGGTGGCCCCATCGGCGTCTTCGACAGCGGCGGCTATGATCGGGAGTCGCAGATGCTGGCGGCGGCCGGCTATGCCGTGTTGCAGGTCAATTTCCGTGGATCGTCCAACTATGGCCGTGCCTTCACACAGGCCGGCGCCAAGCAGTGGGGCGCGGCCATGCAGGACGATGTGACCGACGCCACGCGCTGGGCCATCGCCGAGGGCATCGCCGACAGCAAGCGCATCTGCATCTATGGGGCCAGCTACGGTGCCTATGCAGCAATGATGGGGCCGGTACGGGAGCCGGGGTTGTACCAGTGCGCGGCCGGCTACGTCGGCGTGTACGACCTGCCGCTGATGTTCACCAATGACGCCCAGTCCAGTGATTCAGCGATGACGTGGCAGCGCGAATGGGTGGGTGATCCGAAGACACTGGGTGCCAGTTCGCCGGTGAACCTGGCCGCACAGGTGAAAGTGCCGGTGTTTCTTGCTGCAGGCGGCGAGGACACACGCGCGCCGATCAAGCACACCGAGCGCATGGAGGCGGCATTGAAGAAGGCGGGCTCGCCGGTGGAAAGTCTGTATTACCGTACCGAAGGCCACGGCTTCTACCGGCCCGAGCATCAGCGCGAGTACTACAGCAAGCTGCTTGCCTTCCTGTCGCGCAGCCTGGGCGGCAACACCGCCAGCGCCAGCGCGACCGCCGGTGCTGACAAGGCGCCGTGAGGCAGACCAGCCGCATCCTGCGGACGCGATGCCGGGCAGGGGATGCCCGGCTTCAAGGAGGAAGTCATGAAGCATGCAAAGGTGCTGGCCGCATTGATGGCCATATGCGGCTCGGCCGGGGTGGAGGCTGCGGAGGTTTCGCTGGACGGCTATGTGCGTCGTGCGGAGTTCAATGACATCCAGCTCTCGCCTACCGGCGAATACATTGCCATGACCTTGCCGCTGGAGGGCGCGACCGCCGTGGCGGTGCTGCGTACCGACACGATGGAGCTGGTCGGCAATTTCCGACCGCCGCGCAACAATCACGCCGCCGAGGTCGACTGGGTGAGTGACACCCGCCTGCTCATCGGCCTGGCCGAGAAATGGGGGCCACTGGACCAACCACGGCCGACCGGCGAACTGTATGCCATCGATGCCAATGGCAAACGTGGTGATCTTCTGGTCGGCTATCGCGCCCGCCCGGATGAGCCCGGCTTCGTGACCGGACGGGTGGCCGAGCAGGTGGCTGCGTTCCTGGCCGATCCGCTGGCTGCCGACGAGCGCAACGTGTTGATCTCGCTGTGGCCATTCGCCAACGACACCAATACGCGGCTGGAACGGATGGATGTCATCACCGGGCGCCGCATACCGGTCTCGCGTTCACCTGTGCAGCGCGCGACGTTCACCACCGACAATCAAGGCGAACTGCGCTTCGCCCATGGCGCCGCCGCCGACAACGTCAACAAGCTCTACTATCGCCAGGACCGCGATCGCTGGACCTTGGTCAACGACGAAGGCAACAGCCATCGCATCGAGCGCCCGATCGGCTTTTCTGCCGACAACCGCCTGGCCTACCTGGTGGTTGAACAGGCCCGCGGCCCCGATGCGGTGGTCAGCTGGGACCCGGTCAGCGGCGAACGGCGTACGCTGCTGCAGGACGACACCGTCGACCCCACCCGCGTGGTCTACCAGCCCGGCACGCGCGTGCCGGTGGGTATCCAGTTCGTCGGCGCCGTCACGCGCACCGCCTTCTTCGATGAGCAGTCGCCGACCGCCAGCACCCAGCGCAGGCTTGAAAAGGCGTTTCCCGGGCAGGTCGTGAGCCTGCTCACCGGCACCCGCGACAACGCGCGCCTGCTGGTGAAGGTGAGCTCTGCGACCAATCCCGGCGACTATTTCCTGTACACCACCGCCACCCGCAACGCCGCGTTCCTCACCAGCCGCCATCGCTGGTTTGATCGCGATGGCGGTGCCAGCGTTCGCCCGATCACCCTGGCTGCGCGGGACGGCCTGCCGCTGCATGGCTTCCTGACCCTGCCCAGGGGCAGTGATGGCCACAACCTGCCGATGGTGGTGGTCCCGCATGGTGGCCCGATCGGCGTGTTCGATGATGGTGGTTTCGAGCGCGAGAACCAGTTGCTGGCCGACGCCGGCTACGCGGTGCTGCAGGTCAACTTCCGCGGCTCGGGCAACTACGGCCGTGCACATACCCAGGCCGCTGCCCGGCAATGGGGCCGCGCGATGCAGGACGATGTGACCGACGCCACCCGCTGGGCGATCACCCAGGGCATCGCCGACAGCTCGCGCATCTGCATCTACGGTGCCAGCTACGGCGCGTACTCGGCCATGATGGGCGCTGTGCGCGAGCCGGGGCTGTACCGCTGCGCGGCCGGCTACGTCGGGGTGTACGACCTGCCGTTGATGTTCAAACGGGGCGACATCCAGGATCGCGCCTCCGGCGTGACCTATCTACAGGAGTGGCTGGGTGATCCGGCCACCCTGGCGGCAGTGTCGCCGGTGAATCTGGCGGCGAGCATCAAGGTGCCGGTGCTGCTGGCCGCTGGTCGCGAAGACCTGCGTGCGCCGGTACAGCACACCGAACGCATGGAAGCGGCGTTGAAACAGGCCGGCGTGCCGGTGGAAGCGCTGTATTACCCGCGGGAGGGGCATGGTTTGTATGCCGAGGCCAACCAGCGCGACTACTACAGCCGATTGCTTGCCTTCCTGTCACGCAGCCTGGGGGGCGGTACCGCAGCGGCTGCGACGTCTTCCGACAAGGGCAAGGCGCCCTGAAACACGCGCGGCGGCGACGGCCCGGGGCGCCAACGCGGACGTGGGCCGGCTGCGCAGAAGGGTTTCCTGTCGTTGGTGAAGCAGATGGGCAGGTGCTCGTCTTTGCAACAAATTGCATAGCTCGGGGGCCTGTCGGATGGAGATCATGATTCCTTTGCCGACAGACCGTTGCCATGACCCTGCATGATCGATCTTCTCCCCTGGGTGTCCGCTGTGGACGCCTGATACTTGGCTGTTGCGGCTTTCTGGTATTGAATGCGCTGGCTCAAGCGCCGGAACGCTACGAGGCCGAGGAGGTCGCAAGATCGCTGCTCAGCACCGGTGCGGTCCACGAGGAGGGGCTGCAGTTGCATCGTTGGCTGACAGGTGCTCAGTCAGACGTGCCAACAGGCGCGGAGGGCGAGATCAGGATGATGACGGGCGCGGTGGCGATGGCAACGGGCCTGACCGATAGCTGGATCGACGTGCTGTACGGCGACGAGGGGTCGGCGTCCGAAGCGCAGGCAGCGCGGAAACTGATGGCGGATGCCACCAGCGCAGGGGCCTCGCGATGCATGGCGCACAACGTCAAGGAACAGCCGACCAATGCACCACTGCATGGCGCCGCGTTGGAACGCTTCGGCGATAAAGGGCTGCCGGCCCATGCGAGAGTTGTCGACATACAGTACCGATGCATTACTTCCTACGTATCGGCACATAAGGTCATCGTGCAGGCGACGATCGACTTGCTGAAAGAGGGGCGACGGCCTGCTGCGGGTGCGCTGATAGCCGATCTTGAAGCCGCCATGGAGCGTGATCGGCGATGGCCGGTGGCGGGCGGCGGTGAATTGCAGTTGCTTTCGTTCTGGCAAGGCCGGACGTGGTCCGGCGATCGGCGCCTGGTCGAGACACTTGCCAGACAAATGATCTCGATGGGCGAAGTGGGGCCAGTGGATGCCGGTGCAGAAAAGGCCATTTTTGCTGGCTTCAACGCGCAGACGCTTGAGCAACCCGCGAGGCAGGAGCTGACGACCCAGATCCTGCTGTGGATCCCGCCGTTGCTGCGCCAATCCCTGCGCAGCGATGTGGATGACTATGTTGCCGCCGCAGCAGCCCATCCGCTGCATTGCCGGCCGCTGCAGGCAATATTCATCGATGAAGAAGGCCAGCGCGCGCGCGTCGAAGTCCAATGTAGCGCTCCCATGCTGGATTCCATTGCTGTGCCGGCGATGGCGGCATTCCTGTCGCAGGATGCGCTGGAACAACATTACCGGGACGTGCTGGGCACACTGCGCACTGCCATCGGCAATGCCCGCAACAACACACTTACAGGTTTCACCACCCTGCACTGGAGTGCGGACGACCAGCACTGGGTACTTCCCTCAGGGGCGCACGCTGCACTGCAGGCACGCACGTTGCTGCCCACGCCGGTCGTGGACGAATGGGGGAAGCCATCCAATATCAGCCGCTTCCTGCCTGCAGCCTTGCGTGCGGACAACATCGAACCCTCCGCACTGGATGAGGAAACCCGCAACAGGATCCGGGAGATGCGGTTGCAGATGACCGAGGCCGTGCGCGATGGCTTGTATTGATGCGCGTGGTCTCACTTCACCCCATGCATCATCCGCTTCAACAGCGGCGCAGCGATGAAGGCCAGCAACGCGCAGCCCAGGCCGATCCACATCAGCAGCCAGAACAGGTGTGCATAGGCACCGGCCGCAGCGGCCATGTCCAGCGTTTCGCCTTCAGGTACGTCGATCGCCGCCAGCTTGCCGAACAGCGCGGCCAGCGTTTCGGAGAAGGCCGTCGCCAGGAACCAGGTGCCCATCATCAGGCTCATCACCCGGGGCACCGCCAGCTGGGTGACCGCCGACAGGCCGACCGGCGAAAGGCACATCTCGCCGCTGGCCAGCAGGAAGTAGGCCAGCACCAGCCACCACACGCTGGCCATCTCGCCGGTGGCACCAACGTGCTGCGCGGCCAGCGCCAGCGGTACGAACGACAACGCACCGATCACCAAGCCCCAGGCCGACTTCACCGGCTTGCCCGGCTCCCAGCCGCGACGGTCCATCCAGGTCCACAACGCGGCGAAGGCCGGCGCCAGCAGCACCAGGAACAGACCGCCGAGGTAGGTCAGCGAACCGGCGGTCTGCGGAATCACCAGGCAGTCGCGTACCAGCAGCACCAGCATCAGCGCGACGATGGCGATGAAGAACGTACGCGGCGCGGACGAGCCGGGGCGACGCTCGGACAGGCGCGCGCTGACCACGAAGCCCAGCGGTGCCAGCAGCAGCGAGAGGATCGACCACGGCAGCGGTGAGCCTTCGCGGATCACCAGCGCCGGCACGATGTCCTTGGTCAGCAGGCGGTCGGTGAAGGTTACCCACGAGCCATACGACTGCTCGTACATCGTGAAGAACACCAGCGCCATGAAGATCAGCACCATCAGCGCGACCATCTGCTGGCGCTGCACCGGCGTGCACTGGGTGCCGGTGAACCAGGCGAACCAGACCAGCACGCCGCCCAGCACCACCAGCATCAGCATCAGCGCCAGGCTGATTTCACCGCCAAGCGCGAAGGCACCGTTGCCGGCCGCCCACATCAGCCAGGCCACCGGCAGCACGCCGATCACCGCGCACAGGTAGATCAGCCATTCGCGCGGCAGGCCCAGCACCTTCTGCTTCAAGGTCGCTGGTTGCGGCGGCTCGGCGTGGCCCTGCAGGTATTTCTGGCCCCACAGAAACATCGCCAGGCCGGCCAGCATGCCGATGCCGGCCGCACCGAAGCCGTACTTCCAACCGTAGACCTCGCCCAGGAAACCGCACACCAGCGAAGAGAACAGGGCGCCCAGGTTGATGCCGGCATAGAACAGCGAGAAGCCCGAATCGCGGCGCGGATCGTCCTGCGGATAGAGCTTGCCGACGATGGTGGAGATGTTCGGCTTGAGGAAGCCGACGCCCATGATGATCAGCGCCAGCGACAGGTAGGTCACGGCCAATGCCGAGGTGTCGCGCACTACTTCGCCATTGACCCGGTATGCGGCGTGGCCCTCGAAGGCCATGCCGAGGTGGCCGAGCACCAGCAGGATGCCGCCGAACAGCACCGCCCGGCGCATGCCCAGCCAGCGGTCGGCCAACATGCCGCCGAACACCGGGATGCAGTACACCAGCCCGCCGTACGCGCCGAGCAGGTCCAGCCCGGCCTTGTCGCCGAACAGGTGGTACTTGGTGAGGTACAGCAGCAGCAGCGCCTTCATGCCGTAGAAGGAGAAGCGCTCCCACATTTCGGTGAAGAAGCAGACGTAGACGCCCTTGGGATGGCCGAGGAAGTCGTCGGAAGCGATAGCAGTGGAATTCATCGCGGAATTATAGGCGTGCGCTGCAGGCGCGCGCCGGGTAGCGCCGGGCCATGCCCGGCGGTCCTGTGCGACGCCGGGCATGACCCGGCGCTACCGTTCACAGATACCGCAGCCAGGCCAGGTCGCGTCGTCGTGCCTTGAACCGCGCGAACGCCCGCGTCGGCGGGTACAGCACCACCGCCAATGCACAGGCCACCAGCAGCAGGCCGGCCACCGAGTCCAGGGCATACAGGCAACCGTGGGTCGGGCCCCAGGTCTTCAGGGCCGCCAGGTACAGCAGCTTCAGCACGTACAGGTGCAGCAGATAGAAGAACATCGGCGCTGCGCCGATATCGGCCAGCGGCCGCAGCGCACGCGCCAGCGGCGGCCACTCGTACAGCCGCAACAGCAGCAGGCCCACGCCCAGGGTCAGCAGCAGGAACTGCAGCGAGGGCGGGTACTTGGTGATGTTGAACACGCTCATCCACGTGCGCAGCGTTGTCTGCTGGTACTGCCACGGCGTGTCGCCATAGCCGTTGGCGAAGCGCAGCAGGGCGAAGGTGGCCAGTGCGCCCAGCCCGGTCCACAGCAGCCGCTGCCGGCGCTGCTGCGGGTCGCTGCCGGCAGCGAACCACGGCGCCATCAGGTAGCCCAGCGCGATCACCCCGATCCACGGCAGCACGGGATAGGAGGTACGCAGGCTCACCGGCCCAGCCTCGATCCAGTCGCGCTGGTGCAGCACCTTCCACAGCACCGCCAGGGCGCCGTCGCCCTGCACCCGTAAGCCGTCCAGCAGGTTGTGGCCGACCACCAGCGTCACCGCCAGAACGGCCAGCAGCGGCCGCGGCAGCCACAGCAGGCCGGCCAGCGCGATCATGCTCAGGCCGATCGCCCAGATCACCTGCAGGTACACCGTCTCCGGCGGCCACTGGAAGGTCCAGGCGACGTTGACCAGGGTCAGTTCCAGCACCACCAGGAACAGGCCGCGCTTGAGCAGGAACGCCGCAATGGCACGGCGCGGATCGGCATGGCGCTGGCCGTACAGCCAGGCCGACAGGCCGGTCAGCAGCACGAACACCGGCGCGCACAGGTGGGCCAGCAGGCGGCACGCGAACAGGGCAGGGGACACCGTCGCCGCGTCCATCGGATCGCTGACCTGATGCTGCAGGAAGAACGTCTCGCGCACGTGGTCGAGCAGCATCAGCAGCATCACGGTGCCGCGCAACTGGTCGATGGAGGCCAGCCGGGAGGAGGGGAAGGAGGACATGCGGTGGGTGGGTACAGGTCAACGGAAAGTTATAACATAGCGTTTGCGGAGTGCCCACTCGGGCTTTGCCGCATCGGCTGGCTCGCGGTGCCGCTGCGGGCCCGTGCCTGTTGCAGCTGCAACCCCCATCCTTTGGCACGCTGGACTTGCTGCCCCCTGAACGCTAGCGTGACAGGGATTTTTTGCCAGCAGGGGCTTTCATGAACCATGACGCTGCGCCCAAGCAGCTCACTTTCCGCGCGGTGGTCCTTGCCATCGTGCTGGCGGTGGTGCTGTCGGCCGCAAACGCCTACCTCGGTCTGTTCGCAGGCCTGACCATCGCCACCGCGATTCCCGCCGCGGTCATTTCCATGGGCGTGCTGCGCCTGTTGGGTGGCGGTTCGATCCTTGAGAACAACATCGTGCAGACCGGCGCTTCGGCCGGTTCGTCGATCGCCGCCGGTGTGATCTTCACCATCCCCGCGCTGGTGATCATGGGCTACTGGCCGGACTTCAAGTACTGGTGGGTGCTGGGCATCGCCGGTCTCGGTGGCCTGCTGGGCGTGCTGTTCTCGGTGCCGCTGCGCCGTTCGATGATCGTCGAAGATCCGCTTCCGTTCCCGGAAGGCAAGGCTGCGGCCGAAGTGCTCAAGGCCGGTGAGAACCCGGGCCCGGGCCTGAAGATCCTCGGCCTGTCGGCGGTGATCGGTGCGTTCGTGAAGCTGGCCGCGGAAAGCGGCATGCGCCTGATCCCGGACGCCTGGGCCACCTCGGCCTATGTCGGCAGCTCCAAGGTCACCGCCTTCATCGGCACCAACCTGTCGCCCGCACTGCTGGGCGTGGGGTACATCGTCGGCCTCAACGTCGGCATCGTGGTGGTGTCCGGCTCGATCCTGACCTGGCACATCGCCATCCCGATCTACCAGGCGTTCTTCATGAACACCGATCCGGCGCTGGCCGCCTCGATCGCCACCGCCTCGTCCACCGAAGCGGCGTTCGCCATCTGGGGCGCGAAGATGCGCTACCTCGGTGTCGGCGCGATGCTGATCGGCGGCATCTGGACCCTGATCTCGCTGCGCAAGTCGCTGCTCAACGGCGTCAAGAGTGGCTTTGCGGCCGCGCGCAAGAGCGGTGGCCCGGTGCTGGCGCACACCGAGCGCGACCTGCCGATGAAGTGGATGCTGGTGGCGCTGGTGGTGTTCACCCTGCCGCTGCTGGCGCTGTACCAGGCCATCGTCGGCCAGTGGCACGTGTCGATCCCGATGACCCTCATCATGATCGTCGCCGGTTTCCTGTTCGTTTCGGTGTCGGCCTACCTGGCCGGCCTGATCGGTTCGTCCAACAACCCGGTCTCGGGCATCACCATCTCCACCATCCTGTTCGCCTCGGCGGTGCTGGTGCTGCTGCTGGGCAAGGATGGCCTGCAGCCAGTCGGTGCCTTCGGTGCGCCGCTGGGTGCGGTGGCCGCGATCATGATCGGCGCGGTGGTGTGCTGTGCCGCCGCCGTCGGTGGCGACAACCTGCAGGACCTCAAGGCCGGCTACATCGTCGGTGCCACCCCGTGGAAGCAGCAGTTGATGCTGGGCATCGGCGCGTTCTCGTGCGCGCTGATCATGGCCCCGGTGCTGAACCTGCTGGCCACCGCCTACGGCATCGGCGTCAAGTCCGAGCTGCACCCGAATGCGCTGGCCGCACCGCAGGCCAACCTGATGGCGTCGGTGGCCAAGGGCCTGTTCGGTGGCGAGCTGCCGTGGACCTTCATCGGCATCGGTGCCGTGGTCGGTGCCGCCATCATCGCGTTCGACAGCTGGCTGAAGTCGCGCAACTCGCGTTTCCGCGTGCCGGTGCTGGCCGCGGCGATCGGCATCTACCTGCCGCTGGAATTGATGGTGCCGATCTTCCTCGGTGGCCTGATCTCCTACCTGGTCGAGCGCTTCCACAAGGTGCGCGCCGATGACGAAGAGGGCCGCGACCGCGTGCACAAGCCGGGCGTGCTGTTCGCTGCCGGCCTGATCACCGGCGAGGCGCTGATGGGTATCGCCATCGCCGTGCCGATCGTGGTCAGCAGCCGTGCCGACGTGCTGGCCGTGCCGTTCCACCTGCCGGCCGCGCAGTGGATCGGCCTGGCCGTGCTGTTCCTGGTCGGCTGGCTGATCTACCGCACCGGCAAGCGCGCCGTGGCGTAAGGGATGGGGGAGTGCCGGCCGCTGGCCGGCAACCCTGGAACCCGTGACGCCCGATGGTTGCCGGCCAGCGGCCGGCACTACCGGTGTCCCCAGCAAACCGCGCTACGGCGCGGTTTGCTTTTTCTGGCGGCAGCTCAGCCGCGGCCATGACCGATGGCCTTGGCAGGCCCGGCCGCGCAGGCCTACCATCGGTTTTTTGCCGTCCTGCGGAGACCCCGATGAAACTGCGTCATGCCCTGTTGCCACTGAGCCTGCTGGCTGCCCTGCCCAGCGTCGCCGCTGCCCGTGGCCTGGAAGTCCGCGACATGGTGGCCATGGACCGCGTCTCCGCGCCGGTATTGACCGCCGACGGCGGCACCGTGGTGTTCGCCAAGCGCAGCACCGATGCCAGCCTCAAGGCCAGCACCGCACTGTTCGCGCGCAACCTGCGCACCCGCGACGCGGCGCCGCCGAAGCAGATCACGCCGGCTGGCTGGAACGTCAACTCCGCATCGCTGTCGGCCGACGGCCAGACCGTGTACTTCCTCAGCGCCAAGAACGGCAGCCAACAGCTGTACGCACAGCCGATCAGTGGCGGCGCCCCGCGCCAGCTGACCGACTTCCCGGTGGACGTGGACAGCTACCACGTGTCGCCGCAGGACGACCGCGTGCTGTTCAGCGCCGGCGTGTTCCAGGCCTGTGCGTCGGATCTGGCCTGCACCGAAAAGAAGCTGAAGGACGTGGAAGGCGCCAAGGCCAGCGGCAAGGTCTTCGATTCGCTGTTCGTGCGCCACTGGGATACCTGGAACGACGGCCGCCGCAACACCCTGTTCGTCGCCCCGTTGCCGGCAGCCAAGGCCGGTGCGGTCAAGGGCGCTTCGGCGCTGAGCGCGACCATCGACGGCGATGCTCCGTCCAAGCCGTTCGGTGGCAATGACGATTTCGCCTGGTCGCCGGATGGCAGCAGCGTGGTCGCCAGCATCCGCGTGGCCGGCAAGCAGGAGCCGTGGTCGACCAACTTCGACCTGTACCGCTTCGATGCCGCCGGCAAGCAGGCGCCGGTCAACCTGACCGCGTCCAACCCGGCCTGGGATGCCGGTCCGGTGTTCAGCGCCGACGGCAAGACCCTGTTCTACCGCGCTATGAAGCGCCCCGGCTTCGAGGCGGACCGCTTCGGCCTGATGGCGATGGACCTGGCCAGCGGCAAGACGCGCGAGATCGCGCCGCAGTGGGACCGTTCGGCCGGCGGCATCGCCCTGTCCGCCGACGGCGCCAGCATCTACACCACCGCCGATGACCTTGGCGAGCACCCGCTGTTCCAGATCGACGTGGCCAGCGGCAAGGCCACCAAGCTGATCGGCGATGGCAGCGTCACCGCCGTCGACGTGGCCGGCAACAGCGTGGCCATCACCCGCAACAGCCTGAAGAGCAACGACCAGGTGCTGGTCGGCCTGCTGCCGACCGCAGGCGAAGCCATCGGCGAACTGCGCGCGCTGACCCCGGCCGCTGGCGAGGTGCTGAAGGATGTGTCCTTCGGCGACTACGAGCAGTTCGAGTTCAAGGGCTGGAACAACGACACCGTGCACGGTTACGTGGTCAAGCCGCACAACTACCAGGAAGGCAAGTCCTACCCGGTCGCGTTCCTGATCCATGGCGGCCCGCAGGGCAGCTTCGGCAATGGCTGGAGCTACCGCTGGAACCCGCAGACGTACGCCGGCCAGGGCTACGCTGTGGTGATGATCGACTTCCACGGCTCCACCGGTTACGGCCAGGCCTTCACCGATGCGATCAGCCAGCACTGGGGTGACCGTCCGCTGGAAGACCTGCAGAAGGGCTGGAGCGCGGCGCTGAAGAAGTACGACTTCCTCAACGGTGACAAGGCCTGCGCACTGGGTGCCAGCTACGGCGGCTTCATGGTCAACTGGATCGCCGGCAACTGGAACAGCCCGTTCAAGTGCCTGGTCAACCATGACGGTGTGTTCGACCAGCGCATGATGGGCTATGCCACCGAAGAACTGTGGTTCACCGAATGGGAGCAGGGCGGTACCCCGTACCAGAAGGCGGCGAACTACGAGAAGTTCAACCCGGTCAACCACGTGGCTGACTGGAAGAAGCCGATCCTGGTGATCCACGGCCAGCAGGATTTCCGCATTCCGGTCGAGCAGGGCTTGGCTGCATTCACTGCGGCCCAGCGCCAGGGCATCGAGTCGAAGTTCCTGTACTTCCCGGACGAGAACCACTGGGTGCTGAAGCCGAACAACAGCATCCTGTGGCATGACACCGTCAACGCCTGGCTGAAGCAGCACATCGGCGAGTAAGCGATACCGGCGCCGCCCTTGTGGCGGCGCCCGGCTTTCCGGTAGTGCCGGCCGCTGGCCGGCAACTGCACGTTGCGACCTACCTACATGTGGTTGCCGGCCAGCGGCCGGCACTACCAGGATGCCTGCATGCCCTCGACTGCCCTGATCCAGAACGACATCGTCGTCTTCGGCCTGATCGCCGCCACCCTCGGCGCCGTGTTCTGGACCGCTTCGCGCGAGCAGGGCCTGTGGAAGCGCTTCTATACCTTCGTGCCGGCGCTGCTGCTGTGTTACCTGCTGCCGGGCATCTACAACACGTTCGGCCTGATCGACGGGCAGAACACCAAGCTGTACAACCCGGTCGCGCGTGACATCCTGCTGCCGGCGGCGCTGATCCTGCTGACTCTGGCGGTCGACATCAAGGGCATCCTGCGGCTGGGGCCCAAGCTGGTGCTGATGTACCTGGGCGCCTCGGCCAGCATCATGCTGGGTGCGGTGGTCGCGTTCCTGGTCATGCGTGCCATCCATCCGGACACCGTCGCCGGCGATACCTGGGCCGGCATGGCGGCGCTGGCCGGCAGCTGGATCGGCGGCGGTGCCAACATGCTGGCCATGCGCGAAGTGTTCGATGTCAACGCGACCACGTTCGGCCAGTTCGCGGTGGTCGATGTGGGTGTTGGCTACGTGTGGATGGCGGCGTTGATCTTCATGGCTGGGCGCGCGGCGAAGATCGATGCACGCAGCGGTGCCGATACCTCCGCCATCGACGAGCTGAAGGAGCGCATCGCACGCTTCCAGGCCGAGCATGAGCGCATTCCCAGCCTGACCGATCTGATGCTGATCGTGGCCGTGGCCTTCGGTGGCGTCGGCCTGGCCCACGCCATCGGCGCGCCGCTGGCGGCCTGGTTCAAGGTCCACGTCAGCTGGGCATCGCAGTTCAGCCTGGATGCGCCGTTCGTGTGGGTGGTGGTGCTGTCGACCACGCTCGGCCTGGGCCTCAGCTTCACCCGTGCACGTACGCTGGAAGGCGCGGGCGCCTCGCGCCTGGGCTCGCTGCTGCTGTACTTCCTGATCGCCTGCATCGGCATGCAGATGGATCTGCTGGCGTTGCTGGATCGCCCGTGGCTGTTCCTGCTCGGCATCATCTGGATCAGCGTGCACATCGCGCTGCTGTGGTGCCTGGGCAAGCTGTTGAAGGTGCCGTTCTTCTACTTCGCCATCGGTTCGCAGTCGAACATCGGCGGTCCGGCCTCGGCACCGGTGGTGGCCGCTGCGTTCCATCCAGCGCTGGCGCCGGTAGGCGTTCTGCTGGGCACGATGGGCTATGCCACCGGCACCTATCTGGCGTATGTGGTCGGCATCACCCTGCGCGCGCTGGCCACGTGACCCACGGTAGCGCCGGGTCATGCCCGGCGAACCGCATCGCGGCGGATGTGCATGCTGCCGGGCATGGCCCGGCGCTACCGATGCGTTACGCCACCGGCAAGCCGCGTTCGATCAGCCACGCTTTTGCGTCTTCGGCGTCCTGTTCAAACCACGCCTTCGTCGACCCCAATCGATACGTATACCCCCACGCATCCATGTCGGCCATCAGCCGCTCGCTGCCGACGCCAGGCAGGTGCCCTGCCAGCACGATCTGCAGGTAGCAGGTGGCATCTTCTTCGGGCACCGAATCGGTGGCGTCGGTATGCACCTGCGCGCGCCGCTCCGGTGGCAGCACGATCAGGTGGCAGGCTTCGTGAAGCATCGAATGCACCGGCGTGTCATCGCGCACGTAGACGTCGCTGGCGATGATGCCCGCCTCGGGCTCGCCCCAGTAACTGCCCGGGATCGGCTCGCCGGCCGCAACGTGATGCAGGCGCAGCTCATGTGCAGCGAGCAGGCGCTGGGCATCGGCGAAGGCGATGTCGCCGACGCGGGTAACGTTCGGTTCGGGCGTGGTATCAGTCATGCGGGTCAGGCAGCCCCGCCCATGCAGGCACGGGCGGGGCAGGGGGGGTCAGGGTTTGTCCGGGCCTTCAGGCAGCGCCACGGAGATGTCCAGCACGTCGTGCTGGCCATCCTTGACCAGGTCCACCTTCACTGCATCGACGTCGATGTTGACGTACTTCTTGATCACTTCCAGCAACTCGCGCTGCAGCAGCGGCAGGTAGTCGGGACCGCCACGGTGGCTGCGCTCCTGCGCGATGATGATCTGCAGGCGGTTCTTGGCGGTTTCGGCGGTGGTCTTCTTCGCTTTGAGGAAATCAAACAGGCCCATGCTTACCCTCCGAACAGCTTGCTGAAGAAGCCCTTCTTCTCGACGTTGGTGAAGCGCATCGGGCGTTCTTCGCCGAGGATGCGTGCGACGGCGTCGTCATAGGCCTGGCCGGCAGCGGATTCGCCATCCAGGATGACCGGCTCGCCCTTGTTGGAGGCATTGAGCACGTCGCCCGATTCGGGGATCACGCCGATCGCCTTCAGGCCAAGGACCTCCTCGACGTCGGCGATGCTGAGCATCTCTCCGCTTTCCACGCGCACCGGGGTGTAGCGGGTCAGCAGCAGGAAGGCCGGCACGTCCTGGCCGGATTCGGCCTTGTGGGTCTTCGAATCGAGCAGGCCGATGATGCGGTCCGAGTCGCGTACCGAGGACACTTCCGGGTTCACCACCACCACGGCGCGGTCGGCGAAGTACATCGCCAGGAAGGCGCCCTTCTCGATGCCGGCCGGGGAGTCGCAGATGATGTAATCGAAGCCGTCGGCGGCCAGGTCCTTCAGGACCTTGCCCACGCCTTCCTGGGTCAGTGCATCCTTGTCGCGGGTCTGCGAGGCAGCCAGCACGAACAGGTTGTCGAAGCGCTTGTCCTTGATCAGGGCCTGCTTGAGGGTGGCTTCGCCGTGCACGACATTCACGAAGTCGTACACCACGCGGCGTTCGCAGCCCATGATCAGGTCGAGGTTGCGCAGGCCGACGTCGAAGTCGATCACCGCCACCTTCTTGCCACGCCTTGCCAGGCCGCAGGCCAGGCTTGCGCTGGAAGTGGTCTTGCCGACGCCGCCCTTGCCGGAGGTGACTACGATGATTTCAGCCAAAGGACTTCTCCTGATGATTCTGTTTGAGGTGCTGCATCAGTCCAGCGCAGCGATCTTGATCTGGTCCTGTTCCAGCCACACCTGCACGGCCTTGCCGCGCAGGGTTTCCGGTACATCGTCCAGTACCTTGTAGTGGCCTGCAATGGCGACCAGTTCCGCATGGAAATCACGGCAGAAAATGCGTGCCGCGGTGTTGCCCTGGGCCCCTGCCAGCGCACGGCCGCGCAGGGTTCCGTAGATATGGATGCTGCCATCGGCGATGACCTCGGCGCCGGCGCCGACGGTGGCCATCACGGTCAGGTCGCAGTTTTCCGCATACAGCTGCTGCCCCGAACGCACGTTGCCCAGCTGCATGCGGCCCGGCTGTGGCGCGGCGGCATCGGCAGCCTTGCCCATCGGCGTGGCCGGAGCCGGAGCCGGCGCGGCCTTCGCTTCGGCGCGTGCGGCACGGCGCGGTTCCGGTGCGGCTGCCGGCGGCGGGGCAGGTTCTGCCTCGGCGCGCTCGTACTGGGCGCGGAACTTGGCCAGCAGCGGCAGGCCGAGCTGCTGCGAGAGCAGGTCGACCGCACTGGTGCCATAGGCCAATGCCACCGGCAGTACGCCGGCACCGCGCAGGCCATCGACCAGCGCCTGCGCCGTTGCCACGTCGGGCACCTGGCTGAGGCCGCCGAAGTCCAGAATCACCGCTGCACGGCCGAACAGCTTCGGTGCACGGCTTACCCGTTCCTGCATTTCCTGCACGAGGCGTTCAACATCAAGGGTGCGGATGCGCAGGTTGGCGATGCCCACCTGGCCGATCTTCAGTTCACCGGCCTGTTCGTAATCGAAATTCACTGCCACGCTCAGGTCCCCGTCGACCGCTGTGCCTGCGCCGGCAGCTGCCGGTCGCGCGCCCATGCAACATCAGGCAGCTTGCCGCCATAGGTTTCATTCACCCACGGGAAGCTGCACAGTTCCTTGGCCAGCATGCTGGCGCGCACGTCCACCTGCGGCATGGTGTTCTGGCCCAGCTCGCGGAAGCCGAAGCTGCCGTGGAACAGCAGGGCGGCATCGGCGCCGTGGTCCAGGAACACCTCGCAGGTCATCTGCGGGTAGCGCAGCTCGGCGAAGCTCTGGGCGTCGGCATAGAACGCACGGCCGACGCCACCCCCGCGACGGCGGCTGGCGACCACGATGCGGTCGATATAGAAGAAGGGGGTGTCCAGGTGTTGCTTGAACCAGGCGAAATTGCTGCTGTCGTGCTGGCTGTCGCTGCCGAAGCCGATCAGGAAGCCGGCCAGGTTGCCGTCGCGCTCGGCGACGCGGAAATATTCAGCGGTTGCATAGAACAGGCGCAGGCGCTCGGCATCCAGGGGAAGGATGGCCAGGCCAGCATTGTTGTTCAAAGCCAGGACGGAATCGAGCTCGTGCTCGCGCACGTCGCGGATGACAATCGACATTGTGACTCCGTGGGGTAACGCGGTTGGTCCCATGTACGGACCCTGCGCATGATTATTGCATGCCCGGGGTGGGCTGCGGCATGAACAGGGGGACCGCACCGAACATGACTTTATGCCCTTGGGCCCTGACGCGCACAGGCTACGATGGGCCATGCTGGCCCGACTCAACCACAATGCGATGCTGCGCTACTCCGGGTTGTTCACCTGGGGCACCGTCGGCCTTTGGCTTGCGATCTACCTGATCGATCCGGTGTCGCTGACACTGGAAAGCCTGGACGGCGAGGCCGGCTTCCGGATCATTCCCTGGGCCTCGGCCTACCTGGCCTTCGGCTTCGTGTACTGGGTGCTGACCCGCTCGCTGGGCGAAAGCCGGCCCGGCTTCTTCGACCATGCCGCGCTGATCCTGCTGACGGCCTGCGCGATCGGCGTGAGCTATTTCTCCGGCACCGCACTGGGCAGCATCCTGCTGATGGTGGTGGCCGGCCTGCTGCCCTGGCTGCTGGGCCCGCGCATCGGAGTGGTGTGGCTGGTGGCCAGCAACCTGGCCGTGTTGCCGGTCTACATCCAGCCGCTGGGCTTCCCGCCGGTCATCGCCGTGCTGCAGGCCATCGGCTACATGGGTTTCTCCAGTTTCGTGTTCGTGATCGCGCTGGTGGCCCGCCGCCAGGCCGAGGCGCGCGAGGAGCAGCGCCGGCTGAACGCCGAGCTGCGCGCCACCCGTGCGCTGCTGGCCGAAAGCGCGCGGGTGAACGAGCGCACCCGCATTTCGCGCGAACTGCATGATCTGCTGGGCCACCAGCTGACCGCGTTGACCCTGAATCTGGAAGTGGCCGGCCACCTCGCCGAAGGGCAGGCGCTGGAGCACGTGAAGCGCTCACATGCCCTGGCCAAGCTGCTGCTGGGCAACGTGCGCGAGGTGGTCAGCCAGCTGCGCGAGACCGGCGCCATCGACCTGGCCGCTGCGCTGCGTCCGCTGACCGAGCACGTGCCGTCGCTGGACATCCAGCTGGAGATCGAGGAGCCGCTGAACGTGGAAGACCCGCAGCGGGCCCACGTGCTGCTGCGCTGCACCCAGGAGATCATCACCAACACGGTGCGCCATGCCGGCGCCCGCCACCTGTGGCTGCGGGTGTACCGTGAGGTCCCGGACCAGGTCGTGGTGGAAGCCCGCGACGACGGCGTCGGGGCGGAAACGGTCAATGTGGGCAATGGTTTGCGCGGCATGCGCGAACGCCTGCAACAATGTGGAGGCCAGCTGCAGGTGGAGACCCGCCCCGGCGAAGGCTTCCGGCTGCGGGCGACGGTACCGGCAACGGTGCTGGCGGCCCTTACCCAGGTTCCTGAAGGAGTGCGTTGATGATTCGCGTCTGCCTGGTCGACGACCAAACCCTGGTGCGGCAGGGGATCCGCTCGCTGCTGGCGCTCGACGACGGCATCGAAGTGGTGGCCGAGGCCGCCGATGGCCGCCAGGCGGTCGAGCTGATCCCGCAGATCCGCCCGGACGTGGTCCTGATGGACATGCGCATGCCGGTGATGTCCGGGCTGGAGGCGCTGCAGGTGCTGTCACGGCAGGAACAGCTGCCGCCGACCATCATCCTGACCACCTTCGACGATGACCAGCTGGTGCTGGCCGGGCTCAAGGCCGGGGCCAAGGGCTACCTGCTCAAGGACGTGACCCTGGCGCAGCTGGTCGGGGCGATCCGCACGGTGGCCGATGGCGGTTCACTGGTGCAGCCGGCGGTGACCCAGCGGCTGCTGTCCGGGCTGGAGCACATGCGCAACGACTTCGTCAGCCTGGACCGGCCCGACCCGCTGACCGACCGTGAGACCGAGATCCTGCGGCTGATGGCCAGCGGTTTCTCCAACAAGGAGATCGCCAATTCGCTGGGGGTCGCCGAGGGCACGATCAAGAACCATGTGTCCAACATCCTTTCCAAACTGGGCGTACGTGACCGTACGCGTGCAGTCCTGAAAGCGTTTGAACTCCAGTTGGTGTGAGGAAAATCCTTTAGCGACAAAGACTTGGCACGCAGTCTGGGCCCGGATTCAGGGTTGCCCCCCACTTGCCCCCTACATGCCGGGTACGCGGATGCGTTACCCTTCGAATTCTTTGTGCATACAAATGCGCAGCCGGCACGGAAACCGGTGCGCCAATCCCGATAACCAATGCCCGCGAAGCCTGCTAGGATTGGCGCTTCGCTTCAATCAACCCGGCCGTGGGATCGGCCCCGGAGACTCTCTGAATGACCCGTATTATCGAGTTCCTGATCGCCTTGGGGATCGTGGCTGGCCTGTTCGTCATCATTGGCGTCTGTCTGCCGGGCGAGCGTCACATCACCGAAAGCATCGAGACCAACCGCAAGATGACGATCGTGTACGACACGGTCAGCAGTCTGCGCCGCTTCAAGGACTGGAACCCGCTGGTACTGCGCGATCCCGCCGTTGAACTGAAGCTGTCCGGCCCGGCCTCCGGCGTCGGTGCCACTCTCGACTACACCTCCAAGGACCTGGGCACCGGTTCCTGGAAGGTGACCGAAGCCGAAGAGAACAAGCGTGTTGTTATCGCCATCGACGACGCCTCCAAGGGTCACGACAAGGTCAGCACCTTCACCCTGGAGCCGACCGGCAAGGGCGGTCGCAACGTCAAGATCACCCAGGACTACTCGGTGAAGTATGGCTTCGACCTGTTCGGCCGCTACGCAGGCCTGTATGTCAGCCGCCAGATCGGCGATGACATCAAGATGGGTCTGTCGCGCCTGGCGAACATGCTGGCCACCGTGCCGAATGTCGACTACCGCACCTCCGAAGCCCCGCTGACCGATCTGGGCATCGTCGATGTCCCGGCCGAAGACCTGCTGGTCGTCACCGCCGGTAATGTCGACCGTGGCCAGGATTCCATCACCAAGTCCATCAAGGACAACCAGGAGTGGATCAAGCGCGTGATCGAGGCCAATGGCCTGGAAGCCGCCGGTCCGCTGCGTATCATCACCACCGATTTCGGTGCTGAGAAGTACGCCTTCGACATCGCCCAGCCGGTGAAGAAGAAGGGTGCCGAAGGCGTGCCGGCCGAACAGCTGACCGTCAAGATCGACGGTGGCGCTCCGGTCAAGTACGTCCGCGTTGCTCCGCACCGTTCGGCGCATGCGGCCTACACCGGTCACATGGCAGGCCTGGACGTTGCCCGCAGCGCCCTGCGCGCCTGGGCCGTGACTTCGGGCAACGAAGTCATCGACCGTCCGTACGAAACCTGGAAGGACGGCGTGGACAAGTCGTTCACCCCGGAAGCGACGTACGACATCTACTGGGCCGTCAAGTAAGCCTCGGCTGACCCATGTAGTGCTGGACACGAAAACGCGCCGCTTCCTGCGGCGCGTTTTTTTTCATCCCGAGCCCGGTGTCGGGCATTGCGCAAGGAGCAGTCATGTTCAATTCCGAACGACGCGCGCGTAAACCGTCGTTGCTGGCCTGCCTGGGGGCGCTGCTGGCAGCGGCCTCGATCGGTCTCTCGGCCTATGCCGCGCATGGCGTGTCCGATCCGCTGGCGCAGCAGCACCTGAACATGGCGGCGTTGTACGCCTTTGCCCACGGAGCGGTACTGGCCGCCCTCGGCCCGCGCGCGCAGGGCGCGATCGCGCATCTGGCGTTGTACGTGTTGCTGCTGGGCGTGCTGCTGTTCTCCGGCAGCCTGGTGGGCGGTGCGCTGTGGCAGTGGCCGACCCGGCTGGCGCCGGTAGGTGGCACCACGCTGATGGCCGGGTGGGTACTGCTGGCGATCAACGCGCTGCGGCGCTAGCCGCAACGCCCAAGCACTGGTAGCGCCGGGCCACGCCCGAGGTCGAGCGCAGCGACCCACGTCTGCCTTTGCTTTTTTGTTTGTTCAATTCCGTGGCGGACGCACGCGGAAACTGTCCGTGGCCGGGAGGATGGGCGGCGCAGGGGCGTAAGCGCCATGGATGGCGCGCCCGAGCTTACATGGACGTACTTGCAGCGGCCCCTGCGCCGCCCACCCTCCCGGCCAGCCTGAGGACCGCAGTCGAGCAGCCGCCACGAAGGGCTCAGCCGTTGGCCGGTTTCCAGCACCAGTGCCACGGTTCGTAGACGATCCCATGCGGGTTGTCGCGCGGATAGCTCAGATGGAACCCGTGCGCCGCGGCATTGGCCTGCAGCCACGCAAACGCAGCCGTCGCCTCGAAGGTCTCCTCTGCCGGCGCATCCCCCGGTGTGCCGATGTCCAGCGCGTGACCACTGTGGTGTTCGCTGAAGCCAGGGGCGGCATTGACCTTCAGGATCTGCGGCACGCTCTGCCCGCGCGCCAGCTTGCGTTCGAAAATGCCGAGCTGATACGCATGGCTGCGGAAGCCGGAGATCGCGTCCAGTGCAATTCCATCCCGGGCGGCATGCAGGCGCATCCGTCGCCAGCCCTGCGCGGCACCGCGGCGCAGCCACAACGGGCGGGCAAAGCGATCACGTCCGGCCCAGTGCAGCACGCACGGCTCGGCTTCCAGTGCCAGCCCGCTGTCGTGCGCATAGCGCTGTGCATCCAGGCCCAGCTGCTGCAGGCGCTGCTGCAGGCCAACCAGCGGCAGCCACTGGTCTTCCAGTGCAGCGCCGAACGGTCGTGACCGTGCGCCATCCAGCAGGGCCAGCGCTTCCTCCACGCCGGGCTCGCGTGGCAGGCGCGGCACCAGCGAGTGCACACCGTGCGCCAGTACTGCCGCCAGGTAGCGGCCATCGCGCTTGCGCCGCAGTACCCATTGCGCGCGGGCCAGCAGGCGGGCGTCGAGATTGCTGCGCGCGCGCAGCAGCGGCGCAGGCCACAGTTCGACGGTCTCGGTATTGATCAACAGCGGAGTGCTACGGTGCATCGATCCAGCTTACTGCCGTGGCGCCGTGGCGGCCACCTTGCGCAGCGCTTCCAGCAAGGCCTGCGGGCGCTCCATGCTGAGCAGCAGGGTGCTGCCGCCGCGCACCGGAATCACCAGCGTGCGTGCGCGGTCGGTGACCAGGGCAAAGCCCTTGCCGCCGCCCTGCAGGCGGAAGTGCCCGGAGTAGAAGCCGGGCATGCTGTAGCCGTTGGTCTTGAAGCGGATGCCGTAGCGACGATCACGGCCCAGGTCGACCACCTCGGCCTGGTCCAGCAGCAGGTCGGCCACCGGCGTGCGGCGACGGTACAACGTCGAACGCACGTCCAGCACGTTGCCTGCCAGCTCCACCCGGCGACGGAAGAACGCCCAGCCCAGGCCGATGCCCATCAGCACGATCACCGCCAGGCTCCATGCCGCGCTGCCGCCCATCAGGAAGAACGGCGGCGACAGGGTGACCTCCATCCAGGGAGCCTCGCTGCGATTGTCGTGCAGCTGTGCCCACATGCTCACGCCCAGTACCGCCAGCAGTGGCAGCAGCACCCACAGCACCCGCAGCGAAGAACTTTCGGCAACCTCGAACGGGCGTGCATCACTGCCGCTCATCGCTGCGCCTCCACCCAACGCGCCACGTCATCGATCAGCTGCCCATCGACGTGGCCCGGCTGTGCGTATTCCTTCAATGAACTGGGGCCGCTGCCGGCGATGCCGATGTGGTTGAGGGCAGGGTAGGCCTTCCATTGCACGTCCCGGCGATCGGCCAGGGCTTTTTTCCACAGTGCCCAATCCGTTTCCGGTACCTGGAAGTCGCGGCCCCCGTGCAGCATCAGCAGTGGTTTTTTCAGCGCAACCGCGTCGCCGCGTGCGTTCACCGCTTCGATGCTTTTCCAGAACGTCTGCGGCACGCCCAGTGGCAGTTCGCTGGCTGGAACAAGAGTTTCGCTGCGGGCCGCGGCGATCTGCGCGTCGAGCTTGTCCAGGAACGCTTGCTCCCGGGCGCTGATCGAGCCGTCCAGCGACAGCAGGTAGCGGTTCTGCTCCGGCAGCAGTTCAAGCAATGTGCGCGCCGGCGCGGCCCACAGGATCGCGCCGCGCGCCTGTGGCCAGCGGCTGGCGATGCGCGGGGCGAGCATGCCGCCCTGGCTGTGGCCGAGCACGAAGATCCGCTTGCCGTCGATGCGTGGGTCCGCCGCCAACGCGCTCAACGCGGCGATGGCATCGTCGGTGGTCTCGTCATCAACGTTGAAGCTGCCGCTCTGGAAGTCCTGGGGACTGGCATGGGTGCGCTTGTCGTAGCGCAGCACGGCGATGCCCTGGGCGGCCAAGCCGCGGGCGATGTCCAGGAACGGACGGTTGCCACCGATGGTTTCGTCGCGATCCTGTGGGCCGGAGCCGTGCACCAGCACTACGGCCGGGAACGGTCCTTTGCCCTTAGGCAGGGACAAGGTGCCGGGCAGCGCACCGCGTGCCTGTGGCACGCTGAAATCGGCTTCGCTGTAGTTCGCGTCGGCCGGCGGTGGCGCTGCCTTGGCGGCCGGGGCCGGGCGCAGCAGCAGGCCAGCCACTTGGTCCTGCCCGTTCACCGCCACCTGCGCGATCACCGCGCCACTGGCGAACTGCAACGGTACTTCCACCAGGTGCAGGCCCTGCTGCTCACTGCTGTGCGCCGGGCCGCGCTGCTTCAGCTCACCCAGCGACTGCCACAGGCCCTGCAGCTTGTCGGCAGGCACGGCCGCGGCCATCTGCGGTGTCAGCATGGCCTCGGCATCGGCGGTGCGCCCTGCCTGCAGGTGATCGAGCAGGCGTGCTGCGACCTGCTGCGGTTCGCCAGCGGATGCACTGGCGGATAACAGGGCAAGGGAAACAGCAAGCAACGAGCGGCGTGCGCTCATGGTCACAGCTCCTTCTTGAAGACCAGCAGGGCCGGGCGCATTGGCGCGGGGACGATGATGTTGACCAGTTCCCAGCCGAGCTGGCCCTGGCGGCTCAGTTCGGCCTGGATGTCATCGGCCTTCTGCAGGCCCATCATGGATGTCTTGACCTCGACGGTCAGGTAGCTCCAGCGCTTGCTCATTCCTTGTCCTCCGGCGATGACTTGGGTTTCGGCAGGCGGCCTGCCTTGCGCAGTGCGTCGCGCAGCACGTATTCGATCTGTGCGTTGAGGCTGCGCAGTTCATCGTCCGCCCAGCGCTGTGCGGCCGCCAGGACCTCGGCGTTGATGCGCAGCGGATAGGCTTTTTTCTCGCTCATGCAGACTCCTGGCGGGGCGGTGGGGCGCCCCGTTGCGAGGGTGGCTCAGTACAGCGAGCCGGTGTTGACGACCGGCTGCGTGCCGCGGTCCGAGCACAGGACGGTCAACAGGTTGCTGACCATGTGCGCCTTGCGCTCCTCGTCCAGCTGCACCACGCCGTTCTTCTGCAGCTCGGCCAGCGCCATCTCGACCATGCCGACCGCACCGGCGACGATGCGCGTGCGTGCGGCGATGACCGCGTTGGCCTGCTGCCGCTGCAGCATCGCTTGGGCGATTTCAGCGGCGTAGGCGAGGTGGCTGATGCGCGCATCGATCACCTGCACGCCGGCATCGGCCAGGCGCTCGGCCAGTTCGTTCTTCAGGTGCTGGGAGATCTCGCTGGCATGGCTGCGCAGCGCCAGCTGACCGTCCTCGTGCTGGTCATAGGGGTAGCTGGTGGCCATCGCGCGCAGCGCCGATTCGGACTGGATGTGCACGAAGCTCTCGTAGTCGTCCACGTTGTAGACCGCTTCGGAGGCATCGACCACCTGCCAGACGATCACCGCAGCGATCTCGATCGGGCTGCCGTCCAGCTCGTTGACCTTCAGCTTGCCGCTCTCGAAATTGCGCACGCGCTGGCTCACGCGGCGCTTGCTGAAGAAGGGGTTGTTCCAGCGCAGGCCGTTGTCCTTGACGGTGCCGACGTACTTGCCGAACAGGCTGACCACCGCCGCCTGGTTGGGCTGCACGGTGTACAGGCCAGCCAGCGCGACCAGCGCCAGCGCAGCGATCAGCAGGCCGGCCAGGATCAGCAGCACGTTGGGCGAGCCGGTGCTGGCCTTCGCCGCGACCCCGGCCACGAACAGGGCGCCGCCGGCGAGGGCTACGACCAGGGACCCGGCGAGCGCGCCCAGGCCGTTGAGGGAGGACAGCGACTTCTCTTTCATGGCGGTACGTCCTTGAGGGTTCGAATTGAAGATATCAAAGTGATATCACATTCGGGCTACCGTTCGTCGGCTGGGCGTGCCCAGGCGCTGCGGCTGGACCGGCTAGAATGCCCACCCGCCTTCACATCGCTGCTGGAACCCCGCCATGGCCAAGCTTGGAACCCCGTTGTCCCCCTCCGCCACCCGTGTGCTGCTGCTGGGCTCGGGCGAACTTGGCAAGGAAGTGGCCATCGAACTGCAGCGTCTGGGCGTGGAAGTGATCGCTGCCGACCGTTACGCCGATGCCCCGGCCATGCAGGTGGCACACCGCTCGCACGTGATCGACATGCTGGACGCGATGGCCCTGCGCCAGTTGATCGCCCAGGAGCAGCCGCACCTGGTGGTGCCCGAGATCGAGGCGATCCATACCGAGACCCTGGTGCAGCTGGAGCAGGAGCAGGGCCTGCGGGTGATCCCGACCGCGCGTGCTGCGCGCCTGACCATGGACCGCGAGGGCATCCGCCGCCTGGCCGCCGAGACGCTGGGCCTGCCGACCTCGCCGTACCGCTTTGTCGACACCGAGGCCGAGTACCGCGCCGCCGTGGCGGCAATCGGCCTGCCGTGCGTGGTCAAGCCGGTGATGTCGTCCTCGGGCAAGGGCCAGAGCACGCTGCGCAGCGAGGCGGACATCGCCCCCGCATGGGAATACGCACAGACCGGTGGCCGCGCCGGTGCCGGCCGCTGCATCGTCGAAGGTTTCATCGACTTCGATTACGAGATCACCCTGCTGACCGTGCGCCACGCCGCCGGCACTTCGTTCTGCGCGCCGATCGGCCACCTGCAGAAGGAGGGCGACTATCGCGAAAGCTGGCAGCCGCAGCCGATGTCGGACAAGGCGTTGGCGCGTGCCGAGGAGATCTCGCGCGCGATCACCGATGACCTCGGGGGCTGGGGCCTGTTCGGTGTCGAGCTGTTCGTGAAGGGCGACGAGGTCTGGTTCAGCGAAGTATCGCCGCGTCCGCATGACACCGGTCTGGTGACGCTGGTGTCGCAGGAACTCAGCGAGTTCGCGCTGCATGCCCGGGCCATCCTCGGCCTGCCGATCCCGGTGATCCGCCAGAGCGGACCGTCGGCCTCATGCGCGCTGCTGGCGCATGGTGAGGGCGTGCCGTACTTCAACAACGTGGCCGCCGCGCTGCAGGTGCCGGACACCGCGGTGCGCCTGTTCGGCAAGCCGAGCGTGCATGGCCATCGCCGCGTGGGCGTGACCCTGGCGCGTGCGGAATCCATCGACGAAGCGCGTGCGATTGCGCGTGATGCCGCCGAAGCGATCGGCGTCGAGCTGCGCTCGTAAAAAAGGAGCGACGACCAACGGTCGTCGCCTACCGAATTTTTGTGGGTGCAGATTTCCGGTGGGTACCGACCGTTGGTCGGTACCCCATCAACACCGGTTACGGCTTCACATCCACCCACACCAGGTGGTGGTCGCTACCGTCGGCAATCTTCGCTTCGGCACTCTCATTGGCCGGCCAGAACACGCCGCTGCCGAGGTACTCGAAACCGACCGAGGGCAGCACGTAGTCCAGGCGCATGGTGCCCGACTTCGGGCCGAAATCGCCGGTGGCATGGAACGGCGCACCCTTGCGGGCAATGCCCTTGGCCGCATAGGCCAGGCTGGTCTGCTCGGCGCCGATGCTGCGTGGGGTGGGGTAGCGCAGCACGCGGGCGTTCTCGATCAGTTCGACGATCGCCTCGTGGCGGCCATCGCCATCGACCGGATCGTTGTTGAGGTCGCCAAGGATGACAAAACGCGCATCCTGGGCCAGGCCACCGCACTGGCCCTTGTCGTCGCACAGCCACGGCTTGTCACCCTGGGACAGGTATTCCTGCCACAGGCGCAGTTCGTCATGGTTGCGCGCGGCGTTGCGCTTTTCCGGGCCATCGAACACCGGCGGCGTCGGGTGCGAGACCAGCGCGTGGACCACGCCGGCCGGGGTCTTCACCGGTACATCCCAGTGCGACTTCGACGACAGCCGCAGCTGCGACCAGACGGTGTCGTTGTAGAAGCTCTTGCCGGTGCGCGGATCGACCGGGCGGATCGCGCCGGGCATCGCACTCCACTTCAGCAGCTGGAAGCTGCGCACCTTGGCTTCGTCGATCGGGTAACGCGACAGCACCAGCATGCCGTACTGGCCCGGGTGCAGCCCGTAGCCCCAGGCGTCGTTGCCGCGGCCACGGCCTTCACCGCCGACCACGCCGTTGTTGTCCAGGTCCAGGCCACTGGGCACGCCGGTGTTCACCGGCGCCAGGTAGCGGTAGGCGAAGTGCAGTGGCTTGCCGCCACCGGGCTGGGCCACTTCCAGGTAGCGCTTCTGGAACAGGTCGGCGGCACGATGGGCGTCATCGAAGTCGAACTCGTTCAGCAGCACCAGGTCGGGGCGCGCCTGCTGCAGTACCGCGGCGATCTTGCGCGCGTGTTCGCTGTCGCCTTCCAGCTCGGCGATCAGGCCGCCGGCTTCGTCCGAATACAGCGAGGTGTTGTAGGTGGCCAGGCGCAGCGCTGCAGACGGTTTTTCGGTCATCGCGGGGGACGTGGCGAAGGCGGGAGCGGCGGCGCCACAGAGCAGGGCCAGGCCGAGGATCAGGGGTTTGGCGTTCATGGGCCATATTGTGCACCTGGCCCGGTGTCAGTGGTTTGTCAGCGTCCGTCCAGTTCGTCATCGAAATCATGCCAGCGGCGGCCATCGTAGGCCTCCAGCGGGCGATAGCGCCGCTTGTAGTCCATCTTCTGGTGCTCGCGTATCCAGTAGCCCAGGTACAGGTGCGGCAGGCCTTCGCGGCGGGCCCACTCCAGCTGCTGCAGGATCGCGAACGTGCCCAGCCCGCGCGCGGCATGGGCGGGGTCGAAGAAGGTATAGACCGCCGACAGCCCGTGCTCGGTCACATCGGTTACCGCCACGCCCAGCAGCTGGCTGGGCTGGCCATCGTGGCCGGGCAGACGCATTTCCATGAAGCGCGTGTGCGACCAGCTGCCGATCAGGAACTGTTCGAATTCGTGCGGGCCGTGGTCGTCCATGCCGCCCTTGGCATGACGATGCACCAGGTAGCGGTGGTACAGCTCGAACAGATCCTCGCGTGGCATGGCCGCGGTGATGCGCACTTCCAGATCGGCATTGCGGGCGGCGCAGCGGCGCTGGCTGCGATCCGGGGCGAAGCGGGCCACCGGAATGCGCACGGCGACGCAGGCGTGGCAGTTCGCACAATGCGGGCGATAGACCAGGTCGCCGCTGCGGCGGAATCCCCAGCTCAGGGCCAACGGATACAGCCCGCCGAGGCGACGGTCCTGCGGGTCCAGCACCAGGTCGCGCGCGACCCGGTCCGGCCAGTACCCGCAGGGGTGCTCGCCGGTCTGGAACAGTCGCAGTTCGTCGTCTCTGTCGCCGTGTCTCGCCATGGGCACAGCATAGCTCCAGCCTGTCGCAATGGCGGCGACTGTCCGCCGGATGAATGGAATGGGCGGCTGCGTCAACCGAGGTCGTGGTCAGGCGTTGTTGTCCTCCGAGGGTGAGGTGTTCACCCCGATGCCAATCCCATTCCCAGGAGTGACCCCATGATCCGTACCCCCCTGCTGCTGGCCCTGCTGCTCGGCACCTCCGCGACCGGCATTGCCTTGGCTGCCGACACCCCGGCTGCACCGGCGCAGCGTCCGGCCAAGCTGGATGCCAATGGCGACGGCGTCATCGACCGCAGCGAAGCGGCGGCCAACCCGCGCCTGGCCGCAAAGTTCGACGAGCTGGACAAGAACAAGGACGGCAAGCTCTCGCGTGATGAGCTGCCGCGCTGGAAGCATGGCCGCCACGGTGGTCGCGGCGGCGAGCGCTGGGCCAAGCTGGACACGAACAAGGATGGCCGCATCAGCCGTGACGAAGCCAAGGCCGATCCGCGCCTGGCCGAGCGTTTCGACCAGCTCGACCTCAACAAGGATGGCTACCTGGACAAGGCCGACCGCGAGCTGCGCATGAAGCAGCATCGTGACGCCTGGTTCGCCGCGGCCGATACCAACAAGGATGGCCAGCTGAGCAAGGCCGAGTTCGACGCCGCCAAGGGCCCGATGCATGGTGGCCCGCGCCACGGCGGCCCGCGTGACGGCGCAGCGACGAAGCCGCAGCGCTGATTTTCAATGCAGTGATCGACGACAACGCCGGCGCACTGCCGGCGTTGTCCGTTACAGGCGCCCGCTGAGCGTCATCGTGTAGGCCAAGGCACCGATGACCACCAGGTTCACCGCCATCATGCCGGTCAGGCCGTACATGGATTCGTACTTCCAGTTGATCCCGTTACGCCCACGCCGGGCTGCATCACGCGCGAGCAGCGGCGCCATGATTCGCCGCAGCGTCACCAGGCACTGGTAGTTGACCACCACCAGGCCTACTGCCAGCACCAGCAGCTGCGCCCACATCGGCGCCTGCAGCAGCACGGCAAACAGGATGGCCAGGCACCAGCCCAGGCTCGTGCCTGTGCTGAGATTGACGAAGCGGCGGACTTGTACCTGCTCGGCGCCGGTCTCGGCGTACGACAGCAGGAAACGGCCGCCGAGATAGCTGCCGAGCGCGCCACCGACGACACCACCGATGATCGCAGCCCAGCTTGAGGCAGGCAGCATCTGCAGTTGGCCCAGGGTTGCGGTCAGCGAGCCGAGCGCGGTACCGCCGGCAGCGCTGGCGCCACCAAGGCCGAGCTTGCTGCCACCCACGCCGACGCCGGTTCCCAGCAGGATCGCCGCGCTGGCGGTGCCGGGCGCGGCGATCATCACCATCGATACCACCGCCGTTGCGAACGCTGCACTGGGTGCGCTGCTGCGTGCGAATTCGCCGAAGCGCTGCAGCAGGCCCTCGCGTACCTGCGCACGGGCACGTGACAGGCGCTTGCGTACTGCTGCGTCACTGAGCCCGAGCAGGTCAGCGACCTGCTGCGAATGCTGGCCCTCGCGGTAATACAGCAGGAGCACTTCGCGGCTGTCGGCGGGCAGGCCAGAGATGATGTCTTCGGCAGCGATTTCCTCTTCCAGCCGCTGCAGGCGATCAGCCACACCCGGGGTCGGGTCTGCGGCCATGGTCAAGGCCACTTCGGCAGCCTCGCCGCTCAGCGGTCGGCCACGTTGTGCGCGCAGCCAGTCACGGGCGAGGTTGCGGGTGATCTGCCTCAGCCAGGGCAGGAAGCTGCTCGCGCTGCGCAGCTGGTGCAGCTGCTGCCAGCCCTTCACGAACGCTTCCTGGGCGATGTCCTCGCTGGCCTGGCGGTCGCCGGTGATTGCCAGGGCGATGGCGGTGACCGTGTTCTGGCAGGCCAGCACGATGCGGCCATAGGCATGCTGGCAACCGCCGGCCGCCGAGGGCAGGTCGCGTTCAAGGGTCTCGTCGATGCTTGCGGCGAAGGTCGTCATGGCGGCGGGCTCCTGCAGGGATTGTGTCCCATGACGGAGGCGCGCGCCGAATGTGACCGGTTCGCGTCCCGGTAGCGCCGGGCCATGCCCGGCGGCGTTTCTGTCAGGCCGCTGCGCTCGCCGGGCATGGCCCGGCGCTACCTGCGCGTTACGTGGACGGCTGGATGCGGACCCGCACTTCCTCTTCTTCCGGCGGTGCCGGCGCGGTCGGCTGTGCTTGCTGCGGCTGTGCCTGCGGGGCGGGCACCGGCGCGCTTGGGGCAGGGGCACCGCGATGGCGCAGGCCGATCACCAGCGCCACCCCGGCGATCACCACCAGCAGGGCGATGCGGATGCGCCAGGCCCAGCCACGGCCACCGGTGCTTTCCTGCACATCATCGCGGAAAGCGAACTCAGCGGTCGGGTGATCACGACGGGTGGTATCGAGCAGGCGGGCGTCGCGCAGGATTTCGCGCGCACGCGGCTGGTCGTCGGCACGCACGACCCAGACCGCCGGGTAGGCGCCGGCATTGCCCAGGTCGGTATAGCTGAACTGACCCCGGCGACGGGTCTTGTACGAGCGCCCGTTGGTCACCTTCACCTGGATGTCGTGGCTGCGCAGGAGCTCGGCCACGCCTTCCACGGTTTCCACGCGCTGGCTGCTGAAAATCTGACGCATCAGTCAATCCTTGGCCGGCACGGCTGCCGCTGCTGCCTGGTCCGGAACCACGCGGATCAAGCCTTCCTGGACGGTGCTGGCAACCAGCACGCCATCACGGGTGAAGAACTGGCCGCGGGCCAGGCCGCGCGAATCCTGCGCACTGGGGCTGTCCAGCGAGTACAGCAGCCAATCGTCGGCGCGGAACGGGCGGTGGAACCAGATCGCGTGGTCCAGCGAGGCCATCTGCACGTGCGGATGGTAGTAGCTGATGCCATGCGGGAACGTGGCCGTGCCCAGCAGGTGGAAGTCCGACGCGTAGGCCAGCAGTGCCTGATGCAGCTCGGGAGCATCGCCCACGCGCTCGCTCAGGCGCAGCCAGACCTGGTGGTAGGGCGGGCGCTTGGGCGGGTTCAGTTCATCGCGGGGATACACATGGCGGAACTCGAACGGACCGCCGCGCGACAGCCAGCGCTGCACCTTGATCGGCAGGCGCTCAAGCACCTCCGCCGGCAACGGCCGGTTCGGTTCGATGTCTTCCGGTTGCGGCACTTCGGGCATCTTGTGCTGGTGCTCGGCACCGGATTCGGCCTGCTGGAACGAGGCCGCGCAGAAGAAGATCACCTTGCCGTGCTGGATGGCGGTCACCCGGCGCACCGAGAAGCTGCCGCCGTCGCGGGTGCGATCGACGTCGTAGACGATCGGATGGTCGATGTTGCCGGCACGCAGGAAATAGGCATGCAGCGAGTGCACATGGCGACCATTGTCGACCGTGGCCTGCGCGGCAGCCAGGGCCTGGCCCAGCACCTGTCCGCCGAACACGTACTTGGTGCCGATGTCGCGGCTCTGGCCGCGGAACAGGTTGTCCTCCAGCCGCTCCAGGGTGAGCAGATCGATCAGCTCGGAGACGACGGGTTCGGGCGTGTCGTTCAAGGGGGCGGCCACAGCGATGAAAGAGGGGTCGATTATACCGGTGTAGGCCGGATGCCCCATCTTCGGTAGTGCCGGCTGCTGGCCGGCATCCGCAGGCGTCCCGGAAGGATCGCCAGGGTGCCGGCCAGCGGCCGGCACTACCGTTTACTTGCCGAGACGCGCCGCCAGCGCCTGCAGCGCGTTCTGCGCATCCGGGGCGAACCAGGCCTCGACGAAGCGGTCGAGCTGGATCAGGTCCGGGTGCAGGGCGTCGTGCAGCTCGGCACGGGCGATGGCACGGGTCAGCAGCATCGGCTGCCGCGGCTGCTTCAGCAGGTCCTGCAGCCAGGCCACCGCACGGGCCGCCACCAGTTCGCCATCCACCAGTTCATCGACCAGGCCGATCTGCAGCGCCTGTTCGGCCGGTACCAGCGCGCCGGTGGCCAGCAGCACGCTGGAACGGTGCGCCCCCACCGCACGGCGCAGCAGGCGCTGGATGCCTTCCGGTGCGATCAGGCCGACCTGCACTTCGTTCAGGCCGATGGCATACGGGCGCGCCGGATCGGCACTGCGTGCCATCACCCGGTAGTCGCAGCACAGGGCCAGCACGCAGCCGCCCGCCGGTGCATGGCCGGTGATCGCCGCAACCACAGGAATGCGGCTCTCGGCCAGCGTGCGTACCGCGCCGAAGAACGCGTTCCAGGTGTCCAGCAGCTTGTGCTTGTCATCGCCATGCGAGAGCAGGTGCGGCACGTCCATGCCGCCGGTGAAGATGCGCTCGCTGCCGGACAGCACGATGCCGTGCGCGTCCTCGGCCATCGCCAGTTCGATGGCATGGATCAACTGCCGGCACAGCTCGGTGTCCAGTGCATTGACCGGCGGCCGCGCCAGTCGCAGTTCGCGGATGGGGCCATGGTTGATCACCTCGATGAGCGTCGTCATGCTGCGGGTCTCGTTGCGAAGAAGGAACCTGGGCGATGATAACCAAACCATTCGTTGGCGTACTGTTGGTTCTGTGTGCGGCTGCAGCATCGGCTTCCGCCGCCGAGACGAAGTGCGTCACCGTCGAGCAGGGCTGGGTACGGTTGTTGCCCAACCCGAAGATGGCAATGACTGCCGGTTATGCGGTGATCCGCAACGGCTGCGCCAACGAGGTGGCGATCACCGGTGCACGCAGTGCGACCTTCGGCGATGTGTCGCTGCACGAGACCACGATCGTCGATGGGGTCAGCCGCATGCGTGAGGTCCGGCGCCTGCCATTGGCGCCCGGCGCACGCGCCGTACTCAAGCCCGGTGGCCTGCACCTGATGCTGATGGACGGCTACCGCACCCTGGAGGAGGGGCAGCCTGTGTGGCTGCAGCTGCAGCTGGAAGATGGCACCGAAGTCAGCACGGCGTTGATAGCGCGCAAGGCTGCGCCGTAACGCGGCGCTCGTTCCGCCGGGCATGGCCCGGCGCTACCCAGGCATCACTGCCGAATCGACATCGGTAGCGCCGGGCCATGCCCGGCGAGCGCGCAGCGCGGTGGGGCTTACGACCAGTCGTACGAGAACAGCACCGTGCGGCTTTCCGGCTCGTACAGCATCACGATTGCATCGGCACCGGTTGCACACCAGTTGTAGCCGGCCACTTCGGCCACGGCGAAGAACTTGTGGCCATCGCGGGTGATGATCGCGCGCTCGGCATCGTCCGGCGCATGCCGGTCGTCGGCAGCCTCGGTGAACGCCAGTGCGAAGGCGGCCGGAATCTCTGCGGTTTCAATCCAGTTGCCGGTCGAGATCTGCCCGCCCAGCACATCGAGATACGCCTGCTCGCCGGGCTCGCCGTCGCCATAGCGCGAATAGCTGGCCAGGCGTCCATGCTGCTGGAAGTACGCACGTGCCTTGCTGTAGCTCTCACGCATCTCAGCGATGTGCTTCAGCGCGTGCTTGTCCTGCACCTGGTCGCCGATGAAGTAGCCCTCGTCGCCGAGAAAGCGCATGCGGTTGTCGGCGGTCAATTCAAAAGCGATCCAGTTGGTGCCGGTGAACGAGTTGTGGTGTTCTTCGGTGGCTTCGCCGATGCAGCCTTCATAGGGCTCGATCGGACACAGCAGGGTCGCGGCCTGGCCGGCCAGTTCCGGGCGCAGCACGCCGAGGTCGATCTTCATCAGCGGCAGCAGATGCTGGCCAAGCCAGGCCTGGTCATCCGGGAACACGTCGGCGGGGAAGGGGACCATGCCGGGCAGCAGGTCGCGCAGTTCAGTCTGGTGGATCATGTCAGTCCTTTGATTGGAACGGTCGCGCCGGGCCATGCCCGGTGCGGAGAGTGCCGGCCAGCGGCCGGCACTGCCTTCAGGTGGATGCGCTGCGGATCGCGTCCGGCAGCGGCGCGCTCTTGCCGGTCTGCGTGTCCATCCAGACCACCACCACGTTGCCGTCCGAATACAGCTTCGACTCGTCCTGCTGGTCGACGATGCGATGGCCGATGGTCACGCTGCTGTTGCCCAGGCGTTCGACGAACAGCTCGACCAGGATGTCGTTGGGCCACACGATCGGCAACCGGTAGTTGACGTTGGTGGCGGCCACCACGGGTGCGATGCGGTCGGTCATCGACACGCCTTCCACGCCCAGCATCCAACGCACGCGCGCCTCTTCCAGGTAGGAGATGTACTTGGCGTTGTTGACGTGGCCCATGCTGTCCATGTCACGCCAGCGCACGCTGATCGGAATGCGGGCCAGGATCTTGTGTTCGCTGCTCATCAGGCGTCCTTCTTCTTCTTGGTGCCGGCCGTGGCGGTCTTGCTGGCCTTGCCGGTGCTCTTGGCGGCGGCTGCCTTCTTCGCCGGCTTCTCGGGCTTCACCTTGCGCGGCGGGCGCGCATCGGGCTTGTTGGCCACGGCGGCGGGCTGGTCAGGTCGCGCAGTAGTGGACGGCAGCATCCGTGCGAGGAACTGGCCGGTGTACGAATCCGGGCACGCGGCCACGTCTTCCGGCGTGCCGGTCACCAGGATGGTGCCACCGCGATGACCGCCTTCCGGACCCAGGTCGACGATCCAGTCCGCGGTCTTGATGACATCCAGGTTGTGCTCGATCACCACCACCGTGTTGCCCTCGTCGCGCAGCTTGTGCAGCACGCCGAGCAGCGCCTCGATGTCGTGGAAGTGCAGGCCGGTGGTCGGCTCGTCGAGGATGTACAGGGTGCGGCCGGTATCGCGGCGCGACAGTTCCTTGGACAGCTTCACGCGCTGCGCTTCACCACCGGACAGCGTGGTCGCGCTCTGCCCCAGCTTGATGTAGCTCAGGCCGACATCAACCAGGGTCTCCAGTTTGCGGGCGATGGACGGGACCGGTTCGAACAGCTTCAGCGCATCTTCGACGGTCATTTCCAGCACGTCGTTGATGTTGAAGCCCTTGTACAGGATCTCCAGCGTTTCACGGTTGTAGCGCTTGCCATGGCAGACGTCGCAGGGCACGTACACGTCGGGCAGGAAGTGCATCTCGACCTTGATCAGGCCATCGCCCTGGCAGGCCTCGCAGCGGCCGCCACGCACGTTGAAACTGAAGCGCCCCGGCGAATAGCCGCGCGCACGCGATTCGGGCACCTGTGCAAACAGCTCGCGCAGCGGAGTGAACAAGCCGGTGTAGGTGGCCGGGTTCGAGCGCGGGGTACGGCCGATCGGCGACTGGTCGATGTCCACCACCTTGTCGAACAGGTCCAGGCCATCGATCTCCTTGTACGGCGCGATCGGGTGCGAGGCGCCGTTGATCTCGTTGGCAGCCAGCGAGAACAGGGTGTCGTTGATCAGGGTTGACTTGCCCGAGCCGGACACGCCGGTCACGCAGGTCAGCAGCCCTGCCGGAATGGCCAGGTCCACGCCCTTCAGGTTGTTGCCGGTGGCGCCACGCAGATGCAGCGTCATCTTCGGGTTCGGCTTGTGCCGGCGCGCCGGGATCTTGATCGCGCGCTTGCCCGACAGGTACTGGCCGGTCAGCGAACGCGGTGCATCCAGGAGGTCCTGCAGGCTGCCCTGGCCGACGATCTCGCCGCCATGCACGCCTGCGCCGGGACCGATGTCCAGCACGTAGTCGGCCAGTCGGATCGCGTCTTCGTCATGCTCGACCACGATCACCGTGTTGCCAAGGTCGCGCAGGCGGGTGAGGGTGCCAAGCAGGCGCTCGTTGTCGCGCTGGTGCAGGCCGATGGACGGCTCATCGAGCACGTACATCACGCCCACCAGACCAGCACCGATCTGGCTGGCCAGACGGATGCGCTGCGCCTCGCCACCGGACAGGGTGTCGGCCTTGCGCTCCAGGGTCAGGTAATCCAGGCCGACGTCGACCAGGAAGCCGAGGCGTTCGCCGATCTCCTTGACGATCTTCGCAGCGATCTCGCCACGCCAGCCCGGCAGGCTGAGTTCGCTGAAGAACTTCAGGGCTTCATCGATCGGCAGCACCACCAGTTCCGGCAGCGGGCGGTCGGCCACGAACACGTTGCGTGCGGCCTTGTTCAGGCGCGCGCCGTTGCACTCGGGGCAGGCATGTTCGCTGATGTACTTGCCCAGCTCTTCCTGCACCGCCGCCGATTCGGTTTCCTTGTAGCGGCGTTCGAGGTTGGGAATGATGCCTTCGAAGCGGTGCTTGCGCTGGGTGCGGCCACCGGCCTCAGTGAAATAGGTGAAGGTGATCGCTTCCTCGCCACTGCCATACAGCACGGCCTGCTGCACCTTGGCCGGCAGCGAGTTCCACGCCGCGTCGGTGTCGAACTTGTAGTGCTTGGCCAGCGAGGCGATCAGCTGGAAGTAATAGGCATTGCGGCGATCCCAGCCACGCACGGCACCGGCCGCCAGCGACAGCTCCGGATGCACCACCACGCGCGAGGGGTCGAAGAACTCGGCCATGCCCAGCCCGTCGCAGCCGGGGCAGGCGCCCATCGGTGCGTTGAACGAGAACAGGCGCGGCTCCAGTTCCGGCAGCGAGTAGTCGCAGACCGGGCAGGAATACTTGGACGAGAACAGGGTAGGGGTCGCAGCGGCATCGTCCAGCGACTGCACCGACGCCATGCCATCACCCAGCTTCAGGGCGGTTTCGAAGCTCTCGGCCAGGCGCTGCTTGATGTCTTCGCGCGGGCGGAAGCGATCGATCACCGCTTCGATGGTGTGCTTCTGGCGCAGTGCCAGCGGCGGCACCGCATCGATCTCGTACAGTTCGCCATCGACGCGCACACGCACGAAACCCTGCGCGCGCAGCTGGTCGAACACCTGTGCGTGCTCGCCCTTGCGGTCGCGGATCACCGGTGCCAGCAGCATGTAGCGCTGTTCCGGGTCCAGGGTCAGCATATGGTCGACCATCTGGCTGACCGTCTGCGCCTCCAGCGGATAGCCGTGGTCGGGGCAACGCGGCGTGCCGACGCGTGCGTACAGCAGGCGCAGGTAGTCGTAGATCTCGGTGATCGTGCCGACTGTCGAGCGCGGGTTGTGCGAGGTCGACTTCTGCTCGATCGAGATCGCCGGGGACAGGCCTTCGATATGGTCCAGGTCCGGCTTCTCCATCACGCTCAGGAACTGCCGCGCATACGCCGACAGGGACTCGACGTAACGCCGCTGGCCCTCGGCATAGATGGTGTCGAACGCCAGCGACGACTTGCCCGAACCGGACAGGCCGGTGATCACGATCAGTTTGTCGCGGGGCAGGTCGAGGTCGATGTTCTTGAGGTTGTGCGTCCGCGCGCCGCGGATGCGGATGAAATCCATCGCCATGGGGAATCCGGTTGTGGGGGCGTGGCTGGGCCGCCGGGCCAGCGAAAGGGCGGCAATCGGTCAGCCTACCGAGGTGACCAGATGGGGGCAATGGGCGACAATGCCAGCCCGGTGTCTCACCCGGTGAGACCGCCTGTCAGGCAGGGGTCAGATCCCTTTTCACGTGGTGAAAAGGGATCTGACCCCGTTCCGGCCCGGCCTCCAGAGCCGTTCAGGGGTTGACTTGACCCGTCCCCGGTGGTCCACGTACAATTCCGCTCCTGTCCGCCCTCGACGGCGGCAGTCCATAGACCACAATAACTACAGAGGAAGTCTGGTCATGTACGCAGTACTGGTCACCGGCGGTAAGCAATACCGCGTGGCGCAGGGCGAAAAGCTCCGCATTGAAAAGCTCGAAGTCGAAGTCGGCAGCGAGATCAAGTTCGACAACATCCTGCTGCTCGGCGACAGCGATGGCATCAAGATCGGCGACGCCCTGAGCGGCGCTGCGGTCACCGCCACCGTCCTGTCCCAGGGTCGTGCTGACAAGGTCCGGATCATCAAGTTCCGTCGCCGTAAGCACCACATGAAGCGCCAGGGTCACCGTCAGTACTACACCGAAATCGAGATCACCGGCATTGCCGGTGGCAGCAAGTAAGGAGATAGGTCATGGCACATAAAAAAGGCGTAGGCTCTTCGCGCAACGGTCGCGACTCCAACCCGAAGTACCTCGGCGTCAAGATCTTCGGTGGCCAGGCCATCGAAGCAGGCAACATCATCGTGCGTCAGCGCGGCACCCAGTTCCACCCGGGTACCGGCGTCGGCCTCGGCCGTGACCACACCCTGTTCGCCCTGACGGACGGCAAGGTGGAGTTCACCGTGAAGGGCCCGAAGAAGCGTCGCACCGTCAGCGTCGTCTCGGTCGAAGCCTGATAAGGCTGCGTCCGGCGCCCATGCCTCGGCATGGCCGTGCTGGATGAAGAGCTCGCTGCATGAAGAGCCCCGCTTCGGCGGGGCTTTTCGTTGGAATCAATGGTAAAACGGGCATCGCCCGGTTGTCGGCCAGCGGCCGGCACTACATCAAGGTGGCGGCGTGCATGCCGCGCCCATCGCAGGCATCGAAACAATGAAACTGGTAGACGAAGCAGAAATCGAAGTGTTCGCCGGCAACGGCGGCAACGGCTGCATTGGCTTCCGTCGCGAGAAGTTCATTCCGCTCGGCGGCCCGGACGGCGGCGACGGCGGTGCGGGCGGCAGCGTGTGGATCCGCGCCGACGAAAACCTGAACACCCTGGTCGACTTTCGCCATGACCGCATCTTCAAGGCGCAGCGCGGCGAGAACGGCATGGGTCGCCAGGCCTATGGCAAGGGCGGCGAAGACATGGTCATCACCGTGCCGGTCGGCACCGTGATCATCAACGTGGCCACCGATGAAATCATCGGCGACCTGACCCAGCATGGCGACCGCCTGCTGGTGGCCAAGGGCGGCCGCGGCGGCCTCGGCAACATGCATTTCAAGAGCTCCACCAACCGCTCGCCGCGCCAGGCGCTGCCGGGTGAGCCGGGTGAAGAGCGCACGCTGAAGCTGGAGCTGAAGCTGCTGGCCGACGTCGGCCTGCTGGGCTTCCCCAATGCCGGCAAGAGCACCCTGATCCGCGCCGTCTCGGCGGCGACGCCGAAGGTGGCCGATTACCCGTTCACCACGCTGTACCCGAACCTGGGTGTGGTGAAGGTGGAAAACTACCGCAGCTTCGTGATCGCCGATATTCCGGGCCTGATCGAAGGTGCTGCCGACGGTGCCGGCCTGGGCGCGCAGTTCCTGCGCCACCTGCAGCGCACCCGCCTGCTGCTGCATCTCGTCGACATTTCGCCGATGGAAGGTGGTGTGGAGGGTGTGTCGCCGGTCGAGCAGGTGCGTGCCATCGAGCGCGAACTGGAAAAGCACGATCCGGAGCTGCTGGCCAAGCCGCGCTGGCTGGTGCTGAACAAGGCCGACCTGATGTTCGAGGACGAGGCCAAGGCCGCTGCCGAGAAGATCGTCGCCGAGCTGGGCTGGAAGGAGCCGTGGTTCCTGGTGTCCGCACTGGGTCGCGAAGGCACCTTCCCGATCATGAGCCGGATCATGGCGTTCTTCGATCGCCAGAAGGAAGACGAGCTCGAGGCGGCACGCAACGCGCAGTAATGCCGTTGTGGTTCCCGCGAAAAACCCGGCTTCGGCCGGGTTTTTTGTTGGCGGCCGAATGGGGTCAGATCCCTTTTCCTGTGGAAAAGGGATCTGACCCCGGGCATCGATAGTGCCGGGCGCCGGATTGCAGGCAACAAAAAACCCGGCCGAAGCCGGGCTTTTGCGTGCTGCCGGAGCCGGGGCTCCAGCAACCAACCAGATCAGGCGGCCTGGAGGGCCTTGATGCGGTCGTTCAGGCGGCTCTTGTGGCGAGCAGCCTTGTTCTTGTGGATCAGGCCACGCGCGCTGAAGCGATCCAGGATCGGCTGGGCAACGGCGAAGGCGGCTTGGGCGCCGGCGGCATCGTTGGCGTCCAGCGCCTTGATCACTTTCTTGACAGCGGTGCGCAGCATCGAGCGCTGAGCCACGTTGCGCGCGTTGCGCACGACGGTCTGCTTGGCGCGCTTCTTGGCGGACTTGATATTGGCCACGGTGGTGGTTTCCTGAAAAATCGGTGTTATGGGAACAGCAAGCTAGCTAGTATGATGGCGTAAGAAATGTACGTCAAGTCGATTGTCAAGAGGGACGTTGAGTGAGTTCACCCAAGATGTTGCGGGGCCTGCTGTCGTTCAGCAGCATGACCATGGTCTCGCGGGTTCTCGGCCTGGTCCGGGACCAGGTGGTGACCTCGACCTTCGGCACCAACGCCATCACCGATGCTTTCTGGGTCGCCTTCAGGATACCCAATTTCCTGCGCCGGCTGTTCGCCGAGGGCTCCTTTGCCACCGCATTCGTGCCGGTGTTCACCGAAGTGAAGGAAACCCGCAGCCACGCCGAGCTGCGTGAACTGATGGCCCGCACCGCCGGCACCCTGGGCGGCGTGCTGATGCTGGTCACCGCGCTGGCGCTGATCTTCGCGCCGCAGCTGGCGTCGGTCTTCTCCAGTGGGGTGGACACCGACCCGGCCAAGCAGGGCCTGCTGATCGACCTGTTCCGCCTGACCTTCCCGTTCCTGCTGTTCGTCTCGCTGACCGCCCTGGCCGGCGGTGCGTTGAACAGTTTCCAGCGCTTCGCGATGCCGGCGCTGACGCCGGTCATCCTCAACCTGTGCATGATCGCCGGCGCGCTGTGGCTGGCGCCGCGGCTGGGTGGCACACCGGAAAAGCAGATCCTCGCCCTCGGCTGGGCGGTGCTGGCCGCCGGCCTGCTGCAGCTGCTGTTCCAGCTGCCTTCGTTGAAGGGCATCGACCTGCTGACCCTGCCGCGCTGGGGCTGGAACCATCCGGGCGTGCGCAAGGTGATGACGCTGATGGTGCCGACCCTGTTCGGCTCGTCGGTGGCGCAGATCAACCTGCTGCTGGACACCGTCATCGCCGCCAAGCTGACCGACGGTTCGCAGTCCTGGCTGTCGCTGGCCGATCGCTTCCTGGAACTGCCGCTGGGCGTGTTCGGCGTGGCCCTGGGCACGGTGATCCTGCCGGCGCTGGCCCGGCACCATGTCAGCACCGATCGCGAAGGCTTCTCGCGCTCGCTGGACTGGGGCCTGCGCATGACCCTGCTGATTTCGGTGCCAGCCATGCTGGGCCTGCTGCTGCTGGCCGAGCCGCTGATCTCCACGATCTTCCAGCATGGGCAGTTCACCGCCTTCGACACCCGCATGACGGCGCTGTCGGTGTACGGCCTGAGCTTCGGCCTGCCGGCGTTCGCGCTGCTGAAGGTGGTGCTGCCGGCGTTCTATGCGCGCCAGGACACCAGGACGCCGGTGCGCGCCGGTGTCGCCGCGCTGGTGGCCAACATGGTGTTCAACTTCGCCCTGCTGGCGGTGCTGTACCAGGTGATGGTGCCCGATGAGCTGAAGGCGCAGGGGGTGATGGCGGCCCTTGGCAAGCAACCGGGCCTGCACCTGGCGCTGGGCATCGCCAGCGCGCTGTCCAGTTACCTGAACCTGGGGCTGCTCTGGTACTGGCTGGGCAAGACCGATGTCTACCAGCGGCGCCCGGGCTGGGGCGGCTACCTGCTGCGCCTGCTGCTGGCGTGCACGGCGATGGTCGGCGTGCTGCTGGCCCTGCTGTACTGGCTGCCGGGCTTCTCGTCGATGGGCGTGTGGGAACGGATCGGCGCGCTCGGCCTGCTGGTCGGCGGTGGCGGGCTGACCTACCTGCTGGCGATGGTGGCGATGGGCTTCCGTCCGCGCGACCTGCGTGGGCATTGATCGTGGCTCCCGGCGGCTATACTTCAGGGTTACACCATTGAAACGGCGGGCCTCGGCCGGCCGGAACGAGAGTTGATGAGCAGGCTGTTCAGAAGCGTCGAGGGCGGGGAGCTGTTCCCCAACGGAAGCGTGGTCTGCATCGGTGCATTCGACGGCCTCCACCTGGGCCATCGTGCGCTGGTGCGGCACGCGGTCGCGCGTGCGCGCGCCTTGGGGGTGGCTGCGGTGGCGGTGGCCTTCGAGCCCCTGCCGCGTGAGTTCTTCGCCCAGGGCACGCCGCCGCCGCGGTTGACCCTGGCACGCAGCAAGGTCGAAATCCTGCACGAACTGGGCGTTGATGCGATCGGCCTGCTGCGCTTCGACGCGGCGATGGCGGCGATGCCCGCCGAAACCTTCGTGCGCCAGCTGCTGGCGCAGCGCCTGAACGCCCGCGAGGTGTGGATCGGGCCGGAGTTCTGTTTCGGCAACCGTCGCCGTGGCGATCTGGCCCTGCTGCAGGCGCTGGGCGCCGAGCTCGGTTTCAGCGCCGGCGAGATCGAAGCGGTCGACCTGCATGGCGATCGCATCTCCAGTACCCGTATCCGCCAGCTGCTGCAGGAAGGCGACTTCGCCCGCGTCGGCGACCTGCTGGGTCGTCCCTACTCGATCAGCGGTCGGGTGGTGCGCGGGCGCCAGCTCGGCCGTACGCTGGGCTTCCCCACCGCCAACCTGCGCTTCCCGAAGACCCCGGCACTGTCGGGCATCTACGCGACCTGGGTGCACGGGGTGTTCGACCAGCCGTGGCCGTCGGTGTCCAGTTTCGGTACCCGGCCGACCGTGGACGGCGTGGAGCCGCTGCTGGAAGCGCACCTGTTCGATTTCCAGGGCGACCTGTACGGGCGCCACATCGAAGTCGAATTCGTTGCCAAGCTGCGTGACGAAGAGAAATTCAACGATCTGGCGGCGCTGACCGACCAGATGCACCGCGACGCCGAACAGGCGCGTGCCATCCTTTCCGAACACAGATTGCGAGCCACTGCGTGAGCCAGGACTACAAGACCACCCTCAACCTGCCGGCCACCGAATTCCCGATGCGCGGCGACCTGCCCAAGCGCGAGCCGGGCATTCTGGCGCGCTGGGAAGAGCAGGGGCTCTACCAGCAGCTGCGCGACAACGCCGCCGGCCGCCCGCTGTTCGTGCTGCATGACGGCCCGCCGTACGCCAATGCGCGCATCCACCTGGGCCATGCGGTCAACAAGATCCTCAAGGACATCATCGTCAAGTCGCGCTACCTGGCCGGCTTCGATGCGCCCTATGTGCCGGGCTGGGACTGCCATGGCCTGCCGATCGAAATCGCGGTGGAAAAAAAGTGGGGCAAAGTCGGGGTGAAGCTCGATGCGGTCGCGTTCCGGCAGAAGTGCCGCGAGTTCGCCGAGGAGCAGATCGACATCCAGCGCGCCGACTTCAAGCGCCTGGGCGTCACCGGCGACTGGGACAACCCGTACAAGACCCTGAGCTTCGATTTCGAGGCCAACGAGATCCGCGCGCTGTCCAAGATCGTCGCCAACGGCCACCTGCTGCGCGGCGCCAAGCCGGTGTACTGGTGCTTCGACTGCGGCTCGGCGCTGGCCGAAGCCGAGATCGAATACCAGGAAAAGACCTCGCCGGCGATCGACGTGGCCTACGCCGCGCGCGATGCGCAGGCCGTGGCGCAGGCGTTCGGCGTCAGCCTGCCGGCCGACGTCGAAGTGGCCGTGCCGATCTGGACCACCACCCCGTGGACGCTGCCGGCCTCGCTGGCGGTGTCGCTGGGTGCGGACATCCGCTACGTGCTGGCCGAAGGCCCCGCGCACAACGGCAAGCGCCGTTGGCTGGTGCTGGCCGCTGCACTGGCCGAGCGCTCGCTGCAGCGCTATGGCGTGGACGCGGTGGTGCTGCACGGTGAGGCCGAAGGTTCAGCGCTGGAAAACCAGCTGCTGATCCATCCGTTCTACCCGGAGCGCGAGATCCTCGTGCTCAACGGCGAACACGTATCCGACGAGGACGGTACCGGTGCGGTGCACACCGCCCCCGGCCACGGCCAGGAAGACTACGTGGTCAGCCAGAAGTACGGCCTGCTGGACAAGTACAACGCCGGTCAGATCACTCCGATCGACGGCCGTGGCGTCTACCTGGAATCGACCCCGCCGGCTGGCGAGGTGGTGCTGGCGGGCCAGCACCTGTGGAAGGCGCAGGAGGCGATCGTGCAGGTGCTGCGCGACAGCGGCGCACTGCTGGCCTTCGTCGAGATCCGCCACAGCTACCCGCACTGCTGGCGGCACAAGACGCCGGTGGTGTTCCGCGCCACCCCGCAGTGGTTCATTTCGATGGACAAGGCCAACCTGCGCAACGATGCGCTGGCCGCCATCGACACCGTCGGCTGGTTCCCGACGTGGGGCAAGGCGCGCATCCAGAGCATGGTCGACGGCCGCCCGGACTGGACCATCTCGCGCCAGCGCACCTGGGGCGTGCCGATCGCACTGTTCACCCACCGCCAGACCGGCGAGATCCACCCGCGTTCGGTGGAGCTGATGCAGCAGGTGGCCGACCGCGTTGAAGCCGAAGGCATCGACGTGTGGTATTCGCTGGATGCCGCCGAACTGCTGGGCGCTGAAGCGGCCGACTACGAGAAGGTCACCGACATCCTCGATGTCTGGTTCGACTCGGGCGTGACCCATGAGGCCGTGCTGGCTGCACGTGGCTTCGGCAAGCCGGCCGACCTGTACCTGGAAGGCTCGGACCAGCATCGCGGCTGGTTCCAGTCCTCGCTGCTGACCGGCGTGGCCATCGACAAGCGCGCGCCGTACAAGCAGTGCCTCACCCACGGTTTCACCGTGGACGAGCACGGCCGCAAGATGTCCAAGTCGCTGGGCAACGGCATCGAGCCGCAGGAAATCATGAACAAGCTGGGCGCGGACATCCTGCGCCTGTGGATCGCCTCGGCCGACTACAGCAACGAGATGTCGCTGTCGCAGGAAATCCTCAAGCGCACCGCCGACGCCTACCGTCGCCTGCGCAACACCGCCCGCTTCCTGCTGGGCAACCTCGACGGTTTCGATCCGGCCCAGCACCTGCGCCCGCTCAACGAGTTGGTCGCGCTGGACCGCTGGATCGTGTATCGCGCCTGGGAACTGCAGGAGAAGATCAAGGCGGCGTATGACAACTACGACATGGCCGAGATCGTGCAGCTGCTGCTGAACTTCTGCAGCGTGGACCTGGGCTCGCTGTATCTGGACGTGACCAAGGACCGCCTGTACACGATGCCGACCGATTCGGATGGTCGTCGTTCGGCGCAGAGTGCGATGTACCACATCGCCGAAGCGTTCACCCGCTGGGTGGCGCCGATCCTGACCTTCACCGCCGATGAGCTGTGGGGCTACCTGCCGGGCGACCGTGCTGGCCATGTACTGTTCACCACCTGGTACGAGGGCCTGGCACCGCTGCCGGCCGATGCACAGCTCAACGCCGCCGACTTCGACCAGCTGCTGGCCGTGCGCGAACAGGTGGCCAAGGTGCTGGAGCCGATGCGCGCCAATGGTGCGATCGGCGCCGCGCTGGAAGCGGAGATCACCATCGCCGCCAGTGAAGAGCAGGCAGCACGCTGGCAGCCGCTGGCCGATGAACTGCGTTTCCTGTTCATCAGCGGCGACGTGCAGGTGCGCCCGGCGACCACCGACGAGGTGTTCGTCAGCGCCCAGCCGACGCAGAAGTCCAAGTGCGTGCGCTGCTGGCACCACCGTGCCGACGTCGGCAGCAGTGCCGACCACCCGGAACTGTGCGGCCGCTGCGTGACCAACATCGCCGGTGCCGGCGAAGTGCGGAGCTGGTTCTGATGGCCGCCGCGCGTCCTCATCCCAACGCCCTGATCTGGCTGCTGCTGTCGGCAGTCATCATCGGCCTGGACCAGTGGTCGAAGGCCTGGGTGCTGTCGAGCCTGCCGGAGTTCCGGCCCGTGGTGGTCATCGACGGCTTCTGGAACTGGTACCGCACCTACAACACCGGTGCAGCGTTCAGCTTCCTGAGCGATGCCGGTGGCTGGCAGAAGCATTTCTTCACCGTGCTGGCGATCGCCATCAGCGGGCTGATGGCCTGGTGGCTGCGCGCCACCGCCCGTGGCAACTGGAAGGCCGCCGTGCCTTACGCGCTGATCATCGGCGGTGCGATCGGCAACGTGATCGACCGCCAGGTGCATGGCCACGTGGTGGATTTCATCCAGTGGTACGTCGGCGAGCATGTCTGGCCGTCGTTCAACATCGCCGATTCGGCCATCGTGGTGGGTGCCGTAGGCATCGCCCTGTTCGGCCTGTTCGACGGCAAGTCCGCCAAAAAGGCGGATAATGCCAACCCGAAACCGTAAGCCGGCCGCTGCCGGGAGACTGAACTGATGGATGTGCTGCTCGCCAACCCGCGTGGTTTCTGTGCCGGTGTCGATCGTGCGATCGAGATCGTCAAGCGCGCGATCGAAACGCTGGGCGCGCCCATCTATGTCCGCCATGAAGTGGTGCACAACCGCTTCGTGGTCGATGACCTGAAGCAGCGCGGCGCGATCTTCGTCGAAGAACTCGACGAAGTACCGGACAACAACACCGTCATCTTCAGCGCCCATGGTGTTTCCCAGGCCGTGCGCCAGGAAGCCGAGCGCCGTGGCCTGAAGGTGTTCGATGCGACATGTCCGCTGGTGACCAAGGTCCACTTCGAAGTCGCCCGCCACTGCCGTGCCGGCCGTGACGTGGTGCTGATCGGCCATGCCGGTCACCCGGAAGTGGAAGGCACCATGGGCCAGTGGAACCGCGAAGCGGGCACCGGCCAGATCTACCTGGTCGAGGACGTGGAGCAGGTGGCCACGTTGCACATCAACCAGCCGGAAAACTTCGCCTACACCACCCAGACCACGCTGTCGGTGGATGACACGCGCGGCATCATCGATGCGCTGCGCGAGCGCTTTCCGGCGATGCAGGGGCCGAAGAACGACGACATCTGCTACGCCACGCAGAACCGCCAGGACGCCGTGCGCGACCTGGCCAAGCGCTGTGACCTGGTGCTGGTGGTCGGTTCGCCGAACAGCTCCAATTCCAACCGCCTGAGCGAGCTGGCCCGCCGTGAAGGCGTGGAGAGCTACCTGATCGACGGTGCGCACGAGATCGACCCGGCCTGGGTGCTCGGCAAGGAGCATATCGGCGTGACCGCTGGTGCCTCGGCACCGCAGGTGCTGGTCGATGGCGTGCTGGCGCGTCTGGCCGAGCTGGGCGCGTCGGGTGTGGGCGAGCTGGATGGCGAGCCGGAATCGATGGTGTTCGCGCTGCCGAAGGAACTGCGCCTGCGCCTGGTGGACTGACCGACAGCGCTGCTGGTGGGTGCGAACCTTGGTTCGCACTGTCGGCGGTACGTCATCCACGCATGGCGTGGATCTATCCGGTACTGCTCTGCTTTCCAGCAGATCCACGCCATGCGTGGATGCTGTCAGTCTTCGCCAACGCTCCAATGAGGCTTTGCCGCATCTGGTCGATGCGCCACTGACCATGACCTTCGGCCATGGGGCTCGGCACCTCACAGGCCTAGCATCGGGGAATTCTCCGCTGCTGGAAGTTGCCGATGAAAACCCGTGCCCTGGTGATGTCCGTGCTGTTCGCGCTGGCGGCCACGCCCGCGCTGGCGCAGACCCCGCCACCGGGTGATGCCGCCGCCCCGGGCCTGCTGCGCATCGATGTCGACGCACGCGACCTGGCCCGGCGCATCTTCAAGGTGACCGCCACCGTGCCGGCCAAGCCCGGCCCGCTGACCCTGCTGTACCCGCAGTGGATTCCCGGCAACCATTCGCCCACCGGCCCGATCGACAAGCTGGCCGGCCTGCGGGTGACCGCCAACGGCAAGCCGCTGGCCTGGCAGCGCGACCAGTTCAACGTGTACGCGTTCAAGGTGGACGTGCCGCCGGGCGTGAGCGAGATCGTCGCCCACTTCGATTTCCTGTCTTCGCAGGGCGGCAGCCAGGGCAGGGTGGTGATGACCCCGGAAATGCTCAACCTGCAGTGGAACGCCAATTCGCTGTACCCGGCCGACGTGGACGCGCGCAACCTGCAGGCGCAGGCCAGCGTGACCCTGCCCAAGGGCTGGGCCTACGCGACTGCACTGGAAACCGCCCGCCGTGATGGTGACACCGTGGTGTTCAAGCCGATTTCCTATGACCACCTGGTCGATTCGCCGCTGTTTGCCGGTGAGCATCACCAGCGCATCGACCTCGACCCGGGCGCGAAGACGCCGGTGCATCTGAACGTGTTCGCCGACGATGCCAAATCGCTGAAGCCGACCGACGCGCAGCTGAAGGCGCACCGTGCGCTGGTGCAGCAGGCCGACAAGCTGTACGGCGCGCGCCACTACGATCACTACGAATTCCTGCTTGCCCTGACCGATCGCCTCGGCGGCATCGGCTTGGAACATCACCGCTCCAGCGAGAACAGCGCCGACCCGGGCTACTTCACCGAGTGGGACAGCAATGCGTGGATGCGCGACCTGCTGCCGCACGAGTACACCCACTCGTGGAACGGCAAGTACCGTCGCGGTGCCGACCTGGCCACGGCCAATTTCAATACACCGATGGGCGACAGCCTGTTGTGGGTGTACGAGGGCCAGACCCAGTTCTGGGGCCAGGTGCTGGCCGCGCGTTCGGGGCTGTGGTCCAGCGAGCAGGCGCGCGACATGCTGGCCAACGTGGCGGCCACCTATGATCGGGGCCGCCCGGGCCTGGCCTGGCGACCGCTGCAGGACACCACCAACGACCCGACCATTGCCCAGCGTCGCACCCTGCCGTACCGCAACTACCAGATGAGCGAGGACTACTACTCCGGCGGCCAGATGCTGTGGCTGGAGGTGGAGGGCAAGCTGCGGGGGCTGACCGGCAACCGCCGCAGCCTGGATGATTTCGCGCGCGCGTTCTTCGGCGTCGGCAACGGCGATTGGGACGTCAATCCGTACACCTTCGATGACGTGGTGGCGACCCTCAACGACATCGCGCCGTACGACTGGGCGAGCTTCCTGCGCCAGCGCTTGGACGGACACGGTTCGTTGACCGGCGGCCTGGAACTGGCGGGTTGGAAGCTGGTCTACCGCGATGCGCCGAACGAGGCCTACAAGGCACAGGAAAAGCGCGCGAAGGCGGCGCTGCTGGCCTATTCGCTCGGCGCGACGGTGCTCGACAGTGGCGTGGTCGGTGACGTGGTCTGGGACAGCCCGGCGTTCAATGCCGGCCTGGCACCGGGCATGAAGGTGATCGCCGTTGGTGGCCGCGAGTACAGCAGCCAGCGCCTGAAGGATGCGGTGGCAGCAGCGGCCACTGACAAGGCGCCGATCACGCTGCTGGTCAAACAGTTCGACCGCATCGATACGATGAAGATCGACTACCACGGCGGCTTGCAGTATCCGGTGCTGGAGCGCATCACCGGCCGCCCGGATCGCCTTGCAGAGCTGTGGAAGGCGCGATGAGCCTGCGCACACGCGATGGTCTGATCCTGGTGGTGGCCGTGCTGGCCATCATCGGCGCCTACCTGGACGGCGACGGGCGTTGGCTGCACTGGTTGGCCAAGCCGGCGACCACGCTGCTGATCGCCGCCATCGCCTGGCAGGTCCGGCCGGCGGCCGATGCGTTCTACAGGCGTGCGGTGCTGGCCGGCATGCTGTTGTCCTGTGCAGGTGATATCGCGCTGATGCTGCCGATCGACGCGTTCGTGCCAGGCCTGGTGGCCTTCCTGCTGGCGCACCTGTGCTACATCGCCGCGTTCCGTGCCGGCCTGCGCGCGGGCCGCGGATTGCTCGCAGCCTTCGTGCTGCTGGCCGCATTCGCTTCGGTCAACGTGGCCGGACTGTGGCCGCATCTGCCGCAGCCGATGCGCCTTCCGGTGCTGGCCTATGTCGTGGTGCTGGCGGCGATGGCGATGCTGGCAGTGGCCCGTTACTGGAAGCGGCCGCACGCCGATACGCTGGAAGCGGGCAGCGCGCGCTGGGCGGCCGGTGGCGCACTGCTGTTCGTGGCCAGTGATTCATTGCTGGCGTGGGATCGCTTCGGCGGCGGCCTGCCGATGGCCAGCCTGCTGGTGCTGTCCACCTACTACGCTGCGCAGTACGCCATCGCCCGCTCGGTGAGATAGCCTTTTTCTACTGCAGGTTGCCCTTGGCGTCGTAGCGCAGGCGCACGGTCTGGCGGTCGCCGGCTACTTCATCCGGCAACCACACCAGCTTGCCGCCCTTGCGGATGACCACATACACATGGCCGACGTCGGCGGGCGTACGCATCAGGGCATTGCGCTGTTGCTGCAGGGCCTGCGTCACCCGCGGCACGGCATCGAAATCGATGTTGGCCAATGCGGTGCTGCTGCGGCGCAGGGTGATGGTCGGCGCGAACTGTTGCGGGTTCACCGCATCGCCCTTGCGCCACTGCCCGCGTTGGTAGTGGTAAGCATCCACATGGCCCGGCTGCTGTGGATCGACCAGTTCGATGTCGATGCGGCCGTCGTCATGGAAGTGGATGCTGTGGAAGACGACCAGGCGTTCGCCAGCCAGTCCGGGCATCGCCTCCAGCGCCTGCCGTGCCACCTGCAGGCGCTCGGCGTCGAGCAGCAGGTTCGGCCGCGTGCGCCCGGGCAGCTGCATCGGTTCGGGCGCCGCCCGTGGCGTTGCGATGGCCGTCGTGCGCAATGGTTGTTCCCATGGGGGTTGCTGCATTGCATCCGCAGGCATGGTCGATGCGGCGCCACGCAGGGTCGCGTTGACGGTCTGCAATGCGCCGCCCGCCGTGGCGGCACCGGCCAGGGCCAGCACCACCCCGGCGAACACCAGCGGCGTGGACACGGGCCGCTTCACGCGTGCTCCATGCGCACGCTGCGGCGATCATCCGGGTCGTAGAGGATGTCGACCTGCCCGCGTGGAATGTTGGCCAGTTCGAGCAGCGCAACGAAGCGGCGCACGCTGGCCTGCTGCACGTTGCCCTCGCGGTCGAGATATTCCAGCTTGAACTCGACCTGCGGTTGTTCGTTGACGTAGGTGCCGGTCTGGCGCACGTCGAGCACCTGCGCTTCGGCGCCGATACCACGGTACTTGAGCGCTTCGCCGCGCGCGTCGATCTGCAGTGTGCCGGCCAGCAGGCGCGCCAGCAGACGCAGGCCGATCAGGTAGCCGCACAGCACCAGCGGGCAGACCAGCAGCGGATGGCCGAAGCCCAGGAACGTCCAGCCCAGTCCATCGCTCTGCAGGCGATAGGCCATGACGTACGCGGCAGCGACCACGACAATGCCGATCAGGCCGCCGATGCCGCGGCGCCACAGGCTGCCGCGGTCCAGTTCCGGTTGCGATCCTGCCAGCATCAGGTTGGGCGCGGGGCCGGGTGTGGGGCTGAGCAGCACCTCCAGCTGGCTGCCCACGGTGAAGCGCTGCAGCTGTGGCTTGCTGTCGACCACGACCAGCGTTTCGGTGATCGAGGTGCCGGACAGATTGTCGAACGCCAGTTGCAGCCGCCACTGCGCGAAGCCGCGCACCTGCACGCCGGTCTGTTCGGCCTGCTCGATGCGTGCGCTGCGTGGCGTGCCGTCGGCCAGGATGGCGCGCACGCGCTGCAGCGCACGGGGTGGCGCCAGCAGCAGGTAATGCAGGAAGGCGTACAGCAGCACCAGCCACAGCGTCAGCGACGTCGCCAGCAGGCCCAGTGCCAGCCAGGGTGCGCTGCGGTCGCCCACGTCCAGCGGCCAACTGGTGCCGAAGTAGATCAGGCAGGGAAAGGGCAGCGCGAAGAACAACATGAGCGCGCCCAGGAACCAGAGGTAGGCTTTCATGACTCGCCTTCGACGCCGTGGAACAGGCGGCGTAGGGTACTACGCTCAGCGGAATTGCAGGGTCAGCAGGAAGTAGCGCCCCAGTGGATCGTCCAGCCCGGGCATCTGCCCGCCGCTGCCGACAAGGTAGTTCACCGGCCGCGTATCGAGCAGGTTGTGCACGTCCAGAGCGGCAATCACGCGCGGGCTCAGCCGCCGCGCCAGATGCAGGTTCCAGCGCAGCTGCGCCGGGTTCATGCAACGGCCCTGGTCATGCTGCTCCTGCGCGCACGCTTCACCGGCCAGCCATGCGCGGGTGCGGCCGACGCGGTTGCCTCGCAGGGCGATGTCCCAAGACGGGTTCTGCCACTGCACGTTGAGGATGCCCGCGTTCGCCGGCGTGGCATGCCCGCGCAGGTCCACCGATTCGCCATGGCCGCGATCACGACGCAGCTCCTGCTGCTTCAACGCATCCAGCGAGAATAGCCACTGCCCGTTGCGGCCGGTATCCACCCGGTACTCGCCGCGCAATACCCAGTTGCGCGAGGTGGTGCGGCCGATGTTGTCGAATGACAGGCGAAGATCACGCAGGCGACCCTGCTCATCCAGCTCCCAAGTGCCGGGATTCCAAAGTGCATCACTGGGTTGCAGGGCGAGGATCTCGTTGCGCAGTTCGACGATGTTGTGGGTCAGTGACAGCGAGAACGCATCGTTGGGTGTCCAGCTGGCGGCCAGCGAGTGGCTGCGCGAGGTCTCGGCTTTCAGCCCATCGTTCTCCACCACCTCCACTTCCACCGCGCAGCCACCATCGCGCAGCGGGCGCGCGCATGGCGGCAGGGAACCCGAGGCGGGCAGGCCATACAGACCGAAGTAGCCCGGTGGCCGCCGGCGCTCGAAGATGCTGGGAGCGCGGTAGCCGCGGCCACTGGCCAGCAGGAACGACCAGTGCGGGCTGGGGCTCCAGCGCAGGCCAGCACGCGGCGAAAACGCAGTGTCACCGCCATCGCGGTCCAGTCGCGCGGCCACGTCCAGGCGCAGTGTCGGCGCCAACGGCAGGCCCACTTCGGCGTAAGCGGCGTTGCTCTGCCGCGACAGCCGGCGTTGCTCCATCGGCAGTCCCAGCGCCAGCTCGCCCTTGCCCAGCAGCGGATCGGGCAGCGAGGTCCAGCGCTCGCGGCGCAGATCGATACCGGTGGCCAGTTGTGCTGCACCGCCGGGAAGTGTCATCAGGGTGCGCTGCATGCCCCACCAGCCCTGCCACTGCTCGGTACGTCCGCGGTTGTGGATGGCCGGGAACAGCTCCTCTGCCAGCCCAGCCGGCAGGGTGGAAAATCCGGGCAGGAAGTCCAGCGTGCGTGCTGCTTCCAGCAGGCGTTCGCTGCGCACGGTGCCTTCGGTGCGCAGGTCCACCTGGCTGCGCTGCGCGCTGAGGCCAGCATCCCAACTGCGGCCGGCGCGCTCACGGCCCATGCCGAAACTGATGTCGCCTTCGGTGGCATGCACACGCGGGCGCACTTCGCCGCCTTCCTGCAGGACCACGTTGAGGATCGCGCCACGGCTGAAATTGAGGGCGACGGCGGTCGGGCCCAGCTCGAAACGCTGGCGGTTGTGGCTGGCGCGTGCTTCCACGTAGGCGTAGCGTCCGTCACCGCGCTCGTGGCGATAACGCAGGTAGCCGGACAGCGTTTCCGACGCCGGTTGCAGCGAGCGCGGGCGTGCGTTGTCGAACCAGCAGCCGTCGTCTTCGCTCTGCAATGGCGGATGGCACTGCGTGGCCGGGTAGTAGTCGCCGTTGGGCATGATCAGCCCGATCGGGTACAGCGAGGTTTCCGCATGCCAGTCGCGCTGGTCACCGGCCACATGCTGCAGGCGATGCAGATCAATGCCGGCGAACCAGCGGTCGCCGCCTTCGCGCACGCCGCCCGTGGCCGCCTGCAGCCGGTACTGATCGCCATCGCCACGGCTGCTGGCACCCGATTGCAGCGTGGCTTCCGGTCCCTCGGCCTGGTCACGCAGAATGATGTTGACCACGCCGGACATCGCATCGGCGCCGTAGATGGCCGAAGCACCGCCACGCACCAGCTCGATGCGCTCGACGAAGCTGAGCGGAATGCCTCCCAGATCGGTCAGCCCGCCTTCTTCCAGCGACACCATCGGATAACGCGGCAGGCGCCGGCCGTTGACCAGGAACAGGGTTGCGCGCGGGCCCATGCCGTCCAGGCTGGTGGTGGCGGCCGCGCCGACCGGCAGGTACAGCGAGTCGCCGCTGCGCGAGGTGCTCAATGGCGGATGGCCGTTCATGCCGGGCAGGTGGCGCAACAGGTCGAACAACGTGCCGTAGCCGCTGCGCAGGATGTCCTCGCGATCGATCACCGTTACCGGCAGCGTGGTCTGCACGGAGGTGCGCGGCAAGCGGCTGCCGGTGACATGGATCGGCGCCAGTTCCACCTGCACCGGCTTGGCTGGCGCGGGCGGCGTTGGCCGCCGTACCGGCTGCGCGACCACTGCGGGTGGGGCGGCGTGCCGGCGGACCACAAATCCGCCGCTGGGGGTCTGCAGGATGTTCACCGGCATGCCGGCGACCAGTTGCTTCAGCGCGGCGGCCGGCGCCAGCGAGCCGGCGACGCCGCCGGTGCGCAGGCCGGTCAGTTCACGTGCGTCGAACACCAGGGCAATACCACTCTGGCGTGCCCATTGCTGCAGGGCCGGCGGCAGGGCGCCGGGAGCGATACGGTAGTCGACCTGTCTGACGGCTTCTGCTGACGCCGCCGTTGCCGCCACACCGGGCACCAGCACAACGCACAACAGGGCCTGCAGCAGACCCCAGCGCAGCACGTCCCACCGAAGCACGTCCCAACGAAGCACAGCAGGCGCCGGCATCGGCCGCCGCCTCAGTAGGTGCGGCGCAGTTCCAGCGCGCCATCCGAGCGCGGCTGGCCAGCAATGGACCACCCCAGCTCCAGGGCGGAAAGCAGTTCATGCGCGTCGCCTGCACGGAAGGTGCCGCTGACTGCGAGGTCGGCGATATCCGGGTCGGCGACTACCAGTGGCGTGCTGCCATAGCGGTTCATGCGCTCGACCACAGTGGCCAGGGGCGTGCCGTCGAACACCAGCTTGCCCTGCGGCCAAGCCTCGGCGGCGGCAGTCGAGGACAGCTGCGGGCCGGGTTGGATCTTGCCGGAGGCCAGGACCTGCAGCTGCTGCCCCGGCGAGAGCGTGTGCTGCGCACTGCCACTGGTGACTTCCACCACGCCTTCCAGCAGCGCGACCTCGACCCGGCCGTCAGCCAGGCGTTCAACCTGGAAGGTGGTGCCGATATCGCGGATCGAGCTGCCGCCGGCCTGCACCCGCAGCGAGCGCGATGACGGTTCGACCTGCAGCTGGATGCGACCGTGTTCCAGCGCCAGTTCACGCTTGCGCCAGCCGAAGCGTGCGGTCAGCGTGGTGCCGGCGTCGAGCGTGGCGATGCTGCCATCGGCCAGGGTGCGCTGCTGCGGCAGCAGGCTGGTGTTGGCGTAGGTCAGCGGTGTGGGGTTGCCATCGGTGTACAGCATCCAGCCCAGGCCAACGGCCAGACACACGCCTGCAGCGGCGGCGACACCGGGCAGCCAACGCCGCTGCGGTCGGCGTGCCGCACGCGCGGCGGCGGTGCGCAGCCACAGGTCGCTGGCCAGGCCGGCGCTGCGCTGGTGCAGCTTCTCGGCCTGCACCCACGCGCTGACATGTGCCGGATCCTCGGCCAACCAGTCCTCGAAGGACTGCCGTTCTTCGGCGCTGCAGTCGGGGGCGTCCAGCCGGGCTACCCAGGCGCTTGCGTGTTCAAAAAGCAACGTGTCATCCCTGTTGTCGTTGCGGATCATTCGGCATCTCCATCATTGTGGAGAGGATCGGGGCCCAGCTCCTTGCGCAGGCCCTGCAATGCACGGGCAATATGTTTTTCCACGGTCTTGGCGGTGATGCCGCAATGCCGGGCGATCTGTGTATAGCTCATCCCGGTGATGCGGTTGAGCAGATACACCTCGCGGGCACGTTCGGGCAGCTTGAACAGTGCCTGGCGCAGCAGGGCGAGCATCTGCCCGGATTCTGCCTGACGCAGCGGATCAGGAGAAGCACTGGCGGCTTCTTCGTTGCCGTCGCGTTCGGTCAGCGACAGGTGGTTGCGCGATTGTGGCGAGCGCCCGCGGTCTGCCAGGCGGTTGCGGGCGATGCGGTACAGCAGCAGCCGCAGCTCCTCGGTGCCGTGCGCGCGGTAGCGGATCAAGCGCTCCATGCAGTCCTGGGCGATGTCCTCGGCATCCTCGGGGCCGACACCGCGGGCGCGCAGGAAGGCGCACAGCGGCGCGCGTTCCTCGCGCACGAATGCGATGAAGGCATCCGGAACCCCGGGCAGATCCGGCGCAGGACGGAGCAAAGGGGAGGGCGCGGACAGGGGAGGGCCTCGGACGACGATGACGGACGCGTCACCGAGTTTTACGCGACGGTGACCGGATGGGGAAGCCCACGTTTCTCCCGCATTTCCATTGTGAATGCATTCATGTTTTTTCTGGCCGTCGACTGGGGGCGTCGAGCCCGCTGCTGCGTTCTGCTTTCGACCCGCGTGGTGCGGGCGGAGAGAGAGAACGCAATGAAGCATTCGAAGTTGAGCATCGCCCTGGCAGGCCTGGTGGGTATCGCGACCCTGGGTCAGATGGATGACGTCATGGCAATGAATTATCACGTGCAGGGCGATCGCGTCGTGCTGAGTGGCGGTGTCACCGTCGCCGACGTCGTCGCGCTGCCGGCGCTGCTGGCCAAAGCGCAGGCCGAGGGCCGCCCGATCCGCGAAGTCGTGCTGCGCACCTCCAATGGTGGCGCGCTGATCGCGGGTGAGTGGCTGCAGGGCGTGATCCGCACCAACGGCCTGAACACCATCGTGTCCGGCCACTGCATCTCGTCCTGCTCGATCATGCAGTCCGGTGGCGTCGAACGTTACCTGGCCGGCGACCTGCCGCTGGTCGACTCGGTGCAGATCCACGCTGCCAGCAGCGGTGGCAAGGTGATCTACACGCCTTCGCCACGGATGACCGAGATCTACACCGGCAACTACGGCGGCGGCATGGATGCCGGCCTGCTGCACAAGGCCATGTACGAGGTGGTGCAGCCCAACGGCCTGCTGGTGTTCCGCGACCCGGCCCGGACCACCGGCGCTTCGGTCAGCTTCGATCCCGATGGCAGCGGCCGCAGGCTGGAGACCTTCCCCGGCCAGGACATCTACAGCAACAACATCATCACCGCCGCCGGTTACCGCGATCCGGGTGACACCCTGACGATCACCGGCAATGTCAGCGGCGACATCAACCCAGGCTACCTGCGCACTGCGCGCCAGCTGCAGGCGTTCGTCGATGACGACTTCGCGCGCTGGAACGATACCGACTTCGCCACCACGTACATCAACTATGCGGTGAACATCTACAACCGCTCCAGCGCCGGCCCGAACGGCATCGGCCCGGCTTCGGTGCAGGATTACCTCAACAATCCGGGTACACAGCAGCTTCTTCTGGGCCAGCTGCGCCTGGATGAACTGGACGCCTCCACGCTGGGCAATTCGGCTGGCGTGATCCGCGTCGCCAAGGGCGGCACCTGGCGCACCGCCGAAACCACCGGCGCCGATTTCATGCTGGTGGAGAACGGCACCATCGCCCTGGAAGGCGGCGCGTTGCGCACGCCGGAGCTGCGCGTGCTGGCGGCCGGCATGGTGGTCGGTCACGGCGACATCGCCTCGGTTGCCACCGACTCGAGCGCACTGCTCGATGCCACCGGCCCGTCGTACCGCGAGGATGGCTTCAACCGCCTGCGCGTGTACGGCACCCTGATGCCGCGTGGTGGTGACCTGGTCACCCATGGCTACGTCAACATCATGCCGGGCGGCAAGGTGCTGTTCGACGTCACCGAGGCAGGCGGCGCCAACAGTGGCCGTCTGCGCGTGGGCGACTTCTACGACAGCGGCGCCAACGAGGGTGCGCTGGTCATCTCGCCGGGCGCCCACCTTGAACTGAACGTGGCGCAGGGCTTCTACGCCGGCAACTACCAGCGCGAGCTGGTGAGCGGCCCGATCTACCAGGGCGGTTTCACCGATGCGGTGCGCCTGGGCGACACCGGCTATACGGCCAGCATCACCAACGGCCAGGTGTTCCGGCCACGCCACAATTCGCTGCTGAGCTTCAACATCAACCAGACCGCCGAGGGCCTGTCGCTGACCGCCAACCCCGGCTTCGACCAGCTCGCGCAGCTCACCGGCAACAATGGTAACGATGGACTCGGTCGCGCGCTGGCCACTGCCGGCCAGCGCCAGGATGCCGGGCTGAAGCCGCTGCTGGGGGCGCTGCAGTTCGCTGACCGCGATGTGATCGCCCAGCAGGCCGGTGCACTGCGCGGTGATGGCCATGCCAGCCTGCGCCTGGCCGACAACGCGCTGGTCGGCAGCATCGGCAGCGTGGTGCAGCAGCACCAGGCCGCACGGCGCAGCGGCAGCGGTGATGCCGGTGGCTTGGCCGCACAGGCCGCGCAGGCGGCGTCGGCACAGCCGGGCATGGCCAATGGCAGCCTGTTCAACCAGTTGGCGATGCATCTGGTGGAGCCGGCGGGGACGGGCGGTGGCAGCACCAACTTCGGCGGCGAAGCGCCGCGCAGCCATGGCCTCTGGGGCCGCGGTTTCGGCAGCCATGGCCGCATCGACGGCGAGGGCGGCGTGGCCGGCCTGAGCCATACCGTCGGCGGCATCGTGCTCGGTGCCGATACGCAGCTGGCCGATGACCGGGTGACGCTGGGTGTCAGCGTTGCCGCCGCAGACATGTCGACCAAGGGCCGCGATGGTTCCGGTTTCAGCGGCGACGTGCGCGCGCTGGATGTGGGCGGCTACCTGGACGCCACCTACTCGCGTGGCTACCTGTCGGCCTCGGTGCGCTATACCGATCTGCGCCACGACACCCGCCGCAGCATCGATGGCATCGACGGCCTGCAGGGTCCGTTGCGTGCCAAGTACAACAACGATGCGATCTCGGCACGGCTGGAGCACGGCTTCTCGTTCACCACCGCCAAGGGCGTAGTGATCCAGCCGCTGCTGCCGGTGGTCGATTACGCGCGCATCTCGGCCACCCGTTTCAATGAAGGGCAGGGGGCCGGCGCACTGGTGGGGCGTGGTGACAGCCTGGAAAGCATCCGCGTCGGTGCGGGTCTGCAGGTGTTCAAGACCTTCGAAGGCAACAATGGCGAGCGCATCACCCCGCGCGCGCGCTTGGTCTGGCAGAAGGAACTGGGCGACAGCCAGGCCCGTTACAGCACCGGCTTCGCCGCCGCGCCGGACCTGGTGTTCGGTGCCAGCAGCCAGGCCGTGGGCGAGCAGGTGCTGGCCTGGAACCTGGGCGTGACCAGCCGCGCCACCGATCGCCTGTCGGTGATGGTCGACTACGTGGGCGAGCGCCGCGACGGCCAGCTGCAGAACGGCGTGATGCTGGGCCTGGGCTACACGTTCTAAGGCAGTACCGGCACCGGCGGCCGTCGCGCCGCCGGTGCCATCCCCATCGGTGTGCGGGTGCGCTATGGTCGTGGCGGATTTCCGCGCAGGCCTTGCCATGCAGATCGCCGTTTTCAGTGCCCGTCCCTACGACCGCCGCTTTCTCGAGGAAGCCAACCAGCGCGAGGGGGCAGGGCAGGATTTCCAGTTCGTGTATTTCGACGCGGCGCTGGACGTGCACACCGCCGCGCTGGCACAGGACTGCGCCGCCGTTTGCGTGTTCGTCAACGACAGGCTCGATGCACCGGTGCTGCAGACCCTGCATGCACTGGGCGTACGCGCGGTGCTGCTGCGCTGTGCCGGCTTCAACAATGTGGACCTGGCCAGCGCGAATGCGCTCGGCCTGTTCGTCGCCCGCGTGCCCGCCTACTCGCCGGAAGCGGTGGCCGAGCACGCACTGGCGCTGGTGATGACCCTCAACCGGCACACCCATCGTGCCTACAACCGTGTGCGTGAGGGCAACTTCATGCTGGATGGCCTGCTCGGCCGCACCCTGCATGGCAAGACCGTGGGCATCGTCGGTACTGGCAAGATCGGGTTGGCCACCGCGCGCATCTTCCGCGGCATGGGCTGCACCGTGCTGGGACACGATCCGTATCCCTCGCCGGCGTTCGCCGGGATCGGCGCGATGGTTGAACTGGACGAGCTGCTCTCGCGCTCGGACATCGTCTCGCTGCATTGCCCGTTGACCCCGGATACCCAGCACCTGATCGACGACGCCTCGCTGGCGCGGATGAGGCCCGGCGCGATGCTGGTCAACACCTCGCGTGGCGGCCTGGTCGATACCCACGCAGTGATCCGCGCGCTGAAGTCGCGCCGGCTGGGCCACCTGGCCATCGACGTCTACGAGCAGGAAAGCGCGCTGTTCTTCCAGGACCTGTCCAGCGAGATCATCGACGATGAGGCCTTCCAGCGCCTGATGACCTTCCCCAACGTGCTGGTGACCGGCCACCAGGGCTTCTTCACCGTGGAGGCGCTGCAGGAGATCTCGGCGATCACGCTGGGCAACCTGGCCGATTTCGCGGCGGGGCGGGAGTGCGGCAACCGGGTGGCGGCGGGTTGAGAGCCCGGGCGGGTGGGCGTTTGACGGCAATCGTCACGACCGGATTGACCGCAGGGGCAGGGCGACCGTAAAATTGCCTGCTTCGCCGGAATAGCTCAGTTGGTAGAGCGGCGCATTCGTAATGCGTAGGTCGTAGGTTCGATTCCTATTTCCGGCACCAGTTTCAGCAAAAGCCCCGGCCTTGGCCGGGGCTTTTTGTTTGGGGCGGCACGGTTCTCCGTCGGCCCTCGCCCCCTGGCCCTTCAGCTCTGCCTATAATCGGCCGCGCAGATCACCTGCACCGGTTCACCCGCACGGAGGCTTCCCATCATGTCCATTGCTGCAATCCCCGATGTTTCGCTGGTCGACAACAGTGAGCAGCGCACGCCGCTGATCCTGGTGCTGGACTGTTCCGGCAGCATGAGCGGTGGCCCCATCGAGCAGTTGAACGCGGGCCTGAAGCTGCTGGAGCAGGAGCTGAAAGCCGATGTGATCGCGGCCAAGCGTGTGCGCGTGCTGCTGGTCGAGTATGGCGGCATGGACAACGCGGCCATCAGCGGTGACTGGTGCGATGCGATGGATTTCACCGCGCCCACGTTGTCGGCCAATGGCACCACGCCGACTGGCGCGGCCGTGGAAGTGGCGCTGCAGGAGATTGAAGACGAGAAGGCGCGCTTCCGCCAGGCCGGCGTCGCCTACACCCGGCCGTGGCTGTTCCTGATGTCCGATGGCCAGCCCACCGACGCCTGGGAAGCGGTGGCCGAGCAGTGCCGCGAGGCCGAGCAGCAGAACAAGGTGGCGGTGTTCCCGATCGCCGTCGGTAATGCCGACTTGAGCGTCCTGGGTCAGTTCAGCCGCAATGGCGAGCGCGGCGTGAAGCGCCTGCAGGGCCTGCAGTTCAAGGAACTGTTCCTGTGGCTGAGCGCCAGCATGCGGGTGGTCTCCAATTCGACGCCCGGTGGCCAGGTGCAATTGCCGGCCACCGACAGCTGGTCACAAGTGCCGGTCTGACCATGGCCTGGCGCGTGATGGCCGCATCGGCCACGGGACGGTCCCATCTGGACCGCGGGCAGCCCTGCCAGGACGCCTATGCGTCGGTGCAGGTGGGGCAGACATTGGTCGCGGTGGTCTGCGATGGCGCAGGCTCTGCATCGCATAGCGATGTGGGCGCCCGGCATGTATCCAGCAGCGTGGCGGCGTCGGTTACCGGGTCCGCGCAGCTCGGCGCCGATCCACTGGCACTGCCGGTGGACGCGCTGCGCAGCATCATCGAAACCGCTGTCGACGATGCGCGCGGGCAGCTGGCGATGCTTGCGCTGGGCCAGGGCCTGAAGCTCTCCGACCATGCCTGCACGCTGGTAGGGGCGGTCGCCACACGCGATGGAGGGTGGTTCTTCCATGTGGGCGATGGCGTGGCCGCCTGTGCGTTCAGCAATGAATCGCCCGATGCGGTGTCGCTGCCTGCCAATGGCGAGTACGCCAACGAAACCTGGTTCGTGACCGGTGGCAACTGGCGCGATCAGCTGCGGTTGACCCGCTTCGAAGGGGCCATCGATGCGCTGGTGCTGATGTCCGACGGCGTGCAGCCGTTTGCGATGTCGCGCGCGGGCGACAGCTTGTTCCAACCGTTCATCGCACCGGTGATCCGTTATCTGGCCGGCGTGGACGAGACCCACGGCAGCCAGGCGTTGCATGCGACGCTGGCCGACCCGCGCACCGATCAGATCACCGGCGACGACAAGACGTTGCTGGTCGCGCTGCCGGCCTGAGCACATGCCCGGGCGCAGCGGCGAAAAGGTCTACGACGCGCAGCGCAGGCCGCTCACCCTGGAGCGGTTGCTCAAGAGTGGCGGTGCGGGCAGCGTGTTCACCCTCAAGGAGCGGCCGCGCGAAGTGGCCAAGCTCTACCATTCGGACAAGGACGCGCGCGTCTACGAGCGCAAGCTGCAGGCGATGCTGGAGCTGCAGCCGGACCTGCCGCCGATGGAAGGGCAGGGGGCCGACCAGGTACAGATTGCCTGGCCGATAACCCTGCTGCGGGATCGCAGTGGGCGTTTCATCGGCTTCACCATGCCGATCCTGGATCTGTCGGCCACCAGCGATCTGGAGCATGTGCTGCAGGAGCGGCAGGCACGCGCCGAGGGCCTGCCTACCGGCCTGGGCGCGAAGATGACCTTGGCGGCCAACCTGGCGGTGATGCTGGCTGCGCTGCACCGGCGGCAGCACTATGTGGTCGACCTCAAGCCGCTGAACGTGCGGTTCTATCGCAGCACCTTGTTCATCGCGATGCTCGATTGCGATGGTTTCAGCATCCAGGGCAAGGGCGAGCGCTTCCCGGCCGGGCAGGTCACTACCGACTATCTGGCGTCCGAGTTCCAGCAGCCGGGGGTGAAGCCGGGCCAGGAGGAGGCGCAGGATCGATTCGCGCTGGCGGTGATGGTGTTCCAGCTGCTCAATTCCGGCCTGCATCCGTTTGCGGGCCGGCCGCAGGGGGCGACGGTGCCCAGTGACCTGCCGGCGCGCATCGCCGCCAACCTGTACCCATATGCGCGCGGCAAGCCGCATCCGCGGATGTTGCCCTCGCCGGTCAGCGGCCATGAGATGTTCCCGCCGGCACTGCGCGACATGTTTGATCGTGCGTTCTCGGCGCAGGCGCGGCGGCGGCCTTCGGCGCAGGAATGGGCCACGCTGCTGCTGGACTACGCACGGCGCAACGCCGGTCAGCTGGTGGCGTGCGGCAAGGATGCGGCCCACCAGCATTTTGTCGGCATGCCCTGTGCCGCCTGCGCCCGCGCGGAACTGCTGGCCGGCAGCGCCCGCGCGGCGCAGACTCGCACGCGGCAGAAACCGAACAAGGCCCGCAAGCAGCGTGCACGCACCGCCGCGCGCGTCGCCCAAGCGCAGCCGGTCGCCGCGCAGGCATCGGCGGCCAGCGGCGTCCCCGGTGTGATGTCGCGGGTGACGATGGCGGTGATCGGCACGCTGCTGCTGGGCTGGGTGATGGGCTGGGGCATGCCGGCCTACCGCCGCTACAGCGCGCTGGTAGACCCGGGCATCTGGGATGGCGTGGGGCTGGCCGTGCAGATGGCCATGCTGGCGATCGCGATCCTGCTGTTCATCCTGTTCGTGCCGATGCTGATCATGAGCAAGCGCCCATGAAGCTGCTGGGTGTACTGGCCGTGCTGTTGCTGGCGCTGATCGGGATGGCGCCGTTCTGGGGCGACCTCGGCGTGCTGGTCTACAGCTCGATCGGCTGGCTCGGACGAGTGCTGTCGAGCGGCGTGTTGAGTGATGGCAGGGCGGCGTTGCGTGCTGCGCTGCTGATCGGCGGAGCGGTGTCGGTACTGTCATTCCTGCGCGTAGCGGTGCAGGACCGGGCCGTGGACTATCTGATCGCGTCGGTGATGTTCGGCTTCCTCTCTTTCGTCGTCTTCATCGTCACCGGCATTTCCGGGGATGGCGCTACGGGCGCAGGAAGCGGTCAACAGGGGCCGAGCTCGGTACTGGTCGGCGAGGATCGCACTACGGTTCCGCGCTGGTACTCGCGCGGTCATTTCGAGCGGGAAATGCTCAACAAGGTGCACGAAACCGCGCGCACTGCTGCCCGCGGCGATCTGCCGCGTACGCAGGCGCTGATGCAGGAGCTGGATCTGTGGGCGCGCAATGGCCCCGTGCTGCGCGAAGACCGTACCGAGTACGAGCGCCTGCGCGCGGCGTACAACGAGACCATCGAGACCCTTGCCGCCCGGTCCGGCCGCCGCACGCAAAGGACGGCGGGGCTGGCCAGCGATGCGGGCGCGATGGTGGACCGGCTGACGGCGGAGGAAGCGCGCGAGCTGGAGCTGAAGCAGGTCGAGCTGCTGCAGCAGATGTGGAAGCTCTCGCCATCGAGCACCTCGGTTGCGATGCGCCTGCTGGCGACGGATCTGCAGGAGCTGGCGATCCGCTCACGGTGGTCGCCGCGCAAGCCGTTCGACCGTGAGGGCGACGCGGCACTGGAAGAGCGCCTGTGGCGCGTCCACGGCACGCAGGAGGTGTTGTTCGCCTATGCACCGCTGGAGGAGCGTCTGTGGAATGCCTACGCTTCGACGATGGTCGACACGGACGAAGAGCTGGCGCTGGGCGCGCTGGTGATTGCCGGACTGATCGACCGCAGTGACAAGAACGCTTCGTCCGATCCCGCCCGGTTCGACGTGAACACGCTGCTGATTGGCAGCGACGTGTTCATGCTCTCGACGCTGCTGGCCAGTGCGTCCGAAGACCGCATGGAGATCCTGACGGCGCGCGCGACACTGCTGCTGGGCGATGACGATCGGCAGGCGAAGGCAGGCAAAGGCAATGCGCCGGACGCCGCCGACACCGCCGCAGACCCCGCTGGCCCGGCGGTCTCGGAGCCTTCGCCGCCGGCGGTCCCGAAAGCGGACACCGCCAGGCAGGCGCAACGCGCGATGCCGCCAGCGGGGATGCTGGTCGATCGCAAGGGCTTGGCGCTGCGTACGTCACCCTCTCTGCCGCCGTCGTCGCCACCAGCAGAGTATGGGCAGGTGCTGGTCGACCTGCCCGCCGCCGGCTTCAAGGACCTGCGCCATGGCATCCCGCTGCGCGCACCTGTGGAGGCCGACACCATGGTGACCCTGCAGGTGGATGTCTGGCAGACCGGCGTGGTTACGGCGGTGCTGGTGGAAGGCAGCAGTGGCAGCCCCCAGCTGGATGAGGCCGCGCGCCGGGGCGCACGCACCTGGCTCAGCGCGTCGAAGGTGCCCACAGGCGGCGAGCGCAGGCAGGTGACGGTCGTGTTCAAAGCGCCTGTCGCAGCCACGCCGCCGGCGGTGACCGTGGACGCACCAGCGCCGACGGCCATGGACCCGCCGCCGCCGCAGCTGGACCCCGAGCAGGCGCTGGGCGCGCAGTTGGCGGCGATGACGCGCCGGCATCCCCCGCGTTATCCGCGTGGTGACGGGGAGACGGTGCTGGAAGGCAGCGTCGAGCTGCTGATCACCATGTCAGCCGAGGGGCGCGTGCTCGATGTGACCGTGGACCGCAGCAGCGGACATCCTGCGCTGGATCGCGCCGCCCGTGAGGCTGCACTCCAATGGCATGTCACCCCCCGGCGGCCGGTGACCACGGTCAAGCAGATCACCCTGCGTCTCCCGGTGCGGTTCCAGGGCGGCTGACGGAGCAGCCCGAGACGCGGCCGTCACCGCGCCCGCACCGGTTGCCGCAGCACCGTTTTCAGGCGAGCAGGCTCTACCTTGCGTGGGTCGCCCAGGTAGATCTCATGATGCGGCCCGGCGAAGGTCAGCCCCTGAGCCGGCATGATCCGTTCATGCAGTTCGGCCAGTGTCGGGCCCTCGTCATCGTAGGCGCCTACATGCAGCGTCTGCAGGCACAGGCCTTCCTCGTAAAGCGCCAGGCGCAGGCTCTGCGGCGCGGTACCGCGCTTGTTCGATGCCTTGGCCACCGCTTCGTTGAAACGCGGAACGCCGACGTCCAGCGGCGTGCGGATCATCATCGTCCAGCGCCACGCGTGCTTGCGCCGTGCCACGAAGCTGGACGGGTCGTCGGCCCACCACAGTCCCTCCAGCGGCGGCACCACGTAGTCCCGTCCTTCGGCCTTCATCGCGAACTTCAGTGCGTAGCTGACCGAGTACAGCCACTCCACCGCATCGCGATAGGCCGGCGCCTGGTTCGGATCACCTTGGCCATCGACCATCACGAAGGACATCGGCGGCACCTCGATCCGCACGAACGAGCCGGCCGGTGGCCGGTACAGCGCCTTGTCCTGCGTCTTGAAGTCGATCTTCGCCCGCGTGGCTGCGGACCGGGTCATTGTACGGCTCCGTTGGCAGGCCCCTTCAGCTCCACCGTGTTGCCGTCCGGATCCTTGAAGTACAACGACAATCCGTCGCCCTCGGCACCGAAGTTGACTTCGGCCGGTCCCGGCACCGGTACGCCGTGGGCGGCCAGGTGGGCGACCAGCGCCGCTTCGTCGAAGGGGTGCACGCGCAGGCACAGGTGGTCAACGTTGCGCCCTTCGCTGCCCGGTCCGCTGCCGCCGTGGCGACCGAGCGTGCCGTCCAGGCTGATCAGGTCGATCATCGATGCACCTGCGCGCAGGTGCACCAGACCCAGGTGCTCGCGCCGCCGCACCACCGCGCAGCCCAGCACCTGGCCATAGAAGGCTTCGCTGCGGGCCAGATCGCGCACCCTCAGCACCAGGTGGTCGATGCGTTCAACGCTGAAGGGTCTTTCCATGCCGGGTTCCTCGAAGAATGGGGGGCACAACTTGCTGAACCTGTTCAGTCGACTTTGCCGAACGAGGGGCCTCGTCGTCCTCGTGGCCGATGCTACGCCGCCATCCCCGCGCGTTCTGCCTCTCACAATGGCGCGGTGCGACAACGTGTCGCATCCAGATCCGGGCCTTTCCTGCGCCTGATCATTGTCAATGCCTTTCTTAAATGGTGGGTGACGGCCTAAAATTGAAAGGCTGACTCGACCCCACCTCACCTGCCTGTCTTCTGGACGGGTGGGCCCGGCTTTGGCCGGTGCGGGCAGGACGGGGAACGGCATTCCCTCGCAATTGGATCGACCGATGATTCCGTTGAAAACCCTTGGGCGCTGGTTGCGCCCGGGCCTGCTGCTCGCATTGCTGGTGATGCTCACCGGCTGCGATGCCGTGGCCATCCTCAGTCCGAAGGGCCAGATCGGCCAGGATGAAAAGACACTGCTGATCACGGCCACCGTGCTCATGCTGCTGGTCGTCATCCCGGTCATCATCATGACCCTGACCTTCGCGTGGAAGTATCGCGCCTCCAACACCAAGGCCCGCTACGAGCCGAAGTGGTCCCACTCGACGGCGATCGAGGTGGTGGTGTGGTCGATCCCCTGCATGATCGTGCTGGTCCTGGCGGTGCTGACCTGGCGGTCCTCGCACGCGCTGGATCCGTACAAGCCCCTGGAATCGGACGTCAAGCCGGTCACCATCCAGGCGATCTCGCTGGACTGGAAGTGGCTGTTCATCTATCCGGAAGAGAAGATCGCGGTCGTCAACGAGATCAAGTTCCCGGTCAACACCCCGCTGAACTTCGAGATCACCTCCGATACGGTGATGAATGCGTTCTTCATCCCGCACCTGGGCAGCATGATCTATTCGATGGCGGCGATGGAGACCAAGCTCCACCTGATCGCCAACGAGACCGGTGAGTTCCCGGGCATGTCCTCGCACTACAGCGGTGCAGGCTTCGCCAAGATGCATTTCACTGCCTACTCGGTCACCGATGCGCAGTACCGCCAGTGGCTGGACCAGGTCCGTGCCGGCGAGCAGAGCCTGGACAAGGCCTCGTTCAAGGCGCTGGGCGAAGCGAAGAATTCCGAGTGGTACCCGGTCACCTACTTCGGCAAAGTTGAAGAGAACCTGTTCGATTGGGTCATCGCCAAGCACATGGGCGACAACAAGCACTACGGCATGAAGCATTCCCACGCCGGTGCCGCTGCTGCCGACGCTGCCAGCCATGAAGCGCACGAGGGCCATGCCCCGAGCGACGCCCATGAGTCCAAGGAATCCGGCGAGAACCTGGATGCCACCGAACACGAACACGCAGGCCATGCCGGCCACGCGGGTTCGGGAGAATGAACATGTTGGGAAAACTCTCTCTTGAGTCGATCCCCCACGATCCGATCGTGCTGACCACCCTGGTCGGCGCGATCCTTGGTGGCCTGGGCGTCGTCGCCCTGATCACCAAGTTCAAGCTGTGGGGCTATCTGTGGAAGGAGTGGTTCACCTCGGTGGATCACAAGAAGATCGGCGTGATGTACATCATCGTCGCCTTCGTCATGCTGCTGCGCGGTTTCTCCGACGCGATCATGATGCGTACCCAGCAGGCCATCGCCGTCGGCGGGTCCGAGGGTTACCTGCCGCCGCACCACTACGACCAGATCTTCACCGCCCACGGCGTGATCATGATCTTCTTCGTGGCGATGCCGCTGATCACCGGCCTGATGAACCTGGCCGTGCCGCTGCAGATCGGTGCGCGCGACGTCGCGTTCCCGTTCGTCAACTCGCTCAGCTTCTGGCTGTTCGTGTCCGGTGCGGTGCTGATCATGCTGTCGCTGTGGATCGGTGAATTCGCCGCCACCGGCTGGCTGGCGTTCCCGCCATTGTCGGGCATCGAGTACAGCAACAATGTAGGTATGGACTACTACATATGGGGACTACAGGTGGCGGGTCTGGGTACCACGTTGAGTGGTATCAACTTCTTCATCACCATCCTCAAGATGCGCACCCCGAGCATGAAGCTCATGCAGATGCCGGTCTTCACCTGGACCGCTCTGGTGACCAACGTGCTGATCGTCGCCGCCTTCCCGGTGCTGACCATCACCCTGGTGCTGCTGACCCTGGACCGTTACCTGGGTACGCACTTCTTCACCAATGACGGTGGCGGCAACGCCATGCTGTACATCAACCTGATCTGGATCTGGGGCCACCCGGAAGTCTATATCCTGGTGCTGCCGGCCTTCGGCGTGTTCTCCGAGGTCATCGCGACCTTCTCGCGCAAGGCCCTGTTCGGCTACAAGGGCATGGTCTACGCCACCGCCTGCATCGGCGTGCTGTCGTTCATCGTGTGGCTGCACCACTTCTTCACCATGGGCTCGGGTGCCAACGTCAATGCCTTCTTCGGCATCACGACGATGATCATCTCCATCCCCACCGGCGTGAAGATCTTCAACTGGTTGTTCACCATGTTCCGCGGTCGCGTGCAGTTCACCACGCCCGTGCTGTGGACCATCGGCTTCATGGTCACCTTCACCATCGGCGGCATGACCGGCGTGATGCTGGCGATCCCGGCCATCGACTTCGTGCTGCACAACAGCCTGTTCCTGATCGCCCACTTCCACAACGTCATCATCGGCGGCGTGGTGTTCGGCATGTTCGCCGGCATCACCTACTGGTGGCCGAAGATGTTCGGCTTCCGCCTCAACGAGTTCTGGGGCAAGTGCGCGTTCTGGTGCTGGTTCATCGGCTTCTATGTGACCTTCATGCCGATGTACGTGCTGGGCTTCATGGGCATGACCCGTCGTCTGCAGAGCACCGTCAACCCGGCCTACGAGCCGTTCCTGCTGGTGGCCGCTGTGGGCGCCTTCATCGTGGGTGCCGGCATCCTGTGCCAGATCATCCAGGTGGCCGTGTCGATCCGCGACCGCAAGAAGACCGCCGACCTGACCGGCGACCCGTGGGATGCCCGTACGCTGGAGTGGGAAACCTCTTCGCCGCCGGCCTTCTACAACTTCGGCACCCTGCCGGAAGTCACCGAGCTGGACGATTTCTGGGAGCGCAAGCAGCGTGGTGAAGCCTGGCCGAAGCCGGCCAAGTACACCGACATCCACATGCCGCGCAACACCGGCACCGGCGTTGTCATCGGCGCCTTCAGCCTGGTGTTCGGCTTTGCGATGATCTGGCACATCTGGTGGCTGGCCATCATCGGCTTCGTCGGCATGATCGCCACGTTCATCTACCGCACCTTCGACCAGGACGTGGACTACTGGGTCCCGGCTGCCGAGGTGGAACGCATCGAGAACGAACACCGCAAGCACCTGGAAGCCCAGGGCCTGGTGAAGTCGGAGCTGAAGGCATGAGCACCAATACCTCGACCCTGAGCCACGGGCACGCCGCACACGCGGCGGCCCATGGCCATGACGACCACGAGCACCACGACACCGGCGGCAACACCGTCTTCGGTTTCTGGGTGTACCTGATGAGCGACTGCCTCATCTTCGCCTCGCTGTTTGCCACCTACGTGGTGCTGGCCGGCGGCACTGATGGCGGCCCCGGCGCGAAGGACCTGTTCGAGCTGCCGTTCGTGGCGTGGGAAACCGCGCTGCTGCTGACCTCGTCGCTGACCTTCGGCCTGGGCATGATCTCCATGCACCGCAAGCAGGTCGGCCAGATGTTCCTGTGGCTGGGCATCACCTGGCTGCTGGGCTTCGGCTTCATGTGCATGGAAGTCTATGAATTCCAGCACCTGATCCATCAGGGCTACGGTCCGGACCGCAGTGCCTTCCTGTCGGCGTTCTTCGCCCTGGTCGGTACCCACGGCCTGCACGTCAGCGCAGGCCTGCTGTGGCTGCTGGTGATGTTCGTGCAGCTGAAGAAGTACGGCCTGACCCCGACCAACAAGACCCGCATGGCGTGCCTGAGCCTGTTCTGGCACTTCCTGGACCTGATCTGGATCGGCGTGTTCTCCGTCGTCTACCTCAATGGAGCGCTGTAATGGCACATGACAACCATGCACACGACCACGCCGCCGGCGGCGAAAGCCACGGCACCGTGAAGTCGTACCTGATCGGCTTCGTGCTGGCGGTGGTGCTGACCGTCATCCCGTTCTACATGGTGATGTCGGGTGATTTCTCGCGCACCGTCAACGGTGTGGTGATCGCCATCACCGCGGTGCTGCAGATGCTGGTCCACCTGGTGTTCTTCCTGCACCTGGACCGCTCGTCGGAGAGCCGCTGGAACGTCAACGCTGCGGCCTTCACCGTGGTGGTGATCGGCATCATCGTGGTCGGTACCCTGTGGGTCATGCACAACATGAACGTGCACATGATGCACTGACGTCTTCGCGACGTTGCCACGCAGAAAGGCCGCCCCCGGGCGGCCTTTTTGTTTGTTGCGCGATCGCGGGGAACGCATCCACGCATGGCGTGGATCTACCAGTCACCGCGAAGTCCCCGCACAGTAGATCCACGCCATGCGTGGATGCGGTTGCCTCTAACCCACCTTGCGCAGGAATTCCTCGGCCTCCATCGGCCGCCCCAGGTGGTAACCCTGCAGCTGGTCGCAGCCCAGCTCGCTCAGGTAGTCGCGCTGGGCCTGGGTCTCCACGCCCTCGGCCACCACCTGCAGCTGCAGGGTACGGCCCAGCGCGATGATCGAGGACACGATGGCGGAATCTTCGTCATTGCGTTCAAGGTCATGCACGAACGCCCGGTCGATCTTCAGCTCGGTGGCCGGCATGCGCTTGAGGTACAGCAGGCTGGAATAGCCGGTACCGAAATCATCGATGGCGATGTGCACGCCCATCGCGGTCAGGTCGTTGAGGATCGCCAGGCTGGCCTCGACATCCTTCATCGCCGTGGTTTCGGTGATCTCCAGGGTCAGCCGCGCCGGGTCGATGCGATGCCGCTGCAGGACCGAACGCACGCTTTCAAGCAGGGCCGGCGAGGCGAACTGCAGCGGCGACAGGTTCACCGCCATCGTCCAATGGCTGTGTCCGCCGTCATGCCAGGCGCGCAGCTGCGCGCACGCCTGGTCCAGCACCCAGTCGCCGATCGGCAGGATCAGGCCGCTGCGCTCGGCGATGGGAATGAACACGTCCGGTGCCAACAGGCCCAGTTCCGGGTGCTGCCAGCGCAGCAGCGCCTCGGCGCCGGTGGCCGGTGCATCGGCCGCCGGGAATTTCGGCTGGTAGTGCAGCAGCAGCTCGTTGCGTGCGATCGCCTTGCGCAGGTCCTGCAGCAGCCGCAGCTGGCGGTTGGCACTGAGCTGCATCGAGGGAATGAAGAAGGTGTAGCCGTTCCGGCCGGTTTCCTTGGTGTGGTACATCGCCGCATCGGCATGTGCCATCAACTCGCGTTCGTCGCTGGCATCGTCCGGATACAGGGCAATGCCCAGGCTGGCGGTAACCTGCAGCTCGGCCGCGTCCAGCACGAACGGTTCACCGGCCGCGGCGATCACCCGCTCGGCGACCACCGCCGCATCATCAGGTGCATCGATGGCCAGCACGATCACGAACTCGTCGCCGCCGAGGCGGGCGAGGGTGTCCTGCGGGCGCAGCTGCGCCCCCAGGCGCTGGGCCACCGCGACCAGCAGGCGGTCACCCAGCTGGTGGCCATAGGCATCGTTGACGGCCTTGAAGCCATCCAGGTCGCAGAACATCACCGCCACCGACTGCTGGCGGCGTTGCGCCTTCTCGATGGCCTGCTCGATGCGATCCTGCAGCAGCATGCGGTTCGGCAGCTGGGTCAGCGGATCGTGCAGTGCGGCCTGGATCAGCTTGTCGTTGGCGTGCGCCAGGGAATCGGCCAGCAGGCCGGTGCGCACGCGCATCTGGCGGTCGAACAGCGAGGCCACCAGGGCGATGCCGAGCGTGGCCAGGGTGGTCACGATCACCAGCACTGCCAGCCAGCGGGGATCGATGCCGCCGCTGCCGATGGCGCCGCAGACGCTGCCTGCCGGGAAGCGCGCGGCGGCCATGCCGGTGTAGTGCATGCCGACGATGGCCAGGCCCATCACCAGCGACGCCAGCATCCGCAGGCGCACCGTGTTGCGCTGTTCCACGCGCAGCCGGAAGGCAATCCACAGCGCTGCACCGGCGGCAGCGATGGCCACTGCGATCGACGCGGCAAACCAGCCGGGGTGGTAATCGATACCGGGCTGCATGCGCATGGCGGCCATGCCCAGGTAGTGCATGGCGGCGATACCCAGTCCCATCAGCACCGCACCCGCGGCCAGCCGCTGCAACGGCAGGCTGGGGCGCGACACCAGCCACAGCGCATAGGCCGACGCGCCGATCGACACCGCCAGCGAATACAGGGTGATCGCCAGGTCGTAACCGACCGGAACCGGCAGCTTGAAGGCCAGCATCGCGATGAAGTGCATCGACCAGATGCCCAGGCCCATCGCGGCGGCACCGCCGGCCAGCCACCAGCGGGCGACCCGGCCCTGGGCCGTGGCCAGGCGGCCGGCCATATCCAGCGCGGTATACGATGCCAGCATGGCCACCAGCAACGAGATGGCGACCAGGCTCTGACTGTAACTACCAGTCATGTTGAATCCAGAGGAGGAGGGAGGGGCGCCCGCAAGGCGCACGCCCGCCACCGCTATCGGCACCGACGGGTGGGACTTGAGTGGTCGCAGCAGCTGCGACCCGGCTCGGCTATCCTGCCACGCTCGTTGCCCCTGCAGGAAATCTCCGATGGCCAAAGCCCGCACCGCGTATGTCTGCAATGAATGCGGCGCCGAATACAGCAAGTGGCAAGGCCAGTGCACCGAGTGCAATGCCTGGAACTCGCTGTCGGAAATCGTTCTTGAGAGCGCTGCGGCGGCCAAGGCGCCCGCGTCGCGCCGTGCCGGCTGGGCGGGCAAGATCGACCCGCCGAAGATCACCGCACTGAAGGACGTGGCGCAGACCGAACACAACCGGGTCAGCACCGGCATCGGTGAATTCGACCGCGTGCTCGGCGGCGGCCTGGTCGAGGGCGCGGTGGTGCTGGTCGGTGGTGATCCGGGCATCGGCAAATCCACCCTGCTGCTGCAGGCGGTGGCGAAGATGGCCGCGGTCCTGCCGGTGCTCTACGTCACCGGTGAAGAGTCACTGGCCCAGGTCGCCGGCCGCGCGCATCGGCTGGAGCTGCCGCTGGAGGGTGTCAACGCGCTGGCCGAGACCGGTGTCGAATCCATCCTGCAGCACGCCACCAAGAGTGGGCCGCGGCTGATCGTGGCCGATTCGGTACAGACGCTCTGGACCGAGACGCTGACCGCCGCGCCCGGTTCGGTCAGCCAGGTGCGCGAGAGTGCCGCACGGCTGGTGCGTTTCGCCAAGGAAACCGGAACCGCCGTGTTCCTGGTCGGCCATGTGACCAAGGAAGGCGGCATCGCCGGCCCGCGCGTGCTGGAGCACATGGTCGATGCCGTGCTGTATTTCGAAGGCGAGAGTGGCAGCCGCTTCCGCCTGCTGCGCGCGTTCAAGAACCGCTTTGGTGCGGTCAACGAGCTGGGCGTGTTCGCGATGGGCGACAAGGGCCTGAAGGAGGTCTCCAATCCGTCGGCGATCTTCCTTTCCGGTGCCAGCACGCACCAGCCGGGCAGCTGCGTGATGGTTACCCGCGAGGGCACCCGGCCGCTGCTGGTGGAAGTGCAGGCGCTGGTCGACGCCTCGCCGCTGTCCAATCCGCGCCGCGTGGCGGTGGGGCTGGAGCAGAACCGCCTGGCCATGCTGCTGGCGGTGCTGCATCGGCATGGCGGCGTGCTGGTCGGCGACCAGGACGTGTTCGTCAACGTGGTCGGCGGCATCCGCGTGCAGGAGACCGCCGCCGACCTGCCGGTGCTGCTGGCGGTGCTGTCCTCGCTGCAGGACCGTCCATTGGCCGAGAAGACCATCGCGTTCGGCGAAGTGGGCCTGTCCGGTGAGATCCGGCCGGTGCCCAACGGCGAGGATCGCCTGCGCGAGGCGGCGACCCACGGTTTCAAGCGCGCCATCGTGCCGAAGGCCAATGCCCCCAAGGGCGGCTCGGTGAAGGGCATGGAGGTGATCGCGGTCGAACGCCTGTCCGAGGCCATCGACGCGGCGTGACGGGGTCGGGTGCGTGCTCGGACCTGCAGATGCGGCCGACGGCACAGCAGCGGTCAGCCAGCCTGTGCTAGTTTTCCCGGCTCGACGAAGGCGCCCCCTGGCGCCTTTCCGTGGCAAGGAGTAATCGTTTACATGCAGGACCCGATGTTCAGCACCCCCGCCGCCGAAATCCGCCGCGCCGGGGTCGATCTCAATGGACTGATGACGGTGCTGGGCAAGCACCTGTATTCCACGCCGATGGTGGCGCTGCGCGAGCTTGTGCAGAACGCGCACGATTCGATCATCCGTCGCCGTATCGAGCAGCCCGGCATCCAGAGTGTGTCGCGCATCGACGTGCAGGTTGATGTCGCCGCCGGCGTGCTGCGCATCACCGATACCGGTGCCGGCCTGACCCGGCAGGAAATCCACGATTACCTGGCCACGGTCGGTGTCGGTTACACCCGGGGCCTGCGCCAGGACGGCGAGGACGATGAAGGCCTGATCGGCATGTTCGGCCTGGGTTTCCTGTCGGCCTTCGTATTGGCGCGCCGTGTCAGCGTGCGCACCACCTCCTACCAGACACCAGAGCTGGGCCACCTGTACGTGTCCAGCAACGCCGAGCAGTACACCGTCAGCGAAGTGCCGGCGCGCGCGATCGGCACCGAGGTCGAGCTGGAGCTGCATCCGGACTTCCTGCCGCTGGCCAACGAAGCGCGCCTGCACGAGGTGCTGGGCCGCTACTGCGCGCTGCTGTCCGAGCCGATCTTCATCGGTGCGGCGGCCGCCGCGATCAATCCCGAACCGCCGCCATGGCGCGGGCAGGGTGACGTCGCGCTGCATCCGGTGCAGGCGCGCCGCCAGGCGCAGCAGTTCGCGGCCCGTTTCGAACACGATTTCGAGCCCATCGTGACGATGCCGCTGCAGTCCGATGGCAGCAGCGACGCCGTCGGCATGCTCTGGGTGCAGGACGGTGCCACCTACGGCACCAGCGACAACCGCAACCTGTCGGTGTTCGTGCGCGGCATGCTGCTGGACGACGATGCACGCGACCTGCTGCCGCCGTGGGCCGGTTTCATCGGCGGGGTGATCGAATCGTCGAAGCTGACCCCGACCGCCAGCCGCGAGGACCTGCAGCGCGATGACCACTATCGCGCCGTGCAGCACGCCCTGCTGGAAGCGCTGATCGATGGCCTGGCCGACGTCGCGCGGCAGCAGCCCGAAGCCTGGCGACGCGTGCTCAGCCGCCACAACGAGGCCCTGCTGGGCGCGGCGCTGTGCGATGAGCGCCTGTTCGACCTGCTGCTGGAACACGTGCGCGTGCCGACCTCGCAGGGTGACCTGCCGGCCAGCGCGTTGCCGGCGCGCGGCGCGGTGCATGTGATCCTCGACAACGGTGGCGGCTTCGAGGAAATGCTGTTCCGCGCGATGGGCGTGCCGGTCGCGCATGGTCATCGCTACGCGGTGGTGCCGTTCCTGCGGCGCTGGGCCCAGGCCAAGGGCCTGCGCCTGGTCGAACTGGGTACCGAGCAGGGCAATCGCGCACTGTTCCGCACCGACGACAGCCTTGACGATGCGCAGCTGGCCTGGCTGCGCGAACACCTGGGCGATGGCGAACAGCTGCTGCCCGCGCGGTTCAGCCCCGAGGCGCTGCCGGTGGTGGTGGTGCCCGACCGCGAGGCCGAACTGAAGCAGCGCCTGGAAGACGACGAGAACGACAAGCGCGTATCGATGGCGGCATTGCGGCTGGCGCGCCAGTTCACCGCGCGCATCGAGGCGCGTGCGCCGTCGCGGCTGTACCTCAACCTGGACAATCCAGCGGTGCAGGCGTTGCTGCAGGCCCAGCGCGAGGGCCACCCGCAGGCCGGGGCGGCCGCGCGCCTGCTGCGCTCGCTGAAGATCATCGTGTCCGCACAGGGCCGGCCGCTGCAGCAGAGCGCGGCGATGCCGGGCCCCGATCTCAATGGTGCATTTACCGACATTGCCGGTGCCCTGCAGCAGATGCTGCGCTGAGCACCGCTACCCCCTCTCATCCAGCCTTCGCTAGACAGGAGCATTACCCCCATGGATATCTGGAACTGGGTCGAAAAACTGCAGGAAGACCTGCGCCAGGCAGGCCAGGCGCAGAACGCCCACCTGCTGACCCGCCTTGCCGATGAAGTCAGTGAACTGCAGGTCGACCGCGTCGATGCACTGCTGCCCGAAGCGCGCGCGCTGGGCAAGGCGCTGGACAACCCCTGGGTCGACGTCTATGTCGGCCATTGGGCGCTGCGCAACCGCGTCGGCAACCGCGTGGAAGGTGAAAGCGCGCTGGGCGAGTCGGTGGCGCTGTTCGAGCGCGCACACCGTGCCGATACCCTGGACTGCCCGCAGTCGATCTGCGTCACCCAGGATCTCGCCGCCTGCTACGGCAACATCGATGGTCCGGGCTGGGTGCCCGAACGCATCGAGGTCTGCGACGAGACGCTGGGCCGCATCGACCCGAGCTGGGCCTGCTTCCAGTGCCTGAGCTGCGAGAAGGCAGACGCGCTGCTGGACGACGGCCGCGGCCAGGATGCGCTGGATTACCTACAGGTGCAGGCGGCGGCGATCCAGGCGCGCGGCAAGGAAGTGTTCGACAGCTTCCCTGAAATGCAGATCAAGATCCTGCTGGCCAGCGGCCGTGCGCAGGAAGCGCTGGCGCTGATCGAGAAGCGCGAAGCCGAAGTGGCCGCTGCGGGCGAATACGAGCCTGCCAACTGCACGGTGCCGCGCCGGCTGTCCAAGGCCTGGGCACTGGCCCAGCTGGGCCGCGATGAAGAGGCGCTGCAGCAGCTGGTGCCCTGGAGCGAGCTGACGCCGAATCACTGGCGGTTGTGGGCCAATACCGCTTCGACACTGTGCAGCCGCGATGCCGCCCGCAACACCTGGGATCTGGGAACGCGCTTCAACACGATCATCGAACACTTCGCCGCTGTCGGCGCGCATCGCCTGGTGATCGAGATCGCCGCGTTGAGCCTGGAGCTGGCCCTGCAGCGCGGTGCGCGCTGGGTGGCGCAGCGCCAGTTGGGTCTGGCCCGCACCCATCTGGCGCAGCTGCGGCAGGACCGCGGCGCGGCCGCGCTGGTGGCCGGTCTGGCGGCACGCATCGAAGCGCTGCCGCAGATGGCGCCGCTGCCGGTGCCTGCCGATGAGCTGCTGGCGTGGCTGGAAGCGCAGGGCGAACAGAACCAGTCGCGCGATCCCGAGCGCGAAGCGCAGTGGCTGCTGCAGGCGCACGCCGAGCGGCCGGACGACGGCGCGCTGGCCGAGGTCGCCGCCTCGGCGCTGCACGCGTGTGGCGCGAAGACGGAAGCGCAGGCGCTGCTGTGGGACTTCGTGCGCGGCCACGCGCAGGAAGACGGCGCGGCGGCCTACACGCTGATGCGTTGGCTGGCCGAGCAGGGCGATGATGATGGCCTGCGCAGGCTGGCCGCGACCTACCGCGACAGCGTGCCGGTGTTCGCGCACTGGTGCGAGGTCCAGCGTGCACGGCGTGCGTCCGACTGGCCTGCACTGGAACAGGCCGCGCAGGCATTGCTGGCGTTGTCGCCAGGCTCGAACGGCGCACGCGGGACGCTTGCCCGCATGTACATGGAGACCGGCCGCTTCAGCGAGGCGCAGGCCTGCTATGCGCAGCTGGTGGAACTGCTGGAAGAGCCCAGTGCCGCGCATTGGGACCATATGAGTGCGGCCAGTGCGGCGCGCGACTGGGATGCGGTGCGCCGCTCGGCGGCAGCGATCGGCATGGAACTGTCCAGCCAGCAGGGCGTGGTCGAAGAGCCCTGGGGCTGGGTGATCATCCGCAGCGAAGAAGGCGGCGAGCCGATGGAGTACTACGCCCGCCGCAGCGGCCCGGTGACCGCGCGCATCGTCGAGAACGCACCGGCCAACCGCGCGCAGCAGGTGGGGGACTGGGTGGTGTTCGACGCCGGCCTGGTACACCCCGCACCAGAGGACGAAGCGGAGCGCGAGCACTTCATTCCGACCTATGCGCAGGTGCATGTGCTGGAGCGGGGTGGTTTCGCGCGCAGCTGGCTGGTCGACGGCGCGCACCCGGGCGAGGAGGCATGGAACGCTTTCGTGGAGGCAGCCGAGGCACAGGGCTGGAAGGTGTGGTCGCACAGCCGTGCGGACTACACCGTGACCGATCCGGACGCGGAAGACGGCACGCTGCCGGGTCTGTTGTTCACCGTCGCGCAGCCGCAGGACCATGCGCCGCTGGCGCTGCACCGCTTCCTGCAGCAGGCCACGGCGGATTGGGCACATCCACACTGCTGGCTGCGCCTGGCCGAGGCCTGCGACCAGGACCGCCAGCCGCATCTGGACGCGATCGAACGGTACGGGTTGTAATCCGCCGATATCGGGGTTGCCAGCCGCTGGCCGGCAACCCCATGGAATCACGCGTTGCCGGCCAGCGGCCGGCACTACCACCAGGGAATTGGAACATGCGGAAGACAGGGATGTGGGTGATCATCGGCCTGCTGCTGGCCCCCACCGTGCAGGCCGCGCCGGCCTGCCAGCAACCGGCCGACGTGGCGCGCGCCTTCTTCGAAGCGACCACCGGCAAGGGCGACCTGCTGGAGCCGCCGCAGGCACTGGTCAGTGCGGCGTTTGCCAAGGCGCTGCACGGCGAGCGTGCCTGCCAGGTGCGCGAAGAGGGCATCTGCACGCTCGATTCCGATCCGTGGCTGGACGCGCAGGACGGGGAGATCGACAGCCCGGTGCGCTACAGCTGGAAGCAGGCCTCGGCCACGGCCGGCCAGGTCGAAATGCGCTATCCGGTCTGGGGCAAGGCCTACGTGACCCGCGTGCCGATGGTGCGCAAAGGGGAGGGCTGCTGGCAGGTCGACGACATCCTCACCAACAGTGGTCGCTCGGTGCGCAGGATCCTGGCCCAACCGCTGCCCTGAGCATCCGGGGCATCCACGCATGGCGTGGATCTACTGTGCTCCGATTGCCGGCCGGCGGCCGGCACTACCAGGTGATGTTGGGGTGGGTGCCGACCGTTGGTCGGCACGCCTCTATCGCGAATGCCCGAACACCAGCTCGATCACGAACTGGCTGCCGAAGAACGCCAGCAGCAGCAACAGCATCGCCGTCAGCGTCCAATGCACTGCCTTCGTGCCGCGCCAGCCATAGCGGCGGCGGCCGATCAGCAGCACGCCGAACACGATCCACGACAGCACGCTCAGAACCGTCTTGTGCACCAGCTTCTGCGCCAGCAGGTCGTCGACGAACAGCACGCCGGTAACCAGGGTCAGGGTCAGCAGGGCGAAGCCGACGGTGATCACCCTGAACAGCAGCGATTCCAGATCGGCCATCGGCGGCAGCGCACGCAGCCACGGACGGAATTCACGGCGCCGCAGCGCACGCTCCTGCAGCCATAGCATGATCGCCAGCAGCGCGGCGATGCTCAGCGTGGCGTAGGCCAGTAGTGCCAGCCAGGCGTGGCTGGCCAGGCGCCAGCCCAGCACCTTGCTCGGTTCATGGCCGTAGCCGTGGTAGACCACCAGCAGCAGCGCGGCCAGCGGGAACACCACCACGCCCAGGGTGGACATGCGCCCGCGCGCGCCCACCAGCGAGGTCAGCCAGGCCATTCCCAGGCCGACCAGCGACAACGCGGCGAAGAAGTGCATGTCCGGGCCGCCGGTCGTGCGCATCGCCACCAGCACGTGGTAACCGCCATGCAGCAGCATCGCCGGCAGCGCAGGCCACAGCCACGCGGGCGAGGTCACCCCGTCGTTGCGACCAAGGGCGCGCACCAGCAGGGCGCTGGCGGCCAGGTAGAGCAGGACGGCGATGAGAACGATTGTCATCGTTGAAGTTTCGCATACCCCCGCGGTGCTGGCGACGGGCGTGGCGTCGCAGTCCGGGGAGCGCGATGGACCCGTTATACTGTGGGCCTTATTGTCCCCCGCTTTCAGACAGGTTGCGCCGCATGTTCGAGTCCCTGACCCAGCGCCTTTCCGGCACCATCGAGCGCCTGCGCGGCCGTGGCCGCCTGACCGAAGAGAACATCCGCGAGGCGACCCGCGAGGTCCGCATCGCCCTGCTTGAAGCCGACGTCGCGCTGCCGGTGGTGCAGGCCCTGATCGAACGCATCAAGGTGCGTGCGGTCGGCCAGGAAGTGCTGAAGTCGCTGACCCCGGGCCAGGCCCTGATCAAGGTCGTGCGCGACGAGCTGACCGCGGTGATGGGCGCCGAAGCCAGCGACCTGAACCTCAACGTTCCCGCGCCGGCCATCATCCTGATGGCGGGCCTGCAGGGCGCCGGTAAGACCACCACGGTCGGCAAGCTGGCCAAGCACCTGAAGGAAAAGCGCAAGAAGAAGGTGATGGTGGTCTCGGCCGACGTCTACCGTCCGGCGGCGATCGAGCAGCTGAAGACGCTGGCCGACCAGGTGGGCGTGATGTTCTTCCCATCCAGCGCCGAGCAGAAGCCGGAGGCCATCGTCCGCGCCGCCATCGATGACGCGCGCAAGTCGTTCGTCGACGTGCTGCTGGTCGATACCGCCGGCCGCCTGGCCATCGACGAAGCGATGATGGCCGAGATCAAGGCCCTGCACGCTGCGGTCAACCCGGCTGAAACGCTGTTCGTGGTCGATGCCATGACCGGCCAGGACGCGGCCAATACCGCCAAGGCCTTCGGTGATGCGTTGCCGCTGACCGGCGTGGTCCTGACCAAGACCGACGGTGACGCCCGTGGCGGCGCCGCGCTGAGCGTGCGCTACATCACCGGCAAGCCGATCAAGTTCGTCGGTGTCAGCGAAAAGCCGGAAGGCCTGGACGTGTTCCACCCGGACCGTATCGCCAGCCGCATCCTCGACATGGGCGACGTGCTGTCGCTGGTCGAGCAGGTCGAGCAGCAGGTCGACAAGGACAAGGCGCAGAAGCTGGCCGAGAAGGTCGCCAAGGGCAAGAAGTTCGATCTGAACGACATGCGCGACCAGCTCGAGCAGATGCAGAACATGGGCGGCATTGGCGGCCTGATGGACAAGCTGCCGGGCCTGGGCCAGATTCCCGAGCACCTCAAGCAGCAGGTCAGCCAGGGCAAGGAAGTGCCGCGCATGATCGCCATCATCGGCTCGATGACCAAGAAGGAACGGCGCAACCCGAACCTGCTCAATGGCTCGCGTCGCGCCCGCATCGCCAAGGGCTCGGGCGTGACCCCGGCCGACGTCAACAAGCTCATGAAGCAGTACATGCAGATGGAAAAGATGATGAGCAAGATGGCCGGTGGCGGCATGAAGGGCATGATGCGCAGCATGAAGGGCATGATGGGCGCCATGGGCGGCCGTGGCATGCCGTTCCGCTGAGCGCGCGCTGTATCGAACGCTTGAACAACCCGCGGAATCAATCAAAGGAATGTGCATGAACAAGTCGATCGTGGTGATGGCGCTGGCCCTGGGCCTGGTTGCCTGCAAGGACGACACCTCCGTGTCGCAGAAGGCCGGTAGTGCCATCAGTGGTACCGCTGCCGATTTCGTCGCCGGGCTGGGCGAGGGCGTGGACAAGCGCATGAACGTGACGCTGCAGGCCGATCCGGGCCTGGCCGCGCAGGGCCTCACCGTCACCCTCGGCAAGAGCCGTGGCATGGGCTCCAAGGACGCGGCGGTGTACGTGGTGGCCGACAAGGCGTTCAAGGGCAAGCTGGTGGCGCGTGCGCTGGATGCGGAGGGCACCGAGATCGGTCGCGCCAGCGCCGAGGAAGAGTTCGCCGCTGATGACGCGCGCTATGTGACGTTCAAGTTCAACGAAGAAATGGACAGCCAGCTGGTCCGCACCTACGCGGTGTCTGCACGCTGAGCCAGGCGGGAGCGGATCGCCCGAGGCGACGCTCCCGTCCACAGTGTCTGGCGTATGCTGGCAGCGACTCCTCCCACAGGTGCGTCGCGTGAGCCTTTCGCCGATTCTCGAACGCGCCGACGATTTCTGTCGGCGTTTTTCATTGCAGCTGCCGATCCTGCTGGCACCGATGGCCGGTGCCTGTCCGGTTCCGCTTTCCGCCGCGCTGGCCAACGCCGGCAGCATGGGCGCGATGGGGGCCGTGTTGTCGCCGGCGGCGGATATCGGTCGCTGGATGCAGGACTTCCGTGCAGCGTCCAGCGGGCCGGCGCAGGTGAACCTGTGGTTGCCCGATCCCGCGCCGGTGCGCGATGTGGCCGCCGAGGCCAGCACGCGTGCGTTTCTCGGCCAGTGGGGGCCGGAGGTTGCGGCCAGCGCAGCGGATGCCACGCCTGCCGATTTCGAGGAGCAGTTCAGTGCGCTGCTGGCGGCACGGCCGGCGGTGGCCTCGACCATCATGGGCGTGCTGTCGCCGCGTCATGTGCAGCAGTTGAAGGATGCGGGCATCGCCTGGATCGCCTGCGCTACGACGCTGGCCGAAGCGCGCGCTGCGCAGGACGCGGGTGCTGACGCGGTGGTCGCGCAGGGCGCCGAAGCCGGCGGCCATCGCGGCGCCTTCGATCCGATACGTGCAGAACAGCAGCTGGTCGGCCTGTTCGCACTGCTGCCGCGGCTGGCGGACAACCTGAGTATTCCGGTGATCGCTGCGGGCGGAATCGGCGATGGTCGCGGCATTGCTGCTGCCCTGATGCTCGGGGCCAGCGCCGTGCAGATCGGCACGGCCTTCCTGCGCACACCGGAAGCAGCGGTGGCGCCGGCATGGGCCGATGCGTTGGCCCGCAGCGAACCCGAAGACACCTGGCCGACCCGCGCTTTCAGTGGTCGCCTGGGCCGTGGCCTGGCGACTGCCTACGTGCGTGCAGCTGCTGCCGAGGGTGCACCCGCGCCGCGCCCGTACCCGGTGCAGCGTGGCCTGACTCGACCGATGCGCAAGCAGGCCACGCAGGAAAACCGGCTTGCTGCGATGCAGGCCTGGGCCGGGCAGTCGGCGTGGATGGCACCGGCAGCGCCGGCCGCCGACGTGCTGCGTGGCATGTGGGAACAGGCGCAGGCGCTGCTGCGATGACGGTGACCTGCAACGGCGCAACGGCGCGGGCCGAAGACCTGCTGCCGGCGCTGACCAACTACGGCCACTTCACCTCGTTGCAGGTGCGCGGCCGCGCGGTGCAGGGGCTTGATCTGCATCTGCAGCGGCTGGCCAAGGCAACGCAGGAACTGTTCGGCAGCGTGCTCAATATCGCGCAGGTGCAGGCGTGGATGACGCAGGCGCTGCAACAGGCCGGCCAGGTCGACGCATCGATGCGGGTCACCGTGTACTCGCGCCGTTTCGATTTCCGCGCGCCGCTGGCAAGCGTGCCGGTGGATGTACTGGTTGCCGTCTCCGCGCCGGTCGCGCTGACCGCGCCGAAACGCGTACGCAGCGCGACATGGCAGCGAGAGCTGCCGCAGATCAAGCATGTCGGTACGTTTGGCCTGTTCGCCCAGCGCCGTGCAGCGTTGGCAGCGGGTTTCGACGATGCGCTGTTCGTGACCGCCAATGGGCAGATCAGCGAGGGCACGACCTGGAACCTGGCCGTGCATGACGGGGGACACCTGATCTGGCCGCAGGCGCCTGCGCTGCGGGGAACCGCTGAGGCACTTCTGCGGGCAGGCTGGGTGGGGCCGCAGCAGACCCGGCCGTTGCGGCTGGATGAGCTGGTCGGCATGCGGGCGGCTTTCGCCTGCAACGCCAGCGGGTTGTGGGCGCTGGATGCCATCAATGGTCAGGCGCTGCCGGGTTCGCAGGCCCTGGCTGAACAGGGCAGGGCGGTGTTGGCCCGAGTGCCCTGGCAGTCGCTTTCCTGAATGGAACCGTTCGGGTCAGATCCCTTTTGCTCGGTAAAAGGGATCTGACCCCGGGGTACACGCCCGGGGTTGGCTCGGCCGAACTCTGCCGCTATAATCGCCCGCTTACCGCGCCATCCTGGCGACTGGGCAATAGGAAAAAACCACCATGGTCAAGATTCGACTGACCCGCGGCGGCGCCAAGAAGCGTCCGTTCTACCACATCATCGTCACCGACGTCCGCAGCGCCCGCGACGGCCGCAACATCGAGCGCGTTGGCTTCTACAACCCGGTTGCACAGGGCGGCGAGAAGCGTATCGAGCTGGACCTGGCCCGCGTTGACCATTGGGTCAAGAACGGCGCCCAGCCGACCGAGAAAGTTCGCAACCTGATCAAGGAAGCGAGCAAGTCCCAGGCCGCTGCGGCCTGATCCTGACGGGCCGCGCCCTGGTGCGGCCCATCTGATTGAACGCAGATGAAAGATAACGAGCGCCGCATCCTGCTTGGCAGGGTTGTCGGCGCTTTTGGTGTGCGCGGCGAAATAAAGCTCGAGTCCTGGACCGAGCCGCGTTCCGCTATTTTCCGTTACCAACCGTGGATCCTGCGCAGCCCCAACGGGCAGGAATCGACGCTTGAAGGCGCCCGTGGCCGGGATACCGGCAAGCACCTTGTGGCCCGTTTTCCGGGCATCGAGGATCGCGACACGGTCGAGGCGATGCATGGCACCGAGGTCTTCGTGGCCCGCAGTGCGCTGCCGCCGCCGAATGCCGACGAGTATTACTGGGTCGATCTGGAAGGCCTGGATGTGAAGACCGTCGAAGGCGTTGCCCTCGGCCAGGTCTCGCACCTGTTCAGTACCGGCGCCAACGATGTGGTGGTCGTACGCGGTGATCGCGAGCGGATGATTCCGTTCGTCGTGCCGGAGTTCGTCAAATCCGTCGACTTCGAGGCCAATCTGGTCGTGGTCGACTGGGACCCCGAGTTCTGAGTGTGAGCATGCGTTTCGACGTCATCACCCTGTTCCCCGATTTCCTCGCCCAGTCCGCTGGGCTGGGCGTGGTCGGCCGTGCGCAGGAAAAGGGATTGTTCAGCCTGCATGGCTGGAATCCCCGTGACTACGCCGAGGGCAACTACCGCCGGGTGGACGATCGTCCGTTCGGCGGTGGCCCGGGCATGGTGATGCTGATCGAACCGCTGCAGGCCTGCCTGCAGGCGATCCGTGAGGCCGATCCGACGCCTGCGCGGGTGATCCATCTCAGCCCGCAGGGCGCGCCGTTGACCCAGGCCAAGGTGCGGGAACTGGCGGCATTGCCGCGCATGGTCCTGCTCTGCGGCCGCTATGAAGGCATCGACGAGCGTTTCCTGACCGCCAATGTCGATGAGGAGATTTCCCTCGGCGACTACGTGTTGTCCGGCGGCGAGCTGGGGGCGGCGGTCATCATCGACGCGGTGGCCCGGCTGCAGGAAGGCGCCTTGAATGACGCCGAATCCGCGGCGCAGGACAGTTTCGAGGGCGACCTCGGCCTGCTCGACTGCCCGCATTTCAGCCAGCCGGCCCAGCATGCGCTGGGGGACGTGCCGGACGTGCTGCGCTCGGGCAACCATGCCGCCATCGCCGCCTGGCGCCGGCAGCAGTCGTTGATCCGTACCGCACAGCGGCGCCCGGACCTGCTGGATGAACAGGCGCTGGGCAAGGCCGACCGCAAGCTGCTGGCCCTGGCCCGCCAGGTCCCGGCGGAAAAGGGCAAGGCCTAGCGCCAGCCCTGCTTTATCGGCTATCATGGCCAATTACCGCCGGCCTCGGCCGGTGCGCAGTACCCAAAACAAACGTGCAGCACAGTCCGGTGACTGCATGAGCCCACGCTGTCGAATGACACGCCCACCCGAACAATGAATCGGTGTAACCCATGAGCAAGCTGAACAAGTCCATCGTCGCGGAATTCGAATCCGCCCAGATCACCCGTGAACTGCCGCAGTTCAGCCAGGGCGACACCGTTGTCGTCAACGTGAAGGTGAAGGAAGGTACCCGCGAGCGCGTGCAGGCCTATGAAGGCGTTGTCATCGCGACCAAGAACGGCGGCCTGAACTCCTCGTTCACCGTGCGCAAGATCTCGCACGGTTACGGCGTCGAGCGCGTGTTCCAGACCCACAGCGCCATCATCGACTCGGTCGAAGTGAAGCGTCGTGGTAAGGTCCGCGCCGGCAAGCTGTACTACCTGCGTGGCCTGGAAGGCAAGGCTGCCCGCATCAAGGAAGATCTGGCTGCTGCTGCTGCCGCCAAGGCTGCCCGCCTGGCGACCAAGGGCTGATAAACAACTTCGGTTGTTGCCGCGACGGCCGCCTTCGGGCGGCCGTTTGCGTTTGTGGTGCCGCCTCGTTAGTTTCAATGGATGGATGAGACCGACCATCGATATCCGGCGGACATCCAGGTGGCGTTGCGCTTCCTGGACCGTTCCGGGGTGCCACGGAGGGAAGCGGCCCCCTTGCTGCACCGCATGCTGTGGCGGCTGGGTGTCGCGCTTCCGCCGCCGATACTGGCCGGTTTCCTGACCAATACGCTGCTGCAGGGCCTGCTGTTTGGCGTGTTCTGGACGGTACTGATGTGGCTGCTGTTGTGGCAGGGCAGGGCCCCGGCGCTGGAACTGCTGTTGCTTGCCGGGGTGGCGGCAGGCGTGATGTTCGGCCTGGTGATGGCCACCCTGATGTGGTTCCTGCGCGGGGCCCGCAAGCTGCCCACCTGGCGGCAGTTCCGCAGCAGCCTCTGAGACCATGGCGCAGTGCGCCGTGACCGCTGCCGGGCGGCGGCGTACGCTCGGGCCTTCGACCCTCATGGCCCCTGCGATGCCCGCCAAGCGACCTGCCAGCAGTGCCGCGCCGAAGCTGCTGTCCGGCGGTAACCCGCAGATCGCCAAGGGTGAGGGCGATGCGCCCGTGCAGGCTTATATCGCTGCCATGCCGGACTGGAAACGGGCCGTTGGTGAGCGTCTGGACGCCCTGATCGAACAGGCCGTGCCCGGTGTGCACAAGGCAGTGAAATGGAACTCGCCGATGTACGGCGTTGCTGCCGGCGAGGGCTGGTTCCTCAGCTTCCATTGCTTCGCCCGCTACATCAAGGTCGCGTTCTTCCGCGGTGCGCTGTTGCAGCCTGTTCCGCCTGAACCGTCCAAGAGCGCCGACACGCGCTACCTGCACATCCTTGAGGACGAGCAGCTGGACGAGGCGGGCTTCCTCGACTGGGTGCGACAGGCCAGCCAGCTGCCTGGCGAACGCATGTAATCCCCCAGGTTCTTTCCCCGAACGAGACCACGCGATGGCCACGCAGAAGTCCGATCCCGCAGATGCCGCTCTCCCCGCTGCCGCCCTGATTGACGCCCGCATCGCCGAGCTCGCTGATTGGCGCGGCGACATCCTCGCCCGCGTGCGCGCGCTGATCCACGAGGCGCTGCCTGACGTGGAGGAAACCTGGAAATGGCGCGGCACACCGGTGTGGGAACACAACGGCATCCTGTGCACCGGTGAAACCTACAAGCAGGCGGTGAAGCTGACCTTCGCCCACGGCGCCGCGTTGCCGGACCCGAAGCGTCTGTTCAATGCCAGCCTGGAAGGCGGCACACGCCGCGCGATCGACATCCACGAAGGCGGCATGCCCAACGCCGCGGCGCTGAAAGCACTGCTGCGCGCCGCCGCCAGGCACAACGCGGAAAAGAAAAAGCGGTAGTGCCGGCCGCTGGCCGGCAACTGCGCGATGTCTGCGGCGTCCATGGAATTGCCGGCCAGCGGCCGGCACTACCGGTGCATGTTCAACGCGGTGGAATGGTTTCCAGCGCCGCATCCGGGTCGGCCACCGGCGAAGGCGGACAGGCGGGAATCTCCGAGGGCGTGGCGAGTTCTTCGGCATGCACCGGTGTACTGATCATCTTCGCCTTGCGCCAGCCACCCCAGCGGTAATACGCCAGCGACAGCAGCATCGACACCAGCGAGCCGGCCGGGAAACTCCACCAGATCGCATCGGCACCCCAGTACGGCTGCAGGAATTCGGCGAATGGCACGCGCACGCCCCACAGCGACGCGGCCAGGATCAGCAGCGGCGGCAGCACCGCGCCGGTGGAGCGCACCACGCCGGAAATCACGAAGCTGACGCCGAAGAACAGGAATGAACCGATCACGATGTGGTTCAGGTGCCGCGCGATCTGCAGCGACTCGCTGCCCTGCGGCAGGAACAAGGCCAGCGAGTACTGGTCCAGCAGCACCAGCGGCAGGATCAACGCGCCGGTCAGCAGGAAGTTGAACGCGATGCCCTGGCGCGCGGTACCGCGCACGCGATCCCAGCGCTGCGCACCGACATTCTGCGCGGCCATCGACGAGCATGCCGCACCGATCGCCATCGCCGGCATCTGCACGTAGTTCCACAGCTGCAGCGACGCACCGTAGGCTGCGCCGGTGTCGGTGCCGTACTGGTTGACCATCGTCATCAGCATGATCACCGACAGCGAGATCAGCACCATCTGCAGGCCCATCGGCACGCCCTTGACCACCAGCGCGCGCAGGATGGTCATGTCCAGCTTGAACAGGTGCATGTCGGCGCGGCCCAGCCACAGCGTGTGCCGCTTGTGCCGCATGTACAGCAGCAGGCCGGCCAGCGACAGCGTCTGCGACACCAGCGTGGCCCAGGCCGAGCCGGCGATGCCCAGTTCCGGGAACGGCCCCATGCCGAAGATCAGCACCGGGTTCAGGGCGATGTCCAGCACCACCGAGACCAGCAGGAAGCGGAACGGCGTGCGCGAATCGCCGGCACCACGCAGCGCCGCACTGAGGAAGGCGAAGGCGTACAGCGTCGGCATCGCCAGGAAGATGATGCGCAGGTAGGCCTCGGCCAACGGCAGCGAGGCGGCAGGCGTGCCCATCGCCGCCAGCAGCGGGTGGGCCAGGAACCAGCCGGCGATGGCGATGATCACCGACAGGCCGATGAAGAACGTGGCGCTGGTGCCGACCACGCGCCGTGCCTGGGCGATGTCGCGTGCGCCGATGGCCTGGCCGATCAGGATGGTCGAGGCCATGCCGAAGCCGAACACCGAACCGATCAGGAAGAACATGATGTTGTTGGCGTTCGCGGTCGCGGTCAGTGCCGCTTCGCCAAGGAAGCGCCCCACCCATACCGCGTTCACCGAGCCGTTCAGCGACTGCGCGATGTTGCCTGCCAGGATCGGCAGCGCGAACAGCAGCAGGTTGCGGCCTATCGGGCCGGAGGTCAGGTCAAGCTGCGCTTTGGCCATGGAGTGGTGATCGATTCCCGGGAGGCGCACACTAGCATCAAGCCGGTTTGCAGGATGTGGCAATGCATCAACCACAACAGGCGATGCGGATGATCGTGGCGGCCTTGATCGCAGCGGCGCTGGCCGCATGTTCGTCAGGTGACCGGCTCGGCGATACCCAGGTGCGGCCGACCGACCGCCCCGAGTGCCTGGTCGGCAGCCAGCGCCAGGACCTGGCGGCCGGCACACCGGCATTGATCGGGGGCAGCGGCTGCCGCACCGACCCCGATAATCCGCGTCCCCTGAACAAGCGAACGGAGTAGTCCCTACCGATGTCCGAGCTTTCCCCGTTGGCGCCCAGCGTCCGTCTGGACATCTGGTTGTGGGCGGCCCGCTTCTTCAAGACCCGCAGCCTGGCCAAACAGGCGATCGAGACCGGCAAGGTATCCGTGGCCGGGCAGCGCCCGAAATCCTCACGCGCAGTACGCGTGGGAGAGCAGCTGCTGGTCGATCGCGGTGAAGAACACTTCGAGATCCAGGTGCTGGGCCTGAGCGACCAGCGCGGTCCGGCGCCGGTGGCGCAGCAGCTGTATGCCGAGAGCGAGGCCTCCAAGGCGCGCCGCGCCGAACAGCGTGCGCTGCGCATTGCCGCGCGTGATGGCTACCAGGCGCCGGAGCACAAGCCGGACAAGCGCGCGCGACGGTTGATCCGCGCCCTGGGTGATCTCGATGCGCTTTGACGCAGTGACCGGACTGAACCGGCTCGCGCTCCGGTAGCCGTCCACCTTGGTGGGCGCTTTGCCGCCTACGCTCAGCCACCGTTCGGCTTGCGCCCCGCACGTTGGATCGTCCTCCTCATGGAAGCCCACCATGTTCCTGCGCCGCAGCCTGCTGTGCCTGGCCCTGTCCGCCGCCGTCCCGGTGTTCGCCGCCGACATCACCTTCTGGGATACCCCGCAGCGCGGTGGCAACAGCTTCAACGAAACGCCGCCCGACCGTGCCTACTTCCAGGGCCTGCGTGACACCGGCGCCACCTGGGTACGACTGACCCCGGACAAGTGGCGCAGTGCCGGCGGCCGCGATTTCCTGATGGGCGATGCCGACCACTATCAAGGACTGGTCGATGCCGACGTGGCCACGCTGCGTCGCGCGCTGGATGACGCCAATGCCGTGGGATTGAAGGTGGTGCTGGTGCCGCTTTCACTGCCGCTACTGCGCTGGAAACAGAAGAACGGTGACGTGGTCGACCAGCGCCTGTGGCAGTCCTTCGACAACCACGCACCTGCGCAGCGCTTCTGGCGTGATCTTGCCGCCGCGCTGAAAGGGCATCCGGCGCTGGCCGGCTACAACCTGATCAACGAGCCGGCGCCGGAATACGGCACCACGCTGGCCGAACACGCCTCCCGCGAGGACATGCTGAAGTGGTATGCGGGCGTGCAGGGCGGACCGCGCGATCTGCGCCAGCTGTACACGGAACTGGTGGCCAGTGTGCGCGCGGTCGATGCAGACATGCCGCTGATGCTCGACGCTGGTTGGTACGCAGCGGCCGATGCCTTCGATTACTGGCCGGCGCCCCTGCAGGACACGAAGCTGCTTTACAGCGTGCACATGTACGAGCCGTACGCGGCCACCAGTGCGCCGAACCAGAAGCGCAGCAAACCGTACCGCTATCCCGCCGAAGTGCCGTTTGGCGACCGCAGCGAGCGCTGGGACGCCGCGCGCGTGCGCAGCTACCTGCAGCAGCCGATGGACTGGGCGAAGACACATGGCATTGGTGCCAACCGGATGGTGATCGGTGAGTTCGGCTGCATGCGCCGCTGGCCGGACTGCGGCCGCTACCTGCGCGACGTGCTGGACGTGGCCGAGCAGCAGAAGGTGCACTGGGCGTTCTACGCATTCCGCGAAGACGGTTGGGATGGCATGGACTACGAACTGGGCGACAAGCCGCTGCTGGGGGCGTACTGGCAGGCTATCGAAAAGGGCGAAGCAGCGCAGCCGCCGCGTTCGATGCAGGCGCCGCTGTTCGCGCCGATCCTGGAGCGGTTGAAGGAAGGGGCGCCTCGGTAGTCGCCCACCTTGGTGGGCGTTGTGTCCTGTGCCAACCAAGGTTGGCATCTACCAGAACATGGTGCGAACGCTTTGGTATTCGCCCACCTTGGTGGGCGTTATGCCGCGTGCCGCGTGCCAACCAAGGTTGGCACTTACCATATCCGGTCAACCGTGCAGGTCGTAGCGGTCCAGTTCCATCACCCGCGTCCAGGCGGCGATGAAATCCTGCACGAACTTCTTCTCGCCATCGGCACTGGCATACACCTCGGCCAACGCGCGCAGCACGGCGTTGGAACCGAACACCAGATCCGCACGGGTGCCGGTCCAGCGCGCAGCGCCATCGTTGCGGTCGCGGCCTTCATAGCTTTCGCGGCCGGTCGCCTTCCAGGTCGTCCCCATGTCCAGCAGGTTGACGAAGAAGTCGTTGCTCAACGTGCCGGGGCGGTTGGTGAACACGCCGTGCCTGCCGCCATCGACGTTGGTGCCGAGCACGCGCAGGCCACCGACCAGCGCGGTCATTTCCGGTGCGGTGAGGGTCAGCAGCTGCGCCTTGTCGATCAACAACGCCTCACCCGGCACGCTGTAAGCGCCCTTGAGGTAGTTGCGGAAACCATCGGCAGCCGGTTCCAGCACCGCGAACGATTCGACGTCGGTCTGTTCCTGGCTGGCATCGGTGCGGCCCGGGGTGAACGGCACACTCAGGTCATGGCCGCCGGCCTTTGCCGCCTGCTCGATGCCGACGCCACCGGCCAGCACGATCAGGTCGGCCAGCGACACCTGCTTGCTGCCCGTGCCGTTGAACTCGGCCTGGACCTTTTCCAGCGCGGCCAGCACCTTGGCCAGCTGTTGCGGCTGGTTCACCGCCCAGTCCTTCTGCGGTGCCAAGCGCACGCGTGCACCATTGGCGCCACCGCGCTTGTCCGAACCGCGGAAGGTCGAGGCCGAGGCCCACGCCGTGGACACCAGCTCGGCCACGCTCAGGCCGGTCGCTGCGATCTTCTGCTTCAGCGCGGCGATGTCCTTGGCGTCGATCAACGGGTGCCTGGCTTCCGGCACCGGGTCCTGCCAGATGAATTCCTCGGCTGGAATCTCCGGGCCGAGATAGCGCGCACGTGGGCCCATGTCGCGATGGGTCAACTTGAACCAGGCGCGGGCGAAGGCATCGGCGAACGCCTGCGGATCAGCAAGGAATTTCCGCGAGATCTTTTCGTAGGCCGGGTCCATGCGCAGCGACAGGTCGGTGGTCAGCATCGTCGGGCGGTGCTTTTTCGACGGATCGTGCGCATCGGGAATCACCGCATCCGCATTCTTGGCGACCCACTGGTGGGCGCCGGCCGGGCTCTTGCTCAGCTCCCATTCGTTGCCGAACAGGATCTCGAAGAAATCGTGGCTCCACTGCGCGGGGGTGCGGGTCCAGGTGACTTCCAGGCCGCTGGTGATGGTGTCGCCACCTTTGCCGCTGCCGAAGCTGTTGGCCCAGCCCAGGCCCTGGCTTTCCAGGCCCGCTGCTTCCGGTTCCTTGCCGACGTTGTCGGCCGGGCCTGCACCATGGGTCTTGCCGAAACTGTGGCCACCGGCGATCAGGGCGACGGTTTCCTCATCGTCCATCGCCATGCGGCCGAAGGTGTCGCGGATGTCATGCGCGGCCAGCACCGGATCGGGATTGCCATCCGGGCCTTCCGGGTTCACATAGATCAGGCCCATCTGTACCGCGGCCAGCGGGTTTTCCAGTTTGCGCGAGTGCACATCGCCATCAGCGTCGTCATCGGACACCAGCACGCCGTGGTCCTCTTGCACGCCCTCCGAGCCGTGCTTGTAACGCACGTCGCCACCGAGCCAGGTGGTCTCGCGGCCCCAGTACACGTCCTGGTCCGGCTCCCAGGTATCGGGACGGCCGCCGGCAAAGCCGAGCGTCTTGAAGCCCATCGACTCCAGTGCGACGTTGCCGGTCAGGATCAGCAGGTCGGCCCAGGAAATGGCCTGGCCATACTTCTGCTTGATCGGCCACAGCAGGCGTCGCGCCTTGTCCAGGCTGACGTTGTCGGGCCAGCTGTTGAGCGGGGCGAAGCGCTGCTGGCCGCGACCACCGCCGCCACGGCCATCGTCGATGCGGTAGGTACCGGCGCTGTGCCACGCCATGCGGATGAACAGGCCGCCGTAGTGGCCGAAGTCGGCTGGCCACCAGTCCTGCGAGTCGGTCATCAACGCCTTCAGGTCGGCCTTCAGGGCGCTGTAGTCCAGCCCGTTGAAGGCCTTGGCGTAGTCGAAGCCCGCATCAAGGGGATTGGAGCGCGTGGAGTGCTGGTTGAGCAGGTCCACGCGCAGCTGGTTCGGCCACCAGTCGCGGTTGGTCGTCGCATCACCGACGACGGCATGGTTGAACGGGCACTTCGCTTCGCTTTTCATGGGTCTCTACCTGTGGGCTGGCGAATGAGGGAATCAGATCGCTTACCCACCATAGGCATCGCCTAATGATGGGTAAATTCGATTGATTCAACCGATGCGATAGTGGCCGCCTATGGCAGGCGGCGCTTGCATCGTTGTGCGCGATCAGCGCTTGAGCAGGCCCGCGCCGAGCTTGAACAGATCGCTGGCGCCGAACTGGCCATCGCCGTCCTGGTCGAGCGCACCGCCAAGCAGGCTGCCGATGCCGCCGCCGGATTGCTGTGCTTCCTGGCCGAGGGCCTGGCTGAGCTGGCCTGCGTTGCCGCTCTGGGCAAACCGCTGGGCCAGGAACGACATGACGATGGGGGCAAGGATCGCCAGCAGCTGGCTGGACTTGCCGCTGTCCAGGCCGGTCTTCTGGCCCAGCGCTTCGGCCGCCTGCGAGGTCTGCCCACCGAATACGTGGCCGAGGATGCCGGCACCGTTGGTGGCGTTGCCGCCGGCACCGCCCATCACCGCGCCGAGGATGCTGCCGAGGTCGAAACCGCCACCACCGCCGCCGGCCGAGCCAAGGTGGTCGCGCTGCAGGGCATTGAGGAGGGACTGCGCACCCTGCGGCTCACTGGCGTTCTGGCCCATTGCGCCGAGCAGCAGGGGCAGGGCGCTGCCGACGGCCTGGGTAGCCTGGCTGCTGTCCAGGCCGAGCTGCTGCGACACCTGCTGCAGGCCTTGGCCCTGCTGCAGCTGCTGGAAAAGGGATGCAGCGAGGGATTCGGTGTTCATGGCGGTCTCCGGTCTGTGAAGGACGAACCGCCCGAGCATAACGCCGTGTACACGACGGCAATGCGAAGGCTTCATGGCGGGCGTCCGCCGGGCAGGGCCGGCGGAACCTGCGGCCGGCCTTACAGCAGCGCCTTCAACCGGTACAGCGCTTCCAGTGCCTGCTTCGGGGTCAGCTCGTCCGGGTCGATCGCGGCCAGCGCCTCCTGCGCCTTGTTCGGCGGGGCGGCAAACAGCCCGAACTGCTGCGGGGCATCCAGCGCCTGCGGGGCGAGTTCGGCGGCATGGCTTTCGCCGCCGCGCTGTTCCAGCTCGGCCAGGCGTCGGCGCGCCTGTGCCACGGTGGCACGCGGCAGACCGGCCAGGGCAGCCACCTGCAGGCCGAAGCTGCGGTTGGCCGGACCGTCCTTCACTGCATGCATGAACACCAGTGCTTCGCCGTGCTCGACGGCATCCAGATGCACGTTGGCGATGCCGCTGCGGCCGCCTTCGTGCTGTTCGTCGGCCAGCGCGGTCAGTTCGAAGTAATGGGTCGCAAACAGCGTGTAACAGCGGTTTTCGTAGGCGAGGTGGCGCGCTACCGCGTCGGCCAGGGCCAGGCCGTCGTAGGTGGACGTGCCGCGGCCGATCTCGTCCATCAGCACCAGCGAATGCGCGGTGGCGTGATGCAGGATGTAGCTGGTTTCGGCCATCTCGACCATGAAGGTCGACTGCCCGCGGGCAAGGTCGTCGCCTGCGCCGATGCGGGTCAGGATGCGGTCGATCGGGCCGATCAGCGCACGGCTGGCCGGCACGAAGCTGCCGATGTGGGCCAGCAGCACGATCAGCGCGTTCTGCCGCATGTAGGTCGATTTACCGCCCATGTTCGGGCCGGTGATGACCAGCATGCGACGGTCCGGGTGCAGGTCCAGGTCGTTGGGCTCGAACGGCTGGTCACGCACCGCTTCCACCACCGGATGGCGGCCGCGCTCGATCTTCAGGCACGGCTCGGCCTGCAGCTCCGGGCGCGCCCAGTCCAGCGCCTGCGCACGTTCGGCGAAGGCGGCCAGCACGTCCAGTTCGCTGAGTGCGGCAGCACACTGCTTGAGCGGCTCCAGCTGGGTGCCCAGCGTGTCCAGCAGCTGCTCGTACAGGTACTTTTCGCGCGACAGCGAACGGTCGCGGGCGGACAGCACCTTGTCTTCGAACGCCTTCAGTTCTTCGGTGATGTAGCGCTCGGCGTTGGTCAGTGTCTGCCGGCGGGTGTAGTGCACCGGCGCACGGTCGGACTGGCCCTTGCTGATTTCGATGTAGTAGCCATGCACACGGTTGTAGCCGACCTTCAGGGTGGCGATGCCGCTGCTCTCGCGCTCGCGCTGCTCCAGGTCGACCAGGAACTGGTCGGCGTGGGTCGACAGGCGGCGCAGCTCATCCAGCTCGGCGTCGAAGCCATCGGCCAGCACGCCACCATCGCTGAGCTTGAGCGGCGGCATGTCGGCGATCGCGCTGGCCAGCAGGTGGGCGCATTCGTCGTGTTCGCCGAGCGCGGCGTGCAGGGTCTGCAGGCGCGGTGAATCCAGTGGTGCCAGCACCTCACGTACGGCCGGCAGCAGGCCGAGGCCATCGCGCAGGGTGGAGAAGTCGCGCGGTCGTGCCGAGCGCAGGGCGACGCGGGTGAGGATGCGTTCCAGGTCGCCGAGGCGGCGGAACTGCTCGCGGATATCTGCGTCCGCGCCACGGTCGATCAGTGTTTCCACCGCGTGGTGGCGCTGCACCAGCACCTCGCGCAGGCGCAGCGGCCGATGCAGCCAGCGGCGCAGCAGGCGGCCGCCCATCGGCGTCACCGTGCTGTCGAGCACGCCGAGCAGGGTATTGCGGGTATCGCCGTCGACGCGGGTGTCCAGCTCCAGATGGCGCCGCGTTGCCGCGTTCATCGCGATCGCTTCGCCGGCGGTTTCCATCGAGATGGAGGTCAGGTGCGGCAGGCGCTGTTTCTGGGTTTCCTCGACATAGCCGAGCAGGGCGCCGGCAGCGGCGGTGGCGCGCGGCTTGTCGTCGATGCCGAAGCCGCTCAGGTCATGCAGCTTGAAGAAGTTCAGCAGCTGGCGGCGGCCACTGTCGGCGTCGAACAGCCACGGTGCGCGGCGACGCACCCCGCTGCGCTGGCGCAGGAACTCCGGCCAGTTCTCCTCATCCGGCACCAGCAGTTCGGCCGGTTCCAAACGCGCGAGTTCGGCCTCCAGCGCGTCATCGGTGTCCACTTCGTTGACCAGGAAGCGGCCGCCGGCCAGGTCGGCCCAGGCCAGCCCATAGCCGTTCTTGTTGCGCGACAGGGCCATCAGCAGGGTGTCGCGGCGCTCATCCAGCAGCGCTTCGTCGGTGACCGTGCCGGGGGTGACGATGCGCACCACCTTGCGTTCGACCAGCCCCTTGGCCAGTGCCGGGTCGCCGATCTGTTCACAGATCGCCACCGATTCGCCCAGCGCGACCAGTCGTGCCAGGTAACCCTCGTAGGCGTGCACCGGCACGCCGGCCATCGGAATCGGTGCACCACCGGAGCTGCCACGCTGGGTCAGGGTGATGTCGAGCAGGCGCGCGGCCTTGCGCGCGTCGTCGTAGAACAGCTCGTAGAAGTCGCCCATGCGGAAGAACAGCAGCAGGTCCGGATAGTCGGACTTGGCTGCGAAGAACTGCTTCATGAGGGGCGTGTGCTCTGCACTGGCCTTGGATGCAGACGGTTTCGCTTTTGAATCAGTGGTTTGCAATTGAGCTTCCTACGGTTGTAGCGATCGATCCAGGTCACTGACGGCGAGTAACGGGGTTCTTCGTTGCGCCACGGTTGCGGCGGTCACTCAAAGAGCATCAAATCGATGTTGCGACGGATACACGGCGGATCGACCATGGATACGGTTGTTGCGGCGCAGGCAGATGCCCCGCGCCGGCGAGGCACCAAGTTTAAGCTGACCTGCCGCCAAATCTGCGAACTGAGCGTGGCCAAGGGCCCGCTCGACGGCAAGCAGGGGCGGGGCGGCATCGCCCCTCGACCACCCGCAGACCCCGGAAAGCCTTACCGCGTCTTGGACGGCAAATGGGTCGCTTGAGTGCGGTGAAGCTAAACGGCGCGGTTGCTGCGGAATACCGCTACAACGATCTGGGTCAGCAGATTCCTCGGAAGGCCGAAGGTGCTTCAGCCCTGAATCTCTACGACGAGCGCGGGCAATGGCTGGGGGAATACGACCAGACGGGTGTTGCGCGTCAGCAGGTAATCTGGTTGGACAACCTTCCCGTCGGGTTGCTGAAGGGTAGCGCCCTCTACTACGTTCAGCCGGATCATCTGGGTACCCCTCGCGTTGTCGTTGACCCAGCCCGTGACGTGGCGGTTTGGAGTTGGGATATGAAGGGGGAGGCGTTCGGTGCAACGGCCCCAAATGAGGATCCTGACCAGGACGGCAGTCTGTTTGAGTTTGCGATGCGCTTCCCTGGGCAGCTCTATGAAGGTGTTTCTGGTCTCAACCAGAACTACTATCGTGACTACGATCCGTCTGCTGGACGCTATGTGCAGAGCGATCCCATCGGAATTGCGGGTGGCATTGGAACCTACGGATACGCCGAGAATTCGCCCATCCAGCTTAGTGACAGATTTGGTCTCGCTAGCTGCTATTACTCGATCCGGGATGAGCGAATGGAGTGCTTCCCGTCGACAGAAGGAAAGCAATACCTTTCGATCAGGGTTGCCTCTGGAAACAATGGGGGCGGGATGCAGTGCAAGAACAACCCGGCTTGTACAAGCCTCCAAGGACGTGGCCCTATTCCGACAGGTAAGCGGAACTGGACAAGTACCTGGACCAGCAAGCCCAATGGCCGAGCTTTGGAGCCTGCTCCAGAAACCAATACCTTTGGCCGATCCCTGATAAGGTCGCACAGCTGTGCAAACGCCTTTGGTCCGTCGCTGGGCCCGCACTTCTGTTCCGAGGGGTGCGTGACAGGTGCTGCCGCGGACCTGAAAAAGCTCAATGAGCTAATCGACGATGAGCCAGGGAGTACTCTGCAGGTGATGGATCAGTTTACGCGTCTTCCCCCAAGATTCTGGTGAGCCGATGAAAACCACTGTGCTGATTTCGTGCTTCGTCCTTTGTGTTCTATATGGCTCCTCGGTGTCCGCCCGGCCGCTGGCAGAAAGACTCGCGGCAGACATGGAGATGGCCGAACACTCTATTCTTGCCTCGCTGGTAGTGCACAAGAGTTCCGAGAGCAAGTCACTGTGCTCTCAGACGCCATATGCCTGTGTAGGAGCTGACGGTGCTGAGCTTGGTCTTGCCTTGATAGGGGGCAGTAGGAGTCCGGCTGCCCCTCGGAACTTGGTTGAACTGTCCCGCTTCCGTATGGACGGAGCGCTCTCCGAAGACTACAAGTGCTACGTCGCCGCGCAGGGCAATTCAATGGTTCAGGCTGCGTCGAGGCTGGATGCCAGGAAGCTGGCAGGTCAATGCCTCTCCGAACTTGCTGCTTTCAAGCGTCGGGCGGGCGGGGCGAACTTCGACGTGGCGCCTGAAAACATCTGTAGCTCAGTCGCGGACATCCAGAGTTCCCTGCGTGACGTGGTCAGGCTCGCCAAGGCCGGTAGTGACTGCGATGGCGTCTGAATCGGTCGTTTGACATGTACTACCACAACCGGTCGCGCTGTAACGGTTGGCGTGTTCCGCAGGCGCGATGCCGCAGGGGGGAGGGGCGCCACTTCAGGCGCACACCAGTGCAACGTTCGGGTGGCTGGCGAAGATCTCCATCACGATGTCGAAGTAGGTCTGCCCCTCGCCACGTTGCAGGGCGTCCAGCTGGCGGCCGATGGTTTCGGCATTGAACGTACTCGGCTGCCGCAGCTTGTCTTCCAGCCACGCGCGCGTGGCCTCCAATCCCAGTGCCTCTCGGCTGCGGTCGATGTCGCGCCAGACCAGCGTGGCGGTTTCGTGCCCGGCCAGCGCGCCATAACCGCCGTACAGCAGATCGTCCAGCCCATCGAGACTGGGCCCGAGCTGCCAGGCTTCGCCGGCCATGAATACCCGGTTGATCTCCGCATAGAGGCTGGGGATATCAACAATGGCGGTGCCATTGATCTGCAGGAATACGGTCATGCGCCGACTGTAGCGTGGGCCGGCGAAAGGCGTTGTGCTGAACGCCGTTGCTTTGCGACGTGGCGCGCGCCCACGCATACTCTGGATCTCTGCCTGCGGTGTTCTGTCCCGTAGTAGTGGGCATTTGAAAATTTCCCTATAGAAATCCTTCGGGCGGCCGATAGCCTATGCGCCACTTCGCGTCGGGCGCGGTGGCATGCCGTTGCATACCCCGGCGAACCTCGATTCAAGCCATCGGGTTGGCCCTTCTCCTTTCCGGGAGCAGGACCGCTGACGCGTGGCATCAACACGTGGAATTGATTGTGCAAGCAAGGAAGATGTCTGTGCGCGGTGCGCGCCGCAGTGGTGGAGGGTTGGTGCTTCTGGGCATGGCCTTCAGTGTTGCTGCCCAGCAGGTGGGTGACCCGGGCGCGCAGGAGCTGCTGCGCCAGCAGGAACGAGAACGCGTGCTGCGCGAGCAGCAGGAAAGCCGGCCCGATGTACGCCTGGAGAGCAGCCAGGGTGAACAGGGGGAGCGCCTGCCGACGCAGGAGCAGCCCTGCGTGCGTATTGATCGCATCGTGCTGGACGGCGAGGGTGCCAAGGACTTCCAGTGGGCATTGGCCAAAGCCGATCCACGCGAAGATCCCGCCAGCGGCCGCTGCCTGGGCACTGAAGGCATCAACGTGGTGATGAAGCGCGTGCAGAACGCGATCATCGCGCGTGGCTATGTCACCACCCGCGTGCTGTCGGCTCCGCAGGATCTGAATACCGGCACGCTGACACTGTCGGTGGTGCCCGGGCGATTCCGCGAGGCGGTGTTCACCGAGGCGGATGGGCGGCATCCGGCCATCGCCAATGCGCTGCCGATCCGCAGTGGCGGCCTGTTGAACCTGCGCGACATCGAGCAGGGGCTGGAGAACCTGCAGCGCGTGCCCACCGTCACTGCTGACATCAAGATCGCACCTGCAGACGGCGAAGGCGCCGCGCCCGGCCAGAGCGACCTGAAGATCGACTGGAAGCAGCGTTCGCCGGTGCATGCCAGCCTGACCCTGGATGATGCAGGCAGCCGCGGCACCGGCAAGCTGCAGGCCAACGCCACGCTGTCGTTGGACAACCCGCTGGGCCTGAACGAGCTGTTCTACGTCAGCGCGGGGCGCGGGGTGTTCAATGGCAAAGGCAAGGACACCAACAGCTGGACCGCGCACTACGACGTGCCCTACGGCTACTGGCTGTTCGGCGCCACGGCCAGTGCCTACGACTACAGCCAGACCGTGGTGGGCGCGTACGAAAGCTATGACTACAGCGGCCGCAGCGGCAACGCCGAGGCACGCGTGGATCGCCTGCTGCTGCGCAATGCCAAGACCAAGCTGGGCATCTACGGCCGCGGTTGGCAGCGCACGTCGAAGAACTACATCGACGATACCGAGATCGAGGTGCAGCGTCGCCGTACCTCGGGCTGGGAGCTCGGCCTGACCCACAAGCAGTTCATCGGCGCGGCTACGCTTGATGCCACGCTGGCATACCGGCGCGGCACCGGCGCCTTCCATGCACTGCGCTCCCCGGAAGAGATGGCCCAGGCGTGGGATCCGACCCTGCCGTTGGAAGGCACCTCGCGGATGAAGGTGATCACGGCTGACGCGCAGTTCAGCGTGCCGTTCCAGCTGGGCAAGCAGCGCCTGCGCTACACCGCTGCCTGGCGCGCGCAGTGGAACCGCACACCATTGTCGCCCCAGGATCGCTTTGCGATCGGCGGCCGCTACACGGTGCGTGGCTTTGATGGCGAAAGCTCGCTCAGCGGCGAGCGTGGCTGGTCGCTGCGCAACGATTTGTCGCTGGGTATCGGCGGCGGCCAGGAGTTCTACGTCGCCGCCGACTACGGCCGCATCGGCGGGCCATCGGCGCAATGGCAATCCGGCCGGGATCTGGCCGGCATGGCATTGGGCCTGCGCGGCGGCTGGCAGCAGCTTTCCTGGGACGGCTTCGTGGGCTCGGCCCTGCACAAGCCCTCCAACTTCCCGACTGACTACACCACCTTCGGCTTCAGCCTGGCGTGGCGCTACTGATCTGGCACAAGGATTCGTGAAATGAACAGCATCTATCGCCTGGTTTTCAACCGCGCGCTGCGCGTGTGGCAGGTCGCTTCGGAACTGGTGAAAGGCGGTGGTGGCCTGGTCGGCCAGGTCGCCGGCCGGCAGACGGCAGCCGTGTCGCCGCTCGGCTTCGCGCTGATGTGCGCGTTGGGATGGGTCAGCCTGGCGCCCGTGGCTGCAGCGCAGTCGGTCGGCCACATCATGTCCGATCCCAACGCGCCCGGCCGTGAGCGGCCCACCGTGGTCACCGCGCCGAACGGTGTGCCGATGGTCAACATCACCACGCCATCGGCCGGTGGTGTTTCGCGCAACCGTTACTCGCAGTTCGATGTCGGCCGTGAGGGCGTGATCCTCAACAACGCGCGTGGCCAGGTGCAGACGCAGCTGGGTGGCTGGGTGCAGGGCAATCCGTGGCTCGCCACCGGCAGCGCACGGGTCATCCTCAACGAGGTCAACGGCCCGGCCAGCCGACTCAATGGCTATGTGGAAGTGGCCGGACAGCGCGCCGAGGTCATCATCGCCAATCCGGCCGGTATCCAGGTCAACGGTGGTGGTTTCCTCAATGCCAGCCGCGTCACGCTCACCACCGGCACGCCGGTGTTCAGCGGCAGCGGTTCGCTGGAAGGTTATCGGGTCAGTGGTGGGGCAATCGAGGTCAACGGCGATGGCCTCGATGCCAGCCGCGCCGACTACACCGACCTGATCACCCGATCGCTGAAGGTCAACGCCGGCATCTGGGCCAACCAGCTGCAGGCGACCCTCGGCAACAACGTGGTCAGTGCCGACCACAGCCAGGTCAACGCTGCGGCGGCCAGCGGCGATGCGCCGACCTTTGCACTGGATGTGGGCGCGCTGGGTGGCATGTTCGCCAACAAGATCTGGCTGGTCGGCAATGAACACGGTGTGGGCGTGCGCAATGCCGGCAGCATCGGTGCCCAGGCCGGCGAACTCGTGGTCACGGTGGACGGCCGGCTGGAGAACACCGGCGCGCTGCAGTCACTGCAGAACGTGCGCGTGCAGGCGAGCGGCGATCTGGTCAATGCCGGCACCATCGCTGCCACGCGTGAAGCTGCGATCACCTCCGGTGGCACGCTGGACAACAGTGGCGGCAAGCTCAATGCACAGCGCCTGCAGCTGCAGGCACAGGCCCTGCGCAACCGTGGCGGCGCCATCGAGCAGACCGGCGTGCAGGCGTTGAGCCTCAACGCGGGCAGCGTGAGCAATCGCAGCGAAGGCCTGATCGGTGCGCTGGATGCGGTGGCGTCGGGCGGCTCCGGCGGCACCCCCGGCAGTGGCTCCTCGCCGGGAAGCGGTGGAACGCCAGGTACCGGTGCACCCGGAACCGGCACGCCCGGTACGGGTACTCCGGGTACACCGGGTACCGGCACTGGCGGCGGTACGCCAGTGACGCCGGCTGTTCCGTTGGCCGCCGGTGTGCTGGACATCGCCGGCACGCTCGACAACGACGGCGGCAGCATCAGCAACGGCGGTCGTGTATCGCTGGTTGCGGGCAATGGTCTGGACAACAGCGGAGGCCGCCTTGGTGTGGCCTCACTGCGCGCCACGGGCGATCTGAACAACGATGGCGGCACACTGCAGGTGCACGGTGACGCTGCGCTGCAGCTGGGCACGCTGTCCAACCAGAAGGGCGCGCTGAGTGTGGCCGGTGCGCTGCAGCTGCAGACACAGTCGCTGGACAACCGGGCAGGCGAGCTGCGCCATGCCGGCAGTGCCGAGTCGGCCTGGACAGTGCAAGGCGCGTTCAACAACGAGGGCGGCCTGCTGGCGACCAATGCCGAGCGCCTGACGCTGGGGGCAGGTCGGGTCTTCAACGCCGGTGGCCGCATCGAGCACGCCGGTAACGGCGGCCTGTTGCTGACCACGGGCGACTGGACCGGTGCCGGCGGTCGCCTGAGCACGCTCGGTCGCCTGGACTGGACGGTGGGCAATGCGGACGTGCGCAATGGCACGCTCACCGCAGCGCAGTTCCAGATCGTCGCCGGCACGCTGGACAACCGCGGCGGCAGCCTGCTGTCGCTGGGCAACCAGGGCAGCGCGCTGCGCGCCGGTACGCTGGACAACAGTGCCGGTGGCACCGTGGCCGGCAATGGCGAGCTGCACCTGACAGCGACCACGCTGGACAACAGCAAGGGCCTGCTGCAGCAGGCCGGCAACGGCGCGTTGCGTGTACACGCCGATACGCTGCGAGGCAGCGAAGGCCGCCTGCTCAGCAACGGCGACCTGTCGCTGACCGGTGGTCAGCTGGATGTGAGTGGCGGCATCACCTCGGCGCAGAGCGTGCAGATCCAGGCCGACGGCCTGCGCAATGCCGGTGGCCAGATCGTGTCGCTCGGCAATTCCGAGTTGGCGCTGGAAGTACGTGGCACCTTCGACAACCAAGGCGGGCAGGTGCTTGGCAATGCGGGCCTGCGCATCGATGCGGGCCGCATCGACAACCAGAAGGGCACGCTGCAGTCGGCTGGTAGCCAGGGCGCGACACTGACCGTGCGCGACGATCTGGACAACAGCGCCGGTGCGATCTCTGGCAACGGCCAGTTGCAGCTGCACGTCGGCAGCCTGCTCAACCAGGGCGGCAAGGTGCTTGCGGCGGGCAGCGGCTTGTTGCAGTTGCAGGCCCGCGAACTGTTGGACAACAGCAACGGCGGCCGCCTGGCCGGCACGGGCGACGTGCTGCTGCAGGCGGCGCGGCTGGACAACCGCAGCGGTGCAATCGAGCACGCGGGCAGTGGCACGCTGCAGATCCGTGCCGATGCGCTGCAGGGCGCGGCGGGCCGGATTCTCAGCCAGTCGGCGCTGACGCTTGAGGGGGGCGAGCTGGTACTGGGTGCCGGCAGCACCACCCAGGCCGAGCGCATCGCGATCAATGCCGAGCGCCTGGACAACGCCGGCGGCAACCTCAGCGCCACCGGCAGCGATGCGCTGCAGTTGCGCGTGGTGCAGACCGTGGACAACAGCGGCGGCACGATCGCCGGCAACGGCGCCCTGGATGTGCAGGCCGGTGAACTGCTCAACCGCAAGGGCACGCTCAGTGCTGCCGGTGCAGCCGACAGCACGTTGCAGGTCAACGGTACGCTGGACAACCATGAAGGCACCATCGCCAGCAATGCCAACCGGCTGACCCTCACTGCCGCGCAGCTGGACAATACCGCCGGTGCCATCCGCCAGGCCGGCAACCAAGGCCTGGATATCACCACAACCCGTCTGGATGGCAGCAAGGGCACGTTGGTCTCTGCGGCTACGCTGACCCTGCGCGCGGATGAGGTAGACCATCGCGACGCAACGCTGGGGGCTGACCGCTTCGACCTCGAGGCCGGAACGCTGGACAACGCCGGCGGCCGCATCATCGCAAGTGGAGAGGGTGCCAACCGCATCCATGCCACCACGCTGGGCAATGCCGGCGGTACGCTGGCCAGCAATGGTGACCTGACGCTGCAGGCGCAGACGCTGGACAACAGCGCAGGCAAGATCCAGCACGCCGGCAGCGGCCAGTTGCAGGTGCTCGCACAGACCCTGCTGGGTGCGGGTGGCAGCGTGCTCAGCAATGGCACGTTGGTGCTGGAGGGCAAGACCCTCGATCTGTCGAAGGCGACCACGTCGGCGCGCCGCATCGACCTCACTGCCGATAGCCTGACCACGGCCGGCGGTGCGCTCACTGCCACCGGCGAAGAAGCGCTGCGCCTGCGGGTGCAGGGGCTGCTGGACAATCGCGGCGGCTCGCTGGCCAGCAATGGCGTGCTCGACGTTTCCGCGCGGCAGCTGATCAATGCGCAGGGCACCCTGCAGGGCGCCGGCAGCGGCCGTTCCACCCTGGCCATCCGCCAGGCACTGGACAACCAGAGCGGGCGCATCCTGCTGGGTGGCGCGGGCACGATCAATGCCGCCAGCCTCGACAACCTCGGCGGTACCGTCCACGCCGGTGGCAGCGAGCTGGTACTGGGCATCGACGGTCGCCTCGACAACGGCAGTCAGGGGCTGCTGTCCAGCACTGGTTCGATGACGCTGGACGCTGCCAGCCTCGACAACCGGCATGGCACGGTGGTGGCAGGCAAGGACCTGCTGCTGACCACGGTTGCAGGCGTGGACAACAGCGATGGCGCGATGCAGGCCGGCGAGCTGCTGCAACTGCAGGCCAATGGCCTCGACAACCAACGCGGCACGCTGCTGGGGGGGCAGCTGACCGTCGATACCCGCGGCCAGCGGCTGGACAACAGCGCAGGTACGCTGGGTACGCAGAAGGGTGCGCTGACCGTGCACAGTGGCGCGCTGCTCAACCAGGGTGGCCGGGTGCAGTCGGCCGCCGATCTCCGCATCGATACCGCAGGGCAGACCATCGACAACCGGGACACCGCCAGCAGTGGTGGCCTGTTGGCGGCGGGCACACTGCAGCTGGACGCTGGTGCGCTGGACAACCGAGGTGGCACGCTGAACGCACAGGGCGATGCGCGGCTGGTGCTGGCCAGTGCCGACAACAGCGCCGGCGGTACGCTTGCCAGCGCGGCGGGCCTGTCGCTGCAGGCGACGACGCTGGCCAACGGCGCCGGGCGCGTGCAGGCCGGGCGCAATCTCGACCTGACCCTGAGCGGGCACCTGGACAACACTGCCGGCGCGATCGCCGCCGGCCAGTTGCTGACCCTCACCGCAGCCAGCGTGGACAACCGCAACACCCGCGGCGGCGATGGCACCAGCGGCCTGCAGGCGGGCCAGCTGCAGTTCGGAACGCAGTGGCTGGACAACAGCCAGGGACAGATCGTCACCGATGGCGGCGCGCGGTTGCAGGTCAACGGCCAGCTGCAGAACAACGGGGGTGTCATCACCACCGGCGGCAACCTCGACAGCAGTGCCGACAGCGTCGCCAACAGTGGCGGCCTGCTGCGGGCCGATGGCAGCCAGACCCTGGTGGCGCGCGCGCTCAGCGAGGACGGCCAGGTACACGCCCAGCGCGACTTGAGCCTGACCCTGCAGCAGGGCCTGAGCAACCGCGGCGAGTGGGTTGCCAACGGCACGCTGGCCCTGCATCTGTCCGGCGACCTGGACAACCAGGGCGTACTGCGTGGCGGCAACCTCGATCTCAACGCGCAGAACATCACCAACGCGGCCAACGGCGAGATCTCCAGCGAAGGCATCACCCATCTCAATGCACGCGGCCAGCTGACCAATCGCGGCCTGATCGACGGCAAGGTGACCCACCTCGAAGCCGACGTGCTGGACAACCTTGGCACCGGCCGAATCTATGGCGACCACGTGGCGATCTCGGCCGGCGTGCTGAAGAACCATGCCGAGGATGCCAACGGTGCCACCCGCGTCGGCACCGTGGCCGCGCGCGAGCGCCTGGACCTGGGCGTGCGCGAACTCCAGAACACCGGCAAGGGCCTGATCTACAGCGGCGGCGACGCGGCCATCGGTGGATCGCTGGGGGCTGATCGCATTGCTGCGGGCACTGCCGGCAGGATCGACAACATCGGTTCGATCATTGATGTAAGCGGCAACCTGGCGATCGATGCGGGCGTGATCAACAACATCCGTGAGAACGTGGTCATCACCCAGACCACCACGGTGAACGCGCCGGTGCGCATGGATCGTCCTGCATGGTGGCGCAACGGCAAGAACGGCACCGAGAACATCCGCAGTACCAGTCACTACAGCGCGCACGAGGTCTATTACCTCAATCCTGCAGACATCCTGGAAGATACGCCGCACATCACCCCCGACGGCTTCACCGTACACCGGGCGGTGGTGCGCCTGACAGCACAGACCAGCGCCTACTTCTTCGGGCGCGGCGGGCTCTATGCCGGCCTCGGCGAGCGTTCGCGCTTGAACGTGCAGGACGGCACCGTGGTCATGTACTACGTCGGTCGCCAGGACAACCAGATCAATCCCGACCAGGTCGCCAGCGGCGCGGATGATCCGTTCACCGAGCTGAGCGGGCTGCATCCGGATGCACCGCCCTTCCGCTACGTCGACGACAAGCTGACCTATTCCAACGCCTATGGCACCTGCACCACCAACTGCGTGCAGCTGTGGACCTACAAGGACTATGCCCCGGACCAGCACCTGACCAATCCGCGAGGTTCCGGCGGCAACAACGTCAGCAGCAACGAACAGTACCGCATCGCCACGCAGACGGTGACCGAGGATGTTCTGGGGCCAGGCGTAGGCGCCGATGCGGTCATCCGCGCCGGTGGTGCAATGCGATTGCGTACCGATGATCTGCGCAATCACTACGGCAGCATTGCCGCCGGCGGCAATCTCGACATCGTTGGCCTGGGTGGCACCGCCAAGGTGGAGAACCTGGCTGCGACGCTGTATCGCACCCATGCTTTCAACAACGTGGGGCATACCTTCTCCGGCGACCTCGTCACCTGGAGCAACCCGGCGATCTCCGAAGTGACCGGGAAGATCGGCGGCAGCATCACCAGCGGCGGCACCCTGACCATCGACGTTGGCGACCTCAGCAACCTCAACCAGGGGCGCAACGCACCCAACGTGCAGGATGGCGCGGCAATGGCCAACCTCAACGTGCAGGGGCCGAAGACGCTGCCGGACGGCCCTGGCCATAACGGTGCGCAGGGACCGGGCCACAGCGTAGGGACGGGGGCGGAACGCGCGCTGGCGCAGGCGGCCGATGCCGCCGGCACGCAGCAGGGCGGCACGGTCGGGGGCATCGCCGGCAATGGCGCCGCATCCGGTTCGCGCGTGGTCGCCGCCGCCGGCGGCTCGCCGGACCGCATCGCGATGGGCGCGCCGGACACCCGCGCACCCACGGCCAGCCTGTTCAACGTCAATCGCAACGGTGGCAACTATCTGGTTGAAACCGATCCGCGCTTCACCGACCACAAGACGTGGCTGAGCTCGGACCACCTGCTGGGGCAGATGGGTTACTCGCCCGATACCGTGCAGAAGCGGCTGGGTGACGGCTACTACGAACAGAAGCTGGTGCGCGAGCAGATCGGCGAGCTGACCGGCCGCCGCTTCCTTGATGGTTACGCCAGCGATGAGGCGCAGTACCGCGCGCTGCTGGAAGCCGGCGCTACCGTGGCCAGCGAATGGGGGCTGCGCCCGGGCGTGGCGCTGACCGAGGCGCAGATGGCGCAGCTGACCAGCGACATTGTCTGGCTCGTCGAGCAGACCGTGACCCTGGCCGACGGCAGCACCACCACCGCGCTGGTGCCGCAGGTGTACCTGCGCTTGCGCCCGGGTGACCTGGACGGGCAGGGTGCGCTGCTGGCCGGCGCAAATGTCGATATCAAACTGGCCAATGGCCTGGTCAACACCGGTGACATCGCTGGTCGCAAGCTGGTGACCATCGATGCCGGCAACATCGAACACCTGGGCGGCAGCATCTCCGGCCAATACGTCGGGTTGGCGTCGGACAAGGACATCCGCATTGCCGGTGCATCCGTGACGGCGACCGATGCGCTGTCGGTGCAGGCGGCGGGAAATGTCACGGTGGCCTCCACCGTGGAAACACAGCGGGGCGGTGGTACCTACCAATACGAGACCAACCGCATCGATCGCGTCGCCGGCCTGTATGTGACCAACCCCAGCGGCGATGGCATGTTGTCGGTGGTGGCCGGCGGTGACATCAGCCTGCAGGCCGCGCAGATCCGCAATGCCGGCACCGATGGTCTTACCCAGTTGGCGGCAGGTGGGAATCTGGATGTCGGCACGATTGCGCTGGACGAGCGCCGCGATGCCACCTTCGACGACCGCAACCACCAGCGCAGCAGCAAGACAACGCACGCTGCCACGTCGGTACAGGGTGGTGGCGATGTAGTGCTGGCTGCTGGCAAGGACATCAACCTGGCCGCCGCGCAGATCAAGGCCGGTGGTGGACTGGCGCTGCAGGCCGGTGGTGACATCAACAGCCAGGCATTGGTGGACAGTGAGAGTCGCGACTTCGCCAATGCGGGCAAGCGCAGCTCACTGCAGGTTAGTCAGAGTGATGAGACAGTTCGTGGAAGCCAGTTGCAAGCGGGGGATGACATCGCGTTCTCCGCTGGCCGCGATGTGACGTTGATTGCGGCGGGCGTGCGAAGCGACCAAGGCGCGATCAGCATTGGCGCAGAGCGCGATGTCAATCTCCTCGCAGCTCAGGAATCGCATACGTGGGAGAAGGACACTCAGAGCAAGAAGCGCGGGCTCACCTCCAGCACCCGAACCGCAACGCATGATGCCACGCAGGACGCCCTGGCAATGGGCACCACGCTCTCGGGAGAGAAAGTAATCATTGGAGCCGGCCGGGACATTACTGTTGAGGGGGCCAGGGTAGCGGCGACCGCCGACGTTCTGATGGCAGCCAAGGGCAATCTCAGCATCTTGGCTGCCGAATCAACTCATTCCGAACAACACAGCAGCGACCGCAGGAAATCGGGCCTTCTGGGAGGTATGAACGGCAGCTTCGGCGTGACGTTTGGGAGCCGTAGCAACGGAAACAGCAACTCGTTGACTGAAACGCTCGCCGAAGGAAGTCTCATTGGCAGCGCGCAAGGGAGCGTTACGCTCTCTGCCGGGCAGACCTTGCACCTGGGTGGATCGGATGTGCTGTCCAAGACGGGCATCACGATGATTGGCAAGGACGTGCTCATTGATGCTGCCAAGCAACAAACGACATACACCGACAATAGCTACTTCCGCCAGTCCGGTCTGAATGTCGCGCTGGGCGGTGCCAGCGTTGATACCGTGCAAAGCGCGAGGGCGGTCTATGCGACCGCCAAGAGAGCAGATGAAGTCGAAGATGATCGTCTGAAAGCACTTTATGCGTACAAAGCTGCTCAAGGAGCGATAGCCGTCGCCGAAGCGGTTGGCCAGCAATCGGGCAACGGCGAGGGCGGTGCCGGCTTGAATGTCAGAGTGACGGTTGGCAGCCAGCGGTCCCGCTCTGAGAGCGTAATGGAGCAGACAACGCACCGGGGCAGCCTCCTGAAGAGCGAGGGCGACGTTGTTGTTGCTGCGACCGGCGGCGACCTGACGATTGTCGGCAGCCAGATTTCCGGCCGCAATGTCGATCTGGCCGCAGCGAATGACCTGATCATCCGTAGCAGTGAAGATCGCTACTCTCAGGAGAGCCGAAACCAGTCGCTGGGCGGGGAGGTGGGCGTTGCCATCAGTGGCAGCAGTGGTGGAGGTGCCGCCATCGGTGTCTACGTGGGCGCGAACGCTGCGCGCGGCAAGGCGGACGGCGAGGGCACCCTTCACAACGAGAGCATCATCCAGGCCGGCGACAGGCTGACTTTCAGCAGTGGCGGCAATACCACCTTGCAAGGCGCACAGCTCCTGGCCGACCAAGTGGTCGGACGTGTAACCGGCGATTTGACGCTGCGCAGCGAGCAGGACACAGACCGTTACAAGACCGATCAGCTGGCTGCGAAGGGCGAGGCGACCATCGGCTACGGCTTTGAGGGCAGCGCCAGCGGTAGTGCCAGCATGATCGACAGTGACTATCGCAGTGTTCGCGAGCAGACAGGAATCGCAGCGGGTAGCGGCGGATTCCAGCTTCAGGTTGGGGGAAATACCCACCTCGCTGGTGCTGTGATCGGCAGTACGGCGGATCCGTCGAAGAATCAGCTGTCTACGGGCAGCCTGTCGTTCGAGGAGCTGAAGAATCGTGCTGAGTTCCTTTCTGCGTCCGTCAGTGGCGGTACAAGCGGCGGTGGCAATCCCTCGGATGGCTTCTCGTTCGATCCGTCACTGGTGCCCGGTCTGCCGACAGGGGACAGCAAGAGTTCCACAACTCGCAGTGGCTTGGCAGATGGAACAGTCGAGATCCGCAACGGTGACGACTCCGTACTAGCAGGCTTGCAGCGTGGCGTGACGGGCTTAGACAACGCCAACGGCTTTGCGCCGATCTTTGACGAAAGAAAGGTGCAGGAGAGGCAGGAACTGACTGAGATGCTTGGTGCCATCGGCTTTGAAGTGATCGGCAACCTGGCAGCAAAAAAAACTGCCCAGGCAAATGCAGACCTGGAAGTGGCCCGTGCCAATGGCGATGCTGAGGCCGAAGCCGATGCACTTCGCCGGATTGACCAGTGGGGCGAGGGTGGACGCAACAAAGTACTCCTGCACGGTCTGACTGGCGCGGCAGTGGCAGCGTTGAGCGGTGGGGATATCGGCGGTGCAGCGGCGGCTGCGGCCGGTTCCGAGCTGGCCAAGGATGCGATGATCAGGTTCCTTACGGGTCAGGGTATGGACCCCAGTAGTGCTGAGTTCAATAGCCTGATCGAACTGGCGAGCGCTGCATTGGGTGGTGTGGTCGGTGGGACCGACGGTGCTGCAACTGCGCTGTTGGGGGATCGGTACAACCGTCAGTTGCATCCAGACGAAATAAATTTCTTGGTGGGAAAGGCTGAAGAGTTTGCAGATCAGTTGTACGGGTGTGGGTCGACCTGCACTCCTGACCAGATCAAGCAGGCACGAGGCCGTTTGCTACGTGAAGCATACGCGCGGGTTGATGAGATCTATGGCAAGTACGACTCTGACGCTGCTGCATCTCACTTCATTGGAGCCAATCCGATGACATTCATTGGGCCTGATGGCCAGCAGCGTGAGGGATTCATAGAGCTGGACGACAACAGGCGTCGCGACCACAGCCTGTACAAGGATCTGCTTGGAACTCGAAGAAGGGAAATTGATTTCCTCTCTGAAGCGCTCATGGATGGGGGCAAGACAGAAGCGGACGTACGCTTGGATTACAATCGCCAATTCGCCGAGTTGGCAACGGGTGCGCGCGGACGAGATGGAATTACCATTCTTGAGACCTTCAGTGGGGATATTGGCGCGATTGGGAGCTTCATTAAGAACCTGTTGAAGGGGGATGGTGAGTCTGCGAGCCTCGCGGCAATTCCTCTGTTAGTTGCGACCAAGGTTCCGGGTGGCAAGGTTGTGGCAGAGGTCGCGGAATCAATTGCTTCGCAGGCTATCAAGAACTCAGCATCCGCTGTTGCACATGTGGGGGGGACCGTCAGTGCAGGCCAAATTCGGATAGTCCTCGGCTCCGCCCAAGCCCCCTACAAGGGCAGCACTGTGATTGGTCATGCCTTGTCGAAGCATGCCGGCAGAAACCCTGAAGTATGGGGGAAAATGACCGGTTCGATGAAGTCGTGGAACGAACAAGCAATGAGGCATCTTCGTGAAGTGGCGAGGGCGCCAGGAGAGTTCAAACCTGTAACCAATAAGGATGGAATCACCTTCTTGGAGAAGAAGCTTCCTGATGGACGGGGTGTTAGATTGAATATGGACGGAAGGTTCAAGGGGTTTATCGATGAGTGACGCGTACGAAGTGGTGATGGAAGGAGTACCTCTTGACGGGGTTCTGGCCGTGTTGGCGAGAATTTGGCGGTCCTCGGATTCGGTTTCAGTTCCGGAAGTTGATGGCATGCCCGTTGATGTCGAAATGTGGATTGACGCCGGCCCTGGCTCTGCTTGCGCAGATGGCGATTCATGCCTCGTGCAAACACTGCAAGGATTCAATGTTGGCAATGTGCATCTGCCATTTTTGTTGCTTCGAGTGCTTAGATATGATGGTCTGATGGATGTTGAGGTTTCATTCGACGCGGATCGCGCGGAGGTTTTGGCTGCGATGGATGAGCTGCAGAAATTGTTCTTGTACATAAAAGGCGTGGTTGGTGCGAGGACCGTTATTGGAGGCATGGAGCCTGCAAAGGATGAAGAAACACGGTTTTTCACCGATGAGTTTCCTGGCCCAATGGCGTCCTAAGGTTGGGGCACTTCTTAGTGGCTTGTTCGGTGCCGCAGGCAGCTACCAAGGGTCGGTCTGCAGTGATTTCCACAAGTCAACAGGGCATCAGGTAGGCCGACTTTACCGTTGAGGAAAAGTGGCGTTTTTTCTCGAGGCGGGCTGTCGTTGGGCTGGAAATAATTCTAACGATTACCTGCCAACAGCGCGGGCGGGTCGGTGCATGTGGAAGAATGTTTGAGCCGATTCACATTTATGAGGGTTTCAGCGTAAAGTATCCTTAAAGTTTCCCCATCCCGTGCCGCCACCGATATAGGGCCACGATCAAGGGAATTGAGATGCTCGCCTTACGCAACCTCCGTGTGGGATCCCGGCTTTCCGCCGGCTTCGGTCTGCTGTTGCTGTTCATCCTGGCCATCGTCGGCCTGGTGCTGTACGGAAACCATCTGAAGTCCGCCCAGTTCGAGAAAGTGGTGGGCGTGAACATGGTCAAGATGCGGTTGTTGAACGACATGCTCGATACCAACAACGCGGTGCTGATGCATCGTCGCCTGATGGTGATCAAGCGCGGTGAGGAGTTCGACAAGGATTACCAGCTGGCGCAGGAACTGAGCCATACCTACGATGGCATCTGGGACAAGTACGTCAAGATTCCCCGTGATGCCACCGGCGATACGCTGGTGGCGCAGATCGCGGCGGCACGCAAGGCGACCGACGTCTCCACCCAGCAATTGCACGAGCGGATGAAGGCGGGCGACTACGATGGTGCGGCCACCGAATTGCTGGCCGAGCACGGTCTGGCCACGGCCTGGAATGAAGCGATCTCCAGCCTGCTGCGGCACCAGGAAGCCCTGACCGAACGCAGCCGTGAGGAGTACCGCGCCACGGAAGCGTGGACGGGAACACTGTCCATTGCGTTCGGTGTGCTCAGCCTGATCCTCGGTGCACTGGCTGCGTGGGCGATCACCCGCAGCCTGACCCGCCCCTTGGCGGGTGCGGTGAAGCTGGCCGATGGCATCGCCAACGGTCGCCTGGACAACGTCATCGATGCTTCGGGCAACGACGAGGTGACCCAGTTGCTGAAATCCATGCAGCGTATGCAGGGGCAGCTGCAGGCCGTGATGACGGCGCAGGGCGAGATGGCGCGGCAGCATGATGACGGCAGCCTGAGCTACCGCATGGACGAGAGCACCTTCCCCGGTGACTACGGGCGGATGGTGCATGACACCAACGCGCTGGTGGGTTCGCACGTGCAGGTACAGAACCGCCTGATCGAGGTGATGAAGCACTACGCGCGCGGTGACCTGTCGGTGGACATGGATCGCCTGCCGGGCGAAAAAGCGGCGATCACTCAGGCCATGGACGAGACCAAATCGAGTCTGTCGGCCATCAACGGCGAGATCCGCCGCTTGGCGACGGCCGCCGCCGCAGGCGACTTCAGCCTGCGTGGCGACGAAACGCGCTTCGAGCACGATTTCGGCGAGATGGTGACCGGCCTGAACCGGTTGATGCAGACCACCGATGAGAACCTGGTGCAGGTGTCGAGCCTGCTGCAGGCGATCTCGCGCGGAGACCTGACCGTACGCATGCAGGGCGAATTCCACGGTGTGTTCGCCCGCATGCGCGACGACTGCAACGCCACCGTCGAGCAGTTGACCCAGATTGTCGGCCGCATCCAGGCCAGTGCATCCAGCATCAATCTGGCAGCGGGGGAAATCGCCTCGGGCAATACCGATCTGTCGCGCCGTACCGAGCAGCAGGCGGCCAATCTGGAAGAAACGGCGGCGTCGATGGAGGAACTGACCTCCACGGTGAAGCAGAACGCCGAACACGCGCGTCAGGCGAACCAGTTGGCAATCGGTGCACATGGGGTGGCGTCGCAGGGTGGGGAAGTGGTCGGCCAGGTGGTGACCACCATGACGGCCATCGAAGCGTCGTCGAAGAAGATCGCCGAGATCATCAGCGTGATCGATGGCATTGCCTTCCAGACCAATATCCTGGCGCTCAACGCTGCGGTGGAAGCTGCGCGCGCGGGCGAGCAAGGCAGGGGCTTTGCCGTGGTGGCCAGCGAGGTGCGGACGCTGGCGCAGCGCTCTGCGGGCGCCGCCAAGGAGATCAAGGGCCTGATCGAAGAGTCGGTGGGCAAGGTATCCGACGGCTCGGCGCTGGTGCGTCAGGCGGGCACCACGATGGGCGAGATCGTTGCATCGGTGCAGCGGGTGACAGACATCATGGCCGAGATTTCCGCCGCGTCGCAGGAGCAGAGTTCCGGCATCGAGCAGGTCAACCAGACTGTGATGCAGATGGATGAAACCACCCAGCAGAATGCTGCGCTGGTGGAAGAGGCCAGCGCTGCTGCACGTTCGATGGAGGAGCAGGCTAACCTGCTGGCCGAAGCGGTGTCGGTGTTCCGCACCGGGGCTTCGGTGGCGGCGGCAGCGGTCCGGCCGATGCTGGCCGCGGTCGCCGCAAGCGTGCCGCCGGTGCGTCGCGTGACCGGCGTGCCGCCGCGCATCGCCCCGTCGCTTGCTGCCAACACGGGTGGGTGGGAAGAGTTCTAAGCCGGGTGGGAGACGGCGCCCATCGCGATGCTGGTCGCGATGGGCGCATTTTTGTTTCCTGAACCGATGATGGCCATTGAGCGCTTGGAGACGTGGATTTCACCTGCAGTTGCCACGTGCAGGCAGACACTTGCCCCATACCGGAGCACAGGAGATGGCCATGAAGAGCTCGACCCGATTGATGGTGCTGGGCACCCTGCTGGCGGCCTCGTCCGTTGCTGGCGCACAGAATTACGGCCCGCGTGATGAAGGGCGCAAGTTCAACGATGGCAGCCGCGTGGTCTGCAAGAACGTGGAAGTGCAGCGCAATACCCGCGATCCCAACCGCATCACCGGTACCGCTACGGGCGCCGTGGTCGGTGGCCTGCTGGGCAACCAGGTAGGCGGCGGCAATGGCAAGAAGCTGGCGACTGTCGCCGGTGCCGTGGCGGGCGGTGCAGCTGGGCGGCAGATCCAGGGCAACCATCAGCAGAAGACCGGCGACCGCGTGGTCGAGCGCCGTTGTGAGCGTGTCTATCGCTGATCCCTCCATGCGATAACCCCTTCCACACTGCTGTACCCCGAACGCCGGCCCTGTGCCGGCGTTCTCCGTTTCCGGTCCCGTTCCGTGAAGCAGGGTGCATGCCTATACTGCGCCGACCTCCAGGGATGAATCGCCAGTGAACGAGTCGAGTACTGTAGACCGCCGGGAACCGTCCGATGTTGCCGATGCAGTGCCTCGCACGACAGCCAGCTACTCCCGCGTGCGCGACCGCACAGACGAGCTGGAGCTGTTCATTTCCGGCCTGCTTGCCTTCGCGCTGCTGGCCGTGCCGGGCTACCTGTTCGATGCCTGGGCGCGCAGCAGCCTGCATACCGAAGGGGTCTATTTCCAGGCGCTGTGGTTCGCCTTCAGTATCGGCGTCGGCATGTGCTACGTGCTGGCGGTGGCCTTGATCATCCACTTGGCGGTGCGTGGCTACTGGATCGGCCTGATCGGCCTGAAATCGCACTTCCCCAAAGGCATCGACTGGGATCGACTGACAATGTTGGGGCCGTTCTCACGTGCGTTCCTGAAGCAGCGCGACGGTGGGCTCGACGGCACCATCGAACGCGCAGACCGGCTTGCCACCATGCTGTTCTCGAGCACGCTGCTGTGCGTGCAGACCCTGGCCGGCACGCTGGTGGTGGCGATTGTCTCGCTGGGCGTGGCGATGGCCATCGGTGCCGCCTTCGGCGATGTCGATCGCATCACGCTGGCGATCGTTGCGGTGCTGATGGTTGGCCTGCTTGGCCTGGCGATGGTGCCGATGCTGCTGGAAAAATCGATCGCGCGGCGCCACGCGCGGGGCCTGGACACCGCACGGCAGGAGAAGCGGCTGCAGTCGGTGCTGGCTGGCCTGCAGCGGGTACCGATGCTGCGCCTGCTGCAGACCATGCAGTGGACCCTGCAGAGCAACCTGCGCGGTCGCTCGTTCACCGTGATCTATATATCGGCGGTAATGCTGGCGATGGTGCTCGCCGCGCTGCAGGTGTACGGCTCGATGAAGTTCTCGCTGTTCAACCGCTACAGCGTGATGACCGAAGAAGCGGTGGACCACGGCATGCTTGGCGCGCACTACGAATCGCTGCGCTCGGCGCATGACCAGCTGCTGCCCTATCCGATGATTCCGGCCGATACCATTAGTGCATCGCGGTTGCGGCTGTTCATTCCGCACCGTCCGCAGCGTGACAATCCGGTGGCACGGCAGCGCTGTGCGGGCGGTGCCCGCAACGAAGCGCAGGGTGCACAGGCGGCGACGGCAGCGGTGAACTGCATGGCGCTGCTGTGGACGGTGCAGCTCGATGGCGGCAAGGTCGACCTGCATGATTTCGTGCCGATGGAGCGCCGGGACCTGGATATGCGCGGGCTGGTGGGCTACTTGCCGATGGCGGATCTGAAGCCGGGCCGGCATGACCTGCGACTGGTCTGGAACGCCGACGGCGGCGAACGTGGGCCCAGCCGCCGTCGCGAATACAGCATCCCGTTCTGGTACGCACCGGAACCGTAAAAGGGGACGGAGGGGATCAAGTCGGTTTCTCCCCTTCGCGCCGATTACGACTTAATCCCCTCCGTCCCCTTTTTGCTGTGCAGGCGCCAGAGGGCGAGGGCGCTGTACAGCACCAGCAGGGCGGTCAGGGTGATCAGCTCGTGGCTGACCTCAGCCAGGCTGGCGTCCATCTGGTTCAGGCGCACCATCAGGTTGATGCCGGAAGTGGTGGGCAACAGTTGCGCCAGCCACACCAGTGGGCGCGGGGTCATCACCGCCGGCCAGGACAGGCTGGCCAGGAAGAACAGCGGGATCGAGGTGGCGATGATGTACTGGAAGGCGCGTTCGCGGGTGCGGAAGAAGCTGCCGACGAACAGGCCGAAGGCTACCGTGGCAGCGATGAACAGCGTACCGCCCAGCAGTTGCCCGAGTGGATTGCCACCACGCGGATAGTCCTGCACCCAGGCGGTGAATCCGGCGTACCAGAACAGCCCGAACAGCCCGATCAGGCCGAAGCCGAGCGCCATGCCGGTCAGGGTGGGCAGGTCGAAGCGCAGGCGCCGGCCCAGTGCCAGCCGGCGACCGCCGAGCAGCACGCCGATCCCCATCAGCAGTGTCTGGTGCACGATCAGTTCGGCCACGCCGGGTACGATCGCGCTGCCGTAGCCTTCCTGGGTGTTGAACAACGGCCGCTGCACGAGGGCGACCGGTGGCGCCTGTGGCGCGCCCATGAACGCGGCCTGGGTGACTGCCGCTTCGCGGCCGAACGCGCCCAGTGCATCCGCCACGCTGCCCAGCACCCAGCTGGCGCGGCCGAGATATGCGCCGTTGCCGAGCAGCACCAGCTTGGCCGGATGGCCACGCAGGATGTCGCGTTCCAGGTTGGCCGGGATCAGCACGATGCCTTCGGCATGGCCGGCCTCCAGCTGTGCACGCGCCTCCAGCAGGTCGGCCGGTTGCCCGACCACATGGGCCACGCGCAGCGAATCGAGCTTGCGCAGCAGTTCGCGGCTGGTCGCGCTGTGGTCTTCATCGACCACAAGCACGGGCAGGTTGCCGGCCACCTGGTGGCGATAGGCGGCGGGGTAGAAGAACGAGTACAGAATCACCGCGCCGACCATCACCACGATCGCATAGCGGTCGCAGAGCACGGCCAGCAGGGTCTGCCGCAGGCTGTGCCAGATCCTGCTCATGCGCCCGCTCCAGCGGGTTGCGCGGCCTGCGGCGTGCGCGCGAACGCCAGTAGGCGCCAGCCGCCGATGCCGCCGGCGACCACGATCATCAGCAGCAGCGTGGCCAGTGGCCACAGCGACACGGCCAGTGGCGAGCCGATGAACTGCTGCTGGGTCTGGAGCTTGATGTAGGCGCTGAGCGGCAGCAGCAGGTGCCAGACGCGGGTGAACAACGGTGCGTCGATCACCGGGAACGTGGCGCTGGAAAAGGCCAGCGCGGTGCCGATGCTCAGGCCCACGGCAGACAGGGCCGTGCCCATGTCGCGGGTGACGCCGACGAAGAACAGGGCATAGGCCGCGGTGGCCAGGTAGAACAGCGGCTGTGCGAGCAGCAGCAGAAGCACGCTGCCAGCGATGCCGTCGCCACGCAGCCAGGCCAGGTAGGCCGCGCCCAGCGCGCCGTACAACGAGAACAGCAGCACGTAGGGCAGCACCTTGCCGGCAATGGCCGACCATGGTGCATGGCCCAGCCAGGCGGGCAGGGTACCGTCGCGGATCTCACGGCCGAGGCTGCCGGCCACGGCCAGCGCCAGTATCAGCGACAGTACCGCCGGGAAGATCAGTGGCAGCAGGAACAGCTCGTAGCTGCGCGCCGGGTTGAACAGGATGTCCGACTGCACCGCGATCGGGGCGGCGCGCAGCTTGCCCGGCCCGACCTGCAGGCCGATACGTTCGCGCAGCAACCGCGCGTTCCATGCCGATACCGCGTCGCCGATATCCCGCGCGGCGGACTGGCCGGTGGTCATGTAGGTGGCGTTGTAATAGGAAAACACCGTGCCCTGCCGGCCGCGCAGCGCCTGGCGGGTCACATCGCGCGGCACCAGTACCACCGCGAACACCTCCAGCCGACGCAGCTGCGCGCGCGCCTCATCCATATCGACCGGTTGGCGGGCGATGCGCACACCGGGGCTGGCGTCGAGCATGCGCAGCAGCAGGCGGCTGTCGCTGCTGTGGTCAAGGTCGACCACGGCAATCGGCACATCGCGCATCACCGATGCGGAGAACATCCAGGCCATCACCACCAGCATCAACAGTGGCAGCACGGTGACCAGCGCCAGGTCCGCACGGTTGCTGCGCAACCGGCGCAGTTCGCGCTGCCATGAGCTGCCGAAGCTGCTGCGGCTGGTGTTCAGTGCTGCGGCCATGCGAACAGCACGCTCATGCCGGGGCGGAAGCCCTCGATGCGGCGTACCGGGCGCACCCGCACTTCGAAGCTGCGCACGTCATAGCCCGATGACTGGCGGGTGGTGCGCCAGGTGGCGTAGTCGCCCGCGGGATTGATGAAGTAGACCTCGAACTCACCGTCCTTGCCGAGTGCCGGCACGCTGCCCTGCAGCTTGCTGCCGACCTTCAGGCCCTGCATCTGCGATTCGCGCAGGTTCATCGACACCCACATGCGGTCGATGTCGACCAGGGTGAACACCGGGTAGCCGGCTGGTACCAGTTCGCCCGGGTCGGCCATGCGCTTGTTGATCTCGCCGGCCACCGGCGCGCGGCCTTCCACTTCAACGCGCGCGGCGTTGACTTCCGCCACCGCGCCCTGGGCCTGCTGCACCTGGCCCTGCGCGGCACGCTTGTCCTGTTCGCGCGCGCCGGTCAACGCCATGTCGTACTGGGCGCGTGCGGCGCGGGCCAGTTCGCGCGAGCTGGTGGCCTGGGCCGCCGCTTCATCGCGCTTCTGCCGGGTCATCACCCCTTCGTTGAACAGGTTCTGCACGCGCCGGTAGGTGGCATCGGCAAGCGTGGCACCGGCTTCGGCGCGCTTCCAGTTGGCTTCGGCCGCGCGGATGTCTTCGCTGCGTGCGCCTTCGGCAGCCTTGTCGGCCACCGCCTGCGCCGCAGCCAGTGCGCCGTGCGCCTGCTGTTCCTTGGCTGCTACTTCGGGGCTGTCGAGCAGGAACAGCACCTGCCCGGCCTGCACGCGATCGCCCTCGCGGACCTTCAGTTCGGCCACGCGCGCGGTGATCTTGGCGGACACGTTGAGGGTGTCGGCGTCGGCCATGCCCTGGATCTGGTCGGCGGGGCTGCGCCAGGCCAGCCATAGGCCCAGCACCACCGCCACCAGCAGCACCACCAGCAGAACCGGCCCCAGCCGGCGCTTGCCCGGGGGCGTAGTTGCTTCGTCGTGCAACACATCACTCATGATCAATTACCTCGTCTGCACGCCGCCGATGGTCTTCGAAGCGGTCCATCTGTCCACTCACCTCGAGCAGTTGTGCCAAGGCGATATCGTATTGGTAGGCGGCCTGCGCACGTTCGACGCGGGCACCGCCGAGACCGAGCCGCGCGTCGATCACGTCCAGCGAGGTGGCCTGGCCTTCGCGGAAGGCCAGCTCCTGCAGGCGCAGGTTCTCGTCGGCCTGGGCGATGCTGCTGTCCAGCAGCACGAACTGCTGGCGTGCGGTTTCCAGCTCGTTCCAGGCCTTGCGCACACCCAGCGCGACCTGGTTCTCGGCCTCGCGCAGGCCGGCCTCGGCCTGTTCCTGCTGCGCGCGTGCTGCACTGATCTGTGCCGGCCGTGAGTTCGGCGACAGGAACGTGTACTTCAGGCCGATGCCGAACGCCCAGTCCGGATCGGTCAGCATTTCGTCGCGGCGCCGGAAGTCGTACTGGCCGAACAGGAATACCGTTGGCTTCAGCTTGGCCTGCTGCACGCGCACGCCCTGTTCGGCCTGCGCGACGATCGCGCGCAGGCGGGCGATCTGCGGCTGCCGTGCCTGCGCGGTGCGCTCGAAGGTGGCGACCGGTTCCAGCGGCGCGCGCTGCACGAACAGCGGCGACAGCGGCTGCACATCGCCGCCACTGCGCAACAGCGTGGCCAGCGCAGCCTTCAGCGTGGCCAGATCATTGAGCGTCTTCTGGTACTCGCGCTCGGCCTTGTCGCGGGCGACGGTGGCCTGCAGGCGCTGCGCACGCGTGGCGAAGCCTTCGCGTTCCAGTTTCTCGGCATCGGACAGGTGGCGGTTCAAGCCATCGCGCACGTCGCGGCGCACGACCACTGCCTGTTCGGCCAAGCGCTGACCGAAGTAGGCCTGGGTCAGTTGCACGGTCAGCGACTGCCGCTGCGCTTCGCGCTCGGCGCTGGCCTGTTCGCTGGCCGCGCCGGCAGCACGCTGCGCGGCCGGAATCAGGCCGCCGGTGTACAGCGGCAGCACCGCAGTGACCACCGGCCGTGTGCGCCAGTCGCGCTCGGTGAACGACAGCGGTGAGTCGATGCCAAAGGCTTCGGCCACCGGCGCCAGCGAGCCCAGCGGCAGGGTCAGTGTCTTCTGGAACTGCAGCCGCCGCACTTCGCCGGTGATCTCCGGCAGGCGCAGCAGGCGGGTGGCCTCGTGCAGGTCTTCCTTGTTGCGCACGCCGGCATCAGCAGCGGCCAGCGCGTCGGAGACCTGTTCCAGACGCTGCCGCGCCTGTTCCCATTCCAGTGCGGGAGGCGCGCTGGTCTGTGCCGCTGCAGCCAGCGGCAGGCTGGCCAGCAAGGCCAGGCCGGCAGCGCCGAGCGCGCGATGAATCCTTGTCCGTGGGCAGCTCAGGCGCATGCCGTTCCTGTAGTGAAGAAGTGGGCAAACGGTAGTGGTCCGCGCGTGAAGCCGGGGTCTGCGGTGGTCTGGATCATGCTCTTTTCAACGTAGGGTATTGCCCGCGGCGGTACGCAGCGCGTGGGTGATGTGTTGCAACGTGCTCGAACGCACGGCGGCATGCTGCCAGAACAAGGGTACGTCGAGCCAGCGATGCGGTTCCAGCACAACTATCTGCCCGGCCTCTGCCGCTGGCGTGACCAGGGCCTCCGGTGCCAGGCACCAGCCCAGCCCACGCGCGGCAGCATCGACGAAGCCGGTGGAGGAGGGCAGGTAGTGTACGGGCGGTTGCATTCGCGCGCGGGTGAGCCTGCGCAGGAAACGCCATTGCAGTTCATCCTTGCGGTTGAACACGATCATCGGCGCCGAGGCCAATGCTTCGGCCTGCATGCCCGCGCTGAAGTGGCGACGCGCAAATGCCGGTGAGGCGATGGCGCGGTAGCGCATCGCGCCCAGCGGATGCACGTTGCAGCCCTTCAGCGGTCTGCGTTCGGCGGTGACCGCGCCAAGCACGCTGCCGGTGCGCAGCAGTTCCAGGGTGTGGTCCTGGTCGTCCATGCGCAGGTCGAACAGGTAGCCGTGACGCTGGTGCAGCTCGGCGATGGCGGCGACGAACCACGTGTCCAGCGAATCGTCGTTGACCGCCAGCGGAATCGGCGTACGGGTGGCATCGCTGCCGCGTTCCGGCAGCAGTTCGGCAAGCGCTTCGGCCTGCAGTGCCTGCATCGGCCGCACCCGCCGCAGCAGCACTTCGCCGGCAGCGGTAGGGCGGCACGGGGCCTGGCGCACCACCAGCACCTGGCCCAGCCGGTCCTCAAGCGCCTTGATCCGTTGCGACAACGCCGACGGGCTGATCGACAGGCGGCGTGCGGCGGCCTCGAAGCTGCCTTCTTCGAGCACGGCGGTGAAGGCGCTCAACTGCGGATGTACCAGGTCCACGCGGTGCCTCTTCAGTTTTTCTGCACAGGATAAAGAAAAACCAGCTGGCCTTAACGGGTTGGTTCGTCGCACCCTGCGTCTCCTTTCAAGGTGGAGAGCGTCGGATGTGGATTGCTGCGGCTCTGGCCGGCCTGTTTGCGGGCGCCGGCCTGATCATCGCCATCGGCGCGCAGAACGCCTTCGTGCTGCGCCAGGGGCTGCAGCGCCGCTACGTGGGCATGGTGGTGCTGGCCTGCATGGGCGCGGACATCGCGCTGATCCTCGCCGGGGTGGGCGGCATGGGGGCGCTGGTGCTGCAGTGGCCGTTGCTGCTGCAGGTGCTGCGCTTCGGCGGGGCCGCCTTCCTGCTGTGCTATGGGCTGCAGGCCGGGCTGCGCGCGTGGCGGGGTGGCAGCGCGCTGGCCGCTGCCGATGCCAGTGGTGGCAGCCGGCGGCAGGTGCTGCTGGCCTGCCTGGCGTTCACCCTGCTCAACCCGCACGTGTACCTGGATACGATGGTGCTGCTGGGCAGCCTGTCCACGCGCTACCCGGGTGACCTGCGTTGGGTGTTCGCAGCGGGCGCCTGCGTGGCCAGCGTGCTCTGGTTCTGCGGGTTGGGGTTCGGTGCACGGTTGCTGCAGCCGGTGTTCCGCAACGCGGCAGCATGGCGGTTGCTGGATGCAGGCGTGGCGGCCTTCATGCTGTGCCTTGCGCTGCTGTTGCTGCTGCGCCCGCTCTAGGCCGCATCCACCGCGCACAACGGGGTTTCACCAGGGCGCAGGGTCAGCACGCGCACGCCGCTGCCGGTCACGGCCACCGTGTGCTCGAACTGCGCCGACAGCTTGCCGTCGCGGGTATACACCGGCCATTCGTCCGGCTGCTGGCGGATGGCAGGCTTGCCCTGGTTGAGCATCGGCTCGATGGTGAACACCATGCCTTCCTCCAGCTCCATGCCGGTGCCGGCATGGCCGTAATGCAGGATCTGCGGCTCCTCGTGCATCTCCTGGCCGATACCGTGGCCGCAGTACTCCTTGACCACGCTGTAGCCGTGGCTGCGGGCGTGGCGGGCGATGGCGTGGCCGATATCGCCCAGGCGCGCGCCGGGCCGCACGGCGGCGATGCCTTTCCACATGGCCTGGTAGGTCACCTGCACCAGCTTGCGCGCGGCGTAGTCGGCATCACCCACAACATACGTGGTGCTGGAGTCGGCAATGTAGCCGTTCTTCTCCAGCGTGATGTCGAGGTTGACGATCTGGCCATTGCGCAGCACGTCATCGGCCGACGGCATGCCGTGGCAGATGACATTGTCGATCGAGGCATTGAGCACGTACGGGAAACCGTACTGCCCTTTGCTGGCGGGCCGTGCCTGCAGGTCGTCGACGATCATGCGTTCGACGATGTCGTTGATCTCCAGCGTGCTGCGGCCCTGCAGCGGCAGCGCGTCGAGCATGGCGAAGACCTGCGCCAGCAGTCGCCCGGACTCGGCCAGGCGGTCGATCTCGTCGGGGCGCTTGATCATGGCCATCGGCTCAGGCCCGCCCGGGGGCAAGCAGCTGCGGCTGCACACCGGCGGCGCGCAGTTCACTGGCGACGACGTCCTGGAAGCTCAGGGTCGGGTTCATCTCGCACAGCATGCCGACCCGGATCCAGAACGTGGCCTGGGCGTTGATCGAGCGGTTGGAGACGGTGCAGGCACGGCGCAGCTGGTCGTGCAGGGTGTCATCGATGTTGACGATGCCCATGGGCGTTCTCGATTGGAAATATATGAAGCGTATACGAAACGTATATTCCCGCTCAAGCGCGTGGCATTCAGCCAGCGTCGGTGGCGAAGCGCAGGCGATTGCCGTCCGGGTCGACGATCAGCATCTCGCGGCTTCCCCAGTCGGTATCGTGTGGCGGCTGCTCGATGGGTACTCCCGCAGCGCTGAACGCGCGGTGCAGGCCATCGACGTCGGTGACGATGAAATACACCGCACCGCCCACCTCGCAGTCGCCGGTGTGTTCGGTCAGGAAGATCGTCTGGCCCTCGCGGGTGAGCTGGGCGAACAGCGGGAAGCCGGGTTCGAAGCGGTGCTCCCAGTCGACGAGGAAGCCCAGGCCCTGCACGTAGAAGGGCAGGCTGGTATCGGCATGGCGCATGCGCAGCTGCGGGATGACGGTCTGGGGCATGGCGGCGGCTCCGGGGGCGGACGTCCAGTGTAGTGCCGGCCGCTGGCCGGCATCCTCGTGAGCCCGGGAACAATGAGGTTGCCGGCCAGCGGCCGGCACTACCGACTCTGCCTGGGTCTGGCAGGTGCCAACCTTGGTTGGCACATCGTGGTACAGCTGCCGGCCAGCGGCCGGCACTACAGGGCGGGGTCAGCAGGCCGCCGGCACTGCGGCCATCGCCGCCAGCAGTTCGCGGTTCACCTGCTGGTGCTGCTGCTGCCATGCCGGCAGATCATCGGCGCTGATGTTGGGCTGCCCATCCAGCGATGACAACCAACGCTTGAAACGGCTCTGGTAGTTGGCAAGTGACACCTCGCCGGTGATGTCGCTGCCCACCAGTCCACCGGTGCGCAGGGCCTCGATCACCATCAGCGCGTGTTCAAGCTGGAAGCGGCCCTGGTCCCAGTTGCTTCGCGCGACATCTTCAGCGAACACGTCCTTGTCGATCGACAGGTAGGTCGGTTGAGGGGCCTGCGCCTGTTCGGCGGCGAACGCGGCGACCAGGGCCTCGGGATGGTCGAAGCGGCGGAAGGCAGCTGCCATGCCCATGCGGCTGGCCCAGCCCACATCCACATCCATGCACCAGTAGGTCAGCCGCCGCCCCAGCAGCGGCCGCCAGTGGTTCTCCCACGCATGGCCCAGGCCGATATCGGCGGAGGTGATGCCCAGCACATGCACATGCGATACCTGTGGCAATGCGGCGGCAGCGTTCACCCAGGAACCGCAGTGCATGCCGAAGGGAAAGCGCATGTTGTCCGGATGGTTGTCCAGCACCACCAGCTGGAACGGGGCACGCGTGTGCAGGTGCTGCAGCAGCGGCAGGCTGAGATGGTGGAAGTCGCCGCTGCCGAGCATGACCGTGCCGAGCTGTGCCGGCAGCGGCCGAAGAACTTCAGTGGCGAAGCGTGACAGCGTGGCGTTGCGGCAGGCAAAGCGCAGCGGGTCATGCCAGTGCTGCAGCGCAAGCGTGCGTGCCTGTGGCAATGGCAGTACGCCACCATCGAGGTCGAGGATCAGCGGCGGACGCAGTTGCATCGGTCAGCCTCCTCCATCCGGCTCAGCCTGCAGGTGCGGGGCCAGCCTGCGCAGGACGGCGCGCAGCAGCGGCGAACGCGCATGTACCGCGTGTACGGTGGAGGTGAAGCGGGCACCCAGTTCGGCCTTGATGCGTGAATCGGTCCAGCCGGCAACGTAGTGGCTGAGGCCGTGCTGCAACGCGTATTCCAGGTTGTGCATCCAGCTGACCGAGTACAGGTTGTGGTCGCGCGACTGCGGATAGGACAGGCCGATGTACTTGTCCACCAGCTTGCCGGCATGCACGTAGCACAGGTTCCAGCCGATCAGCTCGCCGTTGTGGCGGTAAAGGAACAAGCGCCCCTGTCCCTGCGTGTCTGCCAGCAGGTGCTGGAAGAAGGGCAGGTCGAGCCGGTCGAAATGCACGGCGCTCTGTGCATACACCTGCAGGTACAGCGCATGCAGTTCGGCCTGCAGCCGCGGTTCGGCAAGGGCAGGGGCACCGGTGGCGATGCAGTCGATCTGCAGGTTGCTGCGTGAGCGCAGCTTGCGCCGGATGTTCTTGCGACGCCCTGCGGACAGGCGTGCCAGATAGGCGTCGATGCAATCGAAATCGATCGCCACCCATGCCAGCGGCATGCCCTCCAGCGGGATGAAACCGCGTGCTTCCAGCGCCTGCAGGAAGGCGTGGCTGTGTGCGTTGGCGGCATCGTCCAGCAAGGGCGAATCGATCGCCAGATCCTTGACCACCAGCAGCCGGCTGTCACCGACGCCATGGCGCAGCACGTCGTCGGCCAGTGCCGCCGCAGAAACATGCCCCGGCAGCGGCGTGTACTCGGTGCTGGTGGCACCGATGAACCGCGTCTGCCAGGTCAGCCACGGCTGCCACAGGCGCGACAGCGGCAGCCCCAGCAGGCGCGTGCGCAGTGCATCGTCCAGGGTTGTGGTCAGATCCAATGGCGCACGGAAACTGGGCAGGCCGCTGGGCAGGCGGCTGGCATCGAACCCCAGGGGTGGGTGGGCCAGGAAGCCCTCCAGCAACGCGGCCGGTTCCAGCGCGGTGCTGGATACACGCGGGATCATGTCCATGCGGGGCACGGGAACCGGCAGCGCATTCCCGCTCAGCCCTTGGCCTTGGTCAGCAGCTGGTCCAGCAGGGTGATCGCCAGGTCGATCTCTTCGTAGCTGATGTTCAACGAGGGTGCGAAGGTGATCACGTTCTTGTACCAGCCACCCACATCGAGCACGAGGCCCATGCGCTTGCCGTCGTGCAGCAGGTCGCCGGCCAGGCCGATGTCGACCATGCGGTCCAGCAGTTCACGGTTCGGGGTGAAGCCATCGGCGGCGCAGATTTCCGCACGCAGTGCCAGGCCGAGGCCATCGACATCGCCGATTTCCGGATGGCGCTTCTGCAGGCCGCGCAGGCCGTCGAGGAAGTAGGCGCCCTTCTCCGGCACGGTGCGCTCGTAGTCCATCTCCTTGCCCAGCTTCAGCACTTCCAGGCCCAGGCGCGTGCCCAGCGGATTGGAGTTGAAGGTGGAGTGGGTGGAGCCCGGTGGGAACACGGTCGGGTTGATCAACTCTTCGCGCGCCCACAGGCCCGACAACGGGTTGAGGCCATTGGTCAGCGCCTTGCCGAACACCAGCACGTCCGGGGTGACATCGAAGTGTTCGATGGCCCACAGCTTGCCGGTGCGCCAGAAGCCCATCTGGATCTCATCGACGACCATCAGGATGCCGTACTTGTCCAGCACGCGCTTGAGGCCCTTGAAGAAGTTGCGCGGCGGAATGACGTAGCCGCCGGTGCCCTGGATCGGCTCGACGTAGAACGCGGCGTACTCGGCCTGGCCGACCTTGGGATCCCACACGCCGTTGTACTCGCTTTCGAACAGACGCTCGAACTGGTGCACGCAGTGGTCGGAGTATTCGTCCGGGGTCATGCCCTTCGGGCGACGGAAGGGATAGGGGAACGGGATGAACATCGCGCGTTCGCCGAAATGGCCGTAGCGGCGGCGGTAGCGGTAGCTGGAGGTGATCGACGAGGCGCCGAGGGTGCGGCCGTGGTAGCCGCCTTCGAAGGCGAACATCAGGCTCTTGCCGTTGCGCGCGTTGCGGACGATCTTCAGCGAATCCTCCACCGCCTGCGCACCACCCACGTTGAAGTGCACGCGGCCGTCGAGGCCGAACTTCTCGTGCATGTCCACCGCGATGGTCTTGGCCAGCTGCACGCGAGTCGGGTGCAGATACTGGCTGGCGACCTGCGGCAGGGTATCGATCTGGTCCTTCAGCGCATTGTTCAGGCGCTGGTTGGCGTAACCGAAGTTGCACGCCGAATACCACATCTGCAGATCGAGGTACGGGGTGCCGGCGGCATCGAACATGTAGCTGCCTTCGCAGCGCTGGAAGATCTTCGGCGGATCGACGTAGTGCACGGTGTCACCGAAGGAGCTGTAGCGGGCTTCGTCTGCCAGCAGCTGCGCATCGGTGATGGCGGCATCGGCGTTCTTGTCAAAAATATTCATCGGTTCGGTTCCGGAGAGGGCATTCGAAGGAAGCAACGGGCGGAGCGATCAGGCGGTGGCGAGCAGCCGCGGAAGCGAGGGTTGAAGCAGGCTGCCGTCGAGCAGGCGCGGCAGCAGCGCAGTGGCGTCATGGAAGGTGTCGATGGCGGCGTGGGGAATGCCGGCGTTGGTGCAATGGGCGATCAGACGACGCTTGGCGAACACGAAATCGGCGTGTTCGGACACGCAGAAATCCGAGGCGCCATCACCGATCATCAACACGCGGGGAGCTTCGTCAGCACGCGCCTGCGCCGCGCAGGTGCACTTGCAGGTGCCGCTGCGGCAGCCTTCGGCCTGGTAAGGGGATTCCAGCTGCCAATGGCCGTCACACCAGCGCAGGTGGTTGGCCACCACAGCCAGCGGCGGCAGGCCGTGGTTGGTGAGGATGCGATGGATTGCGTAGTCCAGGCCGTCGCTGACGATGCGCAGTGGCAGGCCCAACGCCTGCGCGCGATTGACGAAGGCGGCGAAGCCCGGATCGATCCGTACCTGGTCCAGGTGTGCATCGAGGGTGGCCGGATCCAGCTTCAGCAGGCGGACCTGGCCCTGCATGCATTCACGCGAACCGATCTCGCCGGAGCGCCACTGGTCTTCCAGCTGTTGCCAACCGGGCTGGCCGAAGTTTTCCAGCAGTGAATCGATGACGTCCTCGAGGCTGATGGTGCCATCGAAGTCACACAGGATGCTCCATTGCATGGGCAGCTCCGTCGATGAAGAGAGGCCTTGGCACGATGCCGGCGACGGGGCCAATGTAGGCAGGCCGTCTTTCTCGTTCCTTTCCACCTGAAAGCCCGAACGAAGGCACTCGGGAAGCGTTCAGTCAGTAGGCGCGAAGCAGGCTTCGGCCACTACTGGCCTGCCAGTACCTTTACGATCTCGCGCGTGTCTTCGTGGGTCAGCCAGGGGCTGTTGCCCACGGTCAGGGAGCGGGCGGCGAAGTCGCGGGCATTGGGTACGTGCGCGTCTGCAACGACGCCTCGCAGATAGGCATAGTCCGGCAATGCATGGATGAACATGCGGCTGACACCCAGGCCGCGCTGCCACAGCGATGAAAGTGCTTTGTCACGCGCACGTTCGCTGGGCAGCAGCAGCATCAGCATCGGCCAGGTGCCCTGGGTGCCAGGCATTCCGTCCACCACTTCAACGGCGGGAAGCGACTCCAGCTGCATGCGCAGCTGCAGCGCACGCAGACGGGCGGCCTGCAGGAAATCGGGCAGGCGCTGTGCTGCGCGTGCACCGACGCTCTGCCGCCAGCGGCTGACGTGATGCTGCGGAATATCCAGTGGAAATACGTCACCCACCGCAGCTTCCAGGTCGCCGCGGCGCAGGGCACGCCGCAGCGGATTTCCATACACCAGCGACAGCAGGGAAGGGCGGTAGCAGGCCGCCAGGCCCAGCAGCTGCAGGCTGCGGGTCAGTTCCCAGCGCGGCTTGAAGGGCGTGTGTCCTGCGGCCTGCTCGATCAAAGCCGCACGCAGTTCTTCATCACGCGTCAGCAGCAGACCGCCCTCATGCAGGCTCAGACCCTTGCCGGCGGCCAAGCTGAAGAAGCCGATATCGCCGCGCAGGCCGACGCTGTTGCCGGCCACGCGTGCACCCAGTGCCTGTGCGGCGTCCTCGATCACCCACGCACCGACGCGGTGCGCAATGGCACATGCGCGATCAACATCGGCGATGCGCCCGCCCAGATGCGTGGGAATGATCGCCAGCGTGCGTGCATCGGCTGCGGCGTGCAGCACCGCCGGGTCGAAATCGAAATGGTCGCGGCGGGTATCGCACAGGTGTATGCGCAGGCCGAGGCTGTGCACGGCAATCGGTACCAGCGGACAGGTATAGGCCGGCAGGATCACCGTATCGCGCTGCGGCGCGCGCCTGCGCAGGGTGCGCAGGGCGATCAGCAGGGCATGGGTGCCCGAGCAGGTCAGCTGCAGCGGCGGCGTGCCCAGCTGCCCGGCAAGAATCGTGCACAGGTCACCGCCACCGGGAAGGAAATCGCCGGCCTGCAGGGGCAGCCCAGCGGTGGGAGGCAACTCGCGCGACAGCAGGCTCACGGGGCTGCTTCGGTAACAGCATGCGGATCATCCGCCTCGGCGCGGCCCAGGCAGATGATGCCGGCCACGATCAGCACCGCACCGATCAGGTGATGCAGCGTCAACGGCTCGTGCAGCAGCCACGCCGACAGCAGCAGCACGCTGATCACTTCGAGGTGCGAGGCCGCGAACGCGGGGCCGATCGGCGCGTGCCGCAGAAGGCTCATCCAGGTGAAGAACGCGCCGACGTAACCGAGCATCGCGCCGTATACCCAGGGCTGTGACAGCACGCGCAGCAGCCATGCGCTGTTGGCCTCGACCGGCAGCGCGGCGTCGCCGGCATACTTGAAGCACAGCTGGGCCAGGGTGTCGAAGGCCATCAGCAGCGGGAAGCCGACCAGGTACAGCCGCCTCATGTTCCGGCTCCGACCACGGCAACGCCGGCGCTGACCAGCAGCATGCCGGTCACCCGCAACGGCGTCAGCCGCTCGCGGAACAGGATGCGGCCGGCCACCATCAGCGCGACGATGTTGATCGAGCCGAGCAGCACGCCCTGCGACAACGGCACCAGTGACAGGAAGGCGATCCAGGCGACGAATTCAAGCACATAGCAGGCGATGCCCAGCCACAGCCAGGGACGGCCGAACATGTGTTTCCAGCGCTGCAGGCCTTCGCCATCCTGCGGGTCGCTGGCGGCAGCCTTGAAGGCCAACTGGCCGCTGGTATCGAGCACCACGTTGACCAGCCACAGCAGGGTCGCAAGCGATCCCATCTCAGGCGACCGCCTGCAGCACGCCCGCACGTTCGCCGATGTCGCTGAAGAAGCGCGCGCTGCGGCGGATCACCTCGCGCCGTTCGCGATCGATGGTGATCATGTGGTAGCTGTCTTCCAGCACCACCAGTTCGGTCGGTCCGCTGACGCGCGAGATCACCAGTTCGGCGTTGCCCATGCTGGCCACGTCGTCCTCGCGGGCATGCATCACCAGGCATGGTGCCGTGACCTGGTGCAGGTGACGCCGTGTCCAGGTGCTCAGTGCACGCATTTCGGCCAATGCATGCCACGGGTTGCCTGGCAGGCCGGCAGCGGCACTGTCACCAGAGAGCATGGCGGCGCTGACCTGCGCACGCAGGCGCTCGTCGCGCAGGCCGTACGGCGGCTCTTCCATGAACATGCGGTCGCGGCCGATGCCCAGGCGCTTGAACCACGGCAGCAGGAACGAGAAGCGTGCGACCGCCGGAATGTTCCAGCCGTCGAAGCGGAAGGTGGCGCCGTACACCCCCACGCCGGAGACCCAGTCCGGCCGCCGCGCGGCCAGCGCCAGCGCCAGCACCGCCCCCATCGACAGGCCGCCCACGAACAGCTGGTCGACCTTGCCACGCAGGTCCGCCGCCGCATCTTCCACGCCCTGGTACCACTGTTCCCATCGGGTCTGCAGCAGGTCTTCGACGCTGCCGCAGTGACCCGGCAACTGCACGCCATGCACGCTGAAGCCCGCGTTGTTCAGCCCTTTGCCCAGCATGCGCATTTCGGCGGGCGTGCCGGTCAGGCCATGGATCAGCAGGACACCCTGCGGGCCACCGGGAAGAAAGAACTCATGGGATGCAGGCACCAGTCGGCTCCAGCGCGGCAGTCGGGAAGGTCAGCATCGCAAGCGCGATTTTCGGCAACCTTTCAACGGTCCGTCTGGATCAAGGGCCCTTCAGCAACGGTATGGTGATGGACACCTTCAGGCCACCGCCGGGGCGGTTGAGGTAGCCCAGGCGTCCGCCCAGGTGTTCGACGGCCTCATGGGCGATGGCCAGGCCCAGGCCGGTGCCGCTGGCGGCAGTGCCGGGCGCGCGGAAGAAGCGTTCCCCCAGCCGCGACATCACGTCCTCGGGTACGCCTGGGCCGTTGTCTTCGACGTACAGCTCGACATCGTTGTCGTCCAGGGCCTGCACTCCGACCGTGACGGTCGCATCTGCGCCGGCGTAGCGCAGGGCGTTGTCGATAAGATTGTCCACCGCCTCGTGCAGCAGGGCGCCGTTGCCCAGTATCCGCACCGGCTGCTGCGGACCCAGGTAGCCCAGGTCGATGCCATCGCGGATCGCTTCGGGCACGCGCATGCCCACCCATTGCGGCACCAGTTCGGACAGGTCCAGTGCCTCCACCGTCTCCGGCACGGTCTGGGCACGGCTCAACGCCAGCAGCTGGGTGCTGACGCGTGCGGTCCGCTGGTTGAGCCGGCGGATGTTCTGCAGCGCTTCGCGCACGGTCTCCGGATCGCCGTGGGCCAGTGCCTGGTCCACGTGCAGTGCCATGCCCGCCAGCGGCGAGCGCAACTGGTGGGCGGCATCGGCAATGAAGCGGTTCTGCAGCGTGATCATTTCCGCCTGCCGCGCGAACAGGCCATCGATGGTGCTGATCAGGGGCTGGATTTCCTCGGGCACGTCGGCATCGGAAATCGGTGCGAGCTCGCCGCGGCGCTGGGCCAGGCGCGAGGTCAGCGGGGTCAGGATACGCAGGCCGTGGGTGACGCCGAACCAGACCAGCGCGGCCATTCCCAGGGCCAGCATGGCCATCAGTGGAATGACGATCATCAGGATCTCGCGTGCACGCTGGCGGCGGTCGGCCATGCTTTCGGCCACGGTCACCGCCAGCTGGTCCTGCGGATCGTTCATCGCCTGGGTGCAGACCGTCGACATGCGCACCTGCTGGCCGTTCAATTCACCTTCGTACAGGGCCGGGTGCGTGCCGCTGCAGTCCTGCGAGGGCGCATAGGCGCTGAAATCTGCGTTGCCGGCGATGGTGCCCAAGCGGCTGCTGTCGACGTTGAAGTAGCGATGACCGTCGGGGTCGTATTCGATGAGAAAACGTGCCTGCGGGGACAGGTCGCTGCTGACCGGCATCGTGCTGAGCATCTGTGCGAACGACACGGTGTCATCGGTCAGGTTGCGGTCGTGGATGCGGTTGGAGTAGTCCAGCGCCACGTAGTAAGCCAGCAGCGTGTTGAAGGTCAGCAGACCCAGCATCGGCAGCGCCAGGAAGGCGAGCAGACGCCGTCGCAGGCTGGGCGGTCCGCTGATCACGCGCTGGCGTCTTCCAGCATGTAACCCAGCCCGCGTACCGTGCGGATGCCCATGCCGCCCGGCTGCAGCTTGCGGCGCAGGCGGTGCAGGGCGATGTCCAAGCCGTTGTCGGTCAGGTCCTGGCCCCAGTCGCACAGGGCCTCCACCAGCTGCGCACGCGAGACGATGCGCTCGGCACGCACCGCCAGGGCGGACAGCAGGCCGAATTCGCGCGCGGTCAGCTCCAGCGTCTGCTCGTCTATCCACACACGGTGACCGGTCAGGTCCAGGCGCAGCCGGCCGATGCGCAGGTCGGGGTTGCCGTTGCTGGTGACCCGGCGCAGCTGTGCACGCACGCGTGCTTCGAATTCGTCCAGCGCGAAGGGCTTGACCAGGTAGTCGTCGGCTCCCAGGTCGAGCACGCGCACGCGCTCGGCCAGGCCATCGCGTGCGGTGACCACCAGCACGGCCAGGCCATCGCCGCGCTGGCGCAGCCGTTGCAGCACGTCGCGGCCATCCAGCTGGGGCAGGCCCAGGTCCAGCACCAGCAGCGCGTACTGGGTGGAGTTCAGGGCGGCATCGGCATGCGCGCCGTTGTCCACGTGGTCGACCACGTGGCCCTGCCGGCGCATCGAGGCGCACAGGCCAGAGGCGATGTCCGGGTCGTCTTCTGCGATGAGTACGCGCATGCGCGGGGCTCCTGGGGGCGGATGGGCCGCCCGCTGGACAGGGCGGGCCTCTCGGCTGCCGAGGGTAGCGGCAAACCGGGTGGAGGTGGCAGGCGTGAGGGGGCCAGGCGCACCCGGCGCTGGCCCTTCGTTCAGTCCTGCAGGCCAGGCTGGCCCTTGGCCAGCGGCACCCGCGATCCGTCCAGCAGGCCGCGGCTGAGCTTGCCGTCCTCGATGAACAGCAGTTCGCCGTTCTCGCCATTCTTGATGCTGCTGTCGATGGCAATCACGCGGCCGTCGTGGAAGCTGCTGACGTGTGGCATCGAGGTGTGGCCGACCACGATGCGCTTGAGCTGGAGACGGTCGAGCACCGCCTGTACGCCCTGGCTGTCCAGGCGCCCGTCGAAGTAGCCGCGGTACCAGATCGGGCTGGTCTTGCCGTCGTACAACGGTGCGGTGGCGGGGGCTGCCTTCACCTCGGCCTTGGGAATGCCCAGCGAGGCCTGGTAGGCGGCATTGGTGTGGGCCGGGTCCAATGCCATCTGCACCGCTTCGGGCGAGATGCCGCCATGCAGGAACAGGGTATCGCCGATCTGCAGCAGCACCGGCCGCGTGCGCAGCCACTGGCCGATCACCGAGTCGGCAGCATACAGCTGCGGATAGCTGCGACCGAGCAGCTGCGCGCTGCGCAGGTATTTCGGATTGACGTAACGCAGGTCGTCGTACAGCACCATGGTCTCGTGGTTGCCGAGCACGAAATGCACCGCGCCACCGGCGGCGGCCGCCTGCTGCTGCAGGCCATACAGCAGCCAGAACGCTTCGGTCACCTGCGGGCCGCGATCGAACACGTCGCCGGCGATCACCAGCGTATCCGTGCCCAGTGCCCAGCGGTCCTGCGTGTCGATCACCCGGTTGGCGCGCAGCAGGCGGACCAGCAGCGCGTACTGGCCGTGGATGTCGGACACGGCGACGATGCGTGGCACGGCCGGCAGTATCGATGCCGACGGCGCGTTCGGCGGCAGCACATGCACCGCATGCGGGTAGCCGCAGCGCGCGGCAACCTCCGTGCCATCGGTTCCGGCCTGCACGCTGTGGGTTTCCACCTGGTCCTGGCAGATCCACTGCGCTTTCAGCTGCGCGCCCTCACGGAACAGGTAAGGGCCGTCGCTGTCCACGTGCTCTGCAGGTGCTGCCACGTCGCGGGCAGAGGCCGGTGGTGCGGCCAGCAGCAGGACCAGTGGCAGCAGGATCGACAGGGTTCGGGCGTGGTTCGGCATCGGCGGCATCCAGCGGCAGGAGACGAGCGATGCTAACCGCCCACGGACGCCACCGGTGTGCGCGAACGGGCGGATCAGCCCCGGCCGCCTTCCCCCTTGAGCTTGCGCACGCGGGTATCGGCGGCGCGCACGGGCTGGCCGTCACGGCCTTGGGGTTGCATGTAGGGCAGTGGCCGGCGGCTGCTGGATTCGATCAGTTGCGAGTGCGCTTCGCCAGCAGCGAAGCAATGCCGTTCTCCCCATTGGCGCAGGGCCACCAGCAGCGGAAACAGGTCCTGGCCGGCCGCGGTCAGCACATAGTCGTGGTAGGCGCTGCCATCGGCGGCGGGCTGCTGCACCAGCAGCCCCGCCTCGACCAGGCGCCGCAGGCGGTCGCTGAGGATGTTGCGCGCCGCGCCCAGGCTGCGCTGGAAATCGCCAAAGCGACTGACGCCATCGAAGGCATCGCGGATGACCAGCAATGCCCAGCGGTCGCCGAGCAGATCGGCGCTGCGGGCCACGGGGCAGGGGCTGTTGGCGTGCATGGCGGACTCCCTCGATTGTGGTTGCAGTTTAAAACCAGTGGCGCTACCGTGCACCTGGTTTCAAAATGCAACCAAACTGATGATGCCTTCGCTGTCCCGCCCCGTGTCGGGCCTGCTCGCCATTGCTGCCGGTGCCAGCGTGGCCAATGTCTATTTCGCGCAGCCGCTGCTGGAGCGCCTGGCCCATGATTTCGCTCTGGATGCCGCCGTGGCCGGTGCAGTGCTGGCCGCCACCCAGGCCGGCAGCGTGCTGGCCTTGCTCGGGCTGCTGCCGTTGGCCGACCGTGGCGACCGCCGTCGACTGCTGCGGATGCAACTGCTGGCGCTGGTGGTGGCGCTGCTATGGCTGGCCGCCGCCCGCAGCACCGCGTGGTTGCTGTCGGGCATGCTGCTGGCGGGTCTGCTGGGTACCGCGCTCACCCAGGGACTGATCGCCTACGCCGCCAATCTCGCTGCACCGGAGCAACGCGGGCGGGTGGTCGGCATGGTCCAGGGCGGCGTGTTCATCGGCCTCCTATCGGCGCGCGTGGTCTCAGGTGCGGTAGCCGCCGTAGCGGGATGGCGCGCGGTGTACGTGCTGTCGGCATTGCTGATGGCGGCGCTGGCACTGCTGCTATGGCGGCGCCTGCCGCACGTGCCGGTGCCCGCAATGCCGCCGTCGTGGCGCAACCTGCTGCGTTCGATGGCCGATATGCTGCGGCAGGATCGCGCGCTGCGCGAACGCGGGCCGCTGGCATTGTTCCTGTTTGCCGGTCTCAACGTGTTCTGGGCCGCGGTGCCGCTGCCGTTGTCGGCGCCGCCGTTGAACTGGTCGACCGCCGCCATCGGCGCGCTGGGCCTGGCCGGCATCATCGGCGCACTACTGGCAGCGCGGGTCGGGCACTGGATGGATCGTGGCCTTGCCCACCGGATGAGCCTGGGGGCGCTGCTGCTGATGCTGGTCGCCTGGGTGCCGTTGCTGGGCCTGCCGTACTCGCTGGCCCTGTTGCTGCTGGGCGTAGTGGTGCTGGATCTGGGCGGGCAGGCGTTGCATGTGTCCAACCAGGCCCTGCTGCTGCGTGCACCGGCCGAACAGCATGGACGCCTGGTGGCGCTGTACATGCTGTTCTATGCCGTGGGCAGCGGTGTGGGGGCTGCGGCAGGCACCTGGACGCAGGCGCGCTATGGGTGGCCGGCGGTGTGCGCGCTGGGCGCGGGCATCGCGCTGCTCGCACTGACGTGGTGGGCGACGTGGCGCATACCGCGCAAGGACGCCGCGTAGCGTCGAGACCGTCCGACACCACGTCACGCGCGCTGCAGGCTCAACGTTGCAGCGCGCGTCGTCCCGGAGCTTCCGGCAGTGCGTCGTCGGCCACCACCACCCGGTTGCGGCCCTGTCGCTTGGCGGCATACATCGCCGCGTCGGCGCGCGCCATCAGCCGCTCGTAATCGGGATGACCATCGTGTCCGGCCACGCCGATGCTCGCGGTCAGCGCCAGCGTCTGTCCATTGGGCAGGGTGATCGGCGACTGTGCGATCTGCCGGCGCAGGCTTTCGGCGATCACCTCCGCCTGCGACTCGCTTGCCGCCACCAGCACCACCACGAACTCCTCGCCGCCGTAGCGGAACAGGTAGTCGCTGCCTCGGGTCTGCTGGCCGAGCAGGGCTGCGACGTGCTGCAGCGCGCGGTCGCCGGCGTCATGACCGTGGCCATCGTTGATCGCCTTGAAATGGTCCAGGTCCAGCAGCAACAACGAGAACGGCGTGTGGTTGCGCGTGGACAACTCGATCTCACGGCGCAGCACGGTCGGCAGGAAGCGCCGGTTGAGCAGGTTGGTCAACGCATCGCTGCCCGCATCCAGTTCACCGATGCGTTCGAACAGCAGGGTCATCAGGTTGCGGATGGTGGCCAGGTCTTCGCGGATCATCGGCAGGGCGGTCAGCCGCCGTGCCGGATCTTCATCGGTGGCGCGCTGCAGGCGGCTGTCGATGCGTGCCATCAGCTGGCCCACCTGCTGCGTCTCGCTGCTTTCGCCGAAGCTGGGAATGCCCTTGTGGGTGAACCACAGGCCGAATTCCGAGCTCGCCAGGCTGGCGTTGTCGGCACCGGTCGCATGGCCGGCGAGGGTGTACAGCAGGCTGTTTTCCCAATCCAGCAGCAGGGCGCGCTGGCGCTCGCGCTCGGTGCTGACGTTCTGCACCAGCGAGAACAGCCGGTACGCCGCATCGGTGCGCGAAGAGCGCTCACGGGCGTGCGTATAGGCCAGCGTCATGCCTTCCATGGCGATGTCCATGATCGCGCTGAGGCAATCGATGGCGGCGAAGGCGGTGTCGTTGTCAGCGGCATCGGCGCGCAGGCGGATGAACAGCTCGTGCTTGAGTACGCGCGCACCGCGGGCCACCAGGTCCACCGGAATACCGACCCGTGCGTGCACATCGCCGATCACCCGTTGTGCGGCGACGGTAGCGGCAATGCCATCCGCATCGGTGGTCAGCAGCTGGGCCAGCCAACGCTGCATCGCCGGTTGCAGGCGCTGCTTGACCTGTTCGTGGGACAGGAAGCGGCGCGCACGCGTGTCCTGCAGCAGCACTTCGTAGAAGCGCTGCGCCAGCGTCGGCGGTGCATCGGCGGCCACGGCATGCAGCAGCGCGGCGGCGGCGGGGCCGGCCAGCAGCAGACACTGCTGCCAGGCCTGGGCCAGCGGTTGGCTGGCTTCGTCCAGTTGGGGTGTATCCACGTCGATCTCTAACGGCGCACAACAGACCACGGTATCGGCCGCGGCTGTCGACGGTTGATGGCAGGGAAGCCGGCCAGTTTAAGCGCCATGCAGGCCGAAAAACGCGGGTGAAGCACATGCCGGCCGATGCCGCAATGCGTTGACGCATTTGAGAATCACTCGCATTTGTGAAAAAATGACGGCAGGAACCGGCATGCGGGCATCCCGCAGTGATCGTTCCGCCTCCCCCGTCGCCGCCTCGTGCCCTATGCCAGAGGCTTCCGTTGCCCTGCCAGAAGGTTCAGAACATGCCTGCAAACACTCTTTCACCGCGCCCGCTGGCGCTTGCCGTGGCTGCGCTGCTGGCCACCGCTGCCGTCACCGCCCATGCGGAAACCGATGCCACCGATATCGACACCGTGCATGTCACTGCCTCGCAGATCGCGCGGCAGGCGCTGGGCACCTCCACCATCACCGCCGAGGACATCGCCAAGCGGCCGCCGGTCAACGACATCGCCGAACTGCTGCGGACGATGCCCGGCGTCAATCTGACCGGCAACAGTGCTTCGGGCCAGTACGGCAACAACCGGCAGATCGATCTGCGCGGCATGGGGCCGGAAAACACCCTGATCCTGATCGACGGCAAGCGCGTGGGTGCACGCGACGCGGTGCGCATGGGCCGCAGTGGCGAGCGCAACACGCGCGGCGATACCAACTGGGTGCCGGCGGAAATGATCGAACGCATCGAAGTGCTGCGCGGCCCGGCAGCGGCACGCTATGGCTCGGGTGCCTCCGGTGGCGTGGTCAACATCATCACCAAGCGCCCGACCGGCGACCTGACCGGTGCGGTTGACCTGTACGGCCTGGTGCCCGAACACAGTGCCGAGGGCGGCAGCGAGCGCCTCGGCCTGCAGCTGAGCGGGCCGATGACCGACACGCTGTCGTTCCGGTTGTACGGCAACCTCAACAAGACCGATGCCGATTCGCTGGATCTCAACCGCGACTTCGCCACTGGTGCCAATGCGGTACCGCCGGCGGGGCGCGAAGGCGTCAAGAACCGCGACGTCAACGCGCTGCTGCGTTGGGACGTGACCGCCAACCAGGTGGTCGAGTTCGAGGCCGGTACCAGCCGCCAGGGCAACATCTATGCTGGCGATCGTGCGGTCAGTACCACTGGTACCTCCACCGGCGTCGACCTGGCCGCGCTGGCCGAGCAGCAGGCCGAGACCAACCGCATGTACCGCACCACCGGCGCGATCACCCATCGCGGACGCTGGGGCGATGTCAGCTCGCGGCTGACGGCAGCGGTGGAAGGGGTCAACAATTCGCGCATCAACGAAGGCCTGGCCGGCGGCCCGGAAGGCAGCTTCAATGGCGCCGACTGGTCGACCTCGCGCCTGCGCAACTACCAGTTGGACGGCGAGGTCAGCTTCCCGACCAGCCTCGGCGGCGCGGAGAACGTGTGGACGCTGGGCTTCGAGTACCTCGACAGCCGGCTGACCGATCCCTATTCGATGAGCCAGTCCAGCAGCAGCGGTGGCGGCATTCCGGGCCTTTCGGCCGATCGTGCACGCGGCAAGTCCGATGCACAGACCACCGCCGTCTACGTGGAAGACAACATCTACCTCGGTGAGCGCTGGATCGTGACCCCGGGCCTGCGTTTCGACCATCACAGCCAGTTCGGCAACAACACCAGTCCGAGCCTCAACGCGCAGTTCCGGCTCAACAGTGACTGGGTGGTCAAGGGCGGCATCGCACGCGCGTTCAAGGCGCCGAACCTGTACCAGTCCAACCCGGACTATCTGTATTACACCCGTGGCAACGGCTGCCCGAACGCGTTGCCGAGCCTGGGCGCCGGCTGCTACATGCAGGGCAATGCGGATCTCAAGGCAGAGACCAGCCTGAACAAGGAACTGGGCGTGGAGTGGGCACCGCAGAGCGGCTGGCAGGCCTCGTTGACCTATTTCCACAATGACTACAAGGACAAGATCCAGGCCGGTTACACCCAGATCGGCCTGACGGCCGACCGCAAGGGCCGCATCTTCCGCTGGGAGAACGCACCCAAGGCCATCGTGCAGGGGCTCGAGGGCAACCTGGTGATCCCGCTGCTGGGCGAGCAGGGCGACCGCCTGAAGTGGAGCAACAACTTCACCTACATGGTGGAGAACGAGAACAAGAGCACCGGCCAGCCGCTGTCGGTGATTCCCAAGTACACCGTCAACACCATGCTGGACTGGCAGGCCACCGAGCAGCTGTCGCTGCTGCTGACCGGCACCTTCTACGGCAAGCAGGAACCGGCCACGGCCAACATCAACAACGATCCGCGCTGCACCGCCAACTGCGATGCGTCCACCGTGCTGCAGACCCGCGGCGCGTACAACGTCTGGGGCGTGAGCGCGCGCTACAAGGTGACCGACACGGTCAGCGTGGGCTTCGGCGTCAACAACCTGGCCGACAAGCGCCTGTTCCGCGAGGCCAACAGCAGTGACGCCGGTGCGGCGACCTACAACGAACCCGGCCGGGCGTACTGGGCCAGCCTGCGTTTCGGCTTCTGATCATCAGGCGGTGTTGCCGGCCGTTGGCCGGCACCCTCCCGCTTCGCGCCAGCCGTGCATGCCTGCAATGTTATAAACACCGTGATAGTTTCCCGACACCCGCCGGCGTAGCCTGACTCCCATCGCTAAGGAGCTGTTGCCATGGGTCACGACCACGATCACCTGCCATCCGAGATCCGCCACGAGAAACCCTTGTGGTGGGCGCTCGGCCTGACCTCCACCTTCCTTGTCGTGGAGGTGGTCGGTGCATTCTGGACCAACAGTCTGGCACTGCTGTCCGATGCCGCGCACATGGCTACCGACACCCTGGCACTGATGATCGCGCTGGTGGCCGTGCGGCTGAGCCGGCGCCCGCCGGACGCGCGCCGCACCTACGGTTATGCACGTCTTGAAGCACTGGGCGCGATGATCAACGGCGCAATGCTGTTCGTGGTTGCCGGCTACATCCTGTGGGAAGCCATCGGTCGCTTCCGCCAACCGCAGGAGATAGCTTCCACCGGCATGCTGGTGATTGCCGCGGTCGGCCTGGTGATCAACATGATCTCCATGCGCCTGCTGCAGGCCGGCAGCGGCGAGAGCCTCAACGTGAAGGGCGCCTACCTGGAAGTGTGGGCCGACATGCTCGGCTCGGTGGCGGTGATCGCCGGCGCGCTGTTGATCCAATGGACCGGCTGGAAGCCGATCGACCCGATCCTGGCCGTTCTGATCGGTTTGTGGGTGCTGCCGCGCACGTATATGCTGATGCGCGAGGCCATCAACGTGCTGCTGGAAGGCGTGCCCAAGGGCATGGACGTGGCCAGGGTCCGCGACCGCCTGTCCGACCACGACGCAGTGCTGGACGTGCATGACCTGCACGTGTGGGCGCTGGCGTCCAGCACGCCGGCACTGACCGCGCACATCGTGATGCGCGAAGGCGACGACGCCGACCGCCTGCGGCGCGAACTCGGTGATCGCCTGCACGATGATTTCGGTATCGAACACGTGACCCTGCAGATCGAAGCCGACCATTGCGGCGAAACCTGTGGCCAGCCGTCGGCGGGCAAGGACGACGATCACGCCGGGCACGATCATGCAGCTGCCGATGCGCAGGGCCATCGCGGTCACGTGCATCGCTGAAGCGGGTGTGGCGGCTGGTGCCCGGCGCTACCTCTGTTCGTCGCGCCGCGAGGCCAGCCGATCCGCCAGCCGGGTCGGCTCGGGCAGGCGATAGCCGCGCAGCGTGCGCTGCACCCAGGCCAACGCGGTATCGGCACTGACCCGATGCCCGCCGGCGACGAACAGCGGCTTGCAGCGCAGCTTGCTGCGCAGTACCCAGCCGAGCTGCTCGCCGCCGTCCAGCAACGGCGTGTGCGCGCCGGCCTCGGGCCCGGGCTCGATGAAGCGGCCGACCAGCTTCGATTTGGCCACGCCGATGCTCGGCAGGTCGGTCACCACGCCCAGGTGTGCGGCAATGCCCAGCCGGCGCGGATGGCTGATGCCATGGCCATCGACGAACACCAGGTCCGGTGCGCGCGGCAGCAACGCCAACGCAGCCAGCAGCGCCGGCAGTTCGCGGAAGCTGAGCAGGCCCGGGATATAGGGCATCACGGTGGGGATGCGGGCGATTTCCTGCGCCACCGGCTGCAGGGTGTCCGCGTCGAGCAACACGGCCGCAGCGCGGGTGATCGCGCCGTCTTCCTCGAAGCCGACATCCAGCCCGGCCAGCCAGCGCACGGTAGTGGGCAGCCGGTCCTGCCGCTGCACGCGGGTGGCCAGCTGCTTCTGCTGTTCGCGGGCGGCGCTGACGCTGCCTTCCCAGCGCCCGGGGTCGATCAGTGCATTCATCGGCCACAGGATGACATCCACACCGCCACGGCGCGGTGAGCGGGCGCCGGGGCTACAATGGCCGCCTGCCTTTCCTCGCGTTGGAGACCCTGCAGTGACCCGTAAACTCGTACTGTTGCGCCATGGCCAGAGCCAGTGGAACCTGGACAACCGCTTCACCGGCTGGGTCGATGTCGACCTGACCGAGCAGGGGCGCCGGGAAGCGGCTGCCGCCGGCCGCCTGATGCGCGAGGAAGGCCTGCAGTTCGACGTCGCCCACACCTCCGTGCTCAAGCGCGCCATCCACACCCTGCAGGGTGCGTTGGCCGAGCTGGAGCAGGACTGGCTGCCGGTGAACAAGTCCTGGCGCCTCAACGAGCGCCACTACGGCGGCCTGCAGGGCCTGGACAAGGCCGAGACCGCCGCCAAGCATGGCGAGGACCAGGTCAAGGTGTGGCGCCGTTCGTACGACATCCCGCCGCCGGCGATGGACCTGGAAGATCCGGGCCACCCGATCCACGACCGCCGCTATGCCGGGCTGGATCGCAACGCGCTGCCGGGCACCGAATCGCTGGCGACGACGCTCGACCGCGTGCTGCCGTACTGGCACGACGCCATCGCGCCGCAGTTGAAGGATGGCAAGACCGTGCTGGTCACCGCCCACGGCAACTCGCTGCGCGCGCTGTACAAGTACCTCAACAACGTCTCGCGCGAGGAAATCCTCGAGCTGAACATCCCGACCGGCATTCCGCTGCTGTTCGAGTTGAACGACGATCTCACCGTGAAGTCGTTCCGTTACCTGGGTGACCCGGAAGCGGCACGCAAGGCCGCCGAAGCCGTGGCCAACCAGGGCAAGGCGCGGTAGATACCCACCGTTGGTGGGTATTCCCCTGTTGGGTGTGTGCGGACCAACGGTCCGCACCTACCCGGTTGCGACCACGGGCGTTCCCCCTGTGACCTTTGGCCGGTCCCCACCATCGCCGCAGCGGCTACGCTGGACGATTCGCCGTTGGAGACACGCCATGAATGTCCGCAATCTGGTCCCGCTGGGCCTGACCATCGCCATCGCCGCTTCGCTCGCCGCCTGTGGCAAGAACGAGACCGCGCCCGCTGCCGACGCCGCCAAGCCGGCGTTCGACCAGTCGCAGATCAAGACCGCGCTGATCAGCCTCAACAGCGCCGATCTGGATCCGTCCATCGCCGCGTGTACCGACCTCAACGGCTTCGTCAACAGCAAGTGGCTCAAAGCCAACCCGGTGCCGGGCGACCAGACCACCTGGGGCAGCTTCGAGATCCTGCGCGAGCGCTCGCTGGAAGTGCAGCACGCGCTGGTGCAGCAGGCCGCGGCCAGCCAGGCCAAGGCCGGCTCGGTGGAAGCCAAGATCGGTGACATCTGGAAGACCGGCAGCGACGAAGCGAAGATCGAGGCTGCCGGCCTGGCGCCGCTGCAGCCGACGCTGGACAAGATCACTGCGCTGAACGACACCGCCGCCATCACCCAGTACCTGCGCGACAGCCAGGCGCAGGGCCAGGGCGTGCTGTTCTCGCTGTTCGCCAATGCCGATTACAAGGATTCGGCCAACGTCATCGCCTACGTCGGCCAGGGCGGCCTGGGCCTGCCGGAGAAGGGCTACTACTTCGACGACGCGCAGGCCAAGATTCGCGACGCCTACGTGGCCTACATCGGGCAGGTGCTGACGCTGTCCGGCGTGGACGCGGCGCAGGCTGCCGAACAGGCCAAGGCGGTGATGGCGTTCGAGACCCGCCTGGCCAAGGCCTCGATGTCGCGCATCGAAATGCGTGACCCGGCCAAGCGCTACAACCCGCTCAGCGCCGCCGATGCGGACAAGCTGACCCCGAACTTCAGCTGGACCGCGCTGTTCGACACGCTGAAGGTGCCGGCTGCACAGAAGTTCTCGCTGGCCCAGCCGGGCTTCTTCAGCGAAATGGACAAGATGCTGGCCGACGTCCCGGCCGCAACCTGGCAGTCCTACCTGCGCTTCCACACCATCGACGATGCCTCGCCGTACCTGAGCAGCCAGTTCGAGAAGGCCAACTTCGAGTTCTACGGCAAGACCCTGCGCGGCCAGCAGGAAATGCAGCCGCGCTGGAAGCGTGTGCTGGAGTCGGTGAACGGCGGCATGGGCGAAGCCTTGGGCCAGCTGTACGTGGACGCGGTATTCCCGGCCGAATCCAAGGAGGCCATGCAGCATCTGGTGCAGAACCTGTCGGTGGCGCTGAAGGCGCGCCTGGAGCAGCTGCCGTGGATGGGCGAGGAAACCAAGAAGAAGGCGCTGGAAAAGTGGGCCAGCTTCACCCCGAAGATCGGTTACCCGGACAAGTGGCGTGAGTGGACGGGTCTGCAGACCAACGGTGACAGCTATCTGGGCAACATGCAGGCAGCGCGTGCGTTCAACTACCGATACATGCTGGACAAGATCGGCAAGCCGGTGGACAAGACCGAGTGGGGCATGACCCCGCAGACCGTCAACGCCTACTACAACGCCACCAAGAACGAGATCGTGTTCCCGGCGGCGATCCTGCAGGCACCGTTCTTCGATGCCAAGGCCGATCCGGCGCTGAACTACGGTGGCATCGGTGCGGTCATCGGCCACGAGATGATGCACGGCTACGACGACTCGGGCAGCCAGTTCGCCGCCAACGGCAACTTCGACAACTGGTGGACCGACAGCGACCGCAAGGCCTTCACCGAACGAACCGACCAGCTGGTCGCGCAGTTCGACGGCTATGAATCGGTGCCGGGCGTGTTCGTGAAGGGCAAGCTGACCCTGGGCGAGAACATCGGCGATCTGGGTGGCCTGACCGTGGCCTACGATGCCCTGCAGATGGCGCTGAAGGAGAACCCGAAGGCGAACGTCGAGGTGGACGGTCACAGCCAGGACCAGCGCTTCTTCATGAACTGGGCCACCGTGTGGCGTCGCAACTTCACCGACGGTGAGCTGCGCGTGCGCCTGAACACCGATCCGCACGCACCGGCGAACTTCCGTGCCAACGGTGCGCCGTCGAACATGCCGTCCTATGCGGCTGCGTTCCAGTGCAAGGCTGGCGATGCGATGGTGCGTGCCGACGACAAGCGCGTGGTGATCTGGTAATCGATCGCATGCGGCAGTAATGCAGGAGGCCCGGCGAATTCCGGGCCTTCCTGTTTCCGCCTGCCTACATCGCCATCGGCTGCAATGAATGCGTTAGGATGCGCGCGCTGCGCACGCCCTGCACGGGGCCCAGGGACGGTCATGAGCTTCAATTTATACGAATCCAGCAACACGTTACCTGCTGCAGCGGTCGCGCCGATGCCGGCGTGCGGGCACCGTCGGCCCTTGTGGCTGGGGATGACCATTGGCGCGATCACGCCCTGGGTGGGCCTGGTGGTGGTGGTGGTCTTGTTCGCGCTGACACTTGGCAGGACCCCGTACTATCTCGTCCGGCTGGCTGCATCACTTCACGAAGTGATGGTGTCGATGGCATTCGCGGTAGTGCTCTGCGGGCCCTGGATCGGGCTGCTTCACTGGCGCCGACGCCTGAGCTGGGTATCGGTCTGCGTTGGCGCTACGCTGATCGGCGGCATCATGCTGATGCTGCGGGCCGCCTGGCCGCCGGAAGATGGCTACCTGGAGATTCTGCTGATGGACCTTGGTTGGGGGCTCATCTTCTGCTTCCCGGTCGGCGGCTTCTTTGGATTGCTGAGCGGGATTGGCTTCAGTGCGGTTGCTGGGATTCCATTGAGGTCCCGCGCCCGCGCCAAAGGTACCTAGAGAGGCCCGCAGGCAGTCTCCGCGGTGTGCAACTCAGGCCAGCGCCGGCTCGTTCCTGAGCATGCCGTGGAAACGCTGCAGCACGTAGGGATCGATCAGGCCACCGGCCTGCTCATCGAGGATCCGCAGCACCGTCTCGTGCTCCATCGCCGCGCGGTAAGGGCGCACGCTGGTCATTGCATCGTAGGCATCGGCAATGGTGACGATGCGGGCGCCGAGCGGAATGGCATCGCCGTGCAGGCCATCGGGATAGCCGCTGCCATCGAACGCTTCATGATGGGCACGGATCAGTCGCGCGACCGGCGCGGCATCACTGCGGCCGGTGGCCAGGAAAATGTGCTCGCCGCGCACCGGGTGCTCGCGCATGATCGCGCGCTCTTCGTCGCTGTGCCGGCGCGGGCTCAGCAGTACCTCGTCGGGGATGCCGATCTTGCCGATGTCGTGGAAGCGCGCGGCCAGGCCGACCTGCGCACAGGCGTCCTCATCCAGGTCGCAGTGCAGGGCAAGGTGCTGCGCAAGAAGGCCCACGCGGTCACAGTGGTGGCGGGTATAGGCATCACGCATCTGCAGCGACATCGACAGGGCGTCGATCAGGCAGGCCTGCGCGTGCAGGAGGTCGGGAGGTCTGGGCTGGGGCATCGGAACTGGCGGCGCGGCGAAGCTGCGCAGGAAACGGAAAGGCCCGCGAGAGCGGGCCGGGGCGGCGCATAGGGTACCCGCATCAGTGTCACGCGGGGGGCATCGACGGTCCCGCGTGGGGCTGTGCGTTCAGTCGCATGCAGCATTTGGCCCAGGCCGCATCGGCAACCGGGGCGGCGTGGCTCAGCCGGTGGTCTGCAGGTGGATGCGATGGGCTTTGGCGAAGGCGTCCTGAGCGTCACTCAGGGTCTGCATGTCTTCGTCCATTCTGGTCACGGCCTCATCCAGCGTCTGCAGCAGCGGGGTGACCTGTTCTTCGCTGTAGCCATCGGGCAGGGCGGCCAGCTGTTCCATCACGGCGAACATGTGTTCGGTGCTCTTCAGGGAATCGAGCAGGTTCTGGTGCAGTGCATCGGCGTCCTTGCCATGGGTGAACTGCTGGACGAAGACCAGCCGGTCGGCGATTTCCTTGTGCGCGTTCTTCAGGCCGAAGCGATGCTGCTGCATGCTCTTGCCGTCCTGCAGCGACGCATGGAAGGACTCGCCGTTCGGGCCGTTGGTCCATTGCTCGACCATGCTGACCGTGCCGTTCCAGCTGGCGACATTCTCATGCAGGTAGTCGCGGTTGCTCATGCCGCTGTGGCAGGCGGCCAGCAGGCCCAGGCTGGTGGCGAGCAGAAGGGGGGCGAAACGATTCACGGCAACACTCCTTGTCGCGGGCGCAGTAAACGGAAAAGGTACCGGTCTGCCGCCCGCGGCGGACCGGAACCTTGGATATCGATCAACGCAGGGCCAGGGTCAGCAGCAGCGCGCGTGCGGCGTTGAAGCGGTCTTCGGGCAGTGGCAGCGGATGCTTGACGCGCAGCTTGTCCGGACCGTCCATGGCATAGAGGTTCGGTTGTTTCTGGATCAGCTGGATCACCGCCATCGGATCGATGTTCGGCTTGGATTCGAACACGATGCGGCCACCGTTCTCGCCCAGGTCCAGCTTGCGGATGCCCAGCGTGCTGGCCTGCAGCTTCAGCTCGGCGATCGCGAACAGGTTCTTGGCCGCATCCGGCAGCAGGCCGAAGCGGTCGATCATCTCCACCTGAAGTTCGCGCAGCGCATCGCTGTCGCGTGCGCTGGAAATGCGCTTGTACAACGTCAGGCGGGTGTGCACGTCCGGCAGGTAGTCGTCCGGAATCAGCGCCGGCACGTGCAGCTCGACCTCGGCGCCCCGCGCTTCTTCGCCGGCATCGATGTCGGGCAGATGGCCCTGCTTGATGCTGCGCACTGCGCGTTCCAGCAGCTCGGTGTACAGGCTGAAGCCCACTTCGGCCATCTGCCCGCTCTGGTCCTCGCCCAGCAGTTCGCCGGCGCCGCGGATCTCCAGATCGTGGGTGGCCAGGGTGAAGCCGGCGCCCAGTTCGTCCATCGAGGCGATCGCTTCCAGGCGCTTTTCCGCATCCGGCGTGATCGAACGACGGTCGGGTACGACCAGGTAGGCGTAGGCGCGGTGGTGCGAACGACCGACGCGGCCACGCAGCTGGTGCAGCTGGGCCAGGCCGAAGCGGTCGGCACGATTGATGATGATGGTGTTGGCGTTGGGGATGTCGATGCCCGATTCGATGATCGTGGTCGACAGCAGCACGTTGAAGCGCTGCTTCTGGAAGTCCAGCATCACCTTTTCCAGCTCGCGCTCGGGCATCTGCCCATGGGCGATGCCGATGCGCGCTTCGGGCACCAGCTCGGACAGCTCGCGCTGCATGCGGCCGATGCTCTCCACGTCGTTGTGCAGGAAATACAGCTGACCACCGCGTGCCAGCTCGCGCTGGAAGGCTTCGCGCAGCAGCGCGTTGTCCCACTGGGTGATGAAGGTCTGCACCGCCAGCCGGTTCGGCGGCGGGGTGGCGATGATCGACAGGTCGCGCAGGCCGGCCATGGCCATGTTCAGCGTACGCGGAATCGGCGTGGCGGTCAGGGTCAGCAGGTGCACGTTGGCGCGCAGTGCCTTCAGCGCCTCCTTCTGGCGCACGCCGAAGCGCTGCTCCTCGTCGACGACGACCATGCCCAGGTCCTTGAACTTCACGTCCGGCTGCAGCAGGCGATGGGTACCGACGATGACGTCGATGGTGCCGGCGGCGACCTTCTCCAGCTCGGCCTTGATCTCCTTGGTGCTCTTGAAGCGCGACAGTACTTCGACCTTCATCGGATAGTCGGCGAAGCGGTCGCGGAAATTGCGGTAATGCTGTTCGGCCAGCAGCGTGGTCGGCACCAGCACCGCCACCTGCTTGCCAGCGCTGGCGGCAGCGAACGCGGCGCGCACGGCAACTTCGGTCTTGCCGAAGCCCACGTCGCCGCAGACTACGCGGTCCATCGGCTGGCTGCTGGCCAGGTCACGCAGGGTGGCGTCGATGGCAGCCAGCTGGTCGGGGGTTTCCTCGAACGGGAAACCGGCGGCGAACGGCTCGTACATCGCGCGGTCCACCTGCAGTGCCAGTCCGGCACGCGCCTGGCGGCGGGCCTGGATCTCCAGCAGTTCGGCGGCCACATCGCGCACCTTCTCGGCGGCCTTGCGCTTGGCCTTGCTCCACTGCTCGCCGCCCAGCGAATGCAGTGGCGCGGTTTCGGCGGACGCGCCGGAATAGCGGCTGATCAGGTGCAGCTGTGCGACCGGCACGTACAGGCGGTCGCCCTTGGCGTACTCGATTTCGAGGAACTCGCCGGGCATGCCGCCGACGTCCATCGCGATCAGTCCGCGGTAGCGGCCGACGCCATGGTCCTCGTGCACGATCGGCGCGCCTTCGGTCAGTTCGCCCAGATCGCGGATGATCGCTTCCGGCTCTCGTCCGGCGCGGCGCGTGCGACGGGTGCTGCCGGCGCGCTCGGGGAACAGCTGGCGTTCGGTCAGCACCGCGATGTGCGGCGCATCCAGGGCGAAGCCGTCTTCCAGCGGCGCCACGGCAATGGCGAAGCGTTCGTCGCTGGCCAGGAAGGACAGCAGGTCGGCCACCACCGGTGGCTTCAGCTCGGCGGCCTGCAGCACTTCCAGCAGGGCCTCGCGACGGCCCGGCGAATCGGCGGCGATCAGCACTCGGCCAGGGTAATGGCCAAGGAAGGATTTCAGCGCGTCACCGGCCGGCGCCTCGCGCGCGGCCACCGGCAGCGGCGGCAACGGCTGGTCGCCCAGCGCATGCGCCTCGGCGATGCGGGCGTGATCGGCAGCCCATACCTCGATGCGCGGTGCGTCGTTCAAACGCTCGCGCAGCAGGTCCGGCGACAGGTACAGCGCCGACGGTGGCAGCAGCGGTCGTTCCACATCATGGCGGCGTTGCTCGTAGCGCTCGCCGGTCTGCGTCCAGAAGGTCTCTGCCGCTTCAGCGGCACCGACACAGACCACCGGCAGGCTGCCGGCAGGCAGGTAGTCGAACAGGGTGGCGGTACGCTCGAAGAACAGCGGCAGGTAGTACTCGATGCCGGCCGGGGCCAGGCCCGATTTCAGGTCCTGGTACAGCGAACTGCGTCGGGTATCGACGTCGAAGCGCTCGCGCAGGGTCGCCAGCACCCGGGCGATGCTGGCGTCGTCCATCGGTACTTCGCGGCCGGGCAGCATGTGCACCGCCTCGACCTTGTCCAGCGAGCGCTGGCTTTCCGGATCGAACGCACGGATCGAATCGATGTCCTCGTCCAGCAGTTCCACCCGCAGCGGCTCGTCGGCGCCCATCGGGTAGACGTCAAGCAGGCCGCCACGCACGGCGAAATCACCCGGGTCCATCACCTGCGGCACGTTGCGGTAGCCGGCGCTTTCGAGGCGACGCTTCTCCGCTTCCAGGTCCAGGCGCTGGCCGACTTCAAGATTGAAGCTGCCGCCGATGACATAGCTGCGGGGAGCCAGCTGCTGCAGCAGGGTCTGCACCGGCACCACCACCAGGCCGCGCTTCAGCGTGGGCAGGCGGTGCAGGGCCGACAGACGCTGCGAAATGATGTCCGGGTGCGGGCTGAAGCGATCGTAGGGCAGCGTCTCCCAGTCCGGGAACGCCACCACCGGCAGGCTCGGGTCGCCTCCCAGCAGGGTATGCAGATCCGCTTCGATCTGGTTGGCACCGTGGTTGTCACGGGCCACCACCAGCAGCGGGGCGTCATGCGTGCGCGCTGCCTGGGCCAGATACCAGGCCAGGGCAGTGGGCGAGGCGGGGGCGCGCCACCAGGCGCGAAGCTGGCCGGCACGTGGCAGCGGCGGGGCGGGGTATTGAGTACGCGACATGAACCGCGGATTTTAGCAGAAGCCCCCGCCTGGCCCATGATCGTTACGTGACCGGGGTAGCGCCGGGCCATGCCCGGCGAGCGCAGCGGTCGGATCAACATCGCCGGGCAGGGCCCGGCGCTGCCGTTAGTTGTCCAGTTCCAGCACCATCCGCACCAGGCCTTCGGCCCCGTTCGGATGGGGGACCGGCTTGAAGCCCAGCGAGGCGGCCAGCTGCTTCATCGGCTCGTTCTCGGCGGCGACATCGCCATACAGGCGGTCCAGGTACTTGCCGCGGCCCCATTTCACCAGCTTGCGCATCAGCTGGCGGCCCAGGCCCTGGCCGATCAGGAAGCGGCTGATCAGGATCGCGTACTCGGCTTCCCGGGTACCGGGGATGATCGAGGCACGGGCCACCGCGCCGACCACGGCCTCACCGGCCGGCAGCGACTCGGCGGCGACCAGGGTGATCTCGGTCTTCGGGTTGGGATGGGTCAGGCGCTGGGTGGTTTCCGGCGACAGCTCGGTCACCGACTGCAGGAAGCGGTCGCGGATTTCTTCCGGCCCGAACAGGCTGAAGGCGGCCTGCAGCGGCGCGCCATCTTCCGGGCGGATGGGGCGGATCAGCAGCTCGTGGCCGCTGGGAGCCTTGAAGATCTCATGCCAGGGCGGCATGCGGTTGCGAGTGGCCATACCGGGTGATTCCTTGGTGGTCCATCGATTGTGTCATCACCGGGGCTGCATTCCGTGAACGAAAGGCTCACGGTCGTACAGCCTCGTGAAGGCCCTTATTCGGCCGTCTTCAGCCAGTCCAGGCGGGTGCTGGCGCCAGGCTCGCCCAGATGCTGGCGCAGGGCCGGCAGGGCCGGGCCGACCACGCGGTCGAACTGCCAGGGGGCATTGAGCACCAGCATGCCGCTGCCGTTGAGGCGCAGCGGGGAGTCGTCCGGGCGGACCAGGAACTCGATGGTCATCGCCGACTTCACCGGCAGTGCGGTGGCCTTGCGCAGGAAATGCAGGATGGTGCGGCGCTGCTTGATCGGGAACCAGACCGCACAGGTGGCCTGGGGCCAGCGGGCCAGGGTCTCGGCCAGCGCGGCGAGGACTGCCTGGTACTCGGCGTCCTGGGCTTCGTAGGGCGGGTCGATCAGGACCAGGCCGCGGCCGATCTTGGCGCCGTTGGCCTTGGGCGGCAGCAGCGAACGCAGCAGTGCGTAGCCGTCACCGGGGTGCACGCCGACGCGGCTGTCATGGGCGAACAGGGTCTTCAGCGAAGCGGCCTCATCCTCCTGCAGCTCGCACACCGCCATGCGGTCCTGCGGGCGCATGGCCTGCGCGCTGAGCAGCGGCGAGCCGGGGTAGGCGATCATCGCGCCGACCGGATTGTCAGCCTGCACCGCTTTGAGGTAGCGCTCGACCACCTCGGGCAGCTTGGGCTGGGCCATCAGCCGCATCACCCCGGATTCGACTTCCAGGGTCTTGCGGCTTTCTTCGCTGGCCAGCAGGTAACGGCCGGCACCACCGTGGGTGTCGAGCACGAAGAACGGGCTGTCCTTGCGCTTGAAGCTGTCGATCAGGGCCAGCTGCACGATGTGCTTGAGGACATCGGCGTGGTTGCCGGCGTGGAAGGCGTGGCGATAGTTCATGGGCGGCAGTGTACGGGGCAAGGGCCGCAGCGGCTATGCTTCGCGCCATGACAGCCCCTGTTACCCATGTCCTGGTGGTCGAAGACGAAGCGGCCATCGCCGAAACCGTGCTCTATGCGCTGCGCAGCGAAGGCTACGCCGCCAGCCATTGCCTGCTGGGCGGGCAGGCGCTGCAGCGGCTGCAGGCCGGCGATATCGACCTGGTGGTGCTGGATGTCGGCCTGCCGGACCTCAGTGGTTTCGAAGTCTGCCGCCGGCTGCGGGCCCTGCCGGGGCCGGTGGCGCAGGTGCCGGTGATCTTCCTGACCGCCCGCAACGACGAACTCGACCGCGTACTGGGCCTGGAGCTTGGGGCGGACGACTACATGGCCAAGCCGTTCTCGCCGCGCGAGCTGGTGGCGCGGGTGCGTGCCCGGCTGCGGCGTGCCACGCCCACTCCGGTGGCCCCGTCCGCCGAGGCCGGCTGGCAGGAACACGGTGCCTTCGCCATCGATCGCGATGGCCGCCGCATCCGCTTCCAGGGCCATCCGCTGGACCTGACCCGCTACGAATATGCGTTGCTGGAGGCGTTGCTGCAGCGCCCCGGCGCGATCCTCAGCCGTGCCCAGTTGATGGACCGTGGCTGGGACAGCGCCGCCGACAGCGCCGACCGCACCGTCGACACCCACGTCAAGACGCTGCGTGCCAAGCTGCGTGCGGCCGGCGCCAGCGGTGAGCCGATCCGCACCCATCGCGGCCTCGGCTACGCCCTGGAGGTCTGACGCGTGCGTCTGGTCCTGAAACTGTTCCTGGGGTTCTTCCTGATCGTTGGCATCGCTGCGTTCTTCGTGATGCGCGTGTTCGTCAACGAAGTGAAGCCGGGCGTGCGCCAGGCGATGGAATCGACCCTGGTGGATGCGGCCAACGTGCTGGCGGAAATGGCCGCCGCCGACGTCAAGGCCGGCACCATCCGCAATGGCACCTTCACCCGCAACCTGGCCAAGGCCCGGCAGCGCGACCTGAAGGCGATGGTCTGGCGTTTCCCCAAGCGTGCGCTGGACTACCGGGTGACGATCACCGACGCCAAGGGCATCGTGATCTACGATTCGCTGGGCCGCGACGTGGGCCGCGACAATTCGCGCTGGAACGATGTCTACCGCACCCTGCGCGGCGAATACGGTGCGCGCTCCAGCCCGGAAACGCCGGGCGATGACAGCAACACGGTGATGCACGTGGCCGCGCCGGTGTATGACCCGGCCGATGGCAGCACGCTGATCGGCGTGCTCAGCCTGGCCCAGCCCAACCGCAGCATCGATCCGTTCATCGCCGCCAGCCAGCGCGCCATCATCGAGCGCGGTGCGTGGCTGATCGGTCTGTCGGCGCTGGTGGGCGTGCTGGTGACGATGTGGCTGACCAACGGCCTGGGCCAGCTCAGCCGCTATGCGCGTGCGGTCAGCGCCGGCGAACCGGTGCCGCCGCCAAAGCGGCGCAGCGACGAGATCGGCGATCTTGGCCAGGCGCTGGAGACCATGCGGCGAAAGCTGGAAGGCAAGGCGTACGTCGAGCAGTACGTGCAATCGCTGACCCACGAGATGAAAAGCCCGTTGGCGGCGATCCGCGGTGCCGCCGAACTGCTGCAGGAGCCGATGGCCGACGCCGACCGTGCGCATTTCGCACGCAGCATCGTCGACCAGCAGGAACGGCTGACCGAAACCATCGACAAGCTGCTGGCGCTGGCCGAGGTCGAGCAGCACGGCTGGTTGCAGACTCGTGATCCGATCGCCTTGCCGGTGCTGCTGCAGGAAGCCGCGGCGGCGGCGCAGGTGCGCGCGCAGGCCGCAGGTGTCCAGCTGCACATCGACGAGGTGCCCGACCTGCGCGTGCAGGGCGATGGTTATCTGCTGCGACAGGCGCTGCACAACCTGATCGACAACGCCATTGCGTTCTCGCCACCCGGGGCACAGGTGCAGCTGGATGCCCAACTGGATGGGCAGGGCGTACGCCTGCAGGTTGCCGACCGTGGCGCGGGCATTCCCGATTACGCACGCGAGCGCGTGTTCGAGCGCTTCTATTCGCTGGCCCGACCCGACACTGGCCGCCGCAGTTCCGGCCTCGGCCTGCCCTTCGTGCAGGAAGTCGTGCGCCTGCATGACGGCCGCGCCAGCCTGCAGCCGCGCGAAGGCGGCGGCACCGTGGCCAGCCTGTGGCTGCCGTTGGCGATACCGGGCCAGCGTCTGCGGCGCTGACTTCACACCCGCTTCAAATTCGCCACAAACCCTGCTCACCGCAGCCGTCCATCCTGCAGTCCTCTCCAACGAGGACGGACGATGAAATCCCTGAAGATGCTGCTGCGGTTCGCCATTGTCGGCGGCCTGATCCTGCTGCTGCTGATCCCGCTGTTCCTGATCCGCAGCGTCATCACCGAGCGCAGCGCCTATCGCGAAGAGGCCTACTCGCGGGTGGCCGAAAGCCGTGCCGGTACCCAGCGCGTGGTCGGGCCGGTGCGCGTGGTGCCATGGTCCAAGCGCGAGCAGGTGGAAGTGGTCGATGCGCAGGGCAACAAGAAGACGGAGCTGCAGACCACCCAGGGTTACTGGTTGCAGCCGCCGGCCACTCTGCAGATCAGTGGCGAGCTGCTGCCCAGCCAGCGCTCGGTCGGCCTGTTCAAGGTGCCGGTATACAGCTGGAATGGCCAGCTCAAGGCGACCTTCAGCGAGGACGACTACCCGGAGCACGATGGCATGACCTATGGCGACGCCTACATTGCGCTGGGCGTGTCCGATGCGCGTGGCCTGGTCGGTACACCGAACCTGCGGGTTGATGGGCAGCAGGTCAAGCTGCTGCCGGGCGTGGCCGGCGCATCCGCATTGGGCCGTGGGCTGCATGCACCGATTGCCGGCATTGCCCGCACCGGAGGCACCTTGGCGGCCAGCAGCGTGGAACTGGAACTGCAGCTCGATGGCAGCCGCTCGCTGTCGGTGGTGCCGGTGGGCGATGACAACCAGATCGCGCTGCGGTCCAGCTGGCCGCACCCGTCGTTTGCCGGTGCATTCCTGCCGAACGAGCGGCGTGTGGATGCGCAGGGCTTCGATGCACGTTGGGCCGTGTCCTCGCTGGCATCGGACGCACAGCAGCGACTGCGCGAGGGCGATGACCTGGATGCGCAGGCGGTGCAGGTTTCGCTGGTCGACCCGGTCGATACCTATACCCAGGCCGACCGCGCTTCCAAGTACGGCGTGCTGTTCGTGGTGCTGACGTTCGTTGGTTTCATCCTGTTCGAACTGATCAAGTCGCTGCGCATCCACCCGCTGCAGTACCTGATGGTCGGCCTGGCGCTGGCGATCTTCTTCCTGCTGCTGATCAGCCTGTCCGAGCACATCGCCTTCTGGCAGGCCTACCTGGTTTCGGCGCTGGCCTGCATCAGCCTGCAGGCGGTGTACCTGGCCAATGTGCTGGGTCACTGGAAGCGGGGCCTGGGCTTCGCCGCGATGCTGACGGTGCTGTACGGCGCGCTGTATGGGCTGCTGGTCTCGGAAAACAATGCACTGCTGATGGGCTCGCTGCTGCTGTTCGTGATCCTCGCGCTGGCGATGTGGGTGACCCGTCGGGTTGACTGGTACGCCCTGGCCGAGCAGAAGTAAGGAGCACGCCATGGGCTGGCGCCAAGGATTGCAGCAACGGGCACGACAGGGCATTCCCGCGCTGTTGGAGGTGGATGCACTGCTGCAGGCCCATGGGGTACTGGCGGCCTTGCCGGGGGCACGGATCGCGCCCGGCCTGGTCCGCTTCCAGCTGGCCGCCGTCACCTGCGAAGGATTGCAGCGGCGCGGACTGGACTGGTTGCGGGAGGCGCGGCACGGACGCGGCGCGCTCGCCGGCAAGGTGCCCCGTTACCGGCCATGGAAGGCCGGGGCGGCGGCATTGTCGGAGATCGGCATCGACGGGTTGCCGGCAGACTGGCCGGAACATGCGGCGGTGTTTGGTTGCAGCAGCATCGACCAGCGGCACTGGCTGCTGCTGTTGCCCGAACGCGCGCAGCTGTGGCTGGGGTGGAAGGGGTGACAGCGGAAGGCCCATCCACGCGTGGTGTGGTTCTACGGGGCCTCTGCTGGGTGCGGACCTTGGTCCGCACCGCTCTTCGGTGGGAAGGCGCCATCCACGCATGGCGTGGATCTAGCAGATGCCCATGACCGATGGGACGTGGGCCGGGCGCCCCGGCTGGCTAGACTCGACAGGATGATGATCGAGCCGAAAGGGCAGGGGTGCGGCGTGTTGACGTGGAGCGGGCTGAAGTGGGGCGTGCTGGCAGTAGCGCTGGCGATGGGTGGCAATGCGGTGGCGCAGCAGCGCGAGCCGGTGGACCTGGACATGGTCGGCAAGATCCGCCAGCAGGCGTTCCACAAGTCGCAGGTGATGGATACCTTCAGCTACCTCACCGAACGCATCGGGCCGCGCCTGACGAATTCGCCGGCGATGGGGCGTGCCAACGCCTGGACCCGCGGCAAGTTCAGCGAATGGAAGCTGGACAATGTCCATGACGAAGCCTTCGACGAATTCGGCCGTGGCTGGGAATTCACCTCGGCCAGCGTCGAGATGCTGGGCGATCGCGTGCAGCCACTGCATGCGCTGCCCAAGGCGTGGACGCCGGGCACCAATGGCCCGGTCGAGGGCGACCTGCTGCAGGTGGACATCAAGAAGCCCGAGGACATCGAGAAATATCGCGGCAAGCTGCGTGGAAAGATCCTGCTGCTGGGCGAGGCACGCGAATACAAGCGCGGCACCGACGCCGATTCGCACCGGCACGACGCCACCTCGCTGGAAGGCCTGCAGGAATTCACCCTGCCCAAGGACAAGGACGTGGCCGCCGACCGCGCCAAGCGGGTCAAGGAATACCAGGAGAAGCAGGCGCTGGCGGCGAAGGTCAACGCATTCTTCGTTGAAGAAGGCGCGCTGGCCTCGATCAGCATCAGCAGCTGGGACAACGGCATCATCCGCGTGGCCGGTGGCGGCTCGCGCAAGGCCGGCGAAGCGGTCGGCATTCCCGAACTGGCGATGATCGCCGAGCACTTCAATCCGCTGGTACGCGCGCTGGAAGCCAAGCAGAGCGTGCGCCTGCGCGTGGATGTGGCCGCACGCTTCACCGACGAGGCCGACCAGCCCGGCTACAACACCCTGGCCGAGATCCGTGGCAGCAGCAGGCCGGACGAGGTGGTGATGATCGGCGCGCACCTGGATTCCTGGCACAGCGGCACCGGCGCGGCCGACAACGCCGCCGGCGTGGCGGTGATGATGGAGGCCATGCGCATCCTCAAGGCCAGCGGTGCCAAGCCCAAGCGCACCATCCGGGTTGCGCTGTGGAGTGGCGAGGAACAGGGACTGATCGGTTCGCAGGCGTACGTGGCCAAGCACTTCGGTCGATTCCCCGAGCCCACCGACCCGGCGCAGAAGGCGCTGCCGGCCTCGCTGCGCGAACCGACCGGTGCCCTGCAGAAGACCCGCGACTACGGCAAGTTCCAGGTCTACTTCAACATGGACAACGGCTCGGGCCGCTTCCGTGGCATCTACGCCCAGGAAAACCTGGCGGCGATGCCGATCTTCGAAGCCTGGCTCGCCCCGTTCCATGACGTGGGTGCAACCACCGTGGCCACCCGCAACACCGGCAGCACCGACCACATCAGCTTCGACCGCATCGGCCTGCCGGGCTTCCAGTTCATCCAGGACAAGCTGGACTATTTCAGCAACGTCCACCACAGCCACCTGGACACCTGGGACCACGCCGAACCGGAAGACCTGAAGCAGGCCGCCGCCATCGTCGCCTCCTTCGCCTACCACGCCGCCATGCGCGAGCAGCCGTTCCCGCGCAAGCCCGAGCCCTGAAAAAGGGACGGAGGGGATCAAGTCGTATTTCCCCTCCGCTGCATCGGCGTTCTCCCGGGAGCGCGGCAATAGCGACTTGCCCCCTCCGTCCCCTTTTTCCGCAGGGGGCGGAGGGCTGGTAAAATCGGGGGATACCCGTTCCTCGAGTCCTCCATGACCTGCCGCACCCGCTTCGCCCCCAGTCCCACCGGCTACCTGCATATCGGTGGCGCCCGCACCGCGCTGTACTGCTGGCTGGAGGCCCGCCATCGTGGCGGCGAGTTCGTGCTGCGCATCGAGGACACCGACCGTGAACGCAGCACCCAGGGCGCGATCGATGCGATCCTGGAGGCGATGGAGTGGCTGGGCCTGGACTACGACGAAGGCCCGTTCTACCAGACCGAGCGCGTCGCCCGGTACAAGGAAGTGGCCGAGCAGCTGATCGCCGACGGCAAGGCGTACTACGCCTACGAAACCCGCGAAGAGCTGGACGCCATGCGCGAGGCCGCGATGGCCAGGCAGGAAAAGCCGCGTTACAACGGCGCTGCCCGCGAGCAGGGCCTGCCGTACAGGGACGACCCGAACCGCGTCATCCGCTTCAAGAACCCGCTTGAAGGCACGGTGGTGTTCGATGATCTGATCAAGGGCCGCATCGAGATCGCCAACAGCGAGCTGGATGACATGGTCATCTTCCGTCCGGACGGCTACCCCACCTACAACTTCGCGGTGGTGGTGGACGACTGGGACATGAAGATCTCCGAAGTCATCCGTGGCGACGACCACATCAACAACACCCCGCGCCAGATCAACCTGTACGAAGGCATCGGCGCACCGGTGCCGAAGTTCGGCCACATGCCGATGATCCTGGACGAGCAGGGCGCCAAGCTGTCCAAGCGCACCGGCGCGGCCGACGTGATGCAGTACAAGGACGCCGGCTACCTGCCTGATGCACTGCTGAGCTATCTGGCTCGTCTGGGCTGGTCGCACGGTGACCAGGAACTGTTCAGCCGCCAGGAACTGATCGACCTGTTCGATGTGAAGGACTGCAATTCCAAGGCCTCGCGCCTGGACATGGCCAAGCTGGGCTGGGTCAACCAGCACTTCCTGAAGACCGAGGAGCCGGCCGCGATCGTGCCGCACCTGGTCTACCAGCTGCAGAAGCTGGGCCTGGATGTGGCCGCTGGCCCGGCGCCGGTGGACGTGGTGATCGCCCTCCGCGAGCGCGTGCAGACCCTGAAGGAAATGGCCGAGAAGGCCGTGGTCTGGTACCAGCCGCTGAACGAATACGATGAAGCGGCCGTGGCCAAGCACTTCAAGGCCGGTGCGGAACTGCCGCTGGGCAAGGCCCGCGAGCTGCTGGCGGCCCTGCCGGAGTGGACCGCCGAGGCCGTTGGCGTGGCCCTGCACGATGCAGCCGCCGCGCTGGAAATGGGCATGGGCAAGGTCGCCCAGCCGCTGCGCGTGGCCATCACCGGCACCCAGGTCAGCCCTGACATTTCCCATACGGTGTACCTGGCCGGCCGCGAGCAGGCCTTGAAACGCATCGATGTGGCCATCACCAAGGTAGCAACGGCCTGAGCCCTGCGGCCCACGCCCGAACTGGAGAACGCGCATGTCCGCCAAAACCGCCTGTACGGCCCCGCACCACCATGTCCACGACGCTTCGGATTTCGTGGCGGTGGTCGAGCGTGTCTCGCGCGAGCGCGGGCTGCGCCTTACCCCCATCCGCGCCAACGTGCTCAAGCTGATCGCCGAGGCCGGCAAGCCGGTCAAGGCCTACGAGCTGCTGGAGTGGGTGCGCAACGGCAAGGGCGTGGGCGCTGACGCCCCGCCCACCGTGTACCGCGCGCTCGACTTCCTCATGGCCAATGGCTTCGTGCACAAGCTGGAATCGGTCAATGCCTTCGTGGCCTGCCACCATCCCAGCAGCGCGGCCCATTCGGTGCCGTTCCTGATCTGCAACAGCTGCCACAGCGCGGTGGAACTGGAAGACCGTGAGATCGTGACCCAGCTGGAAAAGCGGGCCAAGGAGCTCGGCTTCCAACCGCAGGCACAGACATTGGAAGTACACGGACTCTGCGCCCGCTGCGCAGGTTGATGCGAGGGTAGTGCCGGCCGCTGGCCGGCTTCCTCGGGTTTGGGGTCAGATCCCTTTGCCAGTGGCAAAGGGATCTGACCCCATTTCATAACAATGCAGCCGAGCATGGCTCGACTCCACCGGGCCGGCGCCCTAGTCCATCGGCTTGGTCGCGGTATCCACCCGCACGATCACCGACATGCCCGGCCGCAACCGCGCCGCCAGTTCCTGGTCCCCGTTGATCGAGATACGCACCGGCAGCCGCTGCACCACCTTGGTGAAATTGCCGCTGGCATTGTCCGGGCGCAGCACGCTGAACTCCGATCCGGTGGCCGGCGCGATCTGCTCCACCCGTCCGCGCAGCACCTGGCCCTGGAACGCATCCACCGAGAACGAGGCGGGCTGCCCGATCTTCATCTGCCAGGTCTGGCCTTCCTTGTAGTTGGCCACCACCCACAATGCATCGGGTACCAGAAACAGCAGCTGCGACCCGGCCGCCACATACTGCCCCACGCGCACGCTGGCCTCGCTGATCTGCCCATCGCGCGGCGCATGGATCACCGTATTGGCCAGGTCGATGCGGGCCAGCTCAAGCTGTGCCTGCGCACTTTCCACCTGCGCTTCCAGGCTCTTGCGCGAGACCTGGGTCGAGACCAGGGTTTCTTCGGCGATGCGGATCTGCGCTTGCGACTGCTGCACGCTGGCCTGCGCCGAGGCCTGGCTGGTGCGGAACTTGTCGCGGTCGTTGATCGACACCAGCTGCTGCGCCGCCAGTTCCTCGTAGCGCTTGGCCTCGTTGCGCGAGCGTTGCAGCTCGGCCTGGCCGGCCGACAGCGTGGCCTGCGCCGCAGCGATCTGCGCGCGGTTCTGCGCCTGCGACTGGTCCGAATTGGCCAGGGCCGCGCGCGCGCTGTCCAGTGTGGCCTGCGCCTGCGCCACCCGCTGCGCGTAGATGCGGTCGTCGATGCGCAGCAGTGGCTCGCCCTGCTTCACGTGCTGGAAGTCCTTCACCAGCACGTCGGTCACATAGCCGTTCACCTGCGGCGCCATCACCGTGATCTGCCCACGCACGTAGGCGTTGTCGGTCACCATCACGCTGCTGGTGAACGGCCACAGGTGCCAGGCGCGCAGGATCAGCGCGATGCCCAGCAGGGCCACCACCACCATCACCACCACGCTGCGCGAACTCGGCTTGAGGTACTTCGGCGCGGCGGCGGGCGCGGCAGGCGTCGCCGCCGGTGCCGCATCGGTGGGCGGCGGCGGGGTGACGTTCTCGGCAGAGTCGGTGTCGTCTGGACGGGGCGGGACGGGAGGCATGACGGTGGACTCAGCGCGGTGCCGCGGTCGCAGCCGCAGCGGGGGAGGAAGGATGGCGCTTGCGCCATTGTTTGCGTACGGCGGTACGCAGCGACAGCAGCAGCAACCAGCACAGGAAACCGATTGCCAGCCAACCGCTCAGGGTGAACACATCGTTGAACCCTCGCACGTTGGCTTCGCGGCGGGTGGTCTGTGCCAGCTGCGCGCTGCCCTGGGCACTGCGCAGCACCGGGTCGGTGATCTGCGCTGCGTACAGCTGCTGCTGGATGCGCAGGCGCTGTGCCACCACCGGGTCGGCTGGATCGAGCTGGCTGGTCAGCGCGCTGGAATACAGCTGCTCGCGATGCAGCTGGAATGTTCCCAGTACGGCCGAGCCGGCCAGTCCGCCCAGCGTCTGCGTGATCGACAATGTCACCAGGAAGGTGATCATGTGGTCCACGCCCTGTTTCAACGCGGCGGAAATGCCGAGCATGATCAGCGGGCCCATGAACATGCCGGCGCCCACCGACGCCAGGAACTGGCTGATGTAGAAGTCGTGCGGGCGATCCAGGCTGGTGCGGTGCTGGTCGAAGAACGCGGCGGCACCCAGCAGCAGGATCGCCATCAGCAACTGCGCAATCAGGCGCTTCGGGCCGAAGGTCAGTGACGCACCGGCGATGCCGGTGACCACCCCGGCCAGGATCACTACGAACAGCGGCCGCATCTGGTCCGGTCCCATGCCCAGCGTGCGCATCAGGTTGACCACGCCGTAGGACTGTTCAGTGGTCAGGAAGCGGATCAGGAAGGCGCCGACGATGAAGTGCATCACCGGCAGGGTCGACAGCCAACGGATCTGCAGCAGCGGGTTGCGCCGGTAGTGTTCGATGATCAGTGCGGTGGTGGTCAGCACGATGGAGGCGATCAGCGCCCAGCCCAGCCACGGTGTGTTCAACCACCAGCGCGTGTAGCCCTGGGCCAGCACCACCACCAGCAGGGCGACGGCGGGCGCGAGCAGGGCAAAGGTGAGGAAATCCAGCGGTTCGAAGGCCTTGACCTGGATGCCCGGCGGCAGCTTCAGCACGACCACGGCGGCAAACGCGCACAGCGCCAGCCCCGCTTCGAACGAATACAGCTGGTGCCATTGGCCGGTATCGACCAGGCCGGGCGAGACGATCCAGGCAATCGGCACCGCCAGCTGCGACAGGCCGACGCCGATCACCAGCAGGTTGCCGGTGAATCGCCGCGGCAGCGCCTGCAGCATGTACAGCGTCCCCAGCGTCGAACAGGCCGCGCCAGCGAAACCGCTGGCGGCGCGGGTCAGCATGGTGGTCTCGAAACTGCCGACGAACAGGTGCAGCACCGCCAGCGCCGCATATAGCCCCAGGCCGATCTCGGCGAACAGGCGGATGCCGTATTGCTGGCGGAACTTGAAGGCCAGCAGGTTGGCGGTCACGTTGACCATGGCGTAGGCAGCCACCAGCCAGCTGCCCTGGGTGGGGGTGAGCGCCAGTTGCCCCTGCAGGAAGGGCAGGTTGGCCGTTACCAGCGCGTTGCCAAGGCCGCCGGTGATGGCCACCAGCAGCGACACCAGTGCATAGGCTGCACGCCGATAGGGCGGGTGCCAGGGCATCGATGCCGAACCGGGCATGGTCGGCTTCTCGTGCTCCTCCCAATCCGGAACCGGCTTGAGGTACGGCTGCACCATCAGCGTTCCCCGTTGGCTGCTCCCTGGAGTCCCCCGCGCAGCAGTTGCAGGGCACGCCCGGCCAATTGGGCGCGCTCATCGCGGGTCTTGCCGCGCAGGGCCGCGCCCAGCATGCCCGAGATCAGTGAAATATCCGTCTTCTCGAGGTCGGGCCGGCACAGGCCAGCAGCCTTGGCGCGGGCGATGGGGGCTTCCAGCAGGTCGCGCACGGTCTCGCGTGCGGTGCGCATGGCCGGCACGTCCGAATCGACCGCGCGCCAGTAATCGGCCAGTGCCGGCGAATCGACGATGCGCTGGGCCATGCCTTCGAACACCTCGAACAGGGCGTCGTCGCGGTCGCCAAGCTGCTCGACCTGGCGGCGGATGCGGTCGACCGTGCGCTGCAGCAGCGCCTGGATCAGCGCGGTGCGGTCAGGGAAATTCCGATACAGGGTGGCGCGGCCGACTTCGGCACGCTCGACCACCAGGTCCAGCGGCGCGGTGACGCCGTGTTGGCCGAACACATGGTCGGCAGCATCGAGGATGAGGGCTCGGCGGGCAGCGGCATCGGCACGTTGGGTGGTCATGGCTTCATTTTCGGACACAAATGTCCGGATGGCGAGAGACAGATGGCGACGGGATTGTCCGCTTGTTGTCGTACGCACATCTTTGTGACGGATGCGTGAGGGTCGATCGAGGTCAGCAAAAAAGACGGGGGGCCAACCTGGCCCCCCGGGAGAGAACGACAGCATGCCGCCGTCAAAGTCAGAAAATCCACACCACGCGCGGATGCACTTCAGTAGATCCACGCCATGCGTGGATGCCTCATCAGAAGAACGCGCGGATCCCGAAAGCGACACCACGACCCGGCAGCGGCGAGTAATCCTTCAGCAGCGAGGTATGCGGACGCACTTCGCGGTTGGTCAGGTTGCTGCCATCCAGGAACAACTCGTAGCTGTTGCTGTCGCTGCGGTCCCAGCGGTAGGCCAGGTGCGCATCGACCAGGGTGTAGCCGTTGCTCGGCTCCTCGTTCTGCGCAACGTCCTTCTGCCGGCTGTAACGCACCGCGCCCACCGAGGCACGCCAGCCATCCTTCGCCCAGCGCAGGTCGGCGCCGACACGGGCCGGGGCGATGCGCGGCAGGTAACCGGTGTTGGCCAGTTCGACGCTGTAGTTGTGGTTGTGGTCACCGTGCGGCACGGCGATGTCCAGGGTGCGGCTGCCGTTGCCGTCCAGCTTGGCCTGCACGTAGTCGCCGAACACGCGCAGGTCCCAATCACCGGCGCCGCCTTCGAACAGGTGCACCAGCGCTTCGGCCTCGGCGCCCTTGAACACCGCGTCCTGCTGGGTCCAGGTGCGCACCGGCAGGCTCTCAGTGATGCCGGTGTCGGCCAGGTAGATGAAGTCCTTGAACCTGGTCTGGTAGATCGCGGCAGAGAAGTCCAGGCGCTCGCTGTGGGTGTGGATGCCCAGTTCAATGCGTTGGCCGCGCTCGGTCTTCAGGTTGGCATCACCGATTTCCAGCGAACGGGTGGCGATGTGCGCACCCGCGGCGTACAGCTCCTCATTGGTCGGTGCACGCTCGGAGCTGTCCACGCCGATGCGCAGGTCGACCGCATCGTTGAGCTTCCAGATACCGGCGGCCGACAGGTTGGTCGCGTCGAACTTGCGGCGGCGGTAATCGCCGGTGGGGTCCAGCTTGACCTGGTCGTGGCGACCGCCCAGTTCCAGCTTGAACGGGCCGAACTGCTTTTCCTGCAGAACGAACAGGCCGATGTTCTTGGTTCCGGTATCGGGCACGAACGCTTCTTCGCCCTTGGCGCCGAAATCGCTGTTGCCGAACTGCAGGCCGAAGGCGCCGTCCCAGCCGCCGATCTGCTGCTGCACAGCTTCCAGGCGGCCTTCGATGCCGCGGTTGGTGAAGCGGGTGGACGGCGTGCCGGCTTCCAGCTCCACGTGTTCGTAGTCGGTGTAGGCCACGCGTGCGTTGACGTTCTTCAGGAACGATACCGGGTTGTAGATGCCGGCCTTGGTCTCGAAACGGTTCTGCACCATGTCGATGCGCACGTCGTGCTCTTCACCTTCCTCCTCCTCGCCATGGTCGTGGTCGTGATCATGGTCGTGGCCATCGCCGTCAGCATGCACGTGGGCGCCGTTGGGGATGCCGTAGTTGGTGCGGTAGGTGCTGGCCGAGGCGCCGAAGTAGCCGCCTTCACCCAGCCACGTGGCGCCGACGCCGCCGGCGCGGGTGCGGATGGAACTGTTGTCCAGGCGGCCGCGACGCGGCTCTTCACCTTCCTCGCCCGCGTGGTCGTGGTCATCGTGGTGGTCTTCCAGGCCGTCGATCACCGCGTAGCCGGGAATGCGGAAATCATCGCCATTGCGCACCAGGCCATCCACGTGCAGCACGACGTTGCCGCTCACGCCGTCCAGGCGGAACATGCCGCTGCGCTCGTCGTTGACCGAATTGCCACGCAGCTCGGCACGGCCGCTGAGCGGTCGATCCGGCAGTTCGCGCGCAATGCGCCCATCGACCACGTTCACCGCACCGCCGATCGCGCCGCTGCCGAACAGCAGGGTAGCCGGGCCTTTCAGTACTTCGATCTGGTCGGCCAGGAACGGCTCGATGCTGGTGGCATGGTCGGCGCTCACGGTGGAGGCGTCCATGTTGCCCATGCCGTTGGACAGCACGGCCACGCGCGGGCCTTCCTGGCCGCGGATGATCGGGCGGCCGACACCGGGACCGAAGAAGGTGCTCTGCACGCCGGGCAGCTTGGCGACGGTATCGCCGAGGGTGCCGGCCTTCTGCTCATCCAGTCGCTCACCGGCCAGCACTTCAACCGGACGCGCCAGCGATTCGGCGTCACCCTGCAGCGGCGACGCGGTGACCTGCACCGAGGACAGTTCGGTCAGGTGGCGGTCACGATGCGAATCATCGTCGGAGGCCGCAAAGGCGACGGACGGCAGCAGCGCAGCGAGCGCCAGGGCCAGGGAATGCGGCTTGAAACGAGGGTGGTGGGAGGGCATGGGCGGTCCTTTGTTACAATATATCAATCGGGTGGCGCACGAATCCCGTCGGCGGGACAGGGGGAGAGAACCGTGCGGTTCGGGGATCGATGTTATATTATTCCATAACGATTCGCCGCCCTGCTGGAAGTCATGCCTTTGCCCTCACGCCTGCGCCACCTGCTCGATCGCTTCGGCGCCACCGGTTCGATGCTGTGCGCGGTGCATTGCGCGGTCATTCCGCTGCTGCTGGCCGCTGCCCCCTCGCTTGGCCTGTCTTTCTGGCTCAGTGATGGCGTGGAGAAGGCGCTGGTGGTGTTCGTGACCCTGCTGGGCTTGTTCAGCCTGGTCTGGGGCTATCGGCGGCACGGCGCGCTGCGTGCGCTCGCGTTTCTGATTCCCGGTCTGGTCGCTTTGTGGGCCGGCGTGCTGTACGACCCGCTGCACCACAACGCGGTGCCGCATGCGGTGGTGATGACCTTGGGCGGGCTGCTGGTCGGCATCGCGCACCTGGTCAACCTGCGCCTGAACCACGGCCACGTGCATGACGCCAGCTGCGCGCACTAGGCGCTACGTGGTAGGCTTTCCGATCGTGCGCGGGGGCGCCCAGCAAGGCGGCCCCGCCGAACCCGTGTCAGTACGGGGTAACCAGATTTCACATTTGAGGAGTTGAAGACATGGGTAAGGGTGACCGCAAGACCGCCAAGGGCAAGCGCTACAACGCCAGCTACGGCAACGCCCGTTCGCACACCGCGAGCAAGGTCGCCGTAGGCGCCGCCGCCCCGGTTGCCAAGAAGACCGTGGCCAAGGCTCCGGCGAAGAAGGCTGTGGCCAAGAAGGCAGTGGCCAAGGCCGGCTGATCCGCCGACCGACCGGTCCAAAGAAAAACGCGGCGCTCGGCGCCGCGTTTTTTTTTGACCATGGCCAGGGCATGGCGCCGCGATCAGCGCAGGGTTTTCTGCAGCGTCTGCGCGTTGCCATCGTTGGCCGCTTCCGGCACCTGCAGCAGGTGCACCAGCAGCGGGTAGACGTCGACATTGTCGAAACCGTCGATCACCAGGCCTTGCCGGAATGAAGGGCCACGGGCGACGAACACTGCGCGCATCGACGGCAACGCGTTGTCGTAGCCATGGGAGCCGCGATCGGCGTGCTCGCGCTTGGCGATCTTCTCGCGCGTCAGCGCGTCCCAGCCTTCATCCATCTGGCAGACGATGGCAGGCACGCGCGGATGGGTGCCGTAATGCCAGCGGGCCGGCAGGTTCTCCTTCTTCCAGCATTCGTAGTGTGCGTGGCGACCGAGCAGGGCACGCTCGGCCTCTGCTTCGCGTCCCACCTCCGGCGCGAAGCCGACCGACTGGCCTGCGCTGACGTTGCGCGCGATGGCAGGGTCAACCATCGATTCGAGGGCGATCACCTGGCCCTCCGGTACCGGCGCCATGCCGTGATCGGAGACCACGATCACGTTGGTGCTGTCGGCCAGGTCGTGCTGCTGCAGGCCATCGAGCACCTGGCCGATGACCTTGTCGGCATGCACGATGGCCTCGGTGTACTGCCTGGATTCGGGGCCAAAGTTGTGGCCGGCCTTGTCCACATGCTCCATGTACAGCGTGGTCAGGCGCGGCGCATCGGCATCGGTCTGCGACAGCCAGTCGAGCACTGTCTGCGCACGCTGCTCCAGCGGTTCCTTGGCATCGTAAATACGCCACTGGCTGGGCCGTGTGCCCTGGATCTCGGCTTCGCTGCCCGGCCATGAGGTGGTGGCGGTGCGCACACCGACCTTCTCGGCACCGACCCAGATCGGTTCGCCGCCCCACCATCCGCTGGTGGTCACCGCAGTGCGGTCGTGCAGCGCGAAGCGACCGAGCGCGGCATCGTCCATGCTGTTGTTGATGATGCCGTGGTGGTCCGGACGCAGGCCGGTGACCAGTGTGTAGTGGTTGGGGAAAGTAAGCGAGGGATAGGAGGGCGTCATCCAGCGCGCACGCACGCCCCCATCGATGATCCGCTGAAGGTTCGGGGTGAGGCCGCGATCCAACGCATCGGCGCGCAGGCCGTCGATGGAGATCAACAGCAGCTTCGGCGGGCGGGCGGGCGGCGTATTCGCCTCCGCGGCAGGTGCAGCGATGGTTGTCGAAGGCGAAGGCGTGGTGGTGCATGCGGCCAGGGGCAGCAGCAGCGCCAGCGTGCAGGTCAGGCGTACAGAAGTCATCCGCTCATGATAATCCGCAGCAATGACGTACCCAAGACACGCCATCGCGCCTGTGGCGCGCTGGCGTGTCCACGCATTTCACCTTATCCCCGCGCTTTTGGCGCGCCCCCTTGAACACGCCATCCCGCCGTTGGCGTGCTGGCGTGTCCACGCATTTCACCTTATCCCCGCGCCTTTGGCGCGCCCCCTTGAACAACAAGGGGGCTTTTCTCCAGACAGATTACGGATGCTTCCATCCACGCATGGCGTGGATCTACCGGAACGAATCAAACCGTCACCGGGAACCTGTCGAAGGCGGGGCGGTGTCGGATTGCGGGGTGTCCGCGGCATGGGCCCGAGGCATGCCTCGGGCGGGTTGGGCAGGACGTCCAACCCCGGTCTTGCCGTGTGCGCAGGACAGCGCGCAAGAGCAAGCCGCGGCCAAGCCCCCAAGGATGGGTTTACGGCGTCCCCGCAATCCGACACCGCCCCGACCACCCACGGACAACCTGCTTTTGACGTTGATGTTGCTCTGGCTTGTAGCGGGTGCAGGGCGCAGCCCTGCCTCCAACCCTCATGCAAACAGCGGTGCCTGTCGCTGCTCCAGCCGCAACAAGGCCGCCTTGGTTTCCAGTCCACCACCGAAGCCGGTCAACGTACCGTTGCTGCCGATCACGCGATGGCACGGCAGTACGATTGGCAACGGATTGCGGCCATTGGCCGCGCCGACCGCACGGGTCGCCGTCGGCTGGCCCAACTGCTGCGCCAGCTGCAGGTAGCTCCAGGTCTGGCCGAAGGGAATCAACGCCAGCGCATGCCAGACGCGCAGCTGGAACGGCGTGCCATGCGGTGCCAGCGCCAGGTCGAAACCGCTGCGCTCACCGTGCAGGTACTGCAACAACTGTTCGCGCGCCTCCGGCAATGCGCCAGGCGCGTAATGCCAGTGCTCGCGGCCGCGCGCAGGATGGCGGTTTTCCGGGAACAGAACGTGGGCCAGGCCATTCTCATCCCCGGCGATGGTCAGTTCACCGATCGGTGTATCGAAGCGATCGAACAACAGGTTCATGAGGGTTCTCCAACGAAAGTGCCGGACAGGTGCCACAGATGCAGCACGGCATAGGCGCGCCATGGGCGCCATGATTGCGAACGGGCCTCGGTGGCGCGTTCGCTGAGGCGCTGGCCCTGCGCGTGGCCCAGCACCTGCTGCAGCACCAGGTCACCGGCGGGGAAGGCATCAGGCTGGCCGAGCCCACGCAGGGCAATGTACTGCGCCGTCCACGGGCCGATGCCGGGCAGGGCCACGCAGCGGGCGACGAATTCTTCCAGTGCCTGCCCCGGCCCGAAGTCCAGCTGGCCGCTGGCGCAGGCTGCGGCGAGGGCGCGCACGGTGGCGGCGCGGCTGCGTGGCAGGCCGATCGATTCCAGCGGCGCGTCGCCCAGTACGTCCGGCGCTGGAAACTGACGGTCGAATTCGGGCGGCATGCCGGGCAGGTGCGCACCGTAGGCATCGACCAGCCGACGCGCGAACGTGGTGGCCGCGGCCACGCTGACCTGCTGGCCCAGCACCGCGCGCACGCCCACCTCGAAGCCGTCCCATCCGCCTGGCACGCGCAGGCCGGGGCGCTCGTCGATGCCGCGCGCCAACAGCGGTTCATCGCCCAGCGCTGCGTGCACCTGCTGCAGGTCGGCGTCCAGGTCGAACACACGGCGCACGCGGCGCACGATGTCCGGAATCAGGCGTGGGTCGACCGCGCCCAGTTGCAGGCGCAACTCGGGCCGCTTCGGGTCGGCGGTGACGCGCAGCAGGGCGGGGCGCTCGGCTGTGCCCAACACGCGCTGGTAACTGTCTTCCCCGATCAGTTCGATGCCGGGCAGGCTGCGCTTGCGCAGGAAGGCCAGCATGCGGGGGAAATCCAGCGGCGGTCGATAGCCCAGGCGCAGCACCAGCCCGCCATCGTCGGCGGCCAGGGGATGGTGTTGGCGGCGCAGTACGGTAGGCGCCATGCCGCAGCCCTGCAGGAATGCCGTATTGAAGCGGCGGAGGCTGTTGTAACCAGCGGCCAGTGCCACGTCGGTCACCGGCAGCGTGGTTTCGGTCAGCAGCTGCTTGGCCAGCAGCAGGCGATGGGTTGCGTGGATCTGCCCTGGCGTTGCGCCCAGCCGTTCGATGAACAGGCGTTGCAGCTGGCGTGCGCTGAGGCCGATCTTTCCTGCCAGCTCGGCCACCGGCTGGTCCTGCAGGAAGCCGGCATGGATCAGCGCCAGGGCCCGCTGCACGGCCTGTCCGGCCAGCGCCTGTTGTGCCAGCGGGGCCAGCTCGGGGCGGCAGCGCAGGCAAGGGCGATAGCCGGCGGACGCAGCGGCCGCTGCCGTGGGGTAGTAGGTGATGTTACGTGGCTTCGGTGGCGGCGCCGGGCACACCGGCCGGCAATAGATGCCGGTGCTGCGCACGGCGGTGAAGAACACGCCGTCGAAGCGTGCATCACGGGCCAGGCGGGCGCGATCGCAGGCGGCAGTGTCGAGGGCGAGTGCGGTATCCATGGCGCCAGTCTAGGCGCCTGCGGGCGGTAGTACTCGCCATATTCGGACATGGATCCTGGAGGGGCCTGGCCGGGCTGCGCCCGGCACCCGCAAAGGCAACGGCAACGGCAACAGCGGGCTAGCCGTGGGATGGCGGGGTGGGTCCGGTTGCAGGGGACGCTGCAAGTCCCCCTCCGGGGCCCGGCCCAGCCGCTGGCGGCTGTGCGTTCGGGCGCTTGCGAAGCAGTGCTTCGCAAGCAAAGCGCCCTCACCCCTGTAAGCTTGGCCGCGGCATCCATGCCGCGGACACCCCTGCAACCGGACCCACCCCGCCTTCGACAGGTTCCCGCTGCTGTTGGTGGGTGTCGACCTTGGTCGACATGGTGGATCCACGCAATGTTGTGTGGGATGTCGGATGTCGCTGGGACGGGAAATGACAGGGTCAGAGGGTCAGAACAGGTTCAGTGGCGGGCGCTGAATGCGCGTCGTGGACGGGTAGACTGTGGTTCTTGCCTGTCTGAATCCGGTTGCCCGATGTCCGCCAAACTCCGCTGGTTGCCCCTGTTGTGCCTGGCCCTGGCGGGCTGCAGCCAGTTGGAGAACCCTGGCAACGTAACCGCTGCCGACAAGGCCACGCGGGCTCCGGCCAGCGATGGCGAAAACATGGTGTCGATCAATGCCGCCGATGCGCCGCCACCGCCGGCACAGGCACGCAGCCGCGCTGATCGGCCCTGGCCGCAGGCGCAGCTGGAAAACGGCAAGGCCTGGGTCAGCTGCACCACCGATTACGCCGGCGACGGCGGCGATGGCATTGAACTGGAAGGCCTGCAGCGCGAACAGCTGAAGCAGGCGCTGGCGCCGTGCGCCGAGCGTGGCCTGCTGCGCGTGCGCTACAACGGCAAGATCAACCCCGGGTTTGCCGAGATGATGTGGCGGCTGGCCGTGGTCGCCGACGAGCTGCAGATCCACAAGCGCATCCTGGATCTGGATTCCAGCGGTGGCCAGGTGGAATCGGCCATCGTTGCCGGCGACAGCATCGGCGAATCCGGCTGGACCATCTGGGTGCGCGAGGGCTCGATCTGCCACAGCGCCTGCGTGTTCGTGCTGGCTGCCGGCGACAACCGCCTGTTGACCGGCAAGGTCGGCATCCACCGCATGATGCGCATCAGTTCCAAGGCCACTTCGCGCGCGGAACTCAACCGCGAGCTGCACGAGGTCTATGACAACGTGAAGGATTATCTGCAGCGCAATGGCGTGGCGGTAGGCGTGGCCGACCTGATGATGACCGTGCCCAACCGCAGCCTGCGCCTGCTGACTGCCGAAGAGCTTCGCCAGTACGGCCTGGACGGGACCAACGCCGTGCAGGACGACCTGGAGCGGATCAAGCAGATGCGTACCTGCGGCGACGACTTCGTGCAGCGCAAGGATGCGTTCCTGGTGGCGTTCGACCAGCAGTGCAAGCGCGACGGTGCCGACATGGAATCGATCAACAGCTGTGGCCAGTCGCTGAAGCAGCGCTTCGGCTTCCCCGACCCGGTGTGCCCGGAGGAAAGCCCGCTGTCGGAGATCGACGTGGCTACGCTGCCACCGGCACCGCCGGAGCAGCCGCCGGTGGCCGAGCAGCTGCCCGCGACATCGGCGGCACCGGCGTCGCAGGCCGAGGCGGGTGCGGTGGAAGGCAGCGTCCAGGCGCGCTGACGGCCCACTCACTGCGCTGGCGTAGACTGCGGTTCTTTCCATCGAACCGGCGGTGTCCATGAAGCGCGTGCTCCTGCTGCTGTCCCTGTTGCCCTTCGCTGCACTGGCGCAAACGCCGGCGCCGGCCACGCCCGCACCGGCCCCGGCTCGCCCCGCGCCGAGCGCCCCGACGGCCGCAAAGCCGGCGACTGCTGCCACGCCGGCGCTGAGCCCGGCCCAGCAGGCGCAAGTGCAGAAACAGGACGCGGAAATGGGCAGTGCCGCATTGAAGGCCGCGCAACTGGTCGACGCCAATCGGGCCGGTGAATTGTGGGACGGCGCCTCGGCGGTTGCCCGCCGCGCAGTGCCCAAGGCGGCCTTCGTCAGCCAGCTTGCCGCAGACCGCACGCGTCTTGGCGCGCTGGCCGGGCGTGGCCAGCCGACCATCACCCGCGTGAAATACGCTGCAGGTGCGGCCGTGCCCGAAGGCCTGTACATCAACGTCAGCTTCCCGACCCGTTTCGCCAACAGCGCGCAGCCGGTACGCGAGCTGGTGTCGTTCCGCTTCGACGAAGACCAGACCTGGCGCCTGGCCGGATACAGCCTGCGCGCCTCCAGCCCCTGACGGAGATCGAAGATGGCTACCGAACTGACGATGCTGGCGTGGGCGATGCTGCTGGGTTTCGTCTACATCTTTGCCGCCTCCACCGTGGTCACCCGCGAGCGCGGGATGAAATGGAACGCCTCCGCACGTGACGACTCGTCCAAGCCGCTGAGTCCACTGGCTGGACGACTGCAGCGGGCGCAATCCAACTTCTTCGAGACCTTCCCGTTCTTCGCCGCCGCAGCGATTGCGGTGGTGGTGGCCGGGCGTGGCAGCGACACCACCGCGCTGGCGGCGCAGGTCTACTTCTGGGCACGCGTTGTCTACCTGCCGCTGTACGCAGCCGGCGTGCCCTATGTGCGCAGCCTGGTCTGGCTGGTGTCGATCGTGGCGATCCTGGCGATGGTGTTCGCGCTGCTGTGACGCGCAGCTGATCCAGATCAAGGCCGGTCAGGCACGCGGCGCTATGCTGGCCGCGACTGGATCAACGGCAGGAGGCGCGCATGCGCAGGATGGACGTGGTGGTGGTCGGTGCCGGACCGGCAGGGCTTTGCTTTGCGCGCGCGCTGGCCAGCACTGGCCTGCAGGTGGGGCTGGTCGAGGCACAGCCGCGCCAGGCCCTGGCCGAGGCGGCCTTCGACGGCCGCGAAATCGCCTTGACCCATGCCTCGCGGCAAAGCCTGGAACAGCTTGGCCTGTGGCAGCGCCTGCCCGAAGCCGAGGTTGCCGAACTGCGCGACGCGCGGGTGCTGAACGGAGGTTCGCCCTTCGCGCTGACCTTCGCCAGCAGCCAGGTCGATGGCCAGCCGTTGGGCTGGCTGGTGCCCAACCATCTGATCCGCCGCGCGGCCTGGCAGGCGGTGCAGGGCCAGGACGGGCTGGACCTGTTTGATGGCCGCAAGGTGCAGGCGGTACGCGCCGACAGCCAGGGCCACGTGGTGCGCCTGGACGATGGCAGCGAGCTGCATGCGCGGCTGCTGGTATGTGCCGACAGTCGCTTCTCCGGCACCCGACGCATGCTCGGCATCGGTGCGCAGATGCGTGACTTCGGCAAATCGATGCTGGTCTGCAGGATGCAGGTCGAGCGCGATCACCACCACACGGCGTGGGAGTGGTTCGGCTATGGCCGCACGATGGCGCTGCTGCCGCTCAACGAAGGCCAGGCATCGGCGGTGATCACCCTGCCGCCGCGGCAGATCGAAGCGCTGCTGGCGATGGATGAGATCGCGTTCGGGGAGGCCATCAGCGGCTTCTTCGAACACCGCCTGGGACGCATGCAGCCAGTGGCCACGCCACAGGCCTATCCCTTGGTCGGGGTGTATGCGCACCGCTTCGTCAGCGAACGTTCGGCACTGATCGGTGACGCCGCAGTGGGCATGCACCCGGTCACCGCACATGGTTTCAACCTGGGCCTGGCCAGCGCGCAGCGGCTGGCGCAGGGCATTGCCGAGCAGCAGCGACGCGGAGCGGACATCGCCGCGGCCGGCATGCTGGGCCGCTACCAGCGCGGGCATCGGCTGGCGGCGCGGCCGCTGTATGAAGCGACCAATGCGATTGCCAGCCTGTATACCGACGACCGTCGTCCGGCGCGCCTGTTGCGGGCGGCCGGGTTGCGGGTGGCGCAGGGGGTGGCACCGTTCCGGCACTTGATTGCCGCCCACCTGACCCAGCGCGTGGCCTGACGGCCACGCGGTGACTTACGCGGCGGCCAGGACGCGGATCTGGCTGTCGTTGAACTCGACCACCTGGCCTGCGCGGATCTTGCAGGCCTTGCGCAGCTCGACCTCGCCATCGACCAGCACCAGGCCTTCGCTGATGACCATCTTGGCTTCGCCGCCGCTGGTGACCAGGTCGGCCAGCTTCAGCAGCTGCTTGAGTTCGACGTAATCGCCGTCGAGGTCGAATTCGAGGATCTGCATGGAACGGGTTTCCTGGGGCAGGCGCTGCAGGACAGGGCCCGCGGCGGTAAAATGGGCGCCTATTGTGCGCCACGGCGGGCCGGAACGGCATGCCGTTGGCTTCCTGTACACCTTGTTCAGGCACAGTGCGGTATCATTCCGCTCTGAGCGAGTAAAACCTCAGCTCCAACCGAGCAGCGCCAGGGCACGCGATAAGAAGGGCGCCCAAAGCGCGGAATCCCCCTTTTTTTTCGCCTGCCATGCTCGTGGCAGTGCCTTCGGAGTTCCCCATGTCCCAAGAAACCCAAGCGCAGCTGCAGTTCGCGCAGCTCGGCCTGTCCGATTCTGTCATGCAGGCTGTCACTGCCATCGGCTACGAAACGCCGTCGCCGATCCAGGCTGCCACCATCCCGGCGATGCTGGAAGGCCGCGACGTGCTGGGCCAGGCCCAGACCGGTACCGGCAAGACCGCGGCCTTCGCGCTGCCGGTGCTGTCCAACATCGACCTGCAGCAGATCAAGCCGCAGGCCCTCGTGCTGGCCCCGACCCGCGAGCTGGCCATCCAGGTTGCCGAGGCGTTCCAGTCCTATTCCTCGAAGATCCCCGGTTTCCGCGTGCTGCCGGTGTACGGCGGCCAGCCGTACGGCCAGCAGCTGACGGCCCTGCGCCGCGGCGTGCACATCGTGGTCGGTACCCCCGGCCGCGTCATCGACCATCTGAACCGCAGCACCCTGGACCTGTCCGAGCTGAAGACGCTGGTGCTGGACGAAGCCGATGAAATGCTGCGCATGGGCTTCATCGACGACGTCGAAGCGGTGCTGAAGAAGCTGCCGGAGAAGCGCCAGGTGGCGCTGTTCTCGGCCACCATGCCGCCGGCCATCCGTCGTATCGCGCAGACCTACCTGAAGGACCCGGTCGAAGTCACCATCGCGACCAAGACCACCACCTCGGCCAACATCCGCCAGCGCTACTGGTGGGTGAGCGGCATGCACAAGCTGGACGCGCTGACCCGCATCCTCGAAGTCGAGCCGTTCGACGCGATGATCGTCTTCGCGCGCACCAAGGCCGGCACCGAAGAGCTGGCCAGCAAGCTGCAGGCCCGTGGCCTGGCCGCTGCCGCCATCAACGGTGACATGCAGCAGGCGCAGCGTGAGCGCACCATCGCCATGCTGAAGGAAGGCAAGCTGGACATCCTGGTCGCCACCGACGTGGCCGCTCGTGGCCTGGACGTGGAACGCATCAGCCACGTGCTGAACTACGACATCCCGTACGACACCGAAAGCTACGTGCACCGCATCGGCCGTACCGGCCGTGCCGGCCGCAGCGGTGAAGCAATCCTGTTCGCCACCCCGCGCGAAAAGGGCATGCTGCGCCAGATCGAGCGTGCGACCCGCCAGCCGATCGAAGAAATGCAGCTGCCGAGCGTGGAAGCGGTCAACGACAACCGCATCAACAAGTTCACCTCGCGCATCACCGAGACGCTGGGCCAGGGCGGCCTGGACTTCTACCGCCAGCTGCTGGAGCGTTTCGAGTCCGAACAGAACGTGCCGGCCATCGAAGTGGCCGCCGCACTGGCGAAGATGATGCAGGGCGATACCCCGTTCCTGCTGCAGCCGCCGGTGCGTGCACCGCGCGAAGAGCGTGCGCCGCGCGAGCGTTTCGAGCGCACCGAGCGCCCGGAACGTGGCGACCGCAACGAGCGCGGCCCGCGCTTCGAGCGTGGCCCGCGTCGTGACGATGCCGAGGGTGGCTTCGAGCAGCGCCCGCGCCGTGACGTGCCGCCGCGCGGTGCACCGGAGCAGGGCATGGAGACCTACCGCATTTCGGTCGGCCACCAGCATGGCGTGAAGCCGGCCAACATCGTCGGCGCCATCGCCAATGAAGCCGGCCTGGAAAGTCGCTTCATCGGTCGTATCGACATCCACGACGACTTCTCGCTGCTGGATCTGCCGGCACAGATGCCGTCGGACGTGCTGACCCACCTGCAGAAGGTATGGGTGTCCGGCCAGCAGCTGCAGATGCGCCCGTTGGCGGCCGGTGAAGAGGTCAATCCGGCGCCGCGTCCGTTCAAGCCGCGCTTCGACAAGCGTGGTCCGGGCGGTCCGGGTGGCCCGGGAGCTCCGCGTCGCAGCGGTCCGGGTGGCCCCGGCGGCGACCGCGACAGCCGTCCGCCGCGTCGTGATGGCTTCAACAAGCCGCGTGGCCCGCGCAGCTTCTAAGCCGCGCTGAAGTAGACGAACAACGCCAGCCTCCGGGCTGGCGTTGTTGTTTGCATGGCGCCAGGGCGGCCCGGCCGCCGCTGCCGATCACCGGCCGGGTCCGGTTTCGCATGGCCCACACATCTGCGGTTCTAGGCTGGCGCGGTTCCGTAGGAGATTGTCACCGCAGCACATTCGGGGGATCCAGGATGGGTAGAAGTGGCATGGACCAGCAGCGCCGACGGGTACCGATGACCCGCGGGCTGGGACTGCGATTTGCGCTGTTGACGGGCATGGCGATCGGCTTGGTCGCGCTGTCGGCTGTGATCCAGGAGCTGCAGGCGGCATCGACCGCATGGATCGCAGGGCAGGGCTACTGGTCGCGGGGGCAGCAGGACGCCACCGCAGCGCTCAGCCGTTACCTGGCGCGTGGCCATCTGCAGGATCTGCAGGATGCCCAACGGGCACTGCAGGTTCCGTTGGGTGACCTGCAGGCCCGCAAGGCGCTGGAGCAACCCGAACCGGACGAGGCGACAGCCCGCGCCGGTTTTCTGCGTGGGGGCAATGCCCGCGCCGACATTCCGCGGCTGATCTTCTCGTTCCGCCATGCGCGCAACGTCGGAGCCTTCCGCGAAGCCACCTGGCTGTGGCGGCAGACCGACGCAAACCTGCTGGCCATGCAATCGCTGGCGGAGGAACTGCAACGGCGCCATGGCTCCGGACCGCTGGACGAGGCGACCGTGGATGACTACCTGCATCGGCTGCGTGGCATCGACCACCAGCTGCGCGGGCAGGCGCAGGCGTTCTCGCAGGCACTGCTGCGCATGGCGCGCGCGGTGCGCATCGCGACCCTGGCCGTGGGCGGCCTGTCGGTCCTGCTGATCAGCCTGATGGCGGTGGCCCTGGCCCGCCGGGTGGGCAAGGACCTGACCGAGCATGAGAGCCGCTTCCGGGCTGCCTTCTACCAAGCCAACGTCGGCATGCTCAAGCTGGATGCCGGCGGCCGGGTGGTGGAGGCCAACCAGGCGATGGCCGACATTCTCGACCATCGTCGGGACGTGCTGCTGCAGATGTCGCTGGCCGAGCTGCTGATGGAGGGCGAGCTGGTGATCGATGAAAGTGGCCGCATCGACTGGGAACGTCAGCTGCGACCGGGCGAACTGCGTTTCCGGCGTCGTGATGGCAGCCTGGTGTGGGGACGCTGGAGTGGCACCGGCGTGCGCACCGCCAGCGGTGGCCTGTCGGTGTTCGCCATCGTGGAGGATGTCAGCCAGAACCACGCGTTGGCACGCGAGATCGAACACCACGCCAGCCATGACCCCCTGACCGGCCTGATCAATCGCCGGGAGATCGAGCGTCTGCTGGAAAAATCGCTGCTGCAGGTCCGCTCCGACGGTGGAACCCATGCACTGGGCTACATCAACCTGGACCACTTCAAGCTGGTCAACGACAGCTTCGGCCACGCGGCCGGCGACCAGATGCTGCGCAGTTTCGCCGAGTACCTGGTCGGTGCGGTGCGCGATGGCGACTGGGTCGGCCGCCTGGGGGCGGACGAGTTCGCGGTGTTTCTCGCCCGCGCCAACCAGGATGAAGCCAAGCGCGTGCTGCAGCGACTGATCCGCAACCTGGGCCAGGCCACGTTCCCGGTCAGCGAGGGCAGCCCCCAGTTGAGCTGCAGTGTCGGCGTGGTCGAAGTGACAGCCGAGGCGCCGGACGTGAACTGGTTGATGAGCGCGGCCGACAGCGCGTGCTATGCGGCCAAGCAGGCCGGTCGCAACCGCGTGCATTGCTTCAACGAAAACCGGCTGGCCCTGGAGGAGCGACGGCTGGAGGCCGAACGCCTGCAGGGCGTCAGTCGCGCCATGGCCGAGAACCGGATGCTGTTGTATGCGCAGCGCATCGCCAAAGTGGGTGATCCGTCCTACCTGCACTACGAGGTGCTGGTACGCATGCGTGACAGTGACGGCGTGCTGCACCTGCCGGGCCAGTTCATGCCCGCGGTGGAGCGCTATGGCATGGCGGTGGTGTTGGACCGGCACGTGCTCGGGTTGCTGTTCCGCCACCTGCAGGTGTGCCCGGCGCACGTACGCCAACTGGGCCTGTGCAACGTCAATGTGTCGGCCCAGTCGATCGCCGAGCCGGGATTCCTGGCCTTCGTCTGCGACCTGCTGGAGCGCAACCGCGCACTGGCGTCCAAGCTCTGTTTCGAGATCACCGAAACCGCGGCCATCGGCAACCTGAGCCAGGCGCGTGCCTTCATCGACGCGGTCAAGGCGCGCGGCTGCCGGGTGGCGCTGGATGATTTCGGCTCGGGCCTGTCCTCGTTCGGCTATCTGCGGCAGCTGTCGGCGGACATGCTGAAGATCGACGGGGCATTCGTGCGCGACATGGACACCGATCCGGTCAGCCGTGCCAGCGTGCGCGCGATCAGCGAGCTGGGCCGCGAACTGCAGATGGAGGTGGTGGCCGAGTGGGTGGAGACCACCGAAATTGCCGAGGCGCTGGCCGGGATGGGCGTGCAGGGGCTGCAGGGTTATGCCATCGAACGGCCGCAGCCGCTGGAACGGCTGACCCTGGCTGACCTGCGGCCGATGCGGTTGGTCGGCACGCAGGGGCCATCGGCTGCCGGCTGAAGGTGCTGCGGCCGGGCGGCGCCCGGCACCCTCAACCTCAACCTCAACAGCAACAGCTGCATTCCGTGGGATGGCGGGGTGGGTCCGGTTGCGGGGGACGCCGCAAGTACGTCCCTGTAGGCTCGGTCGCGCCATCCATGGCGCTCACGCCCCCGCAACCGGACCCACCCCGCCTTCGACAGATTCCGGCTGCTGTTGGTAGGTGTCGACCTTGGTCGACGTGTAGATCCACGCCATGCGTGGATGACATCCAATCCATTCACTGATTTCGAAACGGTATGAACATCCATCCACGCACGGCGTGGATCTACCAGATGGCGGGACACTGTCAGGGGTGGGGCGGTATGGGCAGGCAGGACCGTTGGCGCCATGGGCCCGAGGCATGCCCTCGGGCGGGTTGGGCAGGACGCCCAACCCCGGTCTTGCCGTGTGCGCAGGACGGCGCACACGAGCAAGGCGCCATCGAGCCCCCATGGATGGGTTTACGGCGTGTCCTGCTTGCCCATACCGCCCCGCCCACCTCGGTAGCCGCTTTCGCTGTTGCTTCGGCTCCGGCCTCTGCGGGTGCCGGGCGGCAGCCCGGCCAATACCCCCGCCACTTTGGTCTACACATCGGTGGTGCATTCCGCTGCGATAATGCCGCTAGGGGCGACGCGCAGTGGGCGCGGACGTAAGCAGGAACAGGACGTGGCGTGGGCGGCAGGCAGGTGCGTTTGGAAACAGGGGCGGTGCTTGTCCTGCTGCTGGTGTGGTTGGCGTTGCCGTGGCTGGGCCATGCGCGCAGCGTCGACGCCGGCCGCGATTACCTTCTGGTCGGCACCGCGACAGCCGAACCTACGCCCCATCGCGCGTGCACGGCGGAGATGCTGGCCGGGCCGCGCCAGCAGACACGGGTAAATGCACCGCCAGAAGGCTGGTCCGGCGAGCCGCAGGCGCTGGATGTCTTCAACATCTTTGCCGGCGAAGTGCGGCTGCAGCACGGTGATCGCGAGATCTGCGGCAACATGCAGGATGCGCGCACCCGCGATTCGCGCTTTCGTGCGGGCATCGGCATGGTGGCGGTACCCGCTGCCGGCAGCCACGAGCCCTTCCTGGTTTCCTGGCAGACGCCGCTGAAGGCGCGCTGGGTTCCGACATTGCAGCTGGGTGCGCCCAGCCCGGTGCAGCAGAACGACACTGCCCGGCTGCTGGTGCGCGCCGCATGCATCGCCGTGGCAATCGCGCTGGCGCTGTCGGCACTGATGGCCTATCTGACCACCCGCGACCGCAGCTTCCTGATGTATATCGGTGCCACCCTGGTGCTGGTGCTGTGGCAGTCGATCCTTGGCGGTCTCAGCGGCTATCCCGAGCCCTGGCTGCGGGTCGGCGGGCGCGGTGACTGGTGGCTGCTGGCGCTGACTGCGGCGACCCAGGCACTGGTGTTGCCGGCGCTGTGGCGCCTGAACGGCGGTGACCGCGTGCTGCCACGTTCGCGCGTGGGCCAGCAGCTGGTGTTGTGGTCCCTGCTCACGCTGGCGGCACTGGTGCCGTGGTTGCAGCGCGATGGACTGGTTGTGGTCGCACAGGTCCTGCAGTGGAGCTTCATTGTCGGCTGCGCACTGTCGTTGGCGATGGGCATCTGGGCCCGGTTGCGCGGCGATGTCTGGTCGCTGGCCGGGCTGGCCGCACTGGCGCCGATGCTGGTGCTGATCGTGGCCGACGCCGCCAGCGCGCACTGGTTGATGGAATACCGGGTGGAGGCCCTGCAGCTGGCGGTCACCTGGCTGCTGATGATGGCGGCCTATGCGCTCAACCTGCGCCTTGGCCGGCTGCGCCAGCAGCGCGATGAAATGCGCCAGCTCGCCGAGACCGACATGCTGACCGGCCTGCCCAACCGCCGTGCCGGCCTGCACCAACTGGCCCAGCATTTGCAGGGCGGCGAGCGCGAAAGGGGGCCGCTGGTGATCGGCTTTCTCGATATCGATCTGTTCAAGGACATCAATGATCGCCATGGCCATGAGGTCGGCGACCAGGTGCTGGTGGCCGTGGCCCGCGCGCTGCGCGCCGCTGTCCGCAGCGAGGACGAGGTAGTGCGGATGGGCGGCGAGGAGTTCCTGCTGCTGTTGCCGGGAATGCCACGTGAGATCGCTGCCGCGCGCCTGGAACGCCTGCGCCAGCGCATCACCGAGACCTGCCGGGACCTGCAGGTGCCCGGCCTGGAGGTGACCGCAAGCATCGGTCTGGCACAGTGGCGGCCAGCCGAAGATGACCTGGCTGCGCTGCTGCGACGGGCCGACCACGCCATGTACGTAGCCAAGCGCAGTGGCCGCAACCGGGTGTTCGATGGCGAAACCGAAGATCCGTTGACCACGGCATGAGGCGGGAAGGGCGGTGATGCCGGATAATGGGGCGATGACCACCCGACTCAACAAATACATCGCCGACACCGGCTTCTGCTCCCGACGCGAGGCCGATCGCCTGATCGCCGCCCGCCGGGTCACCGTCAATGGCCATGCCGCCGGCACCGGCGCGGTGGTCGGTGAGGATGACAAGGTGCTGGTCGACGGCCAGCCCCTGCGCGTGCGCACTGCCCGCAAGCCGGGCGCCCGCCGCCACGTGTACATCGTGCTGAACAAGCCGGTGGGCGTGACCTGCACCACCGAAAGCACGGTGAAGGGCAACATCGTCGACTTCGTCGGCCATGAACAGCGCATCTTCCCGATCGGCCGCCTGGACAAGGAATCGGAAGGCCTGATCCTGATGACCAGCAACGGCGACATCGTCAACCAGATCCTGCGCGCCGAAAACGGTCACCAGAAGGAATACCTGGTGGCGGTGAACAAACCGGTCACCGACGAATTCCTGCGCGGCATGGCCCGCGGCGTACGCATCCATGACCAGATGACGCTGCCGTGCAAGACCTCGCGGATCGCCAAATTCGGTTTCCGCATCATCCTGCAGCAGGGCCTGAACCGGCAGATCCGGCTGATGGCGGCCGAGTTCGGCTACCGCGTGACCCAGCTGCGCCGCGTACGCATCGACAACATCAAGATCGGTGCACTGAAGCCGGGCCAGTGGCGCAACCTGACCGAGCAGGAACTGCACGGCCTGTTGCCGCAGCAGCAGGACTGGTAAGCAACGGGCGTTAGTGCCGGCCGCTGGCCGGCAACTGCACGGTGCTGGCAATGAACATCAGGATGCCGGCCAGCGGCCGGCACTACCCCGTGTGTGCAGACTGCGCGGCTACATCAGCTAGACTTTGCGGCGACCTGCCGGAACGTGACGTTGCATGATCAAGCCCGACAAGCCTGCCAACGAAGCGCTGCGCCTGGAGGCGCTGTACCGCTACCGGATCCTCGATTCCGAGCGCGAACGCTCGTTCGATGACCTGGTGGCCATCGCCAAGGCGGTGTGTGGCACGACCATGGCGGCCGTGACCCTGATCGACGTCGAGCGCCAGTGGTTCAAGTCGATGCAGGGCATCGCCGCGACCGAGAACCTGCGCAGCGAGTCGATGTGTGGCCACGCGATCCTGCAGCCGCAGGAAATCATGGTGGTTGAGGATGCATTGCAGGACGTCCGCTTCCACGACAATCCGGTGGTGACCGGCGACCCGCATGTGCGCTTCTATGCCGGTGCGCCGTTGATCAGCAGCGACGGCCTGCCGCTGGGAACCCTGTGCGTGTTCGACGCGCGGCCGCAGCAGCTGGCGACCGACAAGGCCGAAGCGTTGGCCGCGCTGTCGCGGCAGGTGATGGTGGTGATGGAGCTGCGCCGTTTCGCCCTGGATATCCAGCGGCACATGCTTGAGCGCAACGATTACGAACGCCTGCTGTCGGAGTATCACGATGTGCTGCTGGCCCAGAATGCCGACCTGGCCGAACAGAGCCGTACCGACGCCCTGACCGGCCTACCCAACCGGCGGGCACTGGCAGCGGCGCTGGACGAGGCGGTGATTGCCGTCGATGGCCGCGACCGGCAGACCTGCGTGGCCCTGCTGGACATCGACCATTTCAAGCACATCAATGATTTCCAGGGCCACGCGACCGGCGACCGGGTGCTGGCCGAACTGGGGGCGCTGCTGCGCTCGCACTTCGCCGGTGGGGGGCTGGCCGCGCGCTATGGCGGCGAGGAATTCGTGGCACTGATGCCGGACGCGGACCTGCGCACCGCCGAACTGCAATGCGAGTTCCTGCGGGTGGCCGTGTCCAACCTGCCGCTGGGCTTCCCGGTGACCATCAGCATCGGTGTGGCACAGCACCAGCCCGGTGAAACGTCTGACCAGACTCTGGCCCGTGCCGATGCCGCGCTGTATCGGGCCAAGGGCGCCGGCCGCAACCGGGTGGAAGTGGCGCCCTGACCGCCCGCGCGGCTGCGGTGGATCCACGCGATGCGTGGATGGCCCGGGCCTTTGCGTGCAGTCGCAGCCATTGCGATACCCGTACGGCACCCTCAACGACTCACCGCAAGGACGTCGACCATGCTGCAGACCCTGGCCATCGCCAATTACCGATCGCTGCATGCGCTGGTACTGCCGATGCAGCGGCTCAACGTGGTCACCGGCGACAACGGCAGTGGCAAATCCAGCCTGTACCGCGCGCTGCGCCTGCTGGCGGAAACCGCCCAGGGCGGTGTTGCAGCGGTACTGGCGCGGGAGGGTGGATTGGGCTCGGCGCTGTGGGCCGGTCCGGAAAAGATCGACCGCCGCGTGCTGGCCGGTGAGATTCCGTTGCAAGGCGGGCCGCGACAGGAGTCGGTGGGGCTCAAGCTGGGCTTCGCCACGGATGAATTCGGCTACGCCATCGACCTCGGATATCCGCCGCCTAGCCGATCGGCCTTCGCGCTGGACCCGCAGATCAAGGCTGAAGCGATCTGGGCAGGACCGTTCCTGCGCAGCGCCAATCTGCTGGTCGACCGCCGCGGTGCGCTGGTGCGGCAGCGGCACGGGCATGGCTGGGATGTAGTGGATGATCGTCTTTCACTGTTCGACAGCCTGTTCACCCAGGTGGGCGATCCGCAGCGCATGCCGGAAGCCATCACCTTGCGCGAGTACATCCGCCGTTGGCGCTTCTACGACCACTTCCGCAGCGATGCCGATGCACCGGCGCGACAACCGGCAATGGCGACCCGTACCCCGGTGCTGCACCACGACGGCCGCGACCTCGCCGCCGCCTGGGTGACGATCCTGGAAATCGGCGATCCGCAGGCGCTGGCGCGGACGATCGAGGATGCATTCCCGGGGGCGACGGTCAGCTTCGAGGAACTGGATGGCCGACTCGCGCTGCGCTTCCACCAGCCCGGTCTGCTGCGACCACTGTCGATGGCAGAACTGTCCGACGGCACGCTGCGGTTCCTGTTGCTGGCCGCGGCCCTGCACACGCCACGGCCACCGCCGCTGCTGGTGCTTAACGAGCCGGAGACCAGCCTGCATCCGGACCTGCTGCCGGCGTTGGCACGGTTGATCATCGCCGCCAGTGCACGCAGCCAGGTCTGGGTGGTATCGCACGCCACGCGCTTGATTGCCGCGCTGGAACAGGCACCGCAGTGCCATTCAATGCACCTGCACAAGGAACACGGGCGTACGCTGCTGAGCGGGCAGGGCCTGCTGGATGCACCGGCCTGGCATTGGCCGCAGCGCTGAGACAGGTACCGGGAAGATCCACGCAATGCGCGGACGCACTCAATCGGCGATGTTGCGCGCTTCGGATGTGCCGAGGATTTCCGGATGCTGTACGCGCTTGCGGCGGTTGAGCAGCGGATGCAGGAACACGGCACCGACGATGATCGCCACGCCCAGGTAGAACCACGGGGTGACTTCATGCTGCTCGCGCAGCAGCACCACGGCCAGCAACACGGCGTAGACCGGTTCCAGGTTGGTGACCAGCTGCACGGTGTAGGCGCTGAGGTGGCGCAGCGCGACCAGGGCCAGCGCGAACGGCAGCAGCGTGCAGGCACCGGCCAGCACCAGCAGCAGGATGCCGTCGTGCAGGTCGGGAACGATCCACAACGGGCTGGCCAGCGCCGGCAGCAGGTACGGCATCAACGGTGCCAGCAGGGTCAGGGTGATGGTACCGGCGCCGAGCTCCAGCGCGGTCACCGTCAGCGGATCGGCATGGCTGACCATGCGCTTGTTGAGCGAGCCGAACACTGCCACCAGCAGGGCCGAGAGCGCACCGATCAACACGCCCAGACGCATGCCGTCGGGCACGCCGCCCACCACCAGCGCCACACCGGGCAGCACCGCCAGGCCGAATGCCAGTTCGCGCAGCTGGAAGGGACGCTTGGCCACCCAAGGCTCGATGATCGAGGTGAACACCGGTGCCAGGGCGATGCAGGTGGCGGCAACCGAGGCATTGGCCAGCTTCACCGCGCCGTAGAAGGTCAGCCAGTGCAGGGCCACCAGCGCGCCGATACCGGCATAGCCGGCCACCAGCCGCAGCGGCAACGTGCGCAACCCGCGCCAGACCCGCGGCAGCAACGCCAGCATCGCCACCACCAGCAGCATGCGCCACCACACCAGCGGCAGCGCCGGCAGGGTGATGACCTTGCCGAGGATGGCGGTGACGCCCCACAGCAGGACACAGAAGTGGATCTGCCAAAGCGCTTTGCGGGTGTCGGGTGTGCTCATCGGCGTATTGTGAGGCAAGCCGCATCGGCGGGCGATGCCTGTGGCATGCTCGCGGCGTTGCCACGAGGGAGCCGTGCATGCCTGCTGCCCGTTTTCTTCTGCTGCGCGGCTGGGCGCTGTTGACCGCGCTGGTCGCGGCAGCATCGCTGCTGCTGCAGTTTGCCCTGCTGATGCGTGGCATCGGCACCAGCCTGGGACCCGGCGTGGCGAGCCTGCGCTTCTTCAGCTACTTCACCATCCTCAGCAATCTGGCCGTGTGCCTGGGCTGCCTCTGGCTCTGCAGCGGCCGCGCACTGCGACCTACGGTAGCCGCCACCCTGGCACTGTGCATCGGCGTCACCGGCCTGATCTATCTGCTGGCGCTGCAGGGGTTGTGGCAGCCAACTGGCCTGCAATGGTGGGCCGATGTCGGCTTGCACTACGTGGTGCCGCTGCTGTATCTGGCCGGTTGGGCGGGGCTGCTGCCACATGGTGGCCTGCGCTGGCGTGCGTTGGGTGTGGTCCTGCTGGTGCCGCTGGCCTACCTGGGCTGGGCGATGCTCACGGCCTCGTGGCTGGGCAGCGCACCGTATCCGTTCCTGGAAGTACAGCGGATCGGTTCGCGTGCATTCGGCCTCAGCGTGCTGCGCGTCGGCGGGGTGTTCGTGCTGGGCTGGACACTGCTGTGGGCAGTGGATCGCTGGCGCCGTCGATGACCCGCTGCAGTGCCATCGCCGCCGCCGGATTGCGCACCTTGCCGGCACCGATGCACAGCAGGTAGACATCGCGCGGCGCGGCAGGGGCCGGTGCGGCCAGGCAGGGCAGGTCGTCCACCGCCTCACCCCGGGCCCAGCACCGCGCGCGCGTGGCCCAGCGCTGCTGCATCGGCTGGGGAAGACCTTCGGCCAGTCTGGCCTGGCTGCGTTTGATCCGTGCATAGACGAAGCTGGCGGTGATGTCGCCATGCAGCGGCGATTCGTCGCTGTCTTCGATCACCAGGGCCACGCCATGCCGGCGCGCCGCTTCCACCAGTTCCGGCCCATGGACGCTGGCGTTGCGCACCTCCAACGCATGCTGCAACCCCGTTCCATCCAGCTGCTTGGGCAGCTGTGCCATGAAGGCATCCAGCGCCGCGGCATCGGCCGGGTGCTGCGGGTCGAACTGCCAGAGCAACGGGCCCAGCCGGTCGCCCAGCGCGACGGCCGCCTGCAGGAACGCGCTGGCCGCCTCGATCGTGGACGACAGGTCGCGACGCTGCACCAGATGACGCGGGGCCTTCATCGAGAACCGGAAACCTTCCGGCGTCTGCGCTGCCCATTGCGCGCACTGGGTCGCTGTCGGGGTGCGGTAGAAGGTGCCGTTGATTTCGATGCAGCGCAACGCGCGGCTGGCATAGGCCAGCTCTTCGCGTTGGATCAGGCCGGGCGGATAGAAGGCGCCACCACGCCATTGCGGGAACACCCAGCCGCCGATACCGCAGCGCACCGGCGCCGCAGACCCATGCCGTGCCGTCATTGCGTGTGTTCCGCCCGCCACGGATCGTAACTGCCGAACCACCACAGGTAGCCTTCCGGGTCGGCACAGGCATAGCCACGTCCGCCGTAGGCCTGGTCGGCAATGTCGATGACGATGCGCGCACCGGCAGCCTTGGCACGGACGTAGTGCGCGTCGACATCGGTGACGATCACGCAGGCACTCTGGGTCTGCCGGCCACCGACTTCATCGGGCATCGCCGCCAGCTTGGCCCATTCGCCGCTGTTGCTGGCAGATCCGAGCATGATCATGCCCTGGCCGAATACCAGCTGGGCGTGATGCACCGTATCGCCGTCGGCATACACGGCCTGCGCGTGGAAACCGAACGCGCGCTGCAGCCAGTCGATGGCGGCCAGCGCATCGCGGTAGCGCAGGCACGGAATGATGGTGGAGCCGTTGCTGCTCTGGCCGTTCGCACCCATGACACCCCTCCTATGGCACAGGGCAGGCTGCACCCGGGGCCGTTACCATCGCGCGAAACCCCGGTGACGGCCTGCACATGGCCGCTACCCCTGTTCGGAGATGGTGCTGGATGAAAACCTGGATCGGAGGAGCCGTGCTGCTTGCGTGCACGACCATGGCCAATGCGGCGACCCCGCAGCAGCTGCAGGACCTGGATGCGACCGTGGAGCGCGTGCGCGCGCAGTTCGACGTGCCCGGTATCGCCGTGGCCGTGGTCAAGGACGGGCAGGTGGTGCTGGAACGCGGCTGGGGCGTGCGTGAGCTGGGCAAGCCGGCGCCGGTCGAGGCCGATACCCTGTTCGCCATCGCCTCCAACACCAAGGCCTTCACTGCCACCTCGCTGAATCTGCTGGCCGAGGACGGCAAGCTGAAGATGGACGACAAGGTGATCGACCACCTGCCATCGTTCCGCATGTCCGATCCGTTCGTGACCGGGCAGATGACGATCCGCGACCTGCTTTCCCACCGCAGTGGTCTGAGCCTGGGCGCAGGCGACCTGCTGTTCTGGCCGACCACCTCCTACAGTAATGCCGAAGTCGTGCAGCGCCTCGGCCAGGTGCCGCTGAAGGGCGGTTTCCGCGAGCGCTATGCCTACGACAACATCCTGTATGCGGTCGCCCAGCAGGTGATCGAGCACGTGTCGGGAATGAGCTACCAGCAGTTCCTGCAGACACGCATCTTCGACAAGGTCGGCATGGCCGGCACGCGCTACAACGCCGATCACCTCAAGGCCGGCGACAATGCTGCGGTCGGCCACGCCAAGTACGATTTCAAGGACCTGCGCACCGTTGCACCGTTGACCTGGTCGAACAACGCCGGTGCCGGTGGCATCTATTCCAGTGCCCACGACATGGCGCGCTGGATGCAGGTGCAGCTGGCCGAAGGCAAGCTGGCCGATGGCACTGCGCTGTTCACCGCCAAGAGCCAGCAGCAGATGTGGCAGATGATCACGCCGCAGACGATTCCGGCGCCGAGCGTGCCGGAGCTGGCACCGGCGCGGGCCAACTTCGCCGGCTATGGCGAGGGCTGGAGCCTGAGCGACTATCGCGGGCAGAAGCTGGTCTGGCACACCGGTGGCTGGCCGGGCATGGTTTCGCGGCTGACCCTGGTGCCGGGCGAGAAGCTGGGCGTGGTGGTGCTGACCAACCAGGAAGTGGGGGCCGCCTTCAATGCGATCACGCTGAGCGTGCTCGATGCCTACCTCGGCGGTGAAAAGCACGACTGGGTGGATGCCTATGCCAAGGGCGTGGCCAAGGGCCAGGACAAGGCCGACGAAGCGTGGGCCAAGCACCAGGCCGAGCGTGACAAGGGCAGCAGACCGTCGTTGCCGCTGGCCGGGTATGCGGCCACCTACCGCGACCGCTGGTATGGCGACATGGTCATCCGCGCGGAAGGCAAGGACCTGCGGTTGCGCTTCGCAAAGACGGCACAGCTGAGCGGCCGCCTGGAACACTGGCAGCACGACACCTTCATCGTGCGCTGGGACGATCGCTCGCTCAATGCCGATGCGTTCGTGAATTTCAGCCTGGACCCGGATGGAAAAGTGCGCGAGGTGCGCATGCAGCCGATCTCGGACCTGACCGATTTCAGCTTCGATTTCCAGGACCTGCTGTTCACGCCCACTGCCCGGTAGACGCCGACCTTGGTCGGCCCCACTGCCCGGTAGATGCCGACCTTGGTCGGCATACGGTAGAGCGCCCACCAAGGTGGGCGACCACCAGGGCGTGCGGGAACCGGTGGTGATCGTCGGCCGGCGTACACACGTGGCGTGGGATACTCCGCCGGCTATCGATGGCGAGGGAATGCGATGTTCCGTTGGTTTGAATCCCTGATTCCGGTGTTTCCGCCCATTGACGGGCGCATGCCGCCGCGCACCGTGGTGCCGTTCTACCTGCACTACCTGCGGCCGGTGTGGCCGGTGCTGCTGGCCACCCTGGTCGCCGGCCTGCTGCTGGCGTTGGTGGAAGTGGCGATGTTCGATTTCCTCGGTCGCATCGTCGACATGGTTGCCGAGCAGCCCGGTGCGGACTTCTTCCAGCGCCATGCAGATACCCTCGGCTGGATGCTGTTCATCACGGTCATCGCGCGCCCAATCCTGGTCGGCCTGCACAACCTGCTGGTCAACCAGGCCATCGTGCCGGGCCTGAGCAATCGATCGCGCTGGCTGATGCACAACTACGTGGTGCGGCAGAGCCTGAGCTTCTTCCAGAACGACTTCGCCGGCAGCATGGCCAACCGGGTGATGCAGACCGGTACCTCGCTGCGCGAGTCGGCGGTGCAGATGGTCGATTCGCTGTGGTACATCGTGGTCTACACCGGCACCGCGCTGTACCTGTTCGCGCAGGCCGACTGGCGGTTGATGGTGCCGCTGATCCTGTGGCTGCTGGCCTACGTGGTGATCATGATCTACTTCGTGCCGCGCGCGAAGGAACGGGCCTGGATCGCCTCGGAGGCGCGCTCCAAGGCGATGGGACGCATCGTTGATGGCTACACCAACATTCCCACGCTGAAGCTGTTCGCCCATGGCGGCCGCGAGCAGGCCTATGTTGCCGATTCGATCCAGGAGCTGGCGGTCAAGCACCGCGCGCAGACCCGGATCACCACCGGCATGGACCTGACCATCGCCATCGTCAATGGTTTCCTCATCGCCGGTACCTGTGGCCTGGCGCTGTGGCTGTGGAACGGCGGACACATCACCGTGGGCGCGATCACCCTGGCAACCGGCCTGGTGATCCGCATCCACAACATGTCCGGCTGGATCATGTGGACCATCAACGGCATCTTCGAAGACATCGGTACCGTGCAGGATGGCATCACCACCATCGCCCAGCCGCTGACCGTGCAGGACCGCGAGGATGCGGTGCCGCTGCAGGTGACTCGTGGCGGTGTGCACTTCCAGGATGTCCATTTCCATTACGGCAAGAAGGGCGGCGTGATTGCCGGCCTGGACCTGGTGGTGAAGCCGGGCGAGAAGATCGGCCTGGTCGGCCCCTCCGGTGCCGGCAAGTCGACGCTGGTGAACGTACTGCTGCGGCTGTACGACCTGGAAAGCGGTCGCATCCTGATCGATGATCAGGACATCGCCTACGTCACCCAGGAAAGCCTGCGCCAGCAGATCGGCGTGGTCACCCAGGATACGTCGCTGCTGCACCGTTCGATCCGCGACAACCTGCTGTACGGCCGCCCGGATGCCACCGACGCGCAGCTGCGCGCGGCCGTGGCCAAGGCGCGCGCGGAGGCCTTCATCGACACACTGGTCGACGGGGAGGGGCGTCGTGGCTACGACGCACACGTCGGCGAGCGCGGGGTAAAGCTGTCCGGTGGCCAGCGCCAGCGCATCGCCATTGCCCGTGTGCTGCTGAAGGACGCCCCGATCCTGGTGCTGGACGAGGCGACCTCGGCACTGGACTCGGAAGTGGAAGCGGCCATCCAGGACAACCTGGACGAGCTGATGGGCGGCAAGACGGTGATCGCGATCGCCCATCGCCTGTCGACCATCGCGCGCATGGACCGGCTGGTGGTGATGGACCAGGGCCGCATCGTCGAGACCGGTAGTCATGCCGAGCTGATCGAGGCCGGTGGACTGTACGCGCGCCTGTGGGCGCGGCAGACCGGTGGCTTTGTCGCCGCGGAGCAATGACCAACGCCGCACGGTGGATGCGCAACAGTAGATCCACCCCATGCGTGGATGCCGTTCCACACGGATAAAGAAACGGCCCGGGTCTCCCCGGGCCGTTTTCATTCACCTCACACCCGATCCATCACTCGATCGGCTGGTCCAGCATCAGCTGGCGTGCGAAGCGCACCGGCGGTGCGCCGTAGGACAGCATCTGGTCGTGGTAGGCCTTCAGGTTGAACTTGTCGCCCAGCTTGTCCTGCATCGCCTTGCGGGTGTCGAAGTGTTCCTGCGCACCGACGAAGTAGGTCGGCAGCTGAGCCGAGGTCAGCTGCGCACGTACCCACTTGCCCGAGGCTTCGCTTTCCTGCTGGAAGGCGTCGTGGGTCATCAGGTGCATCGCCTTCTCGCGATCCCAGTTGTCCACGTGCACACCCTGGTCGAGGATCGCGTTGGAGATCGTGCGCAGGTAGAACTTCAGCTGCACCAGGTGGAACAGCGGGTCGTTGTTGAGATAGCCCTGCTCCTGCATCATGCGCTCGGTGTAGACCGCCCAGCCTTCGGCGAACAGGCCCGAGCGCAGCACCGCGCGCAGGGTGGAGGGGAACTTGGCCGAATGCCAGCCTTCCAGGTAGTGGCCCGGTGTGCCCTCGTGGATGCTGAGCAGGTGGATCATGCGCGAGTTGTATTCGCGCAGGAACGAATCAACCTGCTTGTCGTTCCAGTCGTCCGGAATCGGCGAAACCGCGTAGAAGGTCTTCAGGTTCTTGTCCAGCGGGCCCGGCGAATCGCAATAGGCCACGGCCACGCCACGCTGGAATTCCGGCATCAGGATGATGTCCACCGGCGCGTCGGGCAGGGTCATCAGGTCGTGCTCGCGGACGAACGCAGTGGACTGCTCCAGTGCGGCCTTGGCGTCGTCGACCACCTTGTCGCGCGCCGGCTTGTCAGCGTAGGCCAGCTCCAGCGCGGCCTCGATCGCCTTCTGCTGCTGTTCGTCGGTCGGCTGCGCCGGCATTTCCGGTGCGCCCGGCTTGTCTTTCAGCACGGTCTGCGCGATGCCGTACATGTCCTCGCGCACGCGCTTGAGTTCGGCGCGTGCACGCTCACCGATCTCCTGCCGCGACAGCGAGGAATTCAGCGCGAACTTGAGCTTCTGGTCGTACTTTTCCGCACCGATGCGGAAGTCACCCTTGGCGTTCGGCACCAGGGTCTTGTCCAGCCAGGTCTGCTGTTCGTCCACGGCCTTCTTCAGGCCGTCGATGGCGGCCTGCAGGCGCTGCTGGTCGGCCTGCGGCAGCTCGCCGATGTGCGGGGTGATGAAGGTATCGACGATGCTGAGGATGCCCTTGTTCTGCTTGGCCACCGTCTCGGCATGGATCTTTGGCACGCGTGCCGGATCCAGGTTTTCGCGGGCCTGGGCGAAGATCGCCGGCAGTTTCTCCATGCGCGCGGTGGCGGCCTTCAGGCGCTCGGGCAACGGCGCGAACTCGCGTGCCATCAGGCCGTAGATCGCGCTGCCGGCAACGCCGTTGTACAGCTGCGGATCCCACTTGCCGGACTGCATGACCTCGGCATTCCAGATTTCCGACTGCAGCTGGTTGCGCAGGATCGCTGCATCCACCTGGTTTTCGCGGCCCAGCTTGGCCACCTCGATCTTGTCCAGCTCGCCCAGCAGGCCCTTGTAGGCGTCCACGGTCTTCTGCTGGCCGGCCGCGCTCAGGTCGTCGATCTCGCTGTCATAGCGGTGGTCGCCGATCTGGGTGGCACTGACCGGAGACAGCTGCATCCAGGTATCCAGGGCACGCTTGGACAGGTCGGCGAAGGCGGCGTCGACCGCCGCATCACCAGCCTGCTGGCTGGCGGCCGGGGTGGAACCGTTGGTCGGGGCATCGGCCGGCTGGCAACCGGCGAGGGCGGCGACGAGGGCGAGGGCAAGAAGATGCGGGCGCATCGGCATTCCTGTACGGGGTCAATCCTCGAGCATAGGCCCCCAGGGCTGCTTTGTCCCCGTGCCATAGGATTACCATGGGCGCATACAGGGACTCTCCAGCGGAGCGCGGGACATGGAATACCAGGGAAGCTGCCATTGCGGCAGGATCGCATTCACCGTGCAGGCCGACGCCCCCATCAAGGACGTCATCGACTGCAACTGCTCGATGTGCCGCCGCCGCGGCAGCCTGCTCTGGTTCGCCCCGCGCGAGGCGTTCCAGCTGGGCACCGATATCGCCGACGTGGCGACCTACCAGTTCAACACCCACAACATCGATCACCATCACTGCCGCGAGTGCGGCACCGCGCCGTACAGCGAGGCGGTGGATCCGCGCAGCGGCCTGCCGATGGTGGCGATCAACGTGCGCTGCCTGCCACAGGTGGAGCTGGGTGGATTGTCGATCACCTCGTTCGACGGAGCCTCGCGATGACGGCGCCTCGCGTGTGGACGCGCGTGGTTATCGTGCCGGCATTGCTGCTGGCGCTGGCGGCCTGTGCCAAGCAGGGTGAGAGGGCCGCCGATGCCGGTGGTGCCGCCGAAGCGGGCGTAGCCTCGCCTGAAGGCGCATTCCTGGCGTATGAGCACGATGTGCAGGTGCAGCTGGAAGCAGCGCAGATCGCCCCGCGCATCCAGCAGGTCGCGCAGGCGTGCCAGAACGCGAAGTTCGGTGAGTGCGCGGTGCTGCAGGTGGATCAGCGCAGTGGCGAACAGCCCAGTGGCGAGGTCAAGGTACGCATCGCGCCGAAGGGCGTGGAGTCACTGATCGGCCTGGCCGGCGAGGGTGGCACGCTGCAGGCGCGCAACACGCGTGCCGAGGATCTGGCCCAGCAGGTGGCCGACACCGCGCTGACCAAGGCACGGCTGGAGAAGGAGCACGCGCGGTTGCTGTCCTACCAGGACCGCGGCGATCTGAAGATCGAGGATCTGATGGCTATCACCACGCGCCTGTCGGAGATCGAGGCGGGGGTGGAGCAGGCCACCAAGGATGCCGCCCAGCAGCGCAGGCGCATCGATACCCAGCTGGTGACGATGCATTTCGACACCACGTCGGGCCAACGTAGCCGCAGCGAGATCGGCGAAGCCCTGAGCGAGTCGGGCAGCATTCTCAGTACCAGCGTGGCATTCCTGATCCGTGCCGCCGCCGCTTTGCTGCCGGTGGGCGTGGTGGCGCTGGTGATGGCCTGGATCGTCCGTGCGCTGATCCGTCGCCGCCGCCGCAAGCTGCCGCCCGCAGTCTGACCGGCACAGGAGTGCCGGCCGCTGGCCGGCACTCCCGCATCTCAGCCTTCGTCGGTCTCGTATTCGACGAACACATCCAGTTCCAGCGCCAGTTCCTGCACCGCATCGCGGACCTTCTGCGCGGTGCTTTCGTTGCCCACTTCCACTTCCAGTTCGTGGGTGCCCGGGCCGATGTCGTCGGAAAGGCCGGCCGAGCTGGAATCATCGTCATCCATGTGCGGCATCAGGTCGTCGGTCTCTTCGACGTGTTCGATGCCTTCCAGGCCGAGCAGCAGGTCGCTGATCGCGCGGGCATCGTCTTCGGTTCCGGTAATTCGCAGTCGCAGCAGGGCCATGGCGGAAGCACGTTGTGGGGTTCGCCTGCAGCCTAGCCAGCGCTGGGCAAAGATCGGGTGAGGGCGCAGTCAGCCGGGTGTGGTCGGTCGGCCCAGCAGACTGTCCGGCAACGCCGGCACCGGCGTGCGCTCATCCGCTGCCTGGCCCAGCAGCCAGTCAATGAACAGCCGTGCGGCGGGGCTGGGCGGCCGCCCTTCGGCATGCACCACGTAATAGGCATAGCGTGCCTTCAGTGCAGGGCCAGGCAGGCGTACCAGCTCATAGCGCTGCAGGTACGGCTGGGCGACGTGGGTACGCGCCAGCACCGCGCCCATGCCGTACACCGCCGCGCGCATCGCGTCGGTACTGTCGGCAAAGGTGTGCATCGCCGGCAACGGTGACGGCGGACGCACGCCGGCGTGGCGGAACCAATCGCGCCAGCCCTGTGGTGACAGATCGCTCAGCAGCGGCAGTTCGGCGATGCGTGCCGGGTCCTGCAGCGCTTCGACTCCCGGCAGCGCCGGGGACGCGACGGGAAACAGGTTGTCGTCCATCAGGTGCTGCGCGTGCAGTCCGGGCCATTGGCCCAGTCCGTAGCGGATGCCGACCTCCGGGCCGTTCTCGTCGTAACGGTCCAGGCCACTGCCAGTGTGCAGCTCGATGCGGATGTGTGGATGGGCCTGGGTGAAACGCGGAAGCCGTGGCAGCAGCCAGCAATATGACAGCGAGCGCAGCGTCGCGATCCGCAGCGGCACGCTGTCTGCGTCCGGCTGCAGATGGTGGGCGACGGCGGCGACATCGGTGAACGCCGCGCTGGCGGCGTCTGCCAACTGCCGGCCTTCGGCGGTCAGGCGTACCCCGCGCGCATGGCGCAGGAACAGGCGCGTGGCCAGTACCTCTTCCAGGCGACGCACGTGGTGACTGACCGCGCTGGCAGTCAGATGCAGTTCCTGCGCGGCCTGGGCGAAGTTCTGATGGCGCGCAGCGACCGCGAAAACGGCCAGGGCGGGAAGCAGGGAAGGGCGTAGCAGCATGTCCAGCCTCAAACCATATTTGTGGCTGGCAGCGATACTACGCGCTTGTGCAGCGGGCGTCTGCGGCTGATCCTGTGTGGCCGGAACAGCGCCACGATGACGAACGGACAGAGCACATGAATGCGATACCCCAAGCGACCGAGCGTGATTGGCGCACACCGCTGGAATTGACCCTGCTCGGCGCGATCTGGGGCTGCTCGTTCCTGTTCATGCGGGTGGCGGTGCCTTCATTCGGGCCGTTCGCCCTGGTCGAGGTACGGCTGGTACTGGGCGCACTGGTGTTGCTGCCGTTCCTGTGGCGCGCACGCGCGCAGTTCCCGCCGCGCCGCTGGTTGTGGTTGGCGCCGATCGGCTTGGTCAATTCGGCGTTGCCGTTCGTGCTGTTCGCTTACGCCGCAGAGCGCGCGCCGGCGGCCATCGGTGCGATCTGCAATGCGATGACGGTGCTGTTTGCCGCACTGATCGCCTTCCTGTTCTTCGGCGAGAAGATCGGGGTGCGCCGTGCCGGCGCGCTGCTGGTGGGTTTTGCCGGCGTGGTGGTCCTGGCCACGGCCAAGATCTCGGGGTTGAGCATCGGCACGGCCGTACTGGCCGGTGCCGCCGCCTCGCTGCTGTACGGCTTGGGCGTGAACCTGGTGAAGCGGCACATGACCGGTCTGCCTTCGGCCGCGGCCGCCGCTGCCACGTTGTCGTGCGCCTCATTGTGGTTGTTGCCGATGGCGCTCACTCATCTGCCGCAGGGTCCGATTCCGGGCAAGGCATGGGGCGCGGCGATCGCGCTGGGCGTGGTCTGCACCGGATTCGCCTTCCTGATGTTCTATCGCCTGATCGGCCGCATCGGCCCGTCGCGCGCGTCAACGGTGACCTACCTGGTTCCGCTGTTTGGCGCTGCGTTCGCCTGGTTGTTCCTGGGCGAAGCGGTGACGGTGCAGATGTTGATTGCGGGTGCGTTGATTCTGGGTAGCGTGGCGGTGAGTCAGAAGGGCTGAGGCATATTGCACGTGGCACGTGCTGAAGGTGCTTCATTGTTCATGGGCGTTACTTTTCTTTGTACGCAAAGAAAAGTAACCAAAAGAAACGTTCCGCCAGTCACGAGCCGATGCGCGTTGCGCATCGGTACCCTGCGCTCCTCGGTCCGCCGAGGGACGGCGCGGGAACTCGCTGCGCTCAGACACCCGCGCCTCTTCGCCCTCGCCGGACCTGCGGTGCTCGGCTCGCTCAAGGCGGACTGGAAGGTCAAGACCAACAGCAAGAGCATCCACGCATGGCGTGGATCTACTGGGTGCAGCCGCGGCCTTTGATCTTGGGTCCGCCTTGAGCGAGCCGAGCATCGCAGGGGAATCAGGGGCGAAGAGGTGCCGATGTCCTGTAGAGCCGACTGTTAGTCGGCTGACTTCTGCGCGCCGTCCCTCGACAAACCGAGAAGCGCAGGGAACCGGCGTGCGCAGCACGGCGGCTCGCGACCGGCGGAACGTTTCTTTTGGTTACTTTTCTTTGCGTACAAAGAAAAGTAACGCCCATGAACAACGAAGCACCTTCAGCACGCGTGACGCGCGGAAAGCATCACCGCACCGGCACCGGGATATTGCACAGGTCGATATGGCCCGCCGGGCGCTTGTAGAAATCATCCACGCGGTTGCGCCGGGCTTCCACCGTATCGGCGAAGGTCTTTGAATCCGTGCGCAGCACCTGGATCGGTGTGCGCTCGGCCGCAGTCACGTCACTGGCGCGGCGGATCGACATGATCGGCGTGCGCAGCTTCGGGTCGGTGTAGAAACCCATCGGTGCCGGTCCACGCTGGATCGCGCTGAGCAGTTCCATGCCCTTCAGCACGCGGCCGACCAGGGTGATGTTGCGGTCCAGCTGGCGCGGCGACTGGCCGGTCACCACATACAGTTCGGCACCGATGCTGCTGTCTTCCTCGTTGCTGCGCCCCGCACCCAGCATGCCGTAGCAATGCGCCAGCCAGGCCTTGCCGGCCTGCGGGTCTTGGCCGACCGGGAAGCCGTCGACGAAGCCGGTCTGTGCTGCCCATCCATCGCGGTCGGGCAGCAAGCTCACCTTCAGGCCAGCGCTGGCGCGCTCGAACTCGGCCGGCAGCTTGCGCTGCGCGCTGCCGAACGGCTTGGCCTTGGCGGCATCGTCGGCGTCGGCATCGCCGAACTGCACCACGAAGTTGTCCTGCGAACGGTAGATGCTGGTGCCGTCCCAGAAGTGTTCGTGGGCGAAGGTCTGGATGTTGGCGACATGGCGTGGGGCGAACTGCGGCGCCAGCTCGATGATCACCCGGCCGGCCGGCAGGTCCATGTACAGCAGGTTGGCCGGGTCCGGCGTGCGCCAGTCGCTGGCCGCGGAGGCATCGAGGATCTGCTGCGGGCTGCGGTAGGGCGTGGCTGCGCTGGCCGTTGCAGGCAGCAGGCAGGCCAGGGCGAGGGCGGTCAGGGCAAGGCGTCGACGGTGCGGCATGGGATCCCCGGAACATGAACGAGGCCTCGATTCTGCGCGAGAGTGCGTGCCTGCGCCACGGTCGCGTGCTGGCCGTGTCCATGTACGTGCGGCACGATGGTCATTCTCCTTAATGGAAGCAGATGATGTTGATACCGCATCCGGAGGCCCCCGAAGCCGCACTGAGCGCCAGAATCGACCAGATCCTGAAGGCGTTCGTCGACGAAGGGGGGGATCGTGTGCACTGGTTGCAGACGTTGTCGCCACGTGGGCTGTTCGATCTTGATGAGCGTCGGCGCAGTTGGTGGGCTGCCAACGATGATGGCCTGCTCGCCTGCCTGAAAGCCTGTGCAGCGGCGCCGGCTACTGTGCAGACGGCGGCACTGTTCCTTGCGGGCTCGGATGGCAATGGCCGCACGCGTGAGGCCGCGTTGCAGATGATGCGCTCGGTGCCCAGCCATTTGACGTTGTCCTGTGCCTTGCTCCGCTGCAATGACTGGGTGGCTGAAGTGCGTGCGGCGGCGCAGGATTGCGTGATGTCCCTGCTCGGGCAGTGCGCGGTGCAGCACGTACTGGCGGCCTGGCCGGTCGCCGTGCGCCTGCGCCATTCCCAGCGCGTTGACCGGGCGTGGCTCGAGGGCACCCTGTTCGCCTGGTTGTCATCGCCCTCCAGCCGCATAGTGCTTGAAGGACTGCTGGGCCATCCCGACGCACGTACCCGGCTGATGGCCTACGCCGTCGCCCTGCACAGTCATCCGGATCGGGCAGCGTTGCGCGTGCACGCGATTCTGGACAGTGATCCGCACATCTCGCACCTGGCACTTGCCGATCTTCTGCACCACGGTGAGCCTGCGGATGTCGAGGCGAAGTGCGCGCTGGCATTGTCCGCGCCTGCGAGCGGGGTACGTAGTGCCGCGTTACGTGCGCTGGTCGAGCGCGAGGTGGCCGGCTTGGATGCGCACATCGAAACCGCGGCATTCGACCGTTCGAGAGGCGTGCGCCGGTTGGCGATGTGGCTGCTCCAGCAGCGGCAGGCCACGCCGGCCATCGCGTTGTGGCGAGACGAGCTCAAGCACCGTCGACGCGCGCGATGGCGCGAAGCATTGGAAGCGCTGGCCGATCACGCCGAGGCAGAGGATATGCCCGCACTGCGCGCCTTGTTGCCCCAGGTATCGGCGCGCCACCAGCGCAACTGCCTGCGCGGCTGGGTGCGGGCCGAGGGCGGTGCCCGTCTGGCATTGCTGCGCGAGGCGCTGGAAAGGCCGGGGCGGACCGTGAATGCGTTGCTGGCCAGCGCCACCATGCTATGGGCGGCAGAGCTGGACCCGCCGCGCCTGCTCGCCTTCTGCCACGACGGTCCTTCGCCGGTGGCACAGGCTGGCCTGCTCGGGCAGCTGACCCGGCTGCCCTTGTGGCAACACCTCGACCTGCTGCTGGATGCGGTACCGCAGCGCGAGGATGAACGTGCCTGGCACCTGCGGCTCGTGCATGGCTGGCTTCGGGTGAGCGGGCAGTACTCGCCGCTCGGGGCCGCCCGCCGGCAGGCCCTGCTCAGCCGGCTTGAAGAGGGCAGGCACGCTTTGCCGCAGAGCGTTGCGGCCCAAGTGCGGGCGGCCGTCCATCATGCCTGAAGGCCCCTTTCCACACGGCAGGATGACTAACGACACATTCGCTATACCGAACTTCGCACTACTGTGGACTTCAACGTAGTGGAGGGCCGGTCATGTCCGAGGACGATGTCCACCTGAAGAAGTTCCAGAAGGAGCTCAGCGCCGGCACCGTGTCGCTGGCCCTGCTGGCAGTGCTGGCCCGCGCCGGTGAGCCGCTGTACGGCTACCTGATCGCCAAGGAGCTGGAACGGGTGGGCGAGGGCGTGCTCAGTGGCAAGCAGAGCGCGCTGTACCCGGTGCTGCGCAACCTGGAGGGCGCCGGCCTGCTGGAGAGCCATGTGGAGCCGTCCAGCAGCGGGCCGCCGCGCCGCTACTACCGCATCAACGCACGTGGCCGGGAGGTGCTGCAGCAATGGCGCCAGGCCTGGCGCGACACCCGTGATTCCGTCGATTCCGTGTTGGAGGGGGTACCGCAATGAACGACCTGGACCTGGCAGGCAACCGTCTGCCCAGCACCATCCCGCAGTACCTGGCGCAGCTGCGTGCCGCGCTGGACGGTGCCGATCCGGCGATGGTGCAGGACGCCCTGTACGACGCCGAGGAATACCTGCGCTCGGAACTGGCGGCGCAACCCGGCCGCAGCGAAGCCGAGGTCATCGCCGACGTCGCCGGCAGCTACGGTGCACCGGACGAGGTGGCGGAGATCTATCGCGAAACCGAGCTCACGGTGAACCGCGCGCTGCGCACGCCGCGGGCCGACACCGGCCCGGTGCTGCGTGCAGCGGCCGAGGCCAGCGGTGCTGCACCGGCGGCACAGCCCGTAGCGCCCGTGCACCGCTCGCTGCTGGCGCGCTTCTTCGGCGTGGTGACGGACCCGCACACCTACGGCGCGCTGTTCTACATGCTGTTGTCGCTGGCCACCGGCATCTTCTTCTTCACCTGGGTGGTCACCGGCCTGTCGCTGTCGCTGGGCCTGCTGATCCTGATCATCGGCGTCCCGTTGACCGTGCTGTTCTTCGGCTCGGTGCGTGGGCTGGCGTTGCTGGAAGGGCGGCTGGTGGAAGCGCTGCTGGGCGAGCGCATGCCGCGCCGGCCGCAGTACACCGACCGCAGCCGCAGCTGGCTGCAGCGTATCGGCGACATGTTCACCGATGGCCGCACCTGGCTGACCCTGCTGTACTTCGTGCTGATGTTGCCACTGGGCATCATCTACTTCACCATCGCGGTGACCCTGCTGTCGCTGTCGCTGGGCTTGATCTGGGCACCGGTGGCGGCGATCTTCAGCGGCGACATCCCCGGCATCTACATCAACGACGTGAACGTACTGCCGATGGCGGCATCGCCGCTGGTGGCGATCGTGGTAGCAGCGGTGGGTGTGTTGCTGCTGCTGCTGACGATGCACCTGGCACGCGGCATCGGCAAGCTGCACGGCATGCTGGCCAAGAACCTGCTGGTGCGGTTGTAAGGCAGCGATCTGTTCTCTGGTGGGTGCCGACCTCGGCCGGCACTTCGCCATGGTAGGTGCCAACCTTGGTTGGCACGAACCATCAAGTGTCAGCACGCTTGAAAGAGCGCCAACCAAGGTTGGCATCTACCAGAAGCGCCAACCAAGGTTGGCATCCACCAGGGACGTGCTACCCCGCCTTTCGCCGCAGCGGGGTGACGTTGCTCTTCTTCTTCGTGGCCTTCGCTGCCGGGGCTTCGGCATGCGCGGCGAAGAAGTCACGCACCTTCGGGTAGACCACTTCGCGCCAGCGGCGGCCGCTGAAGATGCCGTAATGGCCTGCACCATCCACGATGAAGTGTTCACGGCGCTCGGCCGGAATACCGCTGCACAGTGCCTGCGCCGCTTCGGTCTGGCCGAGGCCGGCAATGTCGTCCAGTTCGCCTTCGATGCTCAACAGCGCGGTATCGCGGATTGCCGACGGGTCGACCTTTTCGCCATTGACCACCCACTCGCCACGCGGCAGCAGGAAGTCCTGGAACACCACGGAGATGGTGTCCAGGTAGTACTTGGCCGGCATGTCCAGCACCGCGTTGTACTCGTCGTAGAAGCGACGGTGCGCGTCGGCATCTTCCAGGTCGCCCTTCACCAGGTCGGTGTAGAAATCCCAGTGCGAGCTGAAGTGGCGGCTGGGATTCATCGACAGGAAGCCGGCGTGCTGCAGGAAGCCGGGATACACGCGGCGGCCGGCACCGGGATAGCTGGCCGGTACGGTGTGGATGACGTTGTTTTCGAACCACGACAACGGGTTCTGCGTGGCCAGGTTGTTGACTGCGGTCGGGCTGCAGCGCGCATCGATCGGGCCACCCATCATCACCAGCGTGCGCGGCGTCGGTTCGCCACGGCTGGCCATCAGCGAAACGGCGGCCAGCACCGGTACGGTCGGCTGGCAGACACTGACCACGTGCAGGCGCTCGACGCCGAGATGGCGGATGAACTCCTGGATGTAGGCGATGTAGTCGTCCAGCCCGAACTCACCCTCGCTGCCGGGCACCATGCGCGCGTCGACCCAGTCGGTCACATAGACGCGATGGTCGCGCAGCAGCGTGCGCACGGTGTCGCGCAGCAGCGTGGCGTGATGGCCCGACAACGGCGCCACCACCAGCACGAACGGTTGGTTGAGCATGGTGTGCAGCTGGTCGGCTTCATTGCTGTGGCGCTTGAAGCGCAGCAGCTTGCAGAACGGCTTGCTGAGTTCCTCGTGCACCACGATCGGCACGCGCTCGCCCTCGACCTCGATTTCGTTGATGCCCCATTCGGGCTTCTCGTAATCCTTGCCGATGCGATGGAACAGCTCATTGACCGCCGCCAGGCGATCAGCGCCGGGCATCTGCGACCACCAGTGTCCCTGGTTGGCGAAGAACTTGGCGTTGGCCTGGGCCTGGTGCACCCAGGGGGCGAGCAGGTTGCGGGTCAGTTCGTGCAGTTGATAGAGCATGCCGACCGAATATGTATGGTCTTATGTTGCCGCGCAGCATAGCGCATCCGACTGTCCCGGACGTTAAGCAGACGCCCTGCCCGTATTCAGCGGGCCGCCTGTTCCAGCGCAGTTGCTTCGGTGGCCAGCGCTGGCCCCAGCCAGAGGTGGGACCCCACTGCCTGCAGGCCCTGCCGGGCCAGCTCGCGCCGGTACCAGCGGGCCGGACGCGACTGGAAGCCGTCATGGTCGCCCTCGAATTCATCTTCGGCGGCAAAGGTCTCCAGGAAAGCCACCCCTGCAGTCAGCTCGGCCAGCCCGGCCAGGCCCGCGCGAAGTTCGCGGTTGGGCACGTAATGCATCACGTCCGAACAGACCAGCAGGTCGACCGGGGCGCAGGGCCGCAGCCAGGCGAAATCGCCGAAGCTGGCCAGGTGCAGGTTGCGGGTCCGGCCGTAGCGGCGCACAGCGTACTCGCTGCTGTCGAAACCGAGGTATTCGACCTTCGGACGCAGTTTCAGCAGCGGCGCGCGCCACGCACCTTCGCCGCAGCCGATATCCAGCACGCTGCGGATCGGTCGTTCCAGGTAGTACTCGGCCGTCGCCACGGCGAGGGCGACCTTGCGCGCCAGGCGCGCGCTGCCGCCGATGTCGGCGTGCCGGTACCAGCGCTGGAAGTAGGCGGCGTCGTAGGTCTTGTCCATGGCGTTCGGGTGCAGTCGTGAAATCGGTGCCTATCGTACGGTGTTGCACCACACCATGCGTCGATGTGTCGCGGCGGTTGCACGTGAGGCGGCCTCGTCAGCGCATGCGAGAATGGCGGACATCCACGCCAGCCGCCGGAGCGAGCGCATGCAGAGCTACTACTGGGTCAAGACCTTCCACATCGTGTTCGTGGTGGCATGGATGGCCACGGTGTTCTACCTGCCGCGCATCCTGGTGAACCTGTCCGAGACCGCGGGGCAGCCGGCGGTGGCCGAGCGCCTGCAGCTGATGGGCATGCGCTTGTACCGCTTCGGCCATTCGATGTTCGGCCTGGCGTTCGTGCTAGGCCTGGTGCTGTGGCTGGGCTACAAGGTGATTCCGGACTTCCCGACCATGGTCGCCCCGGGGGGCGCGGGTTGGCTGCACGCCAAGCTGGGCCTGGTGGTGGTGCTGCTGGCGTACTTCATCTGGATCGGACGCCTGCTCAAGGGCGTGGCCAAGGGCAGGGCGCTGCCGTCGTCGCGCGCGCTGCGCTGGATCAACGAAATTCCGTTGCTGGCGTTCATTCCGATCGTCTGGCTGGTGCTGGCCAAGCCGTTCTGAGATCTGGAGCTCTCGAACATGTCACTTTCTTGCTCGTGCAAGAAAGTAACCAAAGAACACGCTGCCAGGTCGCGAGCCGGTGCTACGCACCGGTACCCTGTGCTTCTCGGTGAATCAGGGGACGGCGCCGAACTCGCTGCGCTCAGACATCGGCGCCTCTACGCCCCTGATTCCCCTGCGATGCTCGGCTCGCTAAAAGGCGGACCCAACGTCAAACGCCACACCTGCACCCAGTAGATCCACGCCATGCGTGGATTCTTTTCGCTCTGCTTTCCCAATCCGCCTTCAAGCGAGCCGAGCACCGGAGGTCCGGCAAGGGCGTAGAGGCGCGGATGTTTGAGCGTAGCGAGTTCCGCGCCGTCCCTTGGCGGACTGAGGAGCGCAGGGAACCGGTGTGCAGAGCACACCGGCTCGCGGCTGGCGGAGCGTTTCTTTTGGTTACTTTTCTTTTCGCGAAAAGAAAAGTAACGCCTCGAGCAGAGGCTCAGGCCGCTTCGTAAGTACCGTAGCTGCGCAGGCGCTTGTAGCGCTGGTCCAGCAGCTCTTCGGTGGACAGCGCGTCCAGCGCGTCCAGCTCGTTCAGCAGCACGGCCTTCAGCCGCTTGGCCATCTGCGTCGGGTTGCGGTGGGCGCCGCCGGTCGGCTCGCGCACGACCTTGTCGACCAGGCCCAGGCCCTTCAGGCGCGGCGCGGTCAGGCCCAGCTGCTCGGCAGCATCCTTGGCCTTGCCGGCATCCTTCCACAGGATCGAAGCACAGCCTTCCGGGGTGATGGTCGAGTACACCGCGTATTCCAGCATCACGGTACGGTCGCCCACGCCCAGCGCCAGCGCGCCACCGGAGCCGCCTTCACCGATCACGGTGCAGATGATCGGCACCTTCAGTTCGGCCATTTCGATCAGGTTGCGCGCGATCGCTTCGGACTGGCCGCGCGACTCGGCATCGATGCCCGGCCAGGCGCCGGCGGTATCGATCAGGGTCAGCACCGGCAGGCCGAAACGCTCGGCCATCTTCATCAGGCGCAGCGCCTTGCGGTAGCCCTCGGGCTTGGGCATGCCGAAGTTGCGCTTGATCTTTTCCTTGGTGTCGCGGCCCTTCTGGTGGCCGATGACCATCACCGAGCGGCCATTGATGCGGGCAAGGCCGCCCATGATCGCCTTGTCGTCGGCGAAGGCACGGTCGCCGGCCAGTTCCTGGAACTCATCGCAGATGATGCGGATGTAGTCGGCGGTGTACGGGCGCGACGGATGGCGGGCCAGCTGCAGCACCTGCCACGAGGTCAGGTTGCGGAAGATCTGTGCGGTGCGCACGCGCAGCTTGTCCTGCAGCGCATGCACTTCGGCCTCGACATTGACCGCCGGCCCGGCACTGGCGTTGCGCAGTTCCTGGATCTTGGCTTCCAGGTCGGCGATGGGTTGCTCGAAGTCGAGGTAGTTCGGATTCATCGGAAGCCGTCGTGTAAAGAAGAGGGGAATTCTAGCCGAATGCGCAGGAACGGCCCGTACGCCTTCGTCTGGAAGCCGACGGTAGCGCAGTGGGGGCCGGCGGCGCCAGTCGGTCCGCCGGCCGCCGGTTCAGGGCAGGACCAGCGCGCTGCGGGCCATTTCGGTACTGCGGATCGTCACGAAGTCGTTGTAGGCCTGGTTGGCCGCCACCGGCAGCTTCGCGCCCAGCGTCATGGTGGCCTGGGTGAAGGCCATCTGCGCCTGGAAGTCTTCCTTGCGCAGGGCCTTCTGCTCGCTGGCCGTGGTGGCCTTCAGCCAGCGGGCATAGATGTCGCGCACCGGACCGGCATGGGCCTCGAAGGCCGGGTCCAGCGCGGGCAGCGCCGGCGCCGGTTCCAGCGTGTAGGCCGGGGCCACGTAGCCGGCGGGCTGCTCGCGCTTGTAGGCACCGGGTTCGCCCATGCTGGCCTCGATGTAGGTGATGAACTCGGGCGCGGTGAAGATCTTGGTGCTGATCCGGCCGCCGGTCGAGTCCACGTGCGCAACCACCTGCTCCTCGGGGAACGGCTCGCGCACGCCGAAGTTCCAGGTCTTGTCGATGAACAGGCCGTGGTGCTTTTCGAACGGCCCCTTGAACTCGACGCCGCCCAGCTCGATGCCCAGGCCGCTGACGCCGAAGTTCTTCAGCTTGTCCTCGCCGGTCACATAGATCTCGCGCGCGGTCACGTATTCGCTGAGGCTGGGATTGATCAGGCCGCCGCGGCCATCGGCGTAGACGATGAAGCGCACATCGCCCAGGCGGTCGGTATGCAGGTGATGCTCACCGGCAGCCAGGCTGATCGGTCGCGACGCGTGCGCGGCCACCGGCAGGTCCTTGCCATCGATGCTGATCGCCAGCGGCGCATCGGTGGGGTTGTCGATCTCGAAATCGACCTTGGAGGAGCAGCCGGCCAGCGCGAGCGCGGCCATCATCGGCAACAGCAGGTTCTTCATTACGGGCAATCGTCCTTGACGTATGCAGCGGGAAAGCGGAAACGGGGTGGGGCCAGCCTCAGCTGGCCCATGGCGGGCTGTAGCGCACCTTCAGCGTGCGCACTGCTGGTTCGGCGCGCAGCGCCTCCATCAGCTTGGAATCGACGCGCACCGCACTCTGCCCGGAAACATCGAGCATGCCGGCGATGCCGCCATCGGGTCCCTTCAACAGCAGGTCCAGGCGCAGGGGCGTGCGGCCGGGGCGATGGCGGTCGAGCAGGGCGTCGATGCGCTCCCAAACCGGTCGCTGCTGTCGCAGGTCCAGCCGCAGCGACAGGCGCGTGGCGTAGTTCGCACAGACTTCGTCGAAGTCCCAGCACTGGCGGATGCGCAATGCGAAGCCGCCGTTGAACTCGTCTTCGCGCAGGCCGCCCTTGACCACCAGGATACGGTCCTTGGTCATCAGGTGGCCGAACTCGGCCATGGCATCGGAGAACGCGCTGCATTCGACGCGGCCACGACCATCTTCCAATTGGATGAAGATCTGGCTCTCGCCCTTGCGGCGCACGCCGACCACCTGGCCGGCAAGCACGGTCTGCACTTCCGGACGCCAGCGCTTCTCGCCGCCACCACTGTTGCTGTTGGCGCTCCAGATCTTTTCCACCGAGCCGAGGTCGGTACCGACCAGATCGCGCACGTCATCGCGCCACGGGTCGAACGGGTGGCCGCTGAGGTAGAAGCCCAGCGTGTCGCGCTCGCCGTTGAGGCGCTGCAGCAACGGCCACTCGTCGGTTTCCTGCAGCTCCAGGTGGATGGCCTGCACGCCCGGCTCGGGGCCGCCGAACAGCGAATTCTGGCCGGACGCACGCTCGCGCGCCATCTGTTCGGTGGCCTTGATCACTTCCGGCAGCTGCAGCATCAGCGAGGCACGGTTGTGGCCCAGCTCATCCAGCGCGCCGCAGTTGATCATCGCTTCCAGCGTGCGCCGGTTGAGCTTGGCCGAACCGATGCGGGTGCAGAAGTCGAGCAGGTCGGTGTAGTCACCGCCGCGAAGGCGTTCCTCCACCACCGCTTCGCAGGCACCCTGGCCGACGCCCTTGATCGCCCCCAGGCCGTATTGGATCGTGTCCGGCGTGGCCGCTTCGAACATGAAGGCGGACTGGTTCACCTTCGGCGGCAGCACGGTCAGGCCAAGGTTGCGCACCTCGTCCAGGAAACCGACCACCTTTTCGGTGTTGTCCATGTCCGAAGACAGCGTCGCGGCCATGAACTCGGCCGGGTAATGGCGCTTGAGCCAGGCCGTCTGGTAACTCACCAGCGCGTAGGCGGCGGCGTGCGACTTGTTGAAGCCGTAGCCGGCGAACTTCTCCATCAGGTCGAAGATCGCATCGGCCTTGGCTTCGCCGACGCCGTCCTTGGCCGCACCTTCGCGGAAGATCTCGCGGTGCTTGGCCATTTCCGCCGGCACCTTCTTGCCCATCGCACGGCGCAGCAGGTCGGCGCCGCCCAGCGAGTAGCCGCCGACGATCTGCGCCATCTGCATCACCTGCTCCTGGTACACCATGATGCCGTAGGTGTCGCGCAGGATGCGCTCGGTGCGCGGATCGGGATACTCCACGTCTTCGCGCCCGTGCTTGCGGTCGACGAAGGAGGGAATCAGGTCCATCGGGCCGGGCCGGTACAGCGACACCAGCGCGATCAGGTCTTCGAAACGGTCGGGCTTGGCGTCCTTCAGCAGGCGGCGCATGCCCGAAGATTCGAACTGGAACACCGCGCCGGTATTGCCCGAGGCGAAGATGTCCTTGTAGGTGGGCGCATCGTCCAGCGGCAGCTGGGTGATGTCCACCGGCGGAATGCCGGCGCGCTCGTGGCGCTTGTTGATCGCCTTCACCGCCCAGTCGATGATCGTCAGCGTGCGCAGGCCGAGGAAGTCGAACTTCACCAGGCCGACTTCTTCAACGTCGTTCTTGTCGAACTGGGTGACCGGGTTCTTGCCGCGGCCATCTTCATCGTGTTCGGCGAACAGCGGGCAGAACTCGCTCAACGGCTCGGGCGCGATCACCACGCCACCGGCGTGCTTGCCGGCGTTGCGGGTCAGGTCTTCCAGCTGCCGCGCCAGGTCGATCAGGTCGCGGACGTCGTCCTCGCTCTGGTAGCGCTGGATCAGCTCGGGCGAAGCCATCTCGCTGTCCTTGCCCTCACCCATCGCATCCTTCAGCGAGATGCCGAGGATGTTCGGGATCAGCTTGGCGACGCCGTCGACCAGGCCGTAGGGGAAGCCGAGCACGCGGCCGGAATCGCGCACCACCGCCTTGGCTGCCATGGTGCCGTAGGTGATGATCTGGCTGACCCGCTCGCGGCCATACTTGCGCGCAACGTAGTCGATGACTTCGTCGCGGCGGTCCATGCAGAAGTCGATGTCGAAGTCGGGCATCGACACGCGTTCGGGGTTGAGGAAGCGCTCGAACAGCAGGTTGTACGGCAGCGGGTCCAGATCGGTGATCTGGAGTGCCCATGCCACCAGCGAGCCGGCACCGGAACCACGGCCCGGGCCGATCGGGATGCCCTGCGCCTTGCCCCACTGGATGAAGTCGGCCACGATCAGGAAGTAGCCGGGGAAGCCCATCTTGATGATGGTGTCCAGCTCGAACTCGAGGCGGTCGCTGTAATCCTGCGCGGTCATGCCGGGCGCGATGGGATTCTTTTCCAGGCGTGCGGCCAGGCCCTTGCGCGATTCGCTGCGGATCCAGCTGTCCAGCGTCTCCTCGTCCGGCACCGGATAGTCGGGCAGGAAGTAGGTGCCCAGGCGCATCTCGATGTTGCAGCGCTCGGCCAGCGCCAGCGTGTTGTCGATCGCATCGGGAATGTCGGCAAACAGCGCGCACATCTCTTCGGCCGACTTCAGGTACTGCTGGTCGCTGTACTCGCGCGGGCGCTTGGGGTCATCCAGCACGCGGCCGGTGGAGATGCACACGCGTGCTTCGTGCGCGCTGAAATCGGACGGCGACAGGAAGCGTACGTCGTTGCTGGCAATCACCGGCAGGCCACGCTGCCCAGCGGCCATCAGCGCGAACTGGTTGAAGCTCTCTTCGCCATCGCGGCCGGTGCGGGTCAGCTCCAGGTGCAGGCCGTCGCCGAACACGCGCTGCCAGTCGGCCAGCTGCTGCTCGGCCAGATCGTGCTTGCCATCCAGGGCCAGGCGCCCGGCCAGGCTCTCGCGGCCGGCCAGGGCGAACAGGTTGGCGTTGCCGGCCTTCAGCCAGTCCGGGTGCACGGCGACGCCGCCCTCGGGGCGATGGCCTTCCATCCAGGCACGGGTCAGCAGACGCGACAGGCTCAGGTAGCCCTCTCGGTCGCGGCACAGCAGGGTCATCCGCCACGGGTCCTGCCCTTCCTCGGCGATCATCACGTCGGCGCCGGCGATGGGCTTGATGCCCACACCTTCGGCTGCCTTGTAGAACTTGACCAGGGCGAACAGGTTGTTGAGGTCGGTTACCGCCAGCGCAGGCAGGCCGAGTTCGACCGAGCGCGATAGCAGGTTGGCCTGCTTGGCCTTCTTCGGGTCAGCCTGGTCCGGCTTGGCCGGCACGCGGATGGTCGAGTCCGCCAGCGAGAACTCGGTGTGGACGTGGAGATGTACGAAGCGGGAGTTGGACATGCCGGACCAGGTTGGAGCGCGCAGGCCCCGGGTGCAGACGCGGGAATCGTCGCCGGGGTCGGGAAGCGCTGGAGTGCCCGGTCAGGGTAGCGAGGGCAGGGGGTTGCGACAAGGACTTGACGGTGCGCGATATCGCCAATGCCGCCGGGCATGGCACGGCGCTACCGGGGGCGTTCATGTTGCCGTGGTAGCGCAGGGCCATGCCCGGCGAACGTTCAGGCGATCGCGATGGCGGACGCCACAGCCGGCGGCGCCTCCAGGCACTCGCGCACCGGTGCGAAACTGCGCCGGTGCTCCGCGCACGGGCCATGCTCACGCAGGGCGGCCAGATGCGCCGGGGTGCCGTAGCCCTTGTGCTGGTCGAAGCCGTACTGCGGGTGGCGTGCGTGCAGGTCCAGCATGTAGCGGTCGCGCGAGACCTTGGCCAGGATCGAGGCCGCCATGATCGCGCGGTCGATGCCATCGCCGCCGACCAGCGCCTGCGCCGGCAGCACCAGTCCCTTGGGCACCACGTTGCCGTCGATACGGGCGAAGCCGGCCACGTGGGCCACCGCCGCGACGACATCGCGCATGCCCTGCAGCGTAGCTTGATAGATGTTCAGGCGATCGATGGCTTCCACGTCCACCAGCACCACGTGCCAGGCCAGGGCGCGGTCGAGGATGCGGTCATGCAGCTGCTCGCGGCGTGCTGCGGTCAGCTGCTTGGAATCATCCAGGCCGTTCAGTCGTGGCCGCTGTGGATCGAACACCACTGCGGCCACCGCGACAGGGCCGGCCAGCGGTCCCCGGCCGGCTTCGTCTACACCGGCGATGCGATGGCCGGGATCGATCACCGCAGCGCCATCGAACAGGGCCAGGCTGGCCGCTGCGGCATGCCGGCGGCTCATGCTTTTTCCTGGCCACGGATCAGCAGTTCGCCGACAGCATCGGCTGCGCGCGCCGATGCGTTGCGACGCAGGCGTTCATGCAGGCGCGTGTAGGTTCCTTGCAGATCGGCGATCCGCTGCGGGTGGTCGAACCACTGCTGGACGGCGGCGGCCAGTTTCTCCGGCGTGCAGTCGTGCTGCATCAGCTCTGGCGCCAGGTCCTGGCCGGCAAGGATGTTGGGCAGGGCGAAGCGGTCGACCTTGATCAACCCCAACGCCTTCACCAAGCGGTACGTCAGTTCGTTGACCCGGTAGCCGACGACCATCGGTCGCTTCACCAGCATCGCTTCCAGGGTCGCAGTGCCAGAGGCCAGCACCACAACGTCGGCGGCGATCATCGCGCTGCGCGCCTGGCCGTCCAGTACATGCGAATAGGCCACCGGCAGCGCCGAGCGTGACAGCTGCTCCTCGATCAGGCGTCGGCAGGCCGCATTGGCCGCCGGCACCACCACGTGCAGGCCGGGAATACGCTCGGACACCTGCCAGGCGGCCTCGAAGAAGGCTTCTCCGAGCTTGGAGATCTCGCCCAGTCGACTGCCGGGAAGCACGGCCAGCACCTTGGCCGAGGCGGGCAGGCCGAGTTCGATCCGGGCCGCTTCACGGTCGACATGCAGCGGGATGTCATCGGCCATCGGATGGCCGACAAAGCGCGCATCGATGCCGTGCTTGGCGTAGATCGGTGGTTCCATCGGGAACAGGCACAGCACCAGGTCGGCGCTGCTGCCGATCTTCTCGGCACGCTTCTCGCGCCATGCCCACACCGAGGGGCTGACGTAGTGCACGGTGCGCACGCCACGCTGTTTCAGCCAGCGTTCGATACCCAGATTGAAGTCCGGAGCGTCGATACCGATGAACACATCGGGTTGCCACTCCAGCGCACGCTGGCGGAAAGCCGAACGCAGCTTGAGCAGGCGCGGCAGATGGCGCAGGACTTCGGTCAGGCCCATCACTGCCAGTTCGCTGGCGTCGTGCCAGGTCTGGCAGCCGGCGCTGCGCATGGCATCGCCGCCGATGCCGGCGAATTCGGCATGCGGGAAGCGGGCCTTCAGTTCGCGAATCAGGCCCGCACCGAGCAGGTCGCCGGAAGCTTCACCGGCGACCAGCGCGATCCGCAACGGACGATCGCTCAGCACCCGATGGGCAGGCACGCTGCCGGCCATCGAGGCCAGCGAAATCACCTCGGCGCCGGCCGGCGCCTGGCCGGTCGCGCTGCTCATCGCAGCAGGTGCCTCTCGGTGTGTTCGATGAAGTCCAGCATCGACTTGACGTCGTCACTGTCGCGCGCCTGTTCGGCCAGCTGTGCCTTGGCTTCAGCCAGCGGCAGGCCCGCTACGTACAGCGTGCGGTAGGCACGCTTGATGGCGGTGATGCGTTCGGGATCGAAGCCGCGACGCTTCAGGCCCTCGCTGTTGATGCCGCGCGGGCGGCCCAGCGAGTCGGTGCCGACCATGGTGAACGGCGGGACGTCGCCATTGGTCAGCGCGCCCATGCCAAGGAAGGCATGGGCACCGATGCGGCAGAACTGATGCGCACCGGCGAAGCCGCTGATGATCACGTAGTCACCCACGGTCACGTGCCCGGCCAGCGTGGTGTTGTTGGAGAACACACAGAAGTTGCCGACGTGGCAATCGTGGGCCACGTGCGTGTAGGCCAGCATCCAGTTGTCATCGCCGATGGTGGTGATGCCGCCACCGCCGCCGGTGCCACGGTTGAGGGTGACGAACTCGCGGAACACGTTGCGGTCGCCGATCACCAGTTCGGTGCGTTCACCGCCGTACTTCTTGTCCTGCGGTTCGCCGCCGACCGCGACATGGCCGATGAACCGGTTGTCGCGGCCGATCCGGGTCGGGCCATGGATGCTGCAGTGCGGACCGACCTCGGTGCCGGCACCGATCTCGACGTCCGGCCCGATGATCGTGAACGCGCCCACGCGGACGTCGTCGGCCAGGCGTGCCGACGGATCGATCACGGCAGTGGGGTGGATCAGGGGGGCGTTGTCGCTCATCTCGGACCTCCAGCCAGGGTCATTCGCGGGTGCCGGCGCACAGCACCTCGGCGCAGGCGACAACTTCGCCGTCGACCTTGGCCACACAGTCGTACACGGCCATGTTGCGGATCACGCGCTTGATCTCCACGTGCATCTCCAGCACGTCACCGGGCACCACCTGCTTGGTGAAGCGGGCCTTGTCGACCTTGACCATGTAGAACAGCTTGGACTGCGCATCGCGGCCCAGCGTCAACTGGGTCAGCACGCCGCCGGCCTGGGCCATGGCTTCGATGATCAGCACGCCGGGCATGATCGGCTGGCCCGGGAAGTGGCCCTGGAAGAACGGCTCGTTGATGCTGACGTTCTTGGTCGCGACGATCGTGCGCTTCTCGTAGTCGATCGACACCACCTTGTCCACCAGCAGGAACGGGTAGCGGTGCGGAAGCAGCGTCTGGATCTGCGCCATGTCCGGCAGGGTCTGGGTGTGGCTCATTCTTTCTCCTTGCTCACAGACAGGATGCGACGGGCCAGTGCATCGAGCTGCTTGAAGCGCGCGGCATTCTTGCGCCACGTGCGGTTGTCGGTCAGGGGCGTGCCGGAGGAATACTCGCCCGGCTCGGTGATGGAGTTGCGGACCACCGATTTGCCGGTGATCACGACCTTGTCGCAGATTTCAAGATGACCGACGACGCCAACGGCGCCGCCGAGCAGGCAGTAACGGCCGATCTTGGCGCTGCCGGCAATGCCGGTGCAGCCGGCGATGGCCGAGTGGGCGCCGATCTGCACGTTGTGTGCGATCTGCACCAGGTTGTCCAGGCGGACGTCCTCGGCCAGCACGGTGTCTTCCAGCGCGCCACGGTCAACACAGGTGTTGGCGCCGATCTCGCAGTCGTCGCCGATGCGCACGCCGCCAAGCTGCGGCACCTTGATCCATTTGCCAGCGTCCATTGCCAGGCCGAAGCCATCGGCGCCCAGCACGGCGCCGGGGTGGATGCGCACGCGCTTGCCCAGCTTGACGCGGGTGACCAGGGTGACGCGGGCGATCAGTTCGCAGCCGCTGTCGAGGGTGCAGTCTTCGCCGATGATGCTGCCGGCGCCGATGATGCAGTTCTCGCCGATGACGCTGCGTGCGCCGATGGTCACGAACGGGCCGACGTGGGCGCTGGCGGCGACCTGCGCCTGCGGATCGATCACCGCGCTGGGATGGATGCCGGGCGGGCGGGTCGGGGCGATGTCGAACAGCGCGCCGATCTTGGCAAAGGTGGTGTAGGGGTCCTTGGCAACCAGCGCGGTGCCGGGAGCCGCGTCGGCATCCTCGGCGCGCAGCACCACGATGCCAGCCTGGCTGTCGGCCAGCTGGGTGCGGTAGCGTGGATTGGCAAGGAAGGTCAGCTGGCCGGCACCGGCATGGGCGAGGGTGGCCACGCCATGGATGGCGGTGCTCGGGTCGCCATGGACCTGCAGGCCGAACTGATCGGCGAGTTGCTGGGCGGTGTAGGTAGGAGTATTCACGGCGGGAGTTTAACGTGTGACGCCATTGCGGTCATGCGGGAGCAAAAGCCGGCGCCTGGCTGACCGTGGGGCGATGGCGCAGGGGGCTGCCCAGGACACGCCGTAAACCCATCCCTGGGGGCTCGATGGCGCCATCCATGGCGCCAACGGTCCTGGTCAGCCCCCTGCGCCATCGCCGGATAGTCTTCCGCGCGCGAGCGGATCCAACGTCCACAGTCGCCTGCAGCGCCGAGCCATACTCGGCTCACCGCGCGTCAGCGTGCGCTTCAATAACGAAAACGCCGGGCAATGCCCGGCGATTCGTACCCCGTCTGGTGGAGAGCCCCCCTTTGTTAAGGGGGGCGCGCCAACGGCGCGGGGGATAGGGAGCAGGATAGGCCCCGCGGTTTGCATCGCAAACCGTGGGAACGTTTGGGGGCCAGTTAGAACTGGCCACCAAACGTAAATTGCAGACGTTCGATCTCGTCGCCGTCCTTCTTCTTCAGCGGGAACGCATAGCTGATCGAGATCGGGCCGACCGGGGCGCGCCACAGCAGGGCCACACCGGTGGACACGCGCAGTTCGTTGGCCTTGAAGTTGTCGGTGCCGTTGTAGACGTTGCCGAAGTCGACGAAGGCCGACACGCGGGCCGACGGGCTGTCGAACAGGCGCGGGAAATAGGCCTCGACCGAACCGACGGTCTTCAGCGAACCGCCCAGCGGCTGGCCGTTCGGGTAACCGCTGGTGACTTCGCGCGGGCCGAGGGTGTTGTCCTCGAAGCCACGAACCGAGTTGGTACCACCGGCGTAGAAGTTCTCGTAGAACGGCAGGCCCGACGCGGTGACGGTGCGGGTGGTGCCGTCGCCGTTGTCGATCACGCGGGTCTTGTCGTTGCCGTAGGCATCGCCGTAGCCGATTTCGGCGCGGGTGTTGATCACCAGCGAGGGGATGATCGGCCAGTACTTGCTGATCTGGTAGTTCAGCTTGTAGTACTCGATGGTCGAACCCGGCAGGGTGGTTTCCAGGCCCACGCGCTGGTAGGTACCGCGGGTCGGCATGAAGTAGTCGTTGCGCGAGTCGCGCGCCCAGCCCAGTTCCGTGCGCCATGCATGGAAGGTGCGGCTGCCGACGGCATCGATGTAATCGATGATCGACTTCGGGGTCGAGCCCGCGTAGGTGGTGATCTGGTTGCTGTCGATGCCGAACATCAGCGAGACGGTGTCGGTCTCGGTGATCGGCACGCCGAATACCACCTGCGCCGAACCATTGGTGCTGTTGTACTGCGCGGTGTTGAAGTCGGAGTAGTCCAGTTCGCGCCAGGACAGGTTGTAACCCAGCGAGACGCCGTCATCGGTGAAGTACGGGTTGGTGTAGCTGAAGCCGTAGCGCTGCAGGTAGCTGCTGCGCGAAGCTTCGACCGACACGCGGTTGCCGCCGCCCAGGAAGTTGTTCTGCGACAGCTGCACGGAGGTGGTCATGCCGTAGGACTGCGAATAGCCCAGGCCGAACACGAAGCTGCCCGAGGTGGTTTCCTTGACGTTGTAGACGACGTCGACCTGGTCGTTGCTGCCGCTGACGGGCGGGGTTTCCACTTCCACCGCTTCGAAGTAGCCCAGGCGCTGCAGGCGGATCTTGGAACGGTCGATCGCGGCCTGCGAGTACCAGCTGTTCTCGAACTGGCGCATTTCGCGGCGCATCACCTCGTCGGAGGTGCGGGTGTTGCCCTTGAAGATGATGCGGCGGACGGTCACGCGCGGGCCGGGCACGACCTGCATGTTGACCGCTACGGTCTGCTCGGCGCGGTTGGTGGTCGGAATCGGGTTCACCTTGGCGAAGGCATAACCGATGTTGGACAGCGAGTTGGTGATCGAGTCGGAGCTGAATTCCAGCAGGGCACGCGAGAACGTGTCGCCGGACTTCTGCACGACCATGCGCTCGACGTCTTCCTGCGGCAGGATTGTATCGCCGCTGACCTTGATCTCCGAGATCTTGTACTGGTCACCTTCGGTCACGCCGGCGGTGATGAACATGTCGCGCTTGTCGGGGCTGATCGAGACCTGCGTCGAGTCGATGCTGAAGTCGACATAACCGCGGTCCAGGTACCAGGAGTTGAGCTTCTCCAGGTCGCCGGACAGCTTTTCCTTGGAGTACTGGTCGTCACGGCGGTACCACGACGCCCAGTTGTGTTCCTTGGACTCCCAGTATTCCAGGATGTCCTTGCTGTCGTACTTCTCGGTGCCGACGATGTTGACGTGGCGGATCTTGGCCGCCTTGCCTTCCTTGATCGCGATGGCGATGTCGACACGGTTGCGGTCCAGCGGGCTCACCGTCGGGGTGATGTCGACGGTGTATTTGCCACGGTCGTTGTACTGGCGGCGAAGTTCCTGCGTCACGCGATCCAGGCTCAGGCGATCGAAGGTGCCGCCTTCGGTCAGGCCGATGTCGGACAGGCCCTTGAGCAGCTGGTCGGACTTGATGTCCTTGTTGCCGGTGACGGTCAGCTTGTTGATCGCCGGACGTTCCTTGACGGTCACCACCAGGATGCTGCCCTGGCGATCCAGCTGCACATCTTCGAAGAAGCCGGTCTTGTACAGGGCGCGGATGGTCTCGCCGACCTTGCTGTCTGTGACCGTCTCGCCACGTTCGACCGGCAGGTAGGTGAACACCGTACCGGAGCTGATGCGCTGCAGGCCGTCGACGCGGATGTCGCTGACAGTGAAGGGCTCGGCTGCCTGGGCCAGGGCGGGGGCGCCGGTGACGGCGGCGAGGGCGAGGGCCAGCAGGCGGCGATTGGGGAGTCGCGTCATGTCACGTCCGGTAGGAAGGTCGATTTCATTGGTAAGGGATGCCGACGCTGTAGACGGCAAAAACATGGAAAAGTTCATCGCGGGACCAGGCCGAGGATGTCGTTGTAGAACGCCAATCCCATCAGCCCGGCCAGCAACGCCAGGCCGATGTATTGGCCGGCGGCGACGGCACGCTCGCTCAGCGGGCTGCCCTTGACCAACTCGATAAGGTAATACAGCAGGTGGCCGCCGTCCAAGATGGGGATCGGCAGCAGGTTGATGATGCACAGGCTCAGCGACAGCAGGGCGAGGAACTGGATGAACCAATCCACGCCACGTTTGGCCGAAATATTGGCGACCCGGGCAATGGTGACCGGGCCGGAAACGTTCTGCAGCGAGGCTTTGCCGGTGACGATCCGGCCCATCATGGCCAGTGAGTCGGCGGCCATCCTGCCGGTTTCACGCACCGCCACCGTCACGGACTGCAGTGGGCCGAACTTGAGCAGGGTGTCGTAGGCGGGGCTGTAGCTCTCGGCAAACCCCGCGCCGATCTGCCAGGTGGGCTGGCCCTTGCCGTCCTTGCCCTGGCGCGGGGTGATCTCCAGCGCCAGGCGCTCGCCACCACGCAGCACCTCGATCATCGCCGGGCCACCGCGGCGGCCCAGGCTGCCCACTTCGCTGATGGCCTGCTCGACGCTGTCGATGCGCTGCCCATCGATCGCCACGATCAGATCGCCAGTCTGCAGGTGACCCTCCGCAGCCGAACCCTTCACGATGTTGTCCACCAGCGGGGGCTGCAGCCACGCACGCCAATACACGCCGGCCAGGATCGGAACCCGGCGTTCATCGAAACCAGCCGGCAGCTGCGACAGCGGCAGGGTACGCGAGCGCAGCTGGTCTGCGGGGTCGAGGACCTGCAGGGTCACGTCGCGACGGTCCATCGCCGCCGCGGTAAGGGCCATGCTGGCCTCACCCAGGGTGATCACATCGCGGCCGTCCACGCTCAGCAGGCGATCGCCGCTGCCGAGCCCGGCCGTGGCGGCCATGCCGGTAGCGCGGCCGACGGTTGCCGAATAGTCCTGCTTGCCGATCACGAACATCGCCCACAGCAGCAGGATGCACAGCAGCAGGTTGGCGATCGGGCCGGCCGCAACAATGGCGATGCGCTGCCACACGGTCTTGTGGTTGAAGGCCTGGCCACGTTCGTGCGGATGGACCTCGACTTCGCGTTCGTCGAGGAATTTCACATAGCCGCCCAGCGGGATGGCGGCAATGGCGAACTCGGTGCCATGGCGGTCGCGGCGCGACCACAGCGGACGACCGAAGCCCACCGAGAAGCGCAGCACCTTGACCCCGCACAGGCGCCCGACCCAGTAATGCCCGAATTCGTGGAAGGTGACCAGCAGCCCAAGGCTCACGATCATCCACCAGACCGATCCGATGAAGTCAGTCATGCAGGTTCACATTGGCGGACACGGGCGGCGGCGTCATACGGGATGGGTGCGCTGTTCAGGTGGCGGCGATGGCGTTCAGGGTCAGCTGGCGGGCCCGCTGGTCGGCGGACAACAGAACCTCAAGTGTATCGGCTGGTTCGGTCGGCAGTGTTGAAAGAGCGTTAGCAACGAGCGTCGGAATGGTCAGGAAGCCTATGCGGCCCTGAAGAAACGCTGAAACAGCCTCTTCGTTGGCGGCGTTCAGCACGGCCGGGGCGGTACCACCGGCGCGCATCGCCTGCCACGCCAGGGCCAGGCAGGGGAAGGCGTCAGTGTCGGGAGCCTCGAAATCCAGCCGGCCCTGGGCGAGCAGGTCCAGCCCGGAGACGCCCGATTCGATCCGTTGCGGCCAGCCCAGGCCCACGGCCAGGGTGGTGCGCATGTCCGGCAAGCCCATCTGCGCCAGCGTGGAGCCGTCAACGAACTCAACCAGTGAATGCACCAGGCTCTGCGGGTGCACCAGTACCTCGATGCGCTCGCCGGGGATGCCGAACAGATGGTGGGCCTCGATCACTTCCAGGCCCTTGTTCATCAACGTCGCCGAATCGACCGAGATCTTCGGCCCCATCGACCACTTCGGGTGCGCCACGGCCTGGGCCGGGGTGACCTGCTCCAGTTCGGCGCGGCTGCGCCCGCGGAATGGTCCACCCGAGGCGGTCAGCAGGATGCGGCGCACGCCGGCACCGTCGAGGCTGGCATCACGTGAACGCAGGCACTGGAAGATCGCACTGTGCTCGCTGTCGATCGGGATGATCTCGGCGCCGGCACGTTCGGCGGTACGGGTCAGCAGTTCGCCGGCCAGCACCAGCGATTCCTTGTTGGCCAGGAGGATGCGCTTGCCGGCCGCAGCGGCGGCCAGGGTCGAGGACAGGCCGGCGGCGCCGACGATCGCGGCAACCACGGTATCGCAGGCGTCACTGGCCGCCAGCTGGTCCAGAGCGGCATGGCCGGCGTGGGCCTGGGTGGCCAGGCCGGCATCGCGCAGGCCGCCACGCAGTTCCGCATACAGGGTTTCATCGGCGATCACCGCATGCGCGGGCCGGTGCTGCCGGCACAGGGCCAGCAGCGCCTGTACCTGGCGGCCGGCGGCAAGCACGGTGGCCTGGTAACGCAGCGGATGGCGGGCGATCACGTCAAGCGTGGAGGCACCAATCGAGCCGGTGGCGCCGAACACGGCGACCCGGCGCAGGTCTGCAGCAGCATCCATGGTCAGAACCCGAAGATTTCCTTACCCAGTGCGAACACCGGGATGGCCGCCAGCACGCCGTCGACGCGGTCGAGCACGCCGCCGTGGCCGGGGATCAGGTGGCCTGAATCCTTGGCGCCGGCATGGCGCTTGATCAGGCTTTCGAACAGGTCGCCCAGTACCGAGGCGAATACGGCCACCACCGAGGTAACCAGCAGGCCGGGCAGGTGCGCGGCATCGATGCCGGCCAGCCAGCCCAGGCCGACGGCCACCGCAACACCGGCGATCAGCCCACCGACGAGGCCTTCCCAGGTCTTGTTCGGGCTGATCCGCGGTGCCAGCTTGTGCTTTCCGAAGTGACGGCCAGCGAAGTAGGCGCCCGAATCGGCCGCCCATACCAGCGCCAGCGCGGCCAGCAGCCACAGGTGGCCCTGATGGCCCGGCGGGTCGCCGCCGGCATGGATCAGTACCAGCGCAGCCCACGCCGGCACGATGGCCAGGGTGCCGGCCAGCAGCTTGAGGATGCGCGCCGGACTGCCAGGCTGCGCGCCGAAGTTGAAGAAGCGCAGCCACACCAGCGCGCCCAGCCACCAGGCCACGCCCACCAGGGTCGCGATCTGGAACAGCACCAGCGTGCCGGCATCGGCCCACACCAGCAGCACCATCAGCACCAGGTTGAGGACCAGCAGCACGGTGCGGGCGAGGGTGTCTTCGACATCGGCCAGCTTCAGCCATTCCCACAGGCCGATCAGCAGCACGGCAGCGGCGGCGGCGGCCAGCCATTGCGTGGGCAGCAACAGGATCGCCGCAATGGCGACCGGCGCCATGATCAGCGCGGCGAGGACTCGGGTCTTGGTCATGGGCTGGACGTCTCGGTGGCCAGGGCGGCGATCTGGGCGCTGGTCAGGCCGAAGCGGCGCTCACGGCTGGCGTAGGCATCCAGCGCCAGCTGCAGCTGCGCGGCATCGAAATCCGGCCACAGCGCTTCGGTGAACCACAGCTCGGTATACGCCAGCTGCCACAGCAGGAAATTGCTGATGCGGGTATCGCCGCCGGTGCGGATGAACAGGTCCGGTGGCGGCAGGTCGGCCAGGGCCACCTGTCGCCCCAGCAGGGATTCGTCGATCTGCTCGGGAAGCAGGCGGCCGGCTGCAACTTCAACAGCCAGTGCGCGTGCGGCACGGGCGATGTCCTGACGGCCACCATAGCTGGCGGCGATCGACAGGGTCAGTGTGCTGTTGTCGGCGGTGCGCTGTTCGGCCAGCTGCATGCGGCTGACCAGGGCAGCACCGAAGCGCTCGCGTTCGCCGATGAAGCGCACGCGCACGCCGCGCCGATGCAGCTCGTCCACTTCGCGGTCGAGCGCGCCGAGGAACAGCTTCATCAACGCATCGACTTCGTCCGGCGGCCGGCCCCAGTTCTCGCTGGAGAACGCGAACAGGGTCAGCGCCGGAATGCCCAGCTCCAGGCAGCGCTCGATGGTACGGTTGACCGCGCGCGCACCGGCTCGATGGCCGATCACGCGGGGGCGACGGCGCTGCTGTGCCCAACGCCCGTTGCCATCCATGATGATGGCGACGTGGCGCGGGAGGGCGGCCGGCAGGGGAGGCGGGACTGAAGGCATCGACTTCAGACCGACATCAGTTCCTTTTCCTTGTCGGCGACGACCTTGTCGATATCCTTGATGTTGGCGTCGGTCAACTTCTGGATATCGTCTTCGCCGCGCTTCTTCTCGTCTTCGCTGATGACCTTGTCCTTCAGCAGCTTGGCGACTTCCTTGTTCGCATCCTGGCGGATGTTGCGCACGGCGATCTTGGCGCCTTCGCCTTCCTTCTGTACCTGCTTGGCCAGTTCCTTGCGGCGCTCTTCGGTCGGCGGCGGCAGGTTGACGCGGATCGAGGTGCCGATGGTGTTCGGGGTCAGCTCGATGTTGTACAGGCCCTTCTCGATCTCCTTGATCATGCTCTTGTCGAAGGGCGTGACCAGCAGGGAGTGGGCGTCGGGGTTGGAAATGGACGCTACCTGGTTCAGCGGCGTGCTGGCGTTGCCGTAAGCATTGACCGTGACGCGGTCCAGCAGGGCCGGCGTTGCGCGGCCGGTGCGGATCGAGGTGAGGGTGTGCTTAAGAGCGTCGATGCTCTTGGCCATGCGCGTCTGCGCGTTGTTCTTGATGTCGTTGAGCATCGCCAGGGTCCTGGATGTAACTGGAATCGGGCGATTATAGGCGAATACGGGACGCCGCCGGGCCTGAATCGGCCCGGAGGTCGCCTTGCGCTCAGCCTCAGGCCGGATCGCGGCCCTGGACGAGGGTGCCGATGTTCTCGCCGTGCAGGATCTTCAGCAGCTCGCCCGGCTGGCCCATGTCGAACACGCGCATCGGCAGGTCGCTGTCACGGGCCAGGGCGAAGGCGGCGGTATCCATCACTTCCAGGCCACGGCGGATCACTTCGTCGTAGCTCAGGCTGTCGAAGCGGACGGCGTCGCTGTACTTGTTCGGATCCTTGTCGTACACGCCATCGACCTTGGTTGCCTTCAGCAGCAGGTCGGCGCCGATCTCGATCGCGCGCAGGGCGGCGCCCGAGTCGGTGGTGAAGAACGGGCTGCCGACGCCAGCGGCGAAGATCACCAGGCGCCCCTTTTCCAGGTGGCGGATGGCGCGGCGGCGGATGTAATCCTCGCACACGTCGTTGATCTTGATCGCGCTCATCACGCGGGCCTTGGCGCCCACTTTTTCCAGCGCATCCTGCATGGCCAGCGCGTTGATGACCGTGGCCAGCATGCCCATCTGGTCGCCGGTGACCCGGTCCATGCCGCCAGCGGCCAGGCCTGCGCCGCGGAAGATGTTGCCGCCACCGATGACCAGTGCGACTTCGGCGCCAGCCTGCTGGGCCTCGACGACCTCACGGGCCAGGCGATTGATGATCTTGGGGTCGATGCCGTAGTCCTCATCTCCCATCAGCGCCTCCCCGGAAAGTTTCAACAGGATGCGGCGATAGGCGAGCTTGGACATAGGGACCTCGGGTGCGTGGAAATCGCGGGCGATTCTACGCGCAAGCGGCGCGCGGCCAAAGCGTTTTGTGCACTGCGGCGCAAAATGCTGGTGTGCCCCGTGCATCCGGAGCGCACCATTCAGCCAAGCTCGGCGCCCGCAGTGGCAGACAGTTCATCATGCCCCAGTTCGCCGGGAGAGCGCGCGATGACCCGGTTGCGGCCCAGGTTCTTGGAGCGGTAGAGCACGTCATCTGCGGCGCGCAGGAGGTCCTGCACACCGGCAAAACGCTCGTAACCACCTTGGGTGGCCACGCCGGCCGAGAAGGTGATGAACAGCGGGCCGCCTTCCAGTTCCGCCATCGGGGTGGCGACGATATTGGCCAGCACGCGGCGGATCACGTCAAGGGCGACCGATTCGCTGGTATTGGGCAGCAGCGCGACGAACTCCTCGCCGCCGAAACGGGCCACGGTGTCGCTGTTGCGCAGCTGCCCCTGCAGTTTGCCGGCGAAGGCGCGCAGCACCTCATCGCCGGTCAGGTGGCCGTGCGCGTCGTTGATCTTCTTGAAATCGTCCAGGTCGATGAAGGCCACCGACAATGGCCAGCCATGGCGGCCGGCGCGCAGGAACTCCTGCTCAAGCACGGCTTCGAGCTGGCGGCGATTGAGGACGCCGGTCAGGGCGTCGCGATGGGCCTGGTCGGCCAGGCGCTTGGCGCGGGCCTCGAATTCATCGGCGCGACGGCGGGCCTGGTCGGCATCCTGCAGTTCGCGCAGGTTGCGCAGGGTGGCCAGCTCCTGGGCGTGGTCGATCAGCTCGCGCACGCGTGCCGGTGAATTCAGGCCGTTCTCGAACAGGCTGGCGATGTCCGGCAGCGCTTCGCTGATCCGCGCCAGCACCTGGTCGAAGCGGGCGCTGTCCATCTGCAGGCGGTCGTGGACCTGCTGCAGGGCGCGTTCGCGTGCGCCATCGGCGTCTTCATCCAGCCAGATGTCGGCGACGGCACCAGACAGCTGTACGCAGGCCTGGAACGGATTTTCGGCGGTGCCTTCGTCTTCGCTGTGGCGGATGCTGTCGACCAGGTAGCGCGGCAGGCCCCACTCCTCGGCTACCCAGGCGCCGACGTCGGCGTGGCTGCAGCCGAGTTCCTGGCGCTCGCGCGCGATCAGATCAGGGTTGTCGCGCGCTTCGCGCAGCAGGGGCAGGTAGCGTTCGGATTCGGCCTGGGCCAGGCACAGCACGCCCATGTCCTGCAGCAGTCCGGCCAGCATCAGCTCCTCCAGCCTGCGCAGGCCGCGCGCTTGGCCGAGCTGGCTGGCCGCCAGCGCGCTGAGGATGCTGCGCTTCCAGGCGCGTTGGCGCAGATCGTGGTCGGCGCCGCCTTTGCCGGTCAGGCCCTGGGTGACAGTGAAGCCCAGGGCGAGGCTGATCGTAGCGTTGAGCCCGAGCATGGTCAGCGCCTGGCCGAGGTTCTCGATCCGGCGCCGGCTGGCATACAGCGGTGAATTGGCGATACGCAGCATGCGCGCACTCAGCGCCATGTCGATGGCGATGATGTCCGCAGCGGTAGCGATGTCCGCCTCCGGGTCCTGGGCCAGTTCGATGATGCGCAGGGCAATACCGGGCGGCGAGGGGAGGTTGCGGCAAAGCGCCAGTGCAGCTGTCAGCTCGGGAGGCATGTCGGGTCGTTCAATTCCATTAGGACAAGAATACCTAGGAATGCATCACAGTCTGCGAATTTCGTTCCTGTTATGTGACTGCAGGTTCCCTTTGCCGAGTATCGGCTTGATTCGGCTGCAACGCAAAGGTGACGGTGTGCGCACCAACGGTGCGCACCCACAGATTCGGCCACCACAGATTCGGCCACCCACAGATTCGGCCACCCACAGGTGAAGGGCACCCACAGGCCCACCGGCATAAAAAAAAGAGCCGCGGTTTCCCGCGGCTCCTTCTGGTTTCATTACAGCCGTGAGGCTGGAATCAGACCTGCATCGCCTTGGCAACTTCGGCGGCGTAGTCTTCCACCACCTTCTCGATGCCTTCGCCAACGACCAGCAGCTGGAAGCCAGCCACGTCGGCGCCGGCGGCCTTGACCACCTGCTCGACGGTCTTGTCGCCGTCCAGAACGTAGCTCTGGCCGTACAGGGTCACTTCGCTGACGATCTTGTTGATCTTGCCGCTGATGATCTTTTCCAGGATGTCGGCCGGCTTGGACTTGTCCTTCTCGGACATCTTGGCCAGTTCGATTTCCTTTTCCTTTTCCACGAACTCGGCCGGCACATCGGCGGCCTTGTTGTGCGGCGGCTTCAGCGCAGCCACGTGCATGGCCAGGCCACGAGCCAGTTCGGCGTCGCCGCCGATCAGGTCGACCAGCACGCCGACCTTGCCGTTGGTGTGGACGTAGGAACCGACGTTGCCGGTGGTGTCCAGCTTGACCAGGCGACGGATCTGGATGTTCTCACCCAGGGTCTGCACGGCGGTCGCGCGGGTTTCTTCGACGGTCTGGCCGCTCGGCAGGGTGGCGGACTTCAGGGCTTCCACGTCGGCGGCGCCCGATGCCAGTGCAGCGGCAGCGACGGAATCGACGAAGTTCTTGAAGTTGATGTCGTTGGCGACGAAGTCGGTTTCCGAGTTGATCTCGACCAGCACGGCCTTGCCACCGTCCTGGGCCAGGCCCAGACGACCTTCGGCGGCCACGCGGTCAGCCTTCTTGTCGGCCTTGGCAGCGCCGGACTTGCGCAGCGCTTCAGCAGCGGCGTCGATGTTGCCGCCGGCCTCGGTGAGCGCCTTCTTGCATTCCATCATGCCGGCGCCAGTGCGCTCGCGCAGTTCCTTGACCAGGGAAGCAGTGATTTCCACGGGATTACCTCACGAAAGAAAGGGGTTGGGCCGGCATGGTGGCCGGCCCGTGTGACAGTGTCCTGTCGTCGCGCCATCGGCAGCGGACAGGAAAGGTGGGCGCGTGGCGCCCACCGGGGCCTGGATCAGGCCTGGGCTTCGCCCTTGTCGGCAGCAGCCTTCTTGGCCGGAGCGCGGCGAGCCGGCTTGCCTTCTTCGGCCGGAGCGTCGGCGAACTCTTCTTCACGGACGGTGGCAGCGTGCGGTGCAGCAGCCTTGCCTTCCAGCACGGCGTCAGCAGCGGCGCGTGCGTACAGCTGCACGGCACGGATGGCGTCGTCGTTGCCCGGGATCGCGTAATCCACCAGCTCCGGGTTGTAGTTGGTATCGACGACGGCGATCACCGGGATGCCGAGCTTCTTGGCTTCCTTGATGGCGATGTCTTCGTGGCCGATGTCGATGACGAAGATCGCGTCCGGCAGACGGTTCATGTCCTTGATGCCGCCCAGCGAGGCTTCCAGCTTGTCGCGCTCGCGACGCAGGCCCAGCACTTCGTGCTTGACCAGCTTCTCGAAGGTGCCGTCGGATTCACCGGCTTCCAGTTCCTTCAGGCGGGCAACCGACTGCTTGACGGTACGGAAGTTGGTCAGGGTGCCGCCCAGCCAACGCTGGTTCATGAACGGCATGCCGCAACGCTCGGCTTCTTCGCGGATCGACTCACGCGCGCTGCGCTTGGTGCCCAGGAACAGGATGGTGCCGCGCTTCTGGGCAACCGACGAGATGAAGTTCATCGCGTCGTTGAACAGCGGGACGGTCTTTTCCAGGTTGATGATGTGGATCTTGCCGCGGGCGCCGAAGATGTACGGAGCCATTTTCGGGTTCCAGTAGCGGGTCTGGTGGCCGAAGTGGACGCCGGCTTCCAGCATCTGACGCATGGTGACCTGAGGCATTGCAGAACTCCTGATGGGGAACCGGCGATTCCGCCCGCGGGATAGGTATGCGGGACGCGTGGAAGCGCTGAAGGTTCCGGGGTTGGGCTTCCCTGTTGCCTCCGTGGCCGAACTCCTTGCGGAGCACCCCGGCACGGATGGGGGCAGCAGGTGTGGATTCACCGGTGACGTCCGGTGTGGACGGTGTCCCGCGCACGCGGCGGCAGGACATCCGGGCAATTATAGCCCGCTTGGCTGGCTCGCTGCAATTGCGGGTGTCTGCGCCGCCAGAATCACATCTGTGCCGTCCTGCAGGCGGGCATGGAACCTGCCGCCTGCATAGCCATCGGCGCGCGGCGGCAGCTGCCACTGGCGCTGGCGCGCCGCCAGTACGTAGCCGGCAAGACCGGGCAGCAGCAGGCTGCGTTGGCCGCCAGCCGCCTCATAGGCAAGGTCGCTCAAGCGCGCGTGCCCGGTGCCACCGTTCAACAGTCTCAGCATGAATTGCGACCCGTTGACCACCAGCTCTGCCCGCAGGCAGGGGGGCGTTGGGCCGACCGGTTCGCTGCGGAACAGGGGCAGTGAATAGCGCGGCATGGCCGGTTCTGCCGGAGCCAGGATGATACGGAATGCCTGTTCAGCGGCCACAGGTGCGGATGACGCCGGCAGCAACCAGACGCGCTGGCGTGCACCGGCAGGAAGGTCCAGCAGGGTCGGACTGGCCAGCACCTGCGCGCTGCGTTGCAGGTGTTCGGCGCCCGGTTGCTGGTCCCACGCCCAGATCTGCACCTGGCCGCGCCAATGCCCAGGGCCAGGATTGCGCAGCCACAGCTCGGCCCGCCCCTGCGCAGCCGGCAGGTTCAGGGTGGTCGGCACCAGCTCAAGCGCCTGCGCCTGCGCGGCAATAGGCAGCACCGCGGCCAGCAGAAGCAGCAGCCGGCGCATCAGTAGTAAGTGCTGGGCGGTTCGGGCAGCGAATGCCCCTGTTCGTCCTGCGCCGGCGGGGCCAGTTCACGGACCTGGGGCGGCAGGTGACCGCCGTCGCTGTGCTGCTGTGGCACCGGGCAACGTGGGCCGCCCTCCGTGCCGACGCAGCCTTCAACCACGGTCAGGCGGATCTGCATTGGGACGGGCGCCGGGTCGGCCCACGCTGTCGTGCTGGCGATGGACATCACTCCGATCAGTACTGCCCGAACCACCTGCGATCCACCGTGTTGTCGACTTGATGCGCCGTATCGGCCGACAGGGGGAATTCTGTAGAGCGGGCTCCCCTCAGTAGGTGATCGTCACCTGCACCAGGTCGTTGTAGGTGCCCGCTGGAGGCTGTCCGGCAACGGGAGGCACACGCCCGAATATGTTCAGTGTCTGCGCGCTGCCAGTGCCGACGCCGCTGAAGGTGTCCACGGTGAGCGTATTGCCCCAGCGCTGGCTGCGCGCAGCGTCCCGGTACAGCTCGTAGGTCAGGTAATAGCTGTTGCCGCCGATGGTGGTGCGCATGCGCCGGGTGGTGGTAAGGGCCGGGTTGTTCTGACCGTTGTTCAGGCCGACCTGGTAGGCGGTGCGCTTGAGGCAGGTCAGCGTCAGGGTGGCGGTCTGGTCGATGTTGGCGGGAATGCCGCCGGTGACGTTGCCGAAATCCATGGTGGTGGTGAGGTAGCTGCCGCATTGCGGCAGCACGGTGGCAGTGGCATTGAAGGTGAAGGCATTGCTGGCGGTGTTGGTGCCGGTAGCGCCGCCATTGCAGCTGGCCGGTACGGTGGCGGTGCCCAGCAGCACCTCATTCCAGGCCCAGGTGAGCACCACGTTGGCCCCGGTGAAGGTGCTGCTGTAGTTGCCGGAGGCCAGTACCTGGTTGGCCGGGATCTGTGCGAACAACTGCGTGGTACGGCTGCCGGAGCCGCCGATCAGCGGCACGTTGTAGGTCATCGTCAGCTCCTGTGCGGGAGGTGTACCGCGCGGTGCCAGGCCGGTGACTTCGCTGTAGTTGGCGACGTTGTAGATCTGGAAGTTGAGCGGATCACTGCTGCCGTTGACCATTGTCCGCCACGGCGAAGTACTGGTGCCGCCGGTGCCATTGCCCAGGCCGATGCAGACGCGGATGCCGGTGGTGGCGACCAGACTGAGTGCGGCGGTGGAGCAGTTCACGGTGATGTTCAAGGTGCCGGGGGTGGCGCCTGCCGCGCCGCTGCTGACGTTGCCGAAGGGCAGCAGCGCGTCGGCGGTGGCGGTGCAGGTCGCGGCCGCGCGTGTCGGTGCACTGGCGATCAGGCCGGCCAGAAGCAGCAGGCCGAGCAGCAGCATCCTCATGGCGCCACCTCCGGCACGCATTGCAGCGGGACCGGGCGCGCGCTGGCCCCGACGGCGACCACCTGCGGTGCCGGCACGCGCACCCGGCACTGGCCACCGCTGCTGGTGATGTACAGCACGCTGCCAGGTGCAACGTCCTCCAGGTACAGCAGGCCGTCGTAGCCGACGGTGGCCTGGCGGCCATCGGGCAGCTGCACTTCGCTGCCTGCTTCCAGCGGCTGCCCCGCCATGTCCTGCACGGTGAGGGTCAGCGACGGCCGCGAGCGCAGGTTGAAGGTCAGGCCGGTGCCGGCGCGCTGGCGGGGTGTTACCCAGTCCTCGATGCGATCAGCGCGCATGTCCGCCGGCAGGTCCAGGGTGTCGATGGAGACGCGGTTGCGCTGCCAGGACAGCAGCGGGCTGATCAGCAGCAGGCCACGCTCGTCGGTGGCACCGATCAGGCGGTTCTCAAGCCGCACCGGCACACCGCCAACGCCATTCGTGCTGACCACGGCGAAGGCGTCGGCGACTTCGCGGGCGGCGAAGGTGTGCCCGGCCATCCACACCAGGCTGCCGCTGGCGCTGCCATAGGCGTAGTTGAGGCCCGCCTGGCGGGAGGCACCGAAGGCGTAGCGGCCGACATCGTTGAGGATGCCGACTTCGGCCAGGCCGCCGCTGCCGCCGTCGCCGTGGCGGACCTGCGCGCGCCAACCGATACCGCCTGCGCTGCCGTCGCCCGGGACCGGCTGGGTGACATCGGCGACCCAGCTCTGGCGGTCGCCATTGCGCTGGCTGGACAGGCTGGCCTGGCGGTTGTTGCCCAGGCTTGCGGTCAGCGACAGGTAGACGCTGCGGTCATCACTGTCGTCCAGGTTCTGGTTGACCGACAGGTAGGCCGACCAGCGCGGGCTCCAGCTGCGTGACCAGAACAGGCTGGCATAACGGTTGTCATCGCCATCGGGGTAGCGCAGGCGAAGGTAACTGGCGCTGAGGGTGCCCAGGCGCAACAGGTCCAGGCCGACCGTGGCCTGCTCGCTGATGCTGGGCGGCAGGTTGGCCTGCAGCGCGCCCAGGTCGCGGTAGTCGCCGTGGCTGCGCACGCTGCGCAGGTTGAAATTGAAGCGCCGGTTGTTCCAGCTGTACCCCAGCGCCCACTGTCCGCCCTGCAGCCCCTGGTAGCGGCTGTGGGCATAGGCGGCATTGAGCACGCCGGCGCCGCCCAGCAGCCACCAGCCACCCACGCCGGCCTGGGCCAGGCCGCCGCCGCCCTCGGCATGTGCTTCACCGGTGAATGTGTCGCTGACGCCGCCGCGCCAGCTGGCGCTTGCCACGGCACGGTCGTCGTAGGCGAAGGAGCGTTCGCCGAACTGCTCGCGCAGCTGGCCGACGCCGAGCGACCAGTCCGACAGGCCCTTGGCCAGCAGCTGCTGGGTGCCGTAGAAGCTGAAATCCAGGGTCTGCATGCGGCCGAAGGCATCGGTGACCACCACCTGCGCGCTGCCGGTACCGCTGATGCCCGGCTGCGCCGCCAGCTGGAACGGCCCGACCGGTACCTGGCCGCTGTATTGGCGCAGGCCATCCACATACAGCTCGACCGTGGATGGCACCACCGCCTGGCCAAGGAAGGCCGGAGTCGGGGTAAGGACACGGTACGGCTGCAGCCCGTAATTGCGGCCGATCTGGATGCCGCCCAGGCGTACCGGCCGGCTCCAGTCGACAAACCCGCTGTAGAAATCGCCCACCTCCAAAGTCAGCGCTTTGTCCGGGAAATCCAACGTCCAGCGCGTATCGAGGCGTACGCTTTCGCTGCGCCAGTGGCGGTCGCCGGTCTGGTAGCGACGGCTGACGGCGGTGTTCTCGAAGGTGCCGGTACCGATGCCGAACACTCGCAGTTCAGAGCTCAGGGTCAGGTTGCCGAGGCTGTCGACACGGCTGCCGTACAGGTCGTAATTGAGCAGGACGCCGGGCGAGGCGCTGCCGCGGGAAGCGCGGACCTGCGGGCGGCTGAGCACGGTCGTGGGCAGGGTCAACTGGTCCAGCGGCACGTCCAGCGCGAGGGTCTGCAGGTGCGCGTCATAGCGCACCACCGCACCGCTGATCTGGTCGAGGTACACCGGGGCATCGCCGCTGGCGTTGAAGCCAAGCTGGCGCAGGATTTCGGGGCTGGCCTGCAGGCGGCCACGGTTGTCGGTGAAGGGCAGCAGGCCGCGCGGCGTGCTGTTGAGGGTCACGTCCAGGTACAGCGTCTGGTTGGCCGTGAGTGGGGTTGGTGGCGGCAGCAGGGCATCGGCGGAGACCCCGGAGACATCGGCTGCATGGGCCGCCGGGGACAGGGCCGCACCGAGCGCTGCGCTCATCAGCGCCTCAGCGAGCCGGTGGTGGCGGCAGCGACGTCTGTTCCGACTCGCCATTGAGCTTGGCCGTGATCTGGTCGTTGTCGCGGTCGATCGCCGTGCGCTCCAGCGGCCAGCGCATGATCTGGCCGGGCAGCACATAGCCCAGCAGGCCGGGATGGACGATGCGCGGCCGTTCCGGGCTACCTAGGGCGAGGTCAGCGATCTGCGCGTAGCTGTTGCCGGTATTGCCTACTTCCACGCCGTTGCGTCCGTCGTCCAGCCGGACCAGGCGGGCGTGCAGCTGCGGTGCCAGCCGGCTGCCAGCGCCGGGTTGCACGAATACCGGGATGGAATAGCGCAGCACGAACTGCATGCCTTCGGAGCGCGTGGCCAGATCGGGCACCTCGTCGACGATCAACCGGTAGTACTGCTGCGCAGCCGGTGCGTCGGCCACGGCGCGCATGACCCGTACCAGCTGCTGCTGGCCGGCGGCCAACTCCTGCATCGGTGGCGTGGCCAGCAGATCTTCGGTGGGCAGCAGCTGTTCGTTGCCGTCCTGCTGCACCCAACGGAATACCCGGACCTGCAGCTTCACCGGCGAGGTGCCGCTGTTGGTCAACCACAGTTCGCCGGCGCGCTGGCGTGCCTCCAGCTGCAGGCTGGTGGGCGCGACCTGCAGGCTGGTCGCCGAGGCCGCGGAGACCCAAAGAAGCAGGCTGAGAACGAGCAGCGCCACGCCGGTGGCGCGCCACGGGCGGGATCCGGCCATGCGGGCGTGCTCCATCAATAGGTGATCGTGGCGGTAACGGTATCCAGGTAGTTGCCGGTCGCAGCGTTGGCCGTGCTCAGGTTGAGGATCTGGCCGTAGACGATGTAGGGCACCGCCAGGCCGGTGCCGATACCGGCCTGGGTGTTGGTGCCCGTGGTGGCGCCCCACACCAGGGTATGCGCGGCATCCTGGTAGAGCTGGTAGCCCACGTAGTTGTTGGCCGTCACTGCTGCGTTGGTGTTCTTCATCCGCCGCGTGGTGACGTCATTGGCCGTACCGGCATTGGCACCGGCGTTGAGCGAGATGGTGTACGGGGTCAGCGCCGAACACTGTGCGGTTACGGTGCCCTGGCCCAGGGTCGGGGTGGCGGTGGTGGAGGCGGCGGTACCGAAATCGACGTTGGTGGCGGCGGCCGCAGTGATGGTGCAGGCCTTGGTGACCACCAGGGTGACGTTGAACGTAGTGGTGTCGGCGGCGGCGGCCGGGCCAGCCACCAGCAGGGCCAAGGCCCAAGCCCAGGGGGAACGAACGGTGGATCGCATGGACAACCTCCTTGACCCGAAGGTCCGTTGAACAGCGCGAAGTCGGCACGTTCGGCGCCGATTTGACGACAGTGGGGCCAGCGTAGGCACCGCAAGTGTCTGTATTCCGTGAGAAACAGGCGATCGAAAGGGTGTGGCCCATCACGCTTTCACGTTCCTTGCCGGATCCGTGCATGCCCCGGATCGCCAGTTGGGTGGCGTTCGTTCAGATTGCGGCCGGATCGGCGATAATGGGAGCCATGAGCGTGAATATCAAAACCCCGCAGGAAATCGAGATGATGCGCATCGCCGGCCGCCTGGCCAGCGAAGTGCTCGACATCGTCACCCCCCACGTCAAGCCCGGTGTCACGACCGAGGAACTGGACCGCATCTGCCACGACCACATCGTGAACGTGCAGGGCGCCATTCCGGCCAACGTCGGCTACCGCGGCTTCCCCAAGACCGTGTGCACCTCGGTCAACAATGTCATCTGCCACGGCATTCCCAGCGAAGGGAAGGTCCTCAAGGATGGCGACATCATCAATATCGACGTCACCGTCATCAAGGACGGCTGGCATGGCGACACCAGCCGCATGTACTTCGTCGGCACCCCGTCGGTGATGGCCAAGCGCCTGGTCGACGCCACCTATGAAGCGATGTGGCGCGGCATCCGCGCGGTGCGTCCGGGCGCAACCCTGGGCGACGTCGGCCATGCGATCCAGAGCTACGCCGAAGGCGAGCGTTTCAGCGTGGTGCGCGAGTACTGCGGCCACGGCATCGGCAAGGTCTACCACGATGAGCCGCAGGTGGTGCATTACGGCCGTCCGGGCCAGGGCCTGGTGCTGCAGCCGGGCATGACCTTCACCATCGAGCCGATGATCAACGAGGGCACCCGCTACAACAAGGTGCTGCCCGATGGCTGGACCGTGGTGACCAAGGACCGCAAGCTGTCGGCACAGTGGGAGCACATGATCGCCGTCACCGAGACCGGCGTGGACGTGCTGACCCTGTCGCCGGGCGAGTCGCAGGTCTCCTGACGATGCTGCCGGCGAGTTCGCTGCTGGACACGCCGGCCGCGTCGCTCAACGACCCGGACTGGGCTGCTGCCGCGCGCGACGCGCTGCAGCAGGCCGATACGCGCCTGTACCGCCGCTTCGACCAGGGCGACAACATCGAGCGCCTGCTGGCATTGCGCGCGCGCGCGGCCGATCACCTGATCCGCCATGCGTGGCAGCGCTGCCTGCCGGCCGACAGTGGCCTGTCGCTGTTTGCGGTCGGTGGCTATGGGCGCGGTGAACTGTTCCCGCGCTCGGACATCGACCTGCTGGTGTTCGGCGATCCGCAGGCGCAGCTGGCCCATGAGGAAGCGCTCGCGCGCCTGTTCGCGCTGCTGTGGGATTGCGGCCTGGCGGTCAGCCACGCGGTGCGTTCGGGCGGGCAGTGCAGCGAGGCTGCAGCCGACCAGACCGTGCTGACAGCGTTGATCGAAGCGCGCCCGCTGATGGCCGATGAGGCGGCGCGGCGTGCGCTGCGTGCGGCAGTGGATGACCGCGAACTGTGGCCGCCGCGTGCGTTCTTCCTGGCCAAGCTGGAGGAACTGCGCAACCGCCACCAGCGTTTCGGCGACACCGCCGACAACCTGGAGCCGGACCTGAAGGATGGCCCCGGCGGCCTGCGCGATCTCAACACGCTGGGCTGGATGGCGCTGCGTGCGTTTGGCGTGCGCGATCTGGAAGCGCTGGTCGGCCTGGGCCACTTGGGCGTTGACGAGGCCGCGGCGCTGAAGCGCGAACGTGCGGTGCTGGCGCGACTGCGCTTCGGCCTGCACCTGGTGGCGCGACGCCCGGAAGAGCGCCTGCGCTTCGATTACCAGAAGACCCTGGCCGCGCGCCTGGGCTTTGAGGACGATGCCGAGAGCCTGGGCGTCGAGAAGATGATGCAGGGCTTCTACCGCGCCGCTTCGGTGGTGCGGCGGATCAGTGATCGTCTCCTGCAACGTTTCGAGGAACAGTTCGATGGCGAGGCACAGCCTGAGCCGCTGACCGTGGGGTTCGCGCTGCGCCGTGGCTATCTGGCGGCCAACGATGCCGACTGGCCGAATGCTGACATCGGCCAGGTCTTCGCGCTGTTCGCCAGCTGGGCGAACAATCCGCAGATCCGTGGCCTGCATTCGTTGACCGCCCGCGCGCTGGCCGAATCGCTGCCGTCGCTGCCTGCCTATGACCAGGCAGACCCTGATGCGCGCGAACAGTTCATGGCCCTGCTGCGTGGCCAGCGCCCGGTCGACACGCTTTCGCGCATGGCGCGGCTGGGCGTGCTCGGGCAGTGGATTCCCGCATTCGCCCAGGTCAGCGGGCGCATGCAGTTCGACCTGTTCCATGTCTACACCGTCGACCAGCACACGCTGATGGTCCTGCGCAACATGGGGCTGTTTGCCAGCAGTCGCGCCGATGAACGTTTCTCCATCGCCCACGAAGTCTGGCCGCGCCTGCGCAAGCCCGAACTGCTGCTACTGGCCGGCCTGTTCCACGACATCGCCAAGGGGCGCGGCGGCGATCATTCCGAACTGGGCGCGGTCGATGCACGGGCGTTCTGCCACGCGCAGGGGCTGAGTGGTTCGGATACCGAACTGGTGGCCTGGCTGGTCGAACAGCACCTGCGGATGTCGGTGACCGCGCAGAAGCAGGACATCGCCGATGCGGACGTGATCCATCGCTTCGCGACCCTGGTCGGCAGCCGCGACCGCCTGGATTACCTCTATCTGCTGACCTGCGCCGACATCGCCGGCACCAGCCCGAAGTTGTGGAACGCGTGGAAGGACCGGCTGCTGGCCGATCTGTATTTCGCTACCCGCCGCGCGCTGCGCGAGGGCCTGGAGCATCCGGTGCCGGCCGCCGAGCGCGTGGCCGAAGCGCGTGACAGCGTGCGTGCGCTGGTGCGCGAGCAGGGCTACGACGATGCCACCATCGACCGCCAGTTCGCGGTGATGCCTGACGAAGGTTTCATCCGCCTGCGCCCGGAACAGTTGGCCTGGCAGGCTGCCGCACTGGTGCCGATCAAGCAGGGCCAGACGCTGGTGAAGGTACGCCGGATCAGCGTTGACGACCCAGCGCTGGAAGTGTTCGTGCACTCGCCGGACCGTGATGGCCTGTTTGCCGCGATCGTGATGACCCTGGACCGCAAGGGTTACGGCATCCACCGCGCACGCGTGCTGGATGGTCCGTCGGAGACGATTTTCGATAATTTTGAAGTCAGCCCGGCCGATACGTTTGCCGATGGCAGCAGCGCCAACCTGGAAGCTGCACTGCGCGAGGCGCTCAGTGGCGACCTTGCGCGGCTGCGTCCCTCGCGCCGGGTGGTGCCACGCCAGCTGCGCCACTTCCGTTTCGCCCCACGCATCGAGTTCCGCGATGAACCCGGCGCGACCCGCTTTGCCCTGGTCGCGCCCGACCGCCCCGGCCTGCTGGCCGACGTGGCGTTCGTGCTGCGCAACCAGGGACTGCGCGTGCAGGACGCGCGCATTGCCACATTCGGCGAACGCGCCGAAGACACCTTCGTGATCAGTGACGAACACGACCTCCCCCTGACTGAATCCGCCCGGCAGCAGCTGCATGACGCAATGCTGGCCTGCCTGGACCCTGATCGAAACGCCGGAGACCCCGCCTGATGGCCACCAAGCCTGCAAAGAAGACTGCCGCGACTGCCAAGAGCGCCGCGGCCAGAAAGACTACTGCCGCTGCCCCGGCTGCAAAGAAAGCTGCACGACAGCCGAAGGCTGGCCAGCCCGCAGCGACGAAGAAGACCGCCGCGCCGAAGGCTGCAGCGAAGAAGGCGCCGGCAAAGAAGGTCCCGGCCAAGACCGCCGAAGCTGCGCGCGCCGAGAACATCGCACGCAAGTCGCTGCGCAAGCCGGCCGGGCCGGGCGTGGAAGAACTGAAGTTCGGCATCGAAAGCGCCTTCGAGCGCCGCGCCACGCTGACCCTGCACGAACTGGAAGGCTCGACCCGGCCGCTGGTCAACCGCGTGATCGATGGCCTGGAAAGCGGCGAGTTCCGCGTCGCCGAACCCGATGGCCATGGTGGCTGGAAGGTCAACGAATGGCTGAAGAAGGCGGTGCTGCTGTATTTCCGCGTCAACGACATGGCCGTGGTCGATGCACGCCCGGCACCGTTCTGGGACAAGGTCGAATCGCGCTTTGCCGGCTATGACGAGGCGAAGTTCCGCCGTGGCGGCGTGCGCGTGGTGCCGGGTGCGATCGCCCGTCGCGGCACGTATTTCGGCAAGGACGTGGTGCTGATGCCGAGCTTCACCAACATCGGTGCCTACGTCGGCGAAGGCACCATGGTCGACACCTGGGCCACCGTCGGTTCCTGCGCGCAGATCGGCCAGCACTGCCACCTGTCCGGTGGTGCCGGCATCGGTGGCGTGCTCGAGCCGCTGCAGGCCAGCCCGACCATCATCGAAGACCATTGCTTCATCGGCGCGCGTTCGGAAGTGGTGGAAGGCGTGGTCGTCGGCCATCACAGCGTGATCGGCATGGGCGTGTTCCTCAGCCAGAGCACCCGCATCTACAACCGCGCCACGGGCGAAATCAGCTACGGCTACATTCCGCCGTACAGCGTGGTGGTGTCCGGCTCGCTGCCGAGCAAGGACGGTACCCACTCGCTGTACTGCGCGGTGATCGTCAAGCAGGTCGATGCCCGAACCCGCAGCAAGACCAGCGTCAACGACCTGCTGCGCGGCCTGGCCGACTGACGGGGCCGCACGCATGAGCACCACCGTCTACGGTCTGAAGAACTGCGATACCTGCAAGAAGGCGACCAAGTGGCTGGACCGCTTCGGCGTGCCGTACACCTTCGTCGACTACCGCGACAACAAACCCAGCCCGGAAACGCTGCTGGAATGGGCCGCCCAGCTGGGTGGCCTGGCGGCGATGGTCAACCGGTCCTCCACCACCTGGCGGCAGCTGCCGGACAACCGCAAGGCCGCCGATTCAGAGGCGGAATGGAAGCTGCTGCTGCGCGAGTACCCGCAGTTGATCAAGCGGCCGCTGGTGGTGACTGCCGACGGCAAGGTCAGCCAGGGTTTCAGCGACAACGGTTTCAAGGCGCGCTTCGGCGTGGGCGGCGCGTGAGCGCCGTCCTCGACCTGGCCTGCGATCTGATTGCACGGCCGTCGGTGACCCCGGACGATGCCGGTTGCCAGGCGCTGATTGGTGAACGTCTGCAGGCGGCCGGTTTCACCTGTGAGCACCTGCGGCTGGGCGAGGTCGACAACCTGTGGGCCACGCACGGCAGCGGCGCGCCGGTGCTGGTCCTGCTGGGCCATACCGACGTGGTGCCGCCGGGCCCGCGCGAGGCGTGGCAGAGCGATCCGTTCGCGCCACAGATCCGCGATGGCGTGCTGTACGGTCGCGGCACCGCCGACATGAAGGGCAGCGTGGCCGCGTTCGTGATCGCTGCCGAACAGTTCGTTGCGGCCCATCCGCAGCACACCGGCACGCTGGCGGTGCTGCTGACCAGCGATGAGGAAGGCGATGCGATCGATGGCGTGCGCCATGTCGCGCGGCTGTTCGCCGAGCGTGGCCAGCGCATCGACTGGTGCATCACAGGGGAGCCGTCCTCCACCGCCACGCTGGGTGACCTGCTGCGCGTGGGACGTCGCGGCAGCCTGTCGGCCAAGCTGCGCGTGCAGGGCGTGCAGGGCCACGTGGCCTACCCGGACAAGGCGCGAAATCCCATCCATCTGGCCGCATCGATGCTGGCCGATCTGAGTGCACGGCGCTGGGACGAGGGCTATGAGAGCTTCCCGTCGACCAGCCTGCAGATCTCCAACATCCATGCCGGCACCGGTGCCAACAACGTGATTCCCGGTGAGCTGGAGGTGGATTTCAACATCCGCTACAACCCGCACTGGGATGCAGCGAAGCTGGAAGCGGAAATCACGGCGCTGCTGGACCGCCATGGCCTGCAGTACACGCTGAAGTGGCACCGCAGTGGCGAGCCGTTCTACACCCCGGAAGGTACGTTGCGTGCAGCGGCGCGCGCGGTGCTGGCCGAGCACACCGGTCGCGCACCGGAAGAGAGCACCGGTGGTGGCACCTCCGATGCGCGCTTCATCGCACCCCTGGGCGCGCAGTGCATCGAAGTCGGCCCGGTCAACGCCAGCATCCACCAGGTGGATGAGAACGTGCGCGTGGACGAGCTGGAAGCACTGCCGGGCCTGTACCAGCGACTGATCGAGCGCCTGCTGATGTGAGCCTGGCGCTGGGGCCGCCCCGCTCCTGCTGAGGTGGGGTGCCTCAATCCTGCTGAGGTGGGGGGCCTCAATCCTGCTGAGGTGGGTGCCGACCGTTGGTCGGCACGCCTCCCGACCGGGGCCGGCTTTCCGTCACAACACGGAAGCCGGGCACCGCCGGGCGTCATTCCGAAAAAATGAAGAACGGCGGTTCGACCGCTTTCTTCCAGTAGCTCGGCGCGGCCATGTAGAAGCGCTGCGCCTCGGCCCGGGCGAACCAGCCCGCCGCTGCCTCGGTGTCCTTCTCCACGCCCGGCGCACTGCGGCCCAGCAGCAGCCCGGCGAAGTACTGGCCGAACACATTGCCCTTCTCGCCGGCGCGCTGGTACAGCTGCAGCGCACGCGCCGGATCGCGCGGCAGTCCCACGCCCTTCTCCAGCAGCGCGCCCAGATCCACCTGCGCTTCGGCATCGCCGCGCTCGGCGCGACGCTGGATCTGCGCAACCAGCGGATGCACGCTGTCGCCCTGCGCGGCCACCGCATCCGGCAGTCGCGACGATGAACTCGGGTAGCGCTGGTAGATCATTCCGCGCAGGTCCCAGCGCAGCGCCTGTTGCGCGTCGCCACGCTGGCGATAGGCCTTGGCGAGTTCGTAGAACGCATAGGGATTGCCGTGATAGGCCGCCGCCAGATAGGCGCGTTCGCCACGCCGCCAGGACGCGCGCAGCACCGGCGCAGGATTGATGTGGGGGCTGTCGGCATACCGCAGCGTGCCGGAGATCCAGATCCGGCCCAGTGCTTTTTCCGCCTTGGTGTTGTGGAAGGTCCAGGGGGTGACCGCTGCGGCACGCTCGTAATAGGCGATGGCGCGCGGATCGTTGAAGCGCTCGAAGGTTTCCGCGGTATCAAAGGCTCCCTCGAAGCTGCCGTCGGTTCCGCGTTGTTCCAGGCTCTGCTGCTGAGCCGGCGGAAGGAGCGAGGGTGGGGGCAGGGTCTGGCAGGCGGCCAGGCCAAGGCAGATCAGGGCGGCCAGAGCCGCGTTGCGTCCGTTGCGGTGTTGCATTTCCATTGCACGTTTCACGGCGGGCCATTATGCGCCCTGCGGAGTGGTTGCCAACGCAACGGTTGCGCCGTGCCGGAAAGCGGGGTAGGGTCAGTGCCATGTCGATCCGCCTGGCCACCGCCGTCAACAACACCAACCGCAATAATCTGCGTGCGAATAATCGTGCGCGGCCGATGCGGGACTGCGCCCTGGGTAGATAGACAGCAACATACGCCCGGACACCAGAAAACCCGCATCGGCCGATGCGGGTTTTTTTTGTGCCCGGGCGCAGCCCCACCCGGGCCTGGATGGCCGGTCGAACACCCTCCCCCCGTGTACTTCCCCACAACAGGAGTTCCACCCATGTGTTCGATCTTCGGTATTTTCGGCCTGCAGGCCGGTGACGATCTTCCTTCCCTGCGCCGCCATGCGCTGGAGCTGTCGCAGCGCCAGCGTCATCGTGGCCCGGACTGGAGCGGTGTGTACCTGGACGAGGGCGCGCTGCTGGTGCACGAGCGCCTGGCCATCGTCGATCCGGCAGGCGGCTCGCAGCCGCTGCTGTCCGAAGACGGGCAGCTGGCGCTGGCGGTCAACGGTGAGATCTACAACCACCAGCAGCTCAAGGCCGGACTTGCCCAGGCCTATGCCTTCCAGACCGGCTCGGACTGCGAGGTGATCAACGCGCTGTACTGCCAGGGCGGGTCGCCGGCGCAGTGGTTGGAGCAGCTCAACGGCATCTTTGCTTTCGCTTTGTGGGATCGCAGTGCGGGCCGTGTACTCATCGCGCGCGACCCGGTCGGCGTGGTGCCGCTGTACTGGGGCCATGATGCGCAAGGGCGGTTGCGCGTCGCCTCTGAAATGAAGGCGTTGGTCGATACCTGCGCCGACGTTGCCCAGTTCCCGCCGGGCCATTACTACGACAGCGCCAGCGGTGAGCTGGTGCGCTACTACCAGCAGCCGTGGCGCGAGTACGACGACGTGCAGGGCCGCCCGGCCGATCTCGCCGAGCTGCGCCAGGCTTTCGAACATGCGGTCGAACGCCAGTTGATGAGTGACGTGCCGTACGGCGTGCTGCTGTCGGGCGGGCTGGATTCGTCGCTGGTTGCCGCCGTGGCAGCACGTTATGCGCGTCGTCGCATCGAAGATGGCGGGCAGAGTGAAGCGTGGTGGCCGCGCCTGCATTCGTTCGCCATCGGCCTGAAGGGCTCGCCGGATCTGGCCGCTGCTGCGGTGGCCGCCGAAGCACTGGGCACGGTCCACCACGGCTTCGAATACACCTTCGAAGAAGGCCTGGACGTGCTGCCGGAGGTGATCCGCCATATTGAAACCTACGACGTCACCACCATCCGCGCCTCCACGCCGATGTTCCTGCTGGCGCGCCGGATCAAGGCGATGGGGGTGAAGATGGTGCTGTCCGGCGAAGGCAGCGACGAGATCTTCGGCGGTTATCTTTACTTCCACAAGGCGCCGGACGCGCGCGAATTCCACCAGGAACTGGTGCGCAAGCTCGATGCCCTGCACAACTACGATTGCCTGCGCGCCAACAAGTCGATGATGGCCTGGGGCGTGGAGCCGCGCGTGCCGTTCCTGGACCGCGAGTTCCTCGACGTGGCGATGCGATTCGATGCCGCGCACAAGATGGTCGGCGCCGGTTTTGGTGGTCGCCGCATCGAGAAGGCGGTACTGCGCGAAGCCTTCCAGGGCTACCTGCCGGACAGCATCCTGTGGCGGCAGAAAGAGCAGTTCAGCGATGGCGTCGGCTACGGCTGGATCGATGGCCTGAAGGCGCACGCCGAAGCACAGGTCAGCGACCGCGTGTTGGCTGCGGCCGACAAGCGCTTCCCGCACAACCCGCCGCAGACCAAGGAGGCGTACTACTACCGTCACCTGTTCGAGCAGTTCTTCCCCAGCCATGCGGCGGCTGAAACCGTGCCGGGCGGCAAGTCGATCGCCTGTTCCTCGCCGGCAGCGATCGCCTGGGATGCCAGCTTCGCCGCCGCCGCCGACCCATCGGGCCGCGCCATCGCCGGCGTGCACGAGCAGGCCCTGGCCTGATCGGCCGCGCCGAGCGGCAGCACACGGGTAGCGCCGGGCCATGCCCGGCGAGCCCTGCAGCGCATGGGCGGCGAGGGACGTATTATCAGCCCCTGCACATTGGGGAATGTTCATGGACGTACAGACCGGAGGTCCCGTGAGGCCGACGAAGTGGGCTTGGCGCTACCTGGTGTGGGCCGGCGTGCCGCTGCTGGTCGGCCTGCTGCTGGCCCGTTATGCGGGCCCCGGGCTGCCGACGGTGGCCAGCAAGGCCGAAGCCGTGGTCGGCAGTGACTGGGCACATCACCTGGCCTCGCCGCTCGGCCTGTTCCTGCTGCAGCTGCTGGTGTTGCTGCTGGTCGCCAAGGGCGCCGGTGCGCTGTTGAAGCGCTTCGGCCAGCCGGCCGTGATCGGCGAAATGGCCTCCGGCCTGATGATGGGGCCGCTGTTGCTGGGCAGCCTGCTGCCGCAGGTGCACGGTGCACTGTTCCCGGCCGCTTCGCTCGGGCCGCTGGGCATGCTCAGCCAGCTGGGTGTGCTGATGTTCCTGCTGGTGGCTGGTGCCGAACTGGATCTGGGCGCGCTGCGTGGGCGCCGTCGATTCGCCTTCACCGTCAGCCACGCAGGCATCGCGGTGCCGTTCGTGCTTGGTGTGGTCCTGGCCATCTGGCTGTACCCGCAGCATGGCCCGCAGGGCGTGAGCTTTACCGCGTTCGCGCTGTTCGTCGGCATTTCGATGAGCATCACCGCTTTCCCGGTACTGCTGCGCATTCTCGCTGATCGCGGTATCACCCACACCCCGCTGGGGCAGACCGCCATCGCCTGCGCGGCGCTGGGCGATGCGACCGCGTGGTGCCTGCTGGCGTTGATCGTGGCGGCAGCGCAGGCCACCGGCTGGTTGCCGGCCAGCCTCAACCTGCTGTGCGTGGTGGCGTTCATCGCGCTGATGCTGGGACTGGTGAAGCCGTGGTTCGCCCGCCAGACCATCGCGCCGGGTCGCGAAGGGCGCTGGCTGCTGGGCATCCTGCTGCTGTCGCTGGCCAGTGCGCTGGTCACCGAAGTGCTCGGCATCCATGCGCTGTTCGGCGCCTTCGCTGCAGGCGTGGCGGTGTCGTCCAACGCGCAGCTGCGGCACCTGCTGGTGGCCAGGGTCGAACCGTTCGCGGTGACGCTGCTGCTGCCGCTGTTCTTCGCCATGACCGGCCTGCGCATGCGCGCCGACGCGTTGCACAGCAGCGACATTCTGCTGTGCGTGGTGGTGATCGCCGTGGCCACGGTGGGCAAGCTGCTGGGGACCTGGAGTGCGGCGCGCAGTACCGGCATGGCCTCGCGGGAAGCGTGGCGACTGGGTGCGCTGATGAATACCCGCGGGTTGATGGAGCTGATCGTGCTCAACCTCGGCTACGAGCTGGGCCTGCTGGGCGACCGCCTGTTTGCGGTGCTGGTGATCATGGCACTGGTGACCACTGCGATGACCGGTCCGCTGTTGAACCTGATCGAGCGCCGCCACCTCCGTTAATGGGGTCAGATCCCTTTTCCACAGGAAAAGGGATCTGACCCCGGTCTTCATGCCGTGGCCGGCCAGCGCTATCGCGCCGGTAGCAGCGTCAACGTGTGCTGCGCCTTGCCGGGCAGGAACGGGGTGGGGCGGCCATGCACCCAGTCCTCATGTCCAGCGCCCCAGTACGGAGACAGCGGATGGCCGCTCTGCCCACCCGGCATGTGCACGATGCCATCGGCCTCGTGGCCGGGCGAGACCACCATGCGCTGCGAGGCGCCGAACGCCGGCGTCTGTACACGCGGCATGTCACGGTCGCCGGGCAGGGGATCGGCCGGCATGCACAACCAGCGGCTGGCGAAGGCGGGCAGGGCGCGCGCGACCGGATGACAGATCGCTGCGGTATTGCGCTCGCCCCAGCTGCGGTGCGCCAGCGGCCCCTGCGCGGACAGCTCCGCTTCGGTACGGCGCGCCGCATCGGCCAGCAGCGCATCCCAGCTCGTGTAGGCGGGTGGCAGCAGGTTGGCGGGGCGTTGCTGCAGCATCGGCCAGGCCACGCCTTCCAGCTGCGCCAGGCGCGGTGCCAGGAAATCCTCGCCCAGCGGTGCCCGGGCCGGTGCCAGCAGCGCATCGGTCAACGTGTCGAGTACCTGTGTGCGGAACTCGCGCACCACCCGGTAGCTGACCGAATCGATCGCGGCGCGACCCTCCCAATGGCTGCTGACCGTGCCCAACCGCTTCAGTGCCGGATCGTCGCTGTGCTCGACCACCTGGTGCAGCAGCACCCACCAGCGTTGCAGGAACACCGCGCGGTCGTCGAGCTGGATCGCCAGCAGGTCGTGCTCGTCGAAATGCGCCTGCGTGGCCAGCAGGTCGCGGATCTGCCGTCCGCGCGCGCCGAGGTCGTAGCCGCCATTGCCGACCGTGGCCAAGGTCGCCTCGTCCACCACGCGGCTGTTGGCCGTCCACAGCCGATGCGAGGCGGGGTCGACCAGGCTCGGCGCGGCGTCGCTGCGGATCGGCCACGGCGCGCAGCCCGGGTTGCGGTGATTGTCATTGAAGCCCAGCGGTGTACAGCCCGGGCCACGGTCAGGCCGCGCGCCGATCAGGCGCCACGCGATACGCCCGCTGCGGTCGCCGATCACCAGATTCTGCGCGGGAATGCCGGCATGGTCGGCAATCTGCAGGGCCTGGTCCAGATCGGCGGCCCGTGCCATGTCGGCGAAGTCCATGCGCACCGCGCCCGGCAACTGCGCGACCCAGCGCAGGGCGTCGCCGCTGCCATCGGCGTGGGTGTGCAGGATCGGTCCCCACGCGGTCTCGCGTACCGGGAAACGCACGTCGGCACCGCCGGCCACGACGATCCGTTCCTCGTGCACGGTCACTGCAGCGTCTGCTGGCTCGGTGCGGAAGTCGGCAGTGTCGATGTAGCTGTTGGTGAAGCCCCAGGCCACGTGGCCGTTGCTGCCGACAATCACCGCCGGCACGCCCGGCAGCGAGAATCCGCTGACGTCGACCTGGCCACCCGCGGCCTGTGGATCGGGGTAGCGCAGGCGCACACGGAACCACAGGCTGGGAGCGCGCAGGCCCAGGTGCATGTCGTCGGCGACGATCGCACGGCCATCGGCGGTCAGCGCGCCGGCCACGGCGAAATTGTTGCTGCCGACCGCGTCGGCATCCTCGGCAGCCGCGCCGGTCGCGGCCTTCAGCGTGCGCAGGTCCAGCTGGCTGGCATCAGGCAGGGGGGCGTTGCCACGGGCAGCGCCGGCCAGCGGCGCATCCCACTCGTTGCCGTCGTGCGCCAGCAGCGCATACAGTGCCGGTGGCACCACCGCTCGGATGCGCTCCAGGGCGAGTTCGGACTGGTTGCTGGGGTCCTGCAGGTCGGCGTACATGGCCAGGCCTGCCAGCACGCTGTCGCTGGCCTGCCACGGTCGGGGCGCCTGCCGCAGCAGCAGGTAGGCCCATGGCCGCACCGCCAGGCTGCCCAGGCCCTGATTGACCCCGTCCACATAGGCGCGCACGGCCGCAGGGTCGCTGCCCAGTGCGTCCTGCAGATGGGCCTCGGTACGCGCGCGCAGGCGGTGTACGCGCATGCGCTTGTCGGCTTCGATCGCCTTCGCCCCGAACAGGGCGGACAGTTCACCTGCGGCACTGCGCCGCATCAGGTCCATTTCGAAATAACGTTCCTGCGCGTGAACACGGCCGAGCGCCCGCAGGGCATCAGCCTTGTTGCCGGCGGTGATGGTGACCACCCCCAGCGCATCGCGCTCCACGGTGACCTTGGTGGCCAGCCCGGGCAGCGGGCGCTCGCCGTCCAGTTCGGCCAGGCTACCGCGCAGCAGCAACCACAGGACCAGCACCGCGAGCAGCACGATTGCCACCAGCACACCCAGAATCCACCGCCACGTACGACGCATTACAGGTCCTTTCCGAGCAGATCGGCCGATTGTAGCCGCAGGCGCAACTGCGACTGATTCCGATTAGATCACCGTATTTCCAGATGGGGCACCATGGGCGCCATCGATTCACAGGAGCTCCCCCCATGAAAGGCAACCCGGACGTCATCGCCTGCCTGAAGGAACTGCTGCGCGGCGAACTCGCCGCCCGCGACCAGTACTTCATCCACTCCCGCCGCTACGAGGACCAGGGCCTGTTCGCGCTGTACGAACGCCTGAACCACGAGATGGAGGAAGAGACCCAGCATGCCGACGCGCTGTTGCGCCGGATCCTGTTCCTGGGCGGCGACCCGGACATGCGCCCGCATGCCACCGAGCCCGGCAAGACCGTGGAGGAGATGCTGCGCAAGGACCTGGACACCGAATACGCGGTGCGCAACAACCTCGCCGCCGGCATGAAGCTGTGCGAGGAGAAGGGCGACTACGTGAGCCGCGACATGCTGCTGGCGCAGTTGAAGGACACCGAGGAAGACCACGCATGGTGGCTGGAGCAGCAGCTGGGCCTGATCAAGCGCATCGGCCTGGAGCTGTACCAGCTGAGCAAGATCGACGGCAGCGGCGCCCCGGCGCACTGACCCCGGTTGTCGTAGCGCCGGGTCATGCCCGGCTCTACCAGGAGCGCAAAGCAACGTCGCCCGCCAGCACCGGAGCACCGCCAGCCAGCCTTCGCCCGCCAGCTGCTCCATCGCCCGCCAGCCGACAAACAAAGAAGCCGGGGAATGCCCCGGCTTTTTTGTGTCTGATGCTCCGATCCCGGTAGCGCCGGGCCATGCCCAGCGGGTTCCCGGTTGCCGGGCAAGGCGTGTCAACCAAGGTTGACACCTACCGTCACTCGACCGACAACCCTTCCACCTTCTGCCAGCCACGCGGCAGCAGATGGCCACGGGTGGCGCGGGCGCCCAGATAGGCGTCGAGCTCGTTGAACTTCAGGCCCATGGTGCGCTGGCCGCTGCGGACCTGCAGGGTCTGGCCGGGGCTGATTGCCACGATGGCGACCACGCGTTCGGTGGCGAGCTTGGCCTTGGGGATCTCGATGATCTTGTTGCCCTTGCCCTTGTCCAGTTCCGGCAGGTCGTTGGCGGCGATCGCCAGCAGGTTGCCCGAACTGGTCACCGCGACGATGCGGTCGGTAGCGACGTTGGCCACCACCGATGGGGTCAGTACCGACGAGCCCGCCGACAGGTTCAGCATCGCCTTGCCGGCCTTGTTGCGACCGATCAGGTTCTCGAAGCGGGTGACGAAACCATAGCCGTGGGTCGAGGCCAGCACGAAGCGGGTATCCGGTTCGGCGCTGGCCAGGGTCACGAAGCTGGTGCCTGCGGCCGGCGAGAAGCGGCCGGTCAGCGGCTCACCGTTGCCGCGTGCCGAGGGCAGGGTATGCACCGGCGTGGAGTAGGCGCGGCCTTCGCTGTCCAGGAACGCGACCTGCTGGGTGCTGCGCGCACGCACTGCACCCTGCAGCGCATCGCCATCGCGGTAGGACAGGGTCGAGGCATCGATGTCGTGGCCCTTGGCGGCGCGGATCCAGCCCTTCTCGGACATCACCACCGTCATCGGCTCGCTCGGCACCAGCTCGGTCTCGTCGATGGCCTGCGCGGCCTGGCGCTGCACCAGCGGCGAGCGGCGCTCGTCGCCGAACTTCTTCGCATCGGCCTGCAGCTCGTCGCGGATCAGCTTCTTCAGTTTGGCCTTGCTGTCGAGGATGCTGAGGATCTTGTCGCGCTCCTTGGCCAGTTCGTCCTGCTCGCCGCGGATCTTCATTTCTTCCAGGCGGGCCAGCTGCTTCAGCTTGGTTTCCAGGATGTACTCGGCCTGGTCTTCGGACAGGCCGAAGCGTGCGATCAGCGCCGCCTTCGGTTCGTCCTCGGTACGGATGATGTGGATCACCTCGTCCAGGTTGAGGAACGCCACCAGCAGGCCTTCCAACAGGTGCAGGCGACGCTCGACCTTCTGCAGGCGGTGCTGCAGGCGGCGGGTGACGGTGCTGCTGCGGAATGCCAGCCATTCGCTGAGCAGCGTCTTCAGGTTCTTCACCTGCGGACGGCCGTCCAGCCCGATCACGTTGAGGTTGACGCGGTAGCTGCGCTCCATGTCGGTGGTGGCGAACAGGTGCCCCATCAACTGCTCGGCGTCGACGCGGTTCGAGCGCGGCACCAGTACCACGCGCACCGGGTTGGCGTGGTCGGACTCATCGCGGATGTCTTCCAGCCACGGCAGCTTCTTGGCGCGCATCTGCGCGGCGATCTGCTCGATCACCTTCGACGGCGACACCTGGAACGGCAACGCGGTGACCACCACGTTGTGCGCTTCCTTGATGTAGGTGGCACGCGCACGCACGCTGCCGTTGCCGGTCTCGTACATGTTCCGCAGATCGTTGGCCGGGGTGATGATCTCGGCGTTGGACGGATAATCCGGACCCTTCACGTGCTCGCACAGGTCGCGCACGCTGGCATCCGGATCGTCCAGCAGGTGCAGCAGCGCGCTGACGATCTCGTTGAGGTTGTGCGGCGGCACATCGGTGGCCATGCCCACGGCGATGCCGGTGGTGCCGTTCAGCAGCAGATGCGGCAGGCGTGCCGGCATCCAGGTCGGTTCCTGCAGGGTGCCGTCGAAGTTCGGTGCCCAGTCGGTGGTGCCCTGGCCCAGTTCGCCCAGCAGTACTTCGGCGATCGGGGTCAGCTTGGATTCGGTGTAACGCATCGCCGCGAACGACTTCGGATCGTCGCTGGAACCGAAGTTGCCCTGGCCTTCGATCAGCGGATAACGGTACGAGAACGGCTGTGCCATCAGCACCAGCGCTTCGTAGCACGCGCTGTCGCCATGCGGGTGGTATTTACCGATGACGTCACCGACGGTGCGTGCGGACTTCTTCGGCTTGGACGCGGCATTCAGGCCCAGCTCGCTCATCGAATAGATGATGCGGCGCTGCACGGGCTTCAGGCCGTCGCCAATGAACGGCAGGGCGCGATCCAGGACCACGTACATCGAGTAGTCGAGGTAGGCGCGTTCGGCGTACTCGCGCAGCGGCAGTTGTTCGAAACCGTGGAACACGGGGCGGGCAAGATCGGTCATGCGGCGTTGTTACCTATGTCGGGAGGCGGTGACGGCGGTCGCCGCTCTCAATCCAGTGATTATCCGGATGCGGCGGGGGATGCCAAGCCGCGTGCAGGGTCAAGGCCCGGTTCCAGGCCGTGGCCGGCCCGTGCCAGGTAGCGTCCGGGCGGTAGCCCGAAGTGTCGCCGGAACACGGTGACGAAGGCGCTGGCGCTGCTGAAGCCCAGTGCGTGGGCGATATCGGCCACGCTGCGGCCCTCGCTGAGCTGCCGCAGCGCCTCGGCCAACCGCGCCTGCTGGCGCCATTGCGCGAAGCTGAGGGTGGTCTCGTCGCGGAAATGGCGGGTCAGGCTGCGCGGCGACAGGCCGGCCCAATGCGCCCACTGCGCCAGGCCGCGCTCGTCGGCCGGGTCGGCCAGCAGCTGCGAGGCGATCTTCAGCAGGCGCCGGTCACGTGGCATCGGCAGGTGCATGCGCTGGCGCGGCGCGGCGCGTATCTCGTCCAGCAGCACGTTGATGATGTGCTGCCGTTCGCTGGTGCTTTCGTAGTCCTGCGGCCAGTCACAGATGCGTTCGGCCACTGCCTGCGCCAACCGCGAGATGCCCAGCACGCATGGGTCGGCGGGCAGTTCGGCGCACAGCGGTGCGGCCAGCACCATGCCCCAGCCGCGCAGGGGGCCATCGATGTGGACCGTATGCGGCTCGGCCGGCGGCATCCAGCCCGCCGAACCTGGCGCCAGCGACCAGGTGCCATGCGAGGTGCGGGTGGTCAGCAGGCCGCGTTCGACGCAGATCAGCTGCGCGCGGACGTGGTGATGCCAGTCCACTTCGCGGGCCAGCCCCTGCGGGCTGTCGAAGCGGAAGGCGATGACCGGCGGGCCGTCATTGCGTTCGAACCAGTCCAGTGCTTCTTCGCGCAGCAGGGTGGCAGGGCCGGGTTCGCCCGCCTTCACGCGGGCCGGGGGTGGCTTGAATGTGACATTCATTGGCTGGATTGTACTACCGGGCCAGTTGGGGGCGCCATTAAGGTGGCGCCTTCACCTGATCCAGCCCACTGCTGCAACACAGCATTTGATGCCAGATCGAATATTTCCATTGAGAAATATTTTTTTTGGAAGAGAATGCTCCCCCATGATCTGTCCTGCAACCACTCCCCCCAGCTTCGGCCTGCTGCTGCGCCAGGTGCGCGACGGCCTGGTCCGCCAGCTCGACGCGTCCATGGCCGAAGAAGACCTCGGCATCGGCTTCACCCACTACATCGGGCTGAAGGTGCTCTCGAACATGGCGCCGTGCACGGCCAACGAGCTGGCCCAGGCCATCGACCAGGTGCCCAGCGCGGTCACCCGCCTGCTGGACAAGCTGGAAGCGCTCGGTTGCGTGCGCCGCGAGCCGCATGCGCAGGACCGGCGTGCACTGCAGATCGTATTGACCGATGAAGGCCGCGCGCTGTGGGCGCGGTTGAAGCTGCGCGGCGACGCGGTGATGGATTACGCCCTGCGCGATCTGTCCGCCGACGAACGCACGCAGCTGCTGTCCCTCCTGACCCGAATCCGCGATTCCCTGACAACCCCATGAACCCGATCCCGCATCCCACTCTCCGCCGCTCCGGGCGCGCGCTGCTGGTTTCAGCGCTGGCCCTGGCCTTGGCCGCCTGCGCAAGCAGCCGTGGCCTTGACCCGCAGGGCCACGTGCTCGACGTGGACAGCCTGCACAGCGAACGTACCCTGGCCGACAGCGACCTGAGCGCAGCCGGTTTTCCTGCCCAGGACTGGTGGAAGGCACTGGGCGATGCGCAGCTGGATGCGCTGATCGCCGAAGGCCTGGCCGGCCATCCGAGCCTGGACGCCGCCGACGCGCGCCTGCGCCAGGCACAGTCGCAGGTCGGCACCGCGCGCGCGGATCGCCTGCCCAGCCTCTCCGTGTCCGGTGGCTACACCGGCCTGCGCCTGCCCGAATCGATGGCTGGCGATGAAATCGGCGGCCACTACGCCGGCAGCAGCCAGATCGCGTTCGACTTCAGCTACGGCATCGACCTGTGGGGCGGCAAGCGCGCCGCCTGGGAGGCTGCCGTGGATGGCGCCCACGCCGCGACTGTCGAAGCCCAGGCCGCGCGCCTGAACCTGTCCACCGGCATCGCCCAGGCCTATACCGACCTGGCCTACGCCTGGCAGCTCAACGACGTGGCCGAAGAAGAACTGGCGCGCTCGCAGAAGTCGCTGCAGCTGACCCGGCAGCGTCGTAGTGCCGGCATCGACAGCGATCTGCAGGTGCGCCAGGCCGAAGCCCGCGTGCCGGCCGCACAGCAGCAGTTGCTGGCGGCGCAGCAGCGCATCGATGCCGGGCGCACGGCGCTGGCCGCGCTGGTCGGCAAGGGCCCGGACCGCGGCCTGTCGATCGAACGCCCGCGGGCGATGAACCCGCTGGCCCTGCAGCTGCCGGGCGTGGTGCCCAGTGAACTGCTCGGCCGTCGCCCCGACATCGTCGCCGCGCGCTGGCGGGTGGAAGCGGCCGACAAGCAGATCAAGGTCGCCAAGACCCGGTTCTACCCGAGCCTCAACCTGACCGCGCTGGCCGGCGTGGTCGCACCGAATGTCGGCGACCTGCTGCAGAGCAGTTCCAGCTTCGCCTACATCGGCCCGGCGCTGAGCCTGCCGATTTTCGAAGGCGGCAAGCTGCGGGCCAACCTGGCCAACACCGATGCGCAGTACGACCTGGCCGTGGCGAACTACAACCAGGCGGTGCTCGATGCACTGCGCGACGTGGCTGACCAGGTCAACGCGGTGCGCTCACTGGCGCAGCAGGCGCAGTCGCAGCAGCAGGCGGTGGATACAGCACGCGCTGCGTTCGACCTGGCCCAGCAGCGCTATCGCGCTGGCATCGGCAGCTACCTGGACGTGTTGACCGCGCAGTCCACCCTGCTGCAGTCGCAGCAGCAGCTGGCCGGCCTGCAGTCGCAGCAGCTGCAGACCTCGGTGCGCCTGAGCAAGGCGCTCGGCGGTGGTTTCCAGCCCAGTGACGCTGATGCCGCACCGCTTGCTTCCCATTCCGATTCCTCGCATTCCTGAAGACGCCTGCCATGAGCCAGACCCAAGACACTGCGGCCCCCGCCGCCCCCAACCGCCGCGGCAAGCTGTTGCGCGGCCTGTTCGTGATCGTCGTGCTGCTGCTGGCGGCACTGGCGCTGTGGTACTTCATGTTCGGCCGTTGGTTCGAAGAGACCGACGACGCCTACGTGCAGGGCAACCAGGTGCAGATCACCCCGCTGGTGGCCGGTACCGTGGTCGCCATCAACGCCGATGACGGCATGCGCGTGGAGCGCGGCCAGCTGCTGGTGCAGCTGGACCCGGCCGATACCTCGGTGGCCCTGCAGCAGGCCGAAGCCAACCTGGCCAAGACCGTGCGCCAGACCCGCGGCCTGTACCGCAGCGTCGAAGGTGCGCAGGCGGACTTGAACGCACGCCAGGTGACCCTGAAGCGCGTGCGTGACGACTTCGCACGCCGCAAGGACCTGGCCGCCACCGGCGCCATCTCCAACGAAGAACTGGCCCACGCCCGCGACGAGCTGGCAGCTGCCGAAGCGGCCGTGGCCGGTTCGCGCGAGACCGTCGAGCGCAACCGTGCACTGGTCGATGACACCGTGATCGCCACCCAGCCGGATGTGCAGGCTGCCGCCGCGCAGCTGCGCCAGGCCTTCCTCAACAATGCACGTTCGGGCATCGTCGCGCCGGTCACCGGCTATGTCGCCCGTCGTTCGGTGCAGGTCGGCCAGCGCGTGCAGCCGGGCAATGCGCTGATGGCGGTGGTGCCGACCGAGCAGATGTGGGTCGAAGCCAACTTCAAGGAAACCCAGCTGCGGCACATGCGCCTGGGCCAGGAAGTGGAGCTGAAGTCGGACCTGTATGCCGGCGACGTCAAGTACAAGGGCCGCATCGACAGCCTGGGCCTGGGCACCGGCTCGGCGTTCTCGCTGCTGCCGGCGCAGAACGCCAGCGGCAACTGGATCAAGATCGTGCAGCGCGTGCCGGTGCGCATCGCCATCGATGCCAAGCAGCTGGCCGAACACCCGCTGCGCATCGGCCTGTCGATGAAGGCCGAGGTGAGCCTGCGCGACCAGAAGGGCGAAGTGCTGCCGAGCGCAGCCGCCAAGGGCACGGTGTTCGACACCGACGTGTATGCCAAGCAGCTGCACGATGCCGATGAGGTGATCCACACGATCATCCAGGGCAACCTGCCGCAGCAGTCCAAGGCGAGCTGAGGTCGGCCATGTCCGCACAAGCTCCAGCTGCGCCCGGCTCTCCGGGCGCACCGGCGGCGCCGGGTGCGGCCGCTGGATTCCTGCCACCCAGTGTGGCCCTGTGCACCGTGGGCCTGGCGATGGCCTCGTTCATGCAGGTGCTCGACACCACCATCGCCAACGTCTCGCTGCCGACCATCGCCGGTAATCTTGGCGCCAGTTCGCAGCAGGCGACGTGGGTCATCACCTCGTTCGCGGTCAGCACCGCGATCGCGCTGCCGCTGACCGGCTGGCTCAGCCGTCGCTTCGGCGAGCGCAAGCTGTTCGTGTGGGCCACGCTGGCCTTCGTGATCACCTCGCTGCTGTGCGGCCTGGCCCAGAGCATGGGCATGCTGGTGCTGTCGCGTGCGCTGCAGGGCTTCGTCGCCGGCCCGATGTACCCGATCACCCAGTCGCTGCTGGTCTCGATCTATCCACGGGAGAAACGCGGGCAGGCGCTGGCGCTGCTGGCGATGATCACCGTGGTGGCGCCGATCTGCGGGCCGATCCTCGGTGGCTGGATCACCGACAACTACAGCTGGGAATGGATCTTCCTGATCAACGTGCCGCTGGGCATCTTCGCTGCGCTGGTGGTGGGCAACCAGTTGAAGGGTCGCCCCGAGCACGTCGAGAAGCCGAAGATGGACTACGTCGGCCTGGTCACCCTGGTGATCGGCGTGGGCGCATTGCAGCTGGTACTCGACCTGGGCAACGACGAAGACTGGTTCTCGTCGATGAAGATCGTGGTACTGGCCTGCGTGGCCGTGGTGGCGCTGACCGTGTTCCTGATCTGGGAGCTGACCGACAAGGACCCGATCGTCGACCTGAAGCTGTTCCGGCACCGCAACTTCCGTGCCGGTACGCTGGCGATGGTGGTGGCGTACGCGGCGTTCTTCAGCGTGGCCCTGCTGATTCCGCAGTGGCTGCAGCGCGACATGGGTTACACCGCGATCTGGGCCGGCCTGGCGACGGCACCGATCGGTGTACTGCCGGTGATCATGACCCCGTTCGTGGGCAAGTACGCATCGCGTTTCGACATGCGCATGCTGGCCACCATCGCGTTCGTGGTGCTGTCGATGACCAGCTTCCTGCGCTCGGGTTTCAACCTGCAGGTGGACTTCCACCATGTGGCCGGCGTACAGCTGATCATGGGCATCGGCGTGGCACTGTTCTTCATGCCGGTGCTGCAGATCCTGCTGTCGGACCTGGATGGTCGTGAGATCGCGGCCGGCTCGGGCCTGGCCACCTTCCTGCGTACGCTTGGCGGCAGCTTCGCGGCGTCGCTGACCACCTGGCTGTGGGCACGTCGCACGCAGGTGCATCACGCGGACCTGACTGAGCACATTTCGGCCTATCAGCCGGGCATGCAGGACCAGGTGGCGGCGATGGGGCAGGGCGACCTGCAACATGGCGCGGCGGTGCTGAACAACATGATCAACCACCAGGCATCGCAGATGGGCTTCAACGACATCTTCTTCCTGCTGGGCTGGATCTTCCTGGCGATCATCTCGTTCCTGTGGCTGGCCAAGCCGCCCTTCGGTGCGGGCGCGGGTGCCGCCGCCGGTGGCGGGCACTGATCGATCGCTGTTGCTGAAAAACAAAACCCCGCCGGAAGGCGGGGTTTTTGTTTGCAGTGCATCCACGCATGCATGCGAATTCCAGTAGATCCACGCCATGCGTGGATGGACGCCACAATCGCGTGATCCCGGCAAACGCCGGACATGAAAAAACCCGCTTGCGCGGGTTTGATCATTGTCTGAGTCATGGTGCCCAGGAGAGGACTCGAACCTCCACGAAGTTGCCCCCGCTAGCACCTGAAGCTAGTGCGTCTACCAATTCCGCCACCTGGGCGACTCAGGAGGAGAATTTTGCAGGAAGGCTGGATATGTGTCAACACCATTTCACACATTTTTTTCTGCACCGGCTTCCGCGTGCACATCCAGATGCAGCAGCAGGCTGCGCATCGGTGGCGAGAGCGATTTCCAGTCGGCGAACGCGGCGCACAGCCGGCGTTGTGCCCACGCGTTGCCGAGTGCAACGGCGACGATGCCGGTGGCCCGTCGATGCTGCCGCGCGATCGTGCGCGGCGCGATGCCCACGCCGATGCCATGGCCCACCATCGTGCAAAGGCCTTCAAAGGTCTTCATGCGGATGCGCACGTCGAGCGTGCGTCCGGCCTCTGCCGCCAGCTCTTCGATATAGGTCTGCAGCGCATTGCCGTCGGCCAGGGCAACGAAGGTCTCGCCCAGCACATCGCTGAAGTCGAGCGAACGCCGCGCGGCGAAGCGATGGCCTGCCGGCAGCATCATCATCAGCGGGTCTTCGGCAACGACATGACGACGCAGTCCATCGGCGGGAACGGCATCACTGATGACGCCGGCCTCTGCCTGGCCGGCACGGATCGCGCGCACGACTTCATTGCTGGTGCGTTCGTGCAGTTCCACGCGCAGGCGAGGGCGCTCTGCCAGCCATGGGGCCAGCCGCGCGGGCAGGTAGTTGGTCAATGCCGCGGTGTTGGCGTACAGGTGCAGCGTGCCGCGCGCACCGTGGGCGAACGCCTGCAGTTCGCCGCGCAGCTGCGCCTGCTGCTGCAGGATCAGGCGCGCGTGATGGGCCAGTGCGGCACCCGCTTCGGTGAGGCTGATGCCGCGCGGGTGACGGGTGAGCAGCGCCGTGCCAGCGTCGGTTTCGATGGCGCGCAGGCGTTCGCTGGCCGATCCCAGTGCCAGATTCGCCTCCACCGCGCCGGCAGTGATGCTGCCGGCTTCGGCCACCGCCAGGAACAGGCGCAGATCGGCAATGTCCAAGCGCATGTCGTTTGCTCCGCTCGGCCCTGCCTTCGGCTGGTCCGAAGGCGCAGGCGGGAAGACCGCATTGTGCGCGCCTGCGGCGCCGGCTCCAATGGCGGCATGAACGAGACGACATACTTCTATGGATTGCTGGTGGTGGTGTTCGTGCTGGCCGGGGTGGTCAAGGGCGTGACCGGCATGGGCCTGCCGACGGTGGCGATGGGATTGCTGGGCGGCGCGTTGTCGCCGGTGGCGGCGGCCTCGATGCTGTTCATTCCTACCTTCGTCACCAATGCCTGGCAGTTGCTGTCCGGGCCATCACTGGGCCGCACCCTGCGGCGGCTGTGGCCGATGATGCTGGCCGTGGTGGTGGTGACGCTGGGTTCGGCCGCGCTGCTGGTGCGGGTGGATCGTGATGCCTCGCGCGCCGCGTTGGGCGTGGCGCTGATGGTGTATGCGCTGTACGCGCTGGTGGCGCCGGTGTTCCGCGTACCGCAGCGGCGCGAGCGCTGGCTGGGGCCGCTGGTCGGGGCGGTGTCCGGCGTGGTCACCGGCGCGACCGGCGTGTTTGTAATGCCGGCGGTGCCGTACCTGCAGTCGCTGGGGTTGCAGCGCGAGGAGCTGGTGCAGGCACTGGGCCTGGCGTTCACCGTATCGACGATCTCGCTGACCACCGGGCTGGTGCTCAATGGTGCGTTTGGCGTGCAGCAGCTGGGGTTGAGCGCGCTGGCGGTGCTGCCGGCGTTGCTGGGCATGTGGCTGGGGCAGGTGATCCGCCAGCGCATCAGTGCGCGCGTGTTCCGTGCCTGCTTCCTCGGCTTCCTGCTGTTGCTGGGCCTGGAGCTGATGCTGCGTACGTGGTGGTGATGCCGACCGGACGCCAGACAAGAAAAAACCCGCTTTCGCGGGTGTTTTTCATTCTCGACATGGTGCCCAGGAGAGGACTCGAACCTCCACGAAGTTGCCCCCGCTAGCACCTGAAGCTAGTGCGTCTACCAATTCCGCCACCTGGGCGTCGAGGAGGAGAATTATGGGGTGCCGTGACGGAGGTGTCAACACCCTTCTGAAATTCCTGCGTCCAACGCGCTCAGTAGATCCACGCCATGCGTGGATGGGTGCGGCAGCCGGATTTCAGGCAAAAAAAATCCCCGCCGAAGCGAGGAGTTTTTTCGTTGGTGCCCAGAAGAGGACTCGAACCTCCACGGTTTTACCCGCTAGTACCTGAAACTAGTGCGTCTACCAATTCCGCCATCTGGGCGTTCCAGAGGCGCAATTGTGAAGATGAACCCGGGGCCTGTCAACGATTTCCTGAAAATTCTTAATGGGGGTTCCTCAACGTGTTTGCTGACCCGTTCTGCACGCCCACAGCGGCTACCATGGAGGGCGATGACTACCAAAAAACCAAGCAAGGGCGGGAGCAAGTCCCGCAGTGAAGCCCCCAACAAGGGCACCAAGCAGGGCACTGCCCGCAACAACAAGCCGGGCAAGCCGTTGCCGGGCTGGCTCCCCGCACTGGCCGAAGGCGGTGCACCGCCTCCAGGACGTGGCCGCCGCAACGCCGAGCCGCCGGGTCCGGCGCCGGGCCGCAAGCTGCCGCCGACGGGCAAGGTGATCGACGATCCCTATGCGTCCCGCGAAGCGGAAAAGTACGAACAACCCATCGCCAGCCGCGAGGCCATCCTGGCCCTGCTGGAACGCTGCGAAGGGCCACAGACGGCTGAGGAACTCGGCGCGCGCCTGGGCCTGACCGCACCGGACCGTGCCGAAGCGCTGTCGCGCCGGCTCGGCGCCATGGTCCGCGACGGCCAACTGGTGCAGAACCGCCGCGGCGGCTTCGCGCCCATCCAGACGTTGAACCTGGTCACCGGCGTGGTGATCGCCAATCCGGAAGGGTTCGGCTTCCTGCGCCCGGTCGAGGGCGGTGACGATCTGTTCCTGCCGCCCTATGAAATGCGCAAGGTGATGCACGGCGACAAGGTGCTTGCACGTGTCACCGGCATTGACCACCGCGGCCGTCGCGAAGGCAGCATCGCCCGCGTGCTCGAGCGCGGCATGACGCGCCTGATCGGCCGCTTCAGCGTCGAGATGGGCATCAACTACGTGGTGCCCGATGACAAGCGCATCCAGCGCAACGTGCAGGTACCGCCGGATCAGACCGGCGGCGCGAACGATGGCCAGCTGGTCGTCTGCGAACTGACCCAGGCACCGGACAGCCGCCGTCCGCCGATCGGCCGCATCATCGCCGTGCTCGGCGACAAGCTGACTGCCTCGCTGGTGGTGGAAACCGCGATCCACGGCCACGAGCTGCCGTTCGAGTTCCCGCAGGAGGTGCTGGACGAAGCCGCCTCGGTACCGCTGGTGGTCGAGCCGGCGATGATCGGCGGCCGCGTCGACCTGCGCAGCACGCCGCTGGTGACCATCGATGGCGAGGACGCCAAGGACTTCGACGACGCGGTGTACTGCGAGCCCAACGCCGATGGCTTCCGCCTGGTGGTCGCCATTGCCGACGTCTCCAACTACGTTCGTCCTGGCACGCCGCTGGACGACGAAGCGCAGAAGCGCGCGACGTCGGTGTACTTCCCGGGCTTCGTGGTGCCGATGCTGCCGGAAACGCTGTCCAACGGCATCTGTTCGCTGATGCCGAAGGTCGACCGCATGTGCTTTGTCTGCGACATGCAGATCGACCGCGAAGGCGTCGTCACCCACTCGCGCTTCTACGAAGCGGTTATGAATTCGCATGCGCGCCTGACCTACACCCAGGTGTGGCAGGCGGTGGGCGAGGACGATGCCGGTGCCAAGGCATTCATCGGCGACCTGCTGCCGCAGGTGCAGCGCCTGCACCAGCTGTACAAGGTGCTGTCGAAGGCGCGCACCAAGCGTGGCGCGATCGAGTTTGAAAGCAGCGAAGTCCGCTTCGTGCTCGACAACCGGGGCGAAGTCACCCAGGCCGGCATGCTGGTGCGCAACGATGCGCACAAGCTGATCGAGGAATGCATGATTGCGGCCAACGTGGAGGCGGCCAAGTACCTACTGTCGCGCCATGTGCCGGCGCCTTACCGCGTGCATGAGAAGCCGCCGGAGACCAAGTACGCCGATCTGCTGGAATTCCTCAAGGAGTTCAAGCTGAGTCTGCCGCCGTGGTCGAAGGTGCGCCCGGGTGATTACACCAAGCTGCTGAAGAAGATCCGCGACCGTCCCGATGCCACGCTGCTGGAATCTGTGCTGCTGCGCAGCCAGAGCCTGGCCGTGTACAGCCCGGACAACAACGGCCACTTCGGCCTGGCGCTGGAAGCGTATGCGCACTTCACCTCGCCCATCCGTCGCTACCCGGATCTGCTGGTGCACCGGGCGATCAAGCATGCGCTGTCGGGCAAGCCGCTGGACAAGTTCACCTACACCGCCCGCGAGATGGCCGCACTGGCACTGCAGTGTTCCGAGCGTGAGCGTCGCGCCGATGAGGCCGAGCGTGAAGTGGATGAGCGTTACCGCGCGGCGTGGATGGAAAAACACGTCGGTGGCCAGTTCGACGGCGTGATCAGCGGCGTGACCAGCTTCGGCCTGTTCGTGGAGTTGGCCGACTCGAAGGTGCAGGGCTTGGTGCACGTGACCCAGTTGCCGCAGGACTATTACAAGTTCGACGCGACCCGCAAGACGCTGACCGGCGAGCGCCGCGGCAGCAGTTACCGGCTGGGTGACCAGGTGCGCATCCTGGTGCTGAAGGCCAGCATGGAAGAACGCAAGATCGACTTCCGCCTGGTCGAGCACAAGGGCGAGGAAGAGGAAGCAGGCGCGGCCCCGCTGCCCGAGCGCGGCAAGCCGGCCAAGCGCGCGAAGAAGAAGTATTGAAAGCTGTGCCGACCAACGGTCGGCACCCACCTCACCCGGTAGGTGCCAACCGTTGGTTGGGACGATGTTCCGGAGGAATACAGCAATGCAGGGCCAACCCGAATACAGCGGCGGCTGCCAGTGCGGCGCGATCCGCTTCCAGGCGCGGGGCGAGCTGACCGACAGCTCGATCTGCCATTGCCGGATGTGCCAGAAGGCCTTCGGCGCGTATTACGCGCCGCTGGTGTCGGTGCGCGGTGTGCAGTTCAGCTGGACCCGTGGCCAACCGCGCTATTTCCAGTCCTCCAACGTAGTGCGGCGCGGCTTCTGCGCCGACTGTGGCACGCCGTTGACCTATGAAGCCCCCGATGGCGTGGCGGTGGCCGCCGGTGCCTTCGACCAGCCTGAACGCCTGCCGCCGACCCTTCAGTACGGCGTCGAGCGCAAGCTGCCCTTCGTCGATGGGCTTGGCCGGCTGCCGGCACGCCGTACGGAACAGGACATGGCCGCGCTGGAATTCCTGGCCACGGTCGTTTCCCATCAGCATCCCGACCACGACACCCCGCACTGGCCGCCGCGCAGCCGTTCGGCCGAAGGGTGAACGGCGGGTAGCGCCGGGCCATGCCCGGCGAGCGCGAAGCGCGGCCGCCCCTGATGCTCTACCATAGCCACCCCCTTTCCGGTCCTGCCCGCATGAGCAAGAACAGCCAGTGGATCGTCGGCGTCAACGCCGTCGCCTCCTCCATCGAGAACGACGCCGAGAACGTCCGCGAAGTGCTGGTCGAGGCCGGTGCGAAGAACCCGCGCCTGGTCGAAATCGAGGAAAACGCCCGTCGCAAGGGCATCGACGTGCGCAAGGTCAACAGCCAAGCGCTGGACGGCGTGGGCGGTTCGGTGCGCCACCAGGGCGTGGCTGCACGCTATGCCGCCGCCCGCACCTACAACGAGAACGAGCTGGAAGGCCTGGTCACCGCTGCGGAAGGCAAGGCCCTGCTGCTGGTGCTGGACGAGGTGCAGGACCCGCACAACCTCGGCGCCTGCCTGCGCTCGGCTGCCGCTGCCGGCGCCACCGCCGTCATCATTCCCAAGGACAAGTCGGCCACGGTCAATGCCACCGTGCGCAAGACCTCGGCCGGCGCTGCCGACCGCATCCCGGTGGTGGCGGTGACCAACCTGTCGCGCTGCCTGAAGGACCTGCAGAAGCAGGGCGTGTGGATCTACGGCCTGGCCGGTGAGGCGACTGCGTCGCTGTACCAGCTGGACCTGAAGGGCAACATCGCCCTGGTGCTGGGCGGCGAAGCCGATGGCCTGCGCCGCCTGACCCGCGAAAACTGCGATGGCCTGGTCAAGATTCCGATGCCGGGCGAGATCGAGAGCCTGAACGTCTCGGTCGCGGCCGGTGTCAGCCTGTTCGAGGTCGTGCGCCAGCGCGGTTGATCGGCATCGCCGCAGCGTGATCCGGGTCAGATTCCTTTCCCTTGGGAAAGGGATCTGCCCCTATTTTCTGCCGGACCCCAATCCACGCATGGCGTGGATCTACTTTCAGCTCTCGCGGAACTGTATGAGCCGGGGTGCCGTGGGTGTGCAGGGTGTGAGCCGCATGGATGCGGCGACCAAGCCCCCAGGGATGGGTTCACGGCGTCCCCGCACATCCACGGCACCCCGGCGATCCTGCAGAAACCGCGCTGTTGTCGTTGCCTCTGCGGGTGCGGGGCGCAGCCCCGCATCGCGCTTACCCCGCACTGCCTCCCAGCGCCTTGAACAGCGTCACGTCGTTGTTCAACTGGCTCTGCCGCACCCGTGCCAGTGACAGTTCCGCGTCGCGCCGGGTCTGCTGCGCTTCCAGCCAGGTGCGCAGATCGGTGGCGCCCACGCGATAGCGCACTTCCTGCGCACGTTCCACTTCCACCGCTTCATCGTAGGACGCCTGCGACGCGGTTACCTGGCGCAGCAGCTGCTCGCGTGCGGACAAGGCGTTGTCCACCTCCGACAGCGCGGTGTACAGCGTCTTGCGGAAGTTGGTAGCGGCGATCTGGTAGTTGGTGCCGGCCACGTCCGTATCCAGCTGCGCGCGCTGCAGATTGAGGAAGGGCAGCGACAGGCCAGCTCCCAGCGTCGCCACCGGATTGCGCAGCACATCGCCCAGCGAGGTGGCGCTGGAACCCAGGCTGCCGGTAAGACTCAGTGCCGGGTAGTACTGGGTGGCGGTCACCCGGATCGTCTTCAGGCTGTTGCGCAGCCGCAGTTCGGCCGCGCGCAGGTCGGGCCGGCGGCCGAGCAGGTCGGCGGGCAGGCCTTCGGCAATGCTCGGGCTCTGCGCCTCCAGCAGGTTCTGCGGTTCGTCCTGCTGTGGCCACGGCGTGCCATCCAGCAGCACGGTCAGCGCGTTGCGCACTTCCACCCGCTGTTGTTCCAGCGCGCTCTGCGCCGAACGCTGCGACTGCAGGTTCTGCAGTGCCTGGCGTACTTCCAGGCGCGAAACCGCACCGGCATCGAAGCGCGCCTGCACCAGTTCGTGCGTGCGCTGCAGCCGCTCAAGGTTGGCTTGGCCGGTGGCGATGGACTGGTTGAGGTAGGCCAGTGCCCAGTACTGGTTGATGACATCGCCGATCACCAGCAGGGCGGTGTTCTGCCGGTCTTCTTCGCTGGCGTTGGCCTCCCAGCGGGCGATGTCGCGCTGGGTGCGCAGGCGGCCCCACAGATCGATCTCCCACCCCAGCGACACGCCGGTGGAATAGCTGCGGCGCCAGTCGTCGGCCTGGTCGGTGGCGCGGCTGCCGCTTCCGCTCACGCCGGACGACGAAGGCTGCGGCCACAGCGCGTTGCTGGCCAGCCCGGCCTGCAGGCGTGCACGTTGCACCGCCAAGCCGGCCGCACCGAGGTCGCTGTTGGCGGCAAGCGCCTGCGCGACGAGGCGGTCGAGGCGCTCGTCGCCGAAGCCGGTCCACCAGTTGTCCTGGCGGACGTCACGGGCCGGGGTATCCAGGCCGCTGCGCGGGTCGTCGGCCGGCGCGTTGAGGGTCGCATCGCCACGACCATAGGTGGCGGCAACGCTGGGGTCTTCGACCGGATAGCGGCCTACGGAAGCGCAGGCGGAGAGTGCAAGCAGCACGGCGCCGGACAGCAGCAGGCGCGAGGGAGCGGGGAAGGGCAATCGGGTCATCATCTTCATTCGCGGGCCAGGGCCTCCACCGGGTCGAGCTGGGCGGCACTGCGTGCAGGCAGGAAGCCGAACGCCACGCCGATCAGGGTCGAGCAGGCGAAGGCGGCAATGATGGAAGCGGTGGAGAACAGCACCTGGAAATCACTGGCGAACCGGCCGATCAACACGCCCATCAGCAATGCCAGGCCGATGCCGAGCAAACCGCCGAGCAGGCACACCAGCACCGCTTCGATCAGGAACTGCTGGCGGATGTCGCTCTGCCGCGCCCCCACCGCCATGCGCACGCCGATCTCGCGGGTGCGCTCGGTCACCGAGACCAGCATGATGTTCATCACGCCGATGCCACCGACCAGCAGCGCGATGGCGGCAATGGCGCCGATCAGCAGGGTCATCGTGCGCGTGGTCTGTTCGATGGTGTCGCGGATCTCGGCGCTGTTGCTGAGGAAAAAGTCCTCGGTGCCGTGGCGCATGGTCAGCAGCCGGGTGATTGCTTCCTGTGCCGCATCCATCGGCGTTTCATCGTTCACCCGCACGGTGATGCTGGAAACGTGGCTCTGCCCGAGCATGCGCGACATCACCGTGGTGTAGGGCACGAACACGCTCAGGCTGGTGCTGCCGCCGAAACCGAAGCTCTGCTTCTTGGCCACGCCGACCACGCGCACCGGCACGTTGCCAAGCAGGATCACCTGGCCGATCGGGTCGCTGTCGGGGAAGAACTGGGTCCGGGTGTTCTCATCGATCACCGCCACCTGGCCCAGCCCTTTCACCGCGTCGGTGTCGAAGAAGCTGCCGCTGAGCAGGCTCACGCCCTTCACCCGGAAGTACTGCTCGCCGACGCCGCTGATCTGTGCGGTGGCCGACTGGTTGCGGTAGCGCGCGGTGACCGAACTGGACACGCTGGGGGTGGCGCTGTCGACGTAGCTCTGCCGCGACAGGGCATCGGCATCGCTGGCCTTGAGGGTCTGCACCCGCGCCGAACGCATGTCGCCGAAGCCGCGACCGGGGTAGACGTCGATGGTGTTGGTACCCAGCGCGCTGATGTTCTGCAGGATCTGCTGCTGCGAACCGTTGCCCAGTGCCACCACCGAGACCACCGAAGCGATGCCGATGATGATGCCGAGCATGGTCAGGAAGGTACGCAGGCGATGGGCGTTCATCGCCAGCAGGGCCATCCGGAACGCCTCGGTGAAGCGGTCGCGGGCGGCCTGCCAGCTGCTGCCATGGGCCACGCCAGCGCTCGGTTCGCGTTGCGCACGGTAGCTGGGCGCGGCCAGATTGGCACGGTCGGCGATGATCTCGCCGTCGCGGATCTCGATGATGCGCTGTGCGTGCTCGGCCACGCTCATGTCGTGGGTGACGATGATGATGGTGTGGCCTTCGGCATGCAGTTCGCCGAGGATGGCCATCACCTCTTCGCCGGATTTCGTGTCCAGGGCGCCGGTCGGTTCGTCGGCCAGGATCACCTCGCCACCGTTCATCAACGCTCGCGCGATCGACACGCGCTGCTGCTGGCCACCGGACAGCTGCCCGGGTTTGTGGTGCATGCGGTCGGCCAGGCCCAGCCGCTGCAGCAGCTGCTCGGCACGCGCGGTGCGCACCGGGCCGGGGCTGCCGGCATACACCGCCGGCACGGCCACATTGCCGCGTGCGTCGAGATCACCCAGCAGGTGGTAGCGCTGGAAGATGAAACCGAAGTGCTCGCGGCGCAGCTCGGCCAGCTCGTCGGGCGCCATTTTCCCGGTCTCGCGGCCCGCCACCTGGTAGCTGCCACGGGTCGGGCGGTCCAGGCAGCCGAGGATGTTCATCAACGTGGACTTGCCCGACCCGGACTGGCCGACGATCGCCACCATCTCGCCGGCATGGATGTCCAGGTTGACGTCGCGCAGCACGGCGATGACATCTTCACCGGCCGGGAATTCGCGTCGAAGGTCGCGCAGGCGCAGCAGTGGCGCCGTCATGCTCATCGGCGCCCCATGCCCGGGCCGCCGACCCGCATCTGCATGCCGCCACGGTTGCCGCCGCCAGCGGCTGCCGCAGCGCCGCCTTCGCCGACCACCACGCGCTCGCCTTCCTTCAGGCCGGACAGGACCTCGACGTTGGCGCCGTTGTTGATGCCGACCTTGATCTTGCGCGGCTGCGGCTGGCCCTTGTCGTCGACCACCCGCACGATGCGCTCGCCATCGCGCGACTTCGGTCCCAGTGCCACGGCCGGCACCATCAGCACGCCCTTGGCCTGCTTGAGCAGCACCGATACCTGTGCGGTCATGTCGATGCGCAGGGTGCCATCGGGGTTTTCGACGTCGAACAACGCGTTGTAGTAGACCGCGCTGCTGGAGCTGGAACTGGACGAGCTGCTGGAACTGGACGAGCTTTCGTTGGCGATCGACGCCGGTGCCGGATTGATCTGCCGCAGCGTGGCGTGGTACTTGCGGTCCGGGTCACCCAGCGTGGTGAAGTACACCGGCATGCCGGCCTTGATCTTGACCACGTCGGCCTCGGACACCTCGGCATTGACGGTCACCACGTCCAGCCGTGCCAGCATCACGATGGTCGGCGCGGTCTGGTTGGCGTTCACCGTGCGGCCTTCCTCGGCCACTACCGCCACCACGGTGCCGTCCATCGGCGCGACGATGCGGGTATAGGCCAGGTTGGCACGGGCAGTGCCCAGTTCGGTTTCGCGGCCCTTGATCTGCGCCTCGTAGGACTGCAGCTGCGCACGTGCAGTCTTCAGCTGGGCCTCGGCGGCGTCGTATTCCTGACGCGAGGTGGCTTCGGCAGCCAGCATCTGCTGCTGGCGTGCGAACTCCAGTTCGGCCTGGCGCAGGGTGGCCTGCTGCACTGCGCGCTGCGCGGTCACCTGGTCCAGCGAGGCCTGCGCGTTGAGCACCTGGTTCTGCTGGGTGGTGGCGTCGATCTCGGCGATCAGGTCGCCTTCCTTCACCGTATCGCCCAGCTGCACCTTCAGCGACTTGATCTGGCCGGAGGCCTGCGCGCCGACGCTGACCAGCTTGTAGGCGTCGATCACGCCGGTAGCTTCCACCGTCTGCTCGATGTCGCCGCGGCTGACCGGGGTGGTCGCCAGCGCCGGTGCGGCAGGCTTGCGCAGCAGCCACCAGGCGGATACAGCGGCGATCAGGACAATCAGGGCGATCAACATCAGGCGACCCTTGCGGGTCGCAGGCAACAGGCGGGAGATCACGTGGCGGCTTCACTCTGGGGGCCGCAGCGGCGGCGTTGGTGGGCATTGTGAAGATCGAGCGACGCTGTGCTCAATCCTCGGGGTGTGTCTCTATGTAACACTGTCTGCGAGACTGCGTATCGGCAGGTATCCCGCACTGCGGGGGATACAGTGGTACGCATTGGCCTGGATGCGGTTCAGCTGCCGACACGGGATGATTCGCGACATGGAGACTGAAAACCCGATGCACCGTTTGCTGATCGTCGATGACGACAACGATATCCGCACCCTGCTGGCCGAGCAGCTCGGCCGTGCTGGCTACCAGGTCAGCACCGCCGCCGATGGCACCAGCATGCGCCAGCTGCTGGAACGCGAACACGTGGACCTGATCGTGCTCGACCTCAACCTGCCGCGCGAGGATGGCCTGACCCTGTGTCGCGACCTTCGCGCGCGCTCGAACACGCCGGTGATCATGCTCACCGCGCGCGCCGAGCCGATCGACCGCGTACTCGGCCTGGAAATGGGCGCCGACGACTACCTGGCCAAGCCGTTCGAGCCGCGTGAACTGCTGGCGCGCATCCGCAACGTGCTGCGCCGTACCGAAGCGCTGCCGGCCAACCTGGAACCGCTGGCGGTGCGCCGTGCGCGTTTCTCACGCTGGATCTTCGATCTGGAGCATCGCCACCTGGTCGATCCAGACGGGCGCGTGGTGGTGCTGTCCGGCGCCGAATTCCGCCTGCTGCGGGTGTTCATCGCCCATGCCAACAAGGTGCTCTCGCGCGAGCAGCTGGTGGCCCTCAGCAGCGGCCGCAACTACGAAGCGCAGGACCGCGCCATCGACCTGCAGGTCAGCCGCCTGCGCAACAAGCTGGCCGATGACGGTGGCCCCGATGGCCTGATCAAGACCGTGCGCAACGAAGGCTATGTGCTGGCCTCGGCCGTCAACCTGGAATAAGCCGCGATGAAGCGCCTGCGCCACTTCCTGTCCTCGATGGTCGGACGGCTGTTCGTGATCCTGCTGCTGGGCATGAGCGTGGCCGCGATCGGTGCGACCATGCTGGCCAGTTCCAAGCGGCAGCAGGAATTCGAGCGGCAGAACCTGAACCGCATCGCCGACCGACTGCAGGGCTACATCAACCTGCTGGACGGCAACCCGGAGCTGCGCGAGCGGCTGCTGGAAGTAGGTGGCCCCAGCGTGCGGGCACTGCAGCCCGGCGCGCGCATCGGGCGGGCCGACAAGGCGCTGATGGAAGTACTGGAGGACCGGCCGGGCCCGGTGTCGCGGGCGCATGTGCACTTCGCCTCGTTCCGTTCGTGCATTCCCAAGCTGCAGGACCTGCTGCCGCCACCGCCGCCGGGCCACCGCAAGCCGCCACACGAACGCGATCCCACCTTCATCCCGCCCAAGTGCCGGGCGGTGGACGTGGTGCTCAACGACGGCACGTTGCTGAAGCTCGCCCTGGATTCGCCGGCGATCGCGCACAACGGCATCCTCGCCGTGGACCCGCTGTTCCTGACCCTGCTGGTGCTGGCCATCGCCGTGCTGGCCTACGTGGTGGCACGCATGGCCAGTGCGCCGCTGCAGGAGCTGGCGGCCGCCGCCGAGGACCTGGGCGATGACCTGCAGCGGGCACCCTTGCCGCTGCGCGGGCCGCGTGAAGTGCAGCGCGCCGCCGAAGCCTTCAATGCCATGCAGCATCGGCTGCAGCGCCACCTGGCCGAACGTACGCAGATGCTGGCGGCGATCACCCACGACCTGCAGACGCCGCTGACCCGGCTGCGCCTGCGCCTGGAAAACGTGACCGACGAGACGCTGCGCGAGCGCCTGATCGGCGACCTGGCTGCGATGCAGGCACTGGTACGCGAGGGGCTGGAACTGGCCCGGAGTGCGGAGAGTGCCGAACAGCGCGCCGCGCTGGACCTGGATTCGCTGCTGGAGAGCATCGTCGAGGACACTGCCGAGGACGGCGCCGACGTCGTCTTTGAAGGCCGCAGCGGCGCGGTGCTGATGCTGCGCCCGCTGGCGATGCATCGCTTGTTCTCCAACCTGGTGGACAACGCGGTGATGTATGCGCAACGCGCCCGGGTACGTGTCGAGCGCGGCGAGGGCACGATCACGGTGGTCATCGCCGATGATGGCCCCGGGCTGGCCGATGACCAGCTGGAAGCGGTGTTCGACCCGTTCGTGCGGGTGGAGACATCCCGTTCGCGCGAGACCGGCGGTGCCGGCCTGGGCCTGACCATCGCCCGCGCGCTGGCCGAGAAGGACGGGGGCCGACTGTGGTTGCGCAACCGCCCCGAAGGTGGGCTGGAAGCGGTGGTGCAATGGTCGACCAGCGCCGAGGCGCGGTAGCGGCATTGATCCCGGACCCGGCCCGGTTGCGCCGGGCTGCCCGGGCGCGGTGACGCCGGTGACAGGGTTTGCCCTATCATCTGCGTACTTCCCCATTCTTCGTCCGATGAGCCTGCCTGTTCCTGCCGGCATGCCGCCCTGCGCGGTGCAGCTGTCCCTGTTCGCGTCTGCTGCCGCCACCGGCATCCGCAGCTGGCCGCCGCCGCTGCGCTGATGGGCGGGCAGGGGGCGGGCAGGCGCCGGGCGGGGCGCCACGCGGAGAACATCGGTCGCCTGCTGCAGGTGGGTCTGCTGTGGCTGCTGCTGGCGATTGCCACGCCACTGGCCGCGCAGAGTGGCGCGCCGCCGTTGCGCGACTACGCCATCGACGTGTGGACCTCGCGCAATGGTCTGCCGCACAACTCGCTGCGCGACATCGCGCAGACCCCGGAAGGCCACCTGTGGTTCGCCACCTGGGAAGGCCTGGTGCGCTACAACGGCCTGGATTTCACCGTGTTCGACCGCAGCACCCGGCCGGGGCTGCGCGACAACGGCATCGGCGCGCTGCTGGTCGACCCGCAGGGCGGTCTGTGGATCAGCGATTCGCGCGGCAATGTCAGCCACCGCGGCAGCGACGGCCAGTGGCGGGTCTGGGAACATCAACCGGATACGCCGCAGGTGCTGATCCAGTCCATGCAGATGGACAGCCAAGGGCGCCTGTGGCTGTTGTACGAGGGCAAGGGCATTGGCTATCTGACCCCGGACAAGGGCATCGTCTACCAGCGCCCGCCGCCGGACCTGCCGCTGGCGATGAGTTTCACCAAGATGGCGGTCGATGCGCAGGACCGGGTCTGGATCGGCACCCTCGACGGCCTGGTGCTGCGCGACACAGCCGGCGTACTGCAGCGCGCGCCAGCAGCGTGGGGCGTGGACAAGGGCCTGTCGTGGCCCTATCGCGCACCCGATGGCACGCTGTGGATCGTCGCGGGCGAGCGCCTGTACCGGGTGGAGGATGATCGCCTGGTGCTGGTGCACCGGCTGCCTGGCCAGCTGCACTTGACCGCCATGCTGCAGGACCGCCATGGCGACCTGTGGCTGGGCACCGAGAACCAAGGGCTGCTGCGCATCTCGGCACATGGCCTGGAGCGCCTGCCAGCGGGCCTGAACCTGCCCGGCGGGCGCGTGGTCAGCCTGCGCGAAGACGCCGAGGGCAGCATCTGGGTGGGTGCCAATGGCGGCCTGTACCGCCTGCGCGAAACCCTGTTCAGCAGTTACACCGAACGCGATGGCCTCAGCGGCGACTACGTGCGCACGGTGCTCGAAGACCGTGACCGTCACCTGTGGGTGGGCAGCGCCAGCGGCCTGGACCTGCAGACCGCCGACGGTCGATTCCGTGCGATACCGCTGCACAACCGCGGTGGCAAGGCGCCTTCGGTGCTGAGCCTGGCGCAGGATGCCGGCGGCGATCTGTGGGTGGGCACCTTCGGCGACGGCATCTACCGGCTGCACGCCGATGGACGGCTTCGCCACAACTACGCGGCGGCCGATGGCCTGCCCGGCGGCAACATCCGTGCGATCAGCATCGCGCCTGATGGCGTGATCTGGGCGGGAACGCAGAAGGGCGTGGTCCGTATCGAGGGTGACAAGGTAACCGTGCCCACGGTTCCCGGCATGCCGGGAGGCCTGACCACCGCGCTGGAACACGATCACCAGGGAAATCTGTGGATCGGCACCATCGAAGGCGTCCGCGTGCTGCGCGGTGACCGGGTGCAGTCGATCGACCTGGCGCCGCTGGGCGGTGGCCGCAGCGTGTTCGGCTTCCACCAGATCGGCGATGCGATGTGGATCAGCAGTGATCGTGGGCTGTACCGCTGGCAGGCGGGGACGCTGGCACGGGTGGGCCTGGAGCAGGGCATGCCGGTGGATGCGGTGTTCCAGCTGGTGCCCGACCGACTGGGCAACGTGTGGATCAGCAGCAACCGCGGAGTACTGCGCACCGACATGGCCACGCTCAACGCCGTGGCCGACGGACGCGCGCCGCGGGTCACGGTGGAGCGTTACAACGAGATCGACGGCATGGCCAATGCGCAGGCCAACGGCAGCTCCGGTCCCTCGGCGATCCTGCGCCAGGACGGCACGTTCTGGGTGGTGACCGCCGGTGGCTTGAGCACGGTCGATCCGCAGCGGCTGCAGCGTTTCCGTGAACGCCCGGCACCGCCTGCGGCAATCGAGAACGTACAGGTCGACGGTGCGCCGGTGCACTGGGAAGGCCCCGAGCGCAACCTGATTCCCGGTGGGCGACGGCTTGCGGTGAGCTACGTGGGCCTGAGCTACCTGATGTCCGACCGCATCCGCTACCGCACGCGGCTGGAGGGGCTGGACAACGGCTGGGTGGAACGTGGCCCGCAGCGCAGCGTGGAATTCGTCGGCCTGCCGCCGGGTGATTACACGCTGCACGTGGCCGCCGCGCACCCGGGGGGCAGTTGGGGTCATCAGGAGGCGGTGTGGAGCTTTACTGTCGAGCCGTTCTGGTGGCAGCGGCACAGCGTGCAGGCGCTGATCGGGCTGGTGCTGCTGTCCGCGCTGGTGGCGCTGTACCGCTTCCTGCTGCAGCAGTACAAGGCCAGCAACCTGCGCCTGGCACGGCGCGTGGACGAGGCGACCTTCGACCTGCAGGCGCAGACCGTGCACCTGCAGGCCCTGAACCAGGAGAAGACCGAGCTGGCCGAGCGCCTGGCGCGGCAGGCCGAGGCGTTCGAACGACAGGCCCGCGAAGACGCGCTGACCCGGCTGGCCAACCGTCGCGGCTTCGACGAGGCGCTGGCCCGCGACTTCGCCCGCGCCCAGCGCAGCGGTCATCCGCTGTGCCTGGTGGTGCTGGACATCGACCACTTCAAGGACGTCAACGACCAGCACAGCCACAGCATCGGTGATGCGGTACTGGTGGAAGTGGCCCAGGTGATCGCCGCCGCCAGCCGTGATTCGGACCTGCCGGCACGCACCGGCGGCGAAGAATTCGCGCTGCTGCTCAATGACACCCGGCTGGAGGAGGCGGCGCAGCTGTGCGCGCGCCTGCGTGGCTTGTTCCATGACCATCCGGACTGGGCCGGCATCCCGGGCCTGCGGGTGACCTTCAGCGCCGGCCTGGTGGAACTGGACGGTGACGACCGCACCCCGGCACTGCTGTACCAGCGCGCCGACCGCGCGTTGTACCGCGCGAAGAGTGACGGCAGGGATCGCACGAGCATCGGTTGATCCAATGCAAAGCATCCACGCATGGCGTGGATCTACTGGCATTGCCGTACCAACAGTCGGCACCCATCGAGCGCAGCGACCCGCTGTTGCTCCCGCCTTTCTGATCTTTCCGTGGCGCCCGGAAAACTGTCAAAGGCCGGGCAGGGTGGGTTCGCGGGGGTATCCGCGCCATGGATGGCGCGGCTAAGCCCCCAAGGATGGGTTTACGGCGTCCCCCGCGAATCCATCCTGCCCGGCCTCACCCGCAATGCCGATTCGCCACGAGGGGCTTCGCCGTTGGCTGCTTCACCGCGGCCAGGCGTTGGCGATCGTGCAGAACAACCGCGCCGTCTGCTCGGTGTCATACACCGCGCTGTGCGCCTCGTTGGCGTCCCAGCCCAGCCCGGCCGCCGTGGCCGCGCGTGCCAGCACCGTCTGGCCATAGGCAATGCCCGCCAGGGTGACCGTGTCGAACACGCTGAAGGGGTGGAACGGGTTGCGCTTGTGCCCGGTACGGGCGACGGCTGCGTTGACGAAGCCGAGATCGAAATGCGCGTTGTGGCCGACCAGGATCGCGCGCTGGCAGCCGTACTTCTTCATCGCTGCACGCACCGGAGTGAAGACGTGGTCCAACGCCGCCTTCTCTTCCTTGGCCAGCCGGAACGGGTGGTCGAGGATGATGCCGGTCACTTCCAGTGACTTCGGGTCGATCTCCAGTCCCTCGGCCGGCACCACGTGGGCGCTGGCGGTCTGGCCGGGGTAGAGCAGGCCGTTCTCGTCCATCTCGATCGGCACGGCGGCGATTTCCAGCAGTGCATTGCGCTGGCTGTCGAAGCCGCCGGTTTCAACATCCACCACCACCGGCAGGAAGCCGCGGAAGCGTTGTGACATCGCGCGCTGCGCCTGGGGTACGTCGGAAACAGGGGCGGGGGCAGGTGCGGAAGTGGGGTCAGTCATGTACGGATTCTAGCAGAGCGACCCTGAGCGCCCGGGATCCCGGTAGGTGCCAACCTTGGTTGGCACACTGCGCGCCGACCAGGGACGGCGTCTACCGGAGCACAGGCCGCGCCGTGGGGCCCGACGGATACCAGCGCGCCAGCACCGCATCCACGCTCAGGCGCCCAGCACCGGTGAACAGCAGCGGCAACAGCATCGCCATGAACAGCAGCGGCAGTTTGAAGTTGCCAAAGCCCTGATCGCTGATCGCATAGCCCATCGCCAGATCGCCCAGCGAGCTCCATTCGGCCGGCCAGTGCACCGCGTACGTTGCCACAGCCGTCAGCACCAGCAGGCTGGCGGCCGCAACGCGGGTGCCGAAGCCCAACAGCAGGCACGCTGCGCCCACCAGTTCGAACCAGGTGGCCAATTGCCAGTTCAGCGCAGCGGGCAGCTGGTCGAACGGAAACGGAAAGGCATCCTGCAGATCGGCGAACCAGTTCTGCCCGTGCAGCTTCTCGCGCCCGGATTCGAAGAATTCCCAGGCAAGCAGCAGGCGCAGGCCAAGCGGGGCCAACCACGGGGCGAAACGGTCCAGCTGGCCGCGTGCGGCGGCCAGGGTCGGGGTCTTCATCGGTGTATCTCCTGGAAGGGGCGTCAGGGTGAAGCGGGGAGTGGACCGATCACGCCAGCACGCAGGAACTGCTGCAGCAGGTGCGCGCCAGGGGCGGCCAATGTCCCAGGATCGAGGTGGTGCAGGGCGGCCAGTTGCTGCAGCTGTTGTTGGCCGGTGGCCCCGGGGGACTCGCCGATCAGGGTCAGCAGATGCACCGCCAGGCTGGTCAGTGTGGCAAATCGCACCGCACCATCGGCATCGCGCCGTACCAGCAGGCCGGTGGGCTCTGCCGGTGGCTGCGACGGTGCATCGTCGCTACCCAGTTGATGCACCGGCCAGCGGTACAGCAGTGGCCAGGCCAGCGGTGAGCGGCGCAGCGGCACCTGCAGCGGATCGATGTCGCCCGGTTCCGGCAGCGGATCGGCCTGCAGCTGGTACAGCGCGGTCTCCACCCACTCGTAGTGGGCCAGTTCGGCAAGCGCCGGATGCGGCAGCTCCGGCTGCACCTGCAGCCACTGCACGAACTCGGCAGCCAGTTCGGTGAACAACGGGGTGTGGCAATGGTGGCTGGCGAAATAGTGGCGCACCAGTGCACTCCAGTCCGGTTCGCCCAGCAGGCGCACGCAGACCGGGAAGCCATTGCTCAACAATCCCAGCAGATTGTTGAACAGCAGGCGTTCGTACACGGCCACCCGACGCGGATCCATGCCGGGCGGCGCCGGTACCCGCGCCGGGTCGCGCAGGTGCGCGGTGAACGCGTGCTGCTGCGCACGCAGGCGTTCGGGGGCGTCAGCCATGGGCGGCTCCGGCATGCGCGGCCTGCAGGCGGTGGATGGTCTGCAGTTCGCCCCGCAGCTCGGCGTAGGGCGGGAAATTGAAGTCGCGTTCGAGCAGGGTAGGGCGTGGGCCGATGCGGGCGTAGGTGCGTGCCAGCAGGTCCCACACCGGATCGATCACCGGGCTGCCGTGGGTGTCGATCTTCAGGTCCGGCGCCTCGTCCAGGTGCCCGGCCACGTGCAGGCAGACGATGCGTTGTGCGGGCAGGCCGGCGATGAAGGCATCGGCGTCGTAGCCATGGTTGCAGGCATTGACGTAGACGTTGTTGACGTCCAGCAGCAGATCGCAGTCGGCCTCGGCCAGCACGGCAGTGGTGAAGGCCAGTTCGTCCATCGTCGGGTCCGGCGCCAGGTAGTACGACACGTTTTCCACGGCGATGCGGCGGCCGAGAATGTCCTGCACCCGCGCGATGCGGGCAGCGGTGTGGCGTATCGCTTCATCGGTGAATGGAATCGGCAGCAGGTCGTACAGGTGGCCCTCGTCGCTGCAGTAGCTCAGGTGTTCGCTGTACAGCGGCACTTGATGCTGGTGCAGAAACGCACCCACCTGCGCCAGCAGCTGGGTATCCAGGGGCGCACTGCCGCCCAGCGACAACGACAGGCCGTGGCAGCTCAGCGGATGGCGCGCCGCCAGTTCGGCCAACGCGTCACCTGCGGGACCACCGACACCGATCCAGTTCTCCGGCGCGCATTCGAGGAAATCGAAATCGCCGGCCGGTGCATCGCGCAGGTCCTGCAGCAGGGCACGGCGCAGGCCCAGGCCCACGGCCGCCGCAGGAAGCGGCGACCGCGGGTGGACGACGCCGGCGCGGACGTCAGTGCTTGCCACCGCACTTGCCTTCGCCGCACTTGCCTTCGGCCGACTTCTTGTCACCGCCGGTCTTGGCCTTGGTGTCCGCACCGGCCGCTGCCTTGCCCTTGTCGCCGCCGCACTTGCCTTCAGCACTCTTGCCGTCGGCGCCACACTTGCCTTCGGCATGCTTGGCCGCATCGGCGGATCTTGCATCGGTCGCCTTCGCGTCGGTGGCCTTGGCCGCCTGGCCGGCCACCAGGTAGCCCTGGGCGAGGTCGGTCATGCTCAGGGCCGAGGCGGAGGCGGTCATGCCGAGGCCGGCGGCCAGGGCGGTGGCGGTCAGCAGGGACAGCGTCTTGTTGGAGGTGCTCATCGGTCGTGCTCCTGGTGGTGGGCGGGTGCCCGTGGTGAAGCGATGGTGCAGCGATCCTACTCAACGAATCCTCGCCGGGAATTCAAATTTTCGTGAGAAGTATTACAGCGCCAACAAAAAGGCCGCTGTCACGAGGACAGCGGCCACCCTGGAGTCGAATCCGGTGTTGCAGTGCAGTATCAGATATCGCCTGCGCTGGAGGTCTCGTCGCGCTTCTGGCGCGGCGGCAGCGGCTGTTCGCCGTGCACCAGGAACCACACGTTCTCGGCGATGTTGGTGGCATGGTCGCCCACGCGCTCCAGGTTCTTGGCCATGAACAGCAGGTGGGTGCACGGGGTGATGTTGCGCGGGTCTTCCATCATGTAGGTCAGCAGCTCGCGGAACAGCGCGGTGTACTGCGCATCCAGGCGGGCGTCGTCCTCGCGCAGTTCCAGCGCGGCATCGGCGTCGTTGTCGCGGTAGGCGGCGATGGCGCGGCGGACCTGCTGTGCGGCCAGGCGGCCGAGGGCGCGCAGGCCCTGGATCTGCGGCAGCGGCGGCACCTTGCCCAGCGCGATCGAGCGCTTGGCGACGTTGGCCGCGTAGTCGCCAATGCGCTCGATATCGGCCGGAATGCGCAGGCCGGCGAGGATTTCGCGCAGGTCGCGGGCCATCGGGCCACGCAGCGCCAGGCGCATCACGTCGTGGCTGATCTGCTGTTCCAGCGAATCGATCGCTTCGTCGTTGGCGATGATGCGATGGGCGGCGTTCTCATCGCGCTTCTCGATGACGTCCATCGACGCCTCCAGCTGGGCGACGGCCATCTCGCCCATGCGCACGATCTCGGCCACCAGGCGCTGCTGCTCTTCGTCGTAGCTTTTGACGATGTGGTCGTTGGGAAGGTTCATGTTCTGCAATCCAGGTAGAGCCAGGGCGCGCCTGGCTGGGACAGGTGGCGAAGCGTCAGCGCCGATCAGCCGAACCGGCCGGTGATGTAATCCTCGGTCTGCTGCTTGGACGGCTGCGAGAAGATCACTTCGGTGCGGTCGTGCTCGATCAGGTCGCCCAGGTACATGAAGGCGGTGTAATCGGACACGCGCGCGGCCTGCTGCATGTTGTGGGTGACGATCACGATGGTGTACTCGTGCTTGAGCTCTTCCACCAGCTGCTCGATGCGGCTGGTGGAAATCGGGTCCAGCGCCGAGGTCGGCTCGTCCAGCAGCAGCACCGACGGGCGCAGGGCCACGGCACGGGCGATGCACAGACGCTGCTGCTGGCCACCGGACAGGCCCAGCGCGCTCTGGTTGAGCTTGTCCTTCACTTCGTCCCACAGCGCGCCCTGGCGCAGTGCGTGCTCGACACGGTCGGCCATGTCCGCCTTGGACAGCTTCTCGTGGTGGCGGATGCCGTAGGCCACGTTCTCGAAGATGGTCATCGGGAACGGCACCGGCTTCTGGAACACCATGCCGACCTTGCTGCGCAGGCGGTTCATCGGGTACTTCGGCGACAGGATGTTCTCGCCGTCGAGGATCACCTCACCGCGCGCTTCCAGCTTCGGGTACAGCGCGTAGATGCGGTTGAAGATGCGCAGCAGGGTCGACTTGCCGCAACCGGAGGGACCGATCAGCGCGGTCACGCGCTTTTCCGGGATCTCCAGGTTGATGCCCTTCAGGGCGTGGAACTTGTCGTAGTAGAAGTCCAGTCCACGCGCGGCGAGCTTGACCGGGGCCGGAGCGTGCAGGTTCTCGTGCGAGGCCGGCACGACGATGCGCTGCATCGGCACGGCGTTGGAAAGGTCGTTCATGGCGGTATCCACGGAAAGGTCAGTCATGGGAGATACGGTTGCGCAGCAGGATGCCGCGCGCAGAGAGGCTGACCAGCAGCACGAACACGGTCAGCACCAGCGCGCCGGCCCAGGCCAGCACCTGCCAGGATTCGTACGGGCTGCCGGCGAACTGGTTCATCACCACCGGCACCGAGGCCATCGGCTGGAACACGTTGCTGTTCCAGTACTGGTTGCCGAAGGCGGTGAACAGCAGCGGTGCGGTCTCGCCGGAAATGCGGGCCAGCGCCAGCAGGATGCCGGTGATGATGCCGGCCGAGGCACTGCGGTACAGCACCTGCACGATCACCTTCCACTGCGGAATGCCCAGCGAAAGCGCGGCTTCGCGCATCTGCGAAGGCACCAGGCGCAGCATCTCGTCGGTGGTACGCACCACCACCGGCAGCACGATGAAGGCCAGCGACAGTGCACCGGCGAAGGCGGAGAAGCTGCCGCCGGTCTGCATCACGTACAGGGTGTAGACGAACAGGCCCAGCACGATGGACGGGGCCGACAGCAGGATGTCGTTGACGAAGCGGACCACGGTGCCGGCCTTGCGGGCGTTGCCGTACTCGGCCAGCCAGGTGCCGGCCAGCACACCCAGCGGGGTGCCGATGCCGATCGCCAGCGCACACATCACCGCACTGCCGAAGAAGGCATTGGCCAGGCCGCCTTCCTGCATCGGCGGCGGTGTCATCTTGGTGAACAGATCCAGGTTGATGCCGGCCAGGCCCTTGGAGGCCAGGGTGAACAGGATCCAGCCGAGGAAGAACAGGCCGAACAGCGCAGTGGCGCAGGACATCGCGATGGCGATGACATTGCCGATGCGGCGGCGCAGGTACAGGGAGTCAGCGGTGCTGGACATCAGTTGCCCTCCTTGCGGGACAGGCGCATCAGCATCAGGCGGGCGATGGCGAGCACCACGAAGGTGACGATGAAGAGGACGAAGCCGAGCAGCAGCAACGCCGAGCGGTAGGTTTCAGTGGCTTCGCCGAAGTCGTTGGCGATCAGTGCGGCGATGGTGGTGCCCGGTTCCAGCAGCGACGGCGACAGGCGCACGCTGTTGCCGATCACGAAGGCCACTGCCATCGTCTCGCCCAGTGCGCGGCCGAGGCCGAGGAACACGCCACCGATCACTGCCGAGCGGGTGTAGGGCAGCACGATGTCCCAGCTCACTTCCCACTTGGTGGAACCCAGCGCGTAGGCCGATTCCTTCAGGCGGGTCGGCACGGTCAGGAACACTTCGCGCATCACCGAGGAGATGAACGGGATGACCATGATCGCCAATACGAAGCCGGCGGTGAGCATGCCGATGCCCAGCGGCGGGCCCTGGAACACCGGGCCGATGATCGGCCATTCGCCCAGGGTTTCGTTGAGGAACGGGGTGACGTACTCGGTCATCACCGGCACCAGCACGAACAGGCCCCACATGCCGTAGATGATCGAGGGAATGCCCGCCAGCAGTTCGATGGCGGTACCGACTGGGCCACGCAGCCAGCGCGGTGCCACTTCGGTGAGGAAGAAGGCGATGCCGAAGCTGACCGGTACGGCGATGACCATCGCGATCAGCGCGGTGACCAGGGTGCCGTAGATCGGGGCGAGGGCGCCGAACTTGTTTTCGACCGGATTCCAGTCGGAGGAGAAGAAGAAGCTCAGGCCCTGCATCTGCAGGGCGTGGCGACCACCCCACAGCATCGACAGTGCGGCGCAGGCCAGCGCGATCAGGACGAAGATGACGGTGCCGACCAGCACCCATCGGAACAGTTTGTCGTTGCGGGCATCACGCGTGTCACGCGTGGACGGGGCGGCTACAGGCTGGGCGATGGCATTCATGGGGACGGCAGGGCCAGGAAGGGGCGGGGCAGCACGATGTGCAGGAGACGGTGCCCGCACGTGGCGGGCACCGTCGGGTCCATCACTTCAGTTCGGTCGCCCAGTAGGCTTCGATCTGCTTGACCAGCTCGGCCGGCAGCGGCACGTAGTGCAGTTCGTTGGCCTGGGTCTGGCCGCTTTCGAAGGCCCACTTGAAGAAGGCCAGGGCATCCTGGTTGCGCTTGGCATCCTTCGGCTTCTTCTGCATCAGCATGAAGTTGGTGGCGGTGATCGGCCACGCCTGCTCGCCCGGGGCGTTGGTGATGACCAGGTTGAAGTCCTTGGCGCTGGCCCAGTCGGCGCTGGCGGCAGCGGCGGCGAAGGTTTCAGCGTTCGGCTGCACCCAGGTGCCGGCGGCGTTCTGCAGCGAGGTGTACGGCATCGCGTTCTGCAGGGCATAGGCCAGTTCGACGTAGCCGATCGAGCCCTTGATCTGCTTCACGTAGGAAGCAACGCCTTCATTGCCCTTGCCACCCACGCCGTCCGGCCACTGCACCGAGGTGCCTTCGCCGACCTTGCTCTTCCACTCCGGGCTGACCTTGGACAGGTAGTTGGAGAAGTTGAAGGTGGTGCCCGAACCATCCGAACGGTGGACGATGGTGATCTTGCCGTCCGGCAGGGTCACGCCCGGGTTGGCGGCGACGATGGCCGGGTCGTTCCAGGTCTTGACCTTGCCCAGGAAGATGTCGGCGAGCAGGGCGCCACTGAGGCGCAGCTTGCCGGCTTCCAGGCCGTCGATGTTGACCACCGGCACCACGCCGCCGATGGCCGACGGGAACTGGGCCAGGCCGGCCTGGCCCAGCTCATCGCTGCTCAGCGGCTTGTCGGACGAACCGAAATCGACGGTGCCGGCCTTGATCTGGGCGATGCCACCACCGGAACCGATCGACTGATAGTTGATCTTGGCGCCGGTGGCGGTGTTGTAGTCAGCCGACCACTTGGACACCAGCGGGAAGATGAAGGAGGCGCCAGCACCGGAGACCTCAGCGGTCACCTTGTCGCCGGCAGCGGCCGGAGCAGCGGCGCCGTCAGCGGCCGGCTGCTGAGCGGCCTGCTTGTCGCCACCGCAGGCAGACAAGCCCAGGGCGATGGCCAGGGAAAGGGCGGCAAGGCTGGCCGAGTGCAGTTTCATGGTCACTCCATAGCGGGGTAGAGCCGACGGTGTCGGCGGATGCGGCTATGAAATGATGTTTTTGTTACAGCCGTATGACGTCCATGACAGAGGTGTCCTGGATCACGTTCTGGCAAGGGTTTCGCGGGATTCACGGTTGGCCGCCGGGTCGGCTGACGACACCAACTGCGCTTCTGCGCGGTCCCCGGCGCGGCGGAGGGCCGGGTAACCGTTGCCCCCGCTCCTGCCTTCCATGACCCATCGCCGCAACAACTCACCAACGGAAGCGCAGCGCCTTTCACGACCAACCCTACAAAAAAGAAGAGCGCCGGACCCAGAGGGATCCAGCGCCCGGTGGGGCCGGCGGGGGAGAGAGGACCCGCCGGCCCCGTTCCTGCGGGGGAACGCCTTGCAACGAACTCAGTACTTCAGGTTCTGCGTCCAGTAGGTCTCGATCTGGCGCACCAGCGCGTCCGGCAGCGGCACATAGTCCAGCTGCTTGGCCTGCGCATCGCCATTCTTGTAGACCCAGCGGAAGAACTCCTGCGTGGCCTTGGCGCCCGCCACGTTCTTCGGCTGCTTGCGCACCAGGATGAAGTTGGTGGCGGTGATCGGCCATGCATCAGCGCCCGGGGCGTTGGTCATCACCAGGTAGAAGTCACGGGCGTTGGCCCAGTCGGCGCTGGCCGCAGCGGCCGAGAACGAGGCGTCCGACGGCTGCACGATCTTGCCGGCCGCGTTCTTCATCGCCGCGTAGGACATCTTGTTCTGCAGCGCGTAGGACAGTTCGACGTAGCCGATGCCGCCCTTGATCTGCTTCACGTAGGCAGCAACGCCTTCGTTGCCCTTGCCGCCGATGCCGGCCGGCCACTGTACCGAAGTGCCTTCACCGACCTTGCTCTTCCACTCCGGGCTGACCTTGGACAGGTAGTTGACGAAGTTGAAGGTGGTGCCCGAACCGTCCGAACGATGGACGATCGTGATCTTGCCGCTGGGCAGGGTCAGGCCGCTGTTCAGTGCGGCGATGGCCGGGTCGTTCCAGGTGGTGATCTTGCCCAGGAAGATGTTGGCCAGGGTCGGGCCGTCCAGCTTCAGCGCGCCGGGGGCGACGCCAGCAACGTTGATCACCGGCACCACGCCGCCGATCACCGACGGGAACTGGGCCAGGCCGGCGGCAGCCAGCTCTTCCGGCTTCAACGGCGCGTCGGACGAACCGAAGTCCACGGTCGCTGCCTTGATCTGGGCGATACCACCGCCGGAACCGATCGACTGGTAGTTGACCTTCTTGCCGGTGGCGGTGCTGTAGTCGGCCGACCACTTGGACATCACCGGGTAGATGAACGAGGCGCCCGCGCCGGTGACATCGGCGGCGTTGGCGGCGAACACGGACGACGCGGCCAGAATGGCGACGGCGGCGCGCGACTTGAAGGCGTGGATCACGGGAGAGACTCCTGGGGTGGTCGAGGGGCGGCTGCCCGACGTTTCGGTGCACATTCCATAACGGTTCCATGACACGCCCGCGTCTGTCATATGACGCGAACGTGACAGCCGTCATGGCGGTGCCCAAGCCCGCCCTTCAGAGCCCGCGCAGCGCCTCCGGAACGGCATAACGACCGTCGCTGGGCTGCAGTGTCCAGCGCTGTGCGGGTGCCGTCGTGTCGGTGGCATGGCAGTCGTTGCCGGCGGCGACGCTGATCGTATCGGTGCGTTTTTCGCGCACCACGATCAGCGCCAGGCCAGCGGCTTTGGCATTGCCCATCTCCAGCGTGCGCTCGAAGCGGCTGAACTCGCCGGCGCATCGCGTATCCCATTCGCCGCGACTGCCGCTGATGGCCAGCGGGGCAAGCACCCGGCGCAGCTGCCGGCCCTCGCGTACGAACAACTGCAGCTCGCTCTGCGCGAACGGGTTGGGGCCTGAGCTGCCGTTGTAGTCCATGCGCACGCCGAACGCGCGGGTGGCCGGGTCCAGCTGCCAGCGTGCCGTGTCCAGGCGAAGTCCGGTAAAGCGCAGCGCATCACTGCTGACCGCATCGGCCACGCGGGTCCAGGCCAGCGGCTGGCCACTGGCGGTATCGATCAGCAACAGGTCCAGGTCGCCACCGCGCACGTCTTCCGAGGCGGGGGCGGTCCATTGGGCGACGGCCAGCAGGGTCGTGCCGGGCTGTGCGGGCCACGCGCGGCAGGCCGTGCTGTCCGCATCGGTGAAACGTGCCGTGACCGGCAGGGCGCCGGCCGGCAACTGCCGATACGCGGCCTCGCGCACGGCATCCGCATCGTCACAGGCGAACGCAGTGGCGGGCAGGGCAGCGAGCAGGACACCGCAAAGCAGGCGGCGCAGGCGGAGCGAAGAAGGCATCCCGAAGGTCCTTGTCGACAGGGCAGGGCATCATCGCGCGGCCACCGCCTGCCCACAACGACGAAGGCACGGCCTGGGCCGTGCCTTCGTTCGAACGCGTGCTTCCGGTATTACCAGAAGAACTGCGCGCGGGCTTCCAGGATGTTCGGATCGTCGTTGACGAAGCCGCGGGCGGTCGAGCTGTACTTCTTGCTGTCGACCATCACGTAGTTGAGCATCAGCTTGAAGTTCGAGCGCCAGTACCAGTTCGCGCCGACGGTCCAGATGTCCATCTTGCCGCCGAGCACGCCATCGACGATCGGCGGACGGCCGGCCACCGGGTTGGCGGCGAGGTTGCCGTCGTTCAGATCCATGTGGTCATAACGCACGCCCAGCTGCCACTGGCCGCCAGCCGGGTTGTTCGGCAGGCCGGTGCCCGGGGTGCCGCCCTTGTAGCTCCAGCTCTCGCCGGTGACATTCCACACGCCGCTGACGTAGTAGCCATCGCTGGTGTAGTTGTCGTTGGCCAGGCGCTTGGCCTTGCTGGTGTAGTACTCGGCCTGGGCCTTGAACGGGCCCTGGAAGTACATCGCTTCAGCACCGATGGTGCTGACGCGGTCGGTGTCGACCAGGTTGCCGCTGTCGACCAGGCGCGCGGTGGCCAGGTCGGCGTTCGGACGGGCACGCACGCGCAGGGTGTCCGCGTCGGTGTCGTAGTCGACGTAGCTCAGGCCGAAGTGCAGGACCTGGCCCTTCTCGTTGATCGGGGCCCAGGTGCCACGCGCGCCGTAGCCGCTGCCGTGGGCCAGGTTGCGGGTCAGTTCGCGGCCGAAGGCGCTGGCGGTGACCGACCAGTTGTCCTGGCCGTAGCTGTAGGCACCGCCCAGGCGACGGGCGACAGCGTAGGTGTTGGTGACCGCAGCCTTGGAGATGAAGTCGTTGTTCTTGGTGCTGGACAGTTCTTCCAGGCTGTTGGGCTGCTTGAACTGGCCGACCTGGATGAAGTGGTTGGCGTTGCCCAGCAGCTTGTACTTCACGTTGGTGTCGAGGAACTTGTCGGCCTTGGCGTCGTAGCCCACGACCCATTCCACGTTACCCGGGCCCTTGCCCTTCAGCACCAGCTCGGCGCGACGCAGTTCGAATTCGCTGTTCTTGCCGTTGCCGGCGTCACCGCCGTTGAGGTCCACGACGTCATTGTCGTACCAGTTGCCGTCGGCCTGGACCAGGCCTTCGAAGGTGATTTCCGAACCGCCGATCACATCGATGGCGACTTCGGCGTGGGCGGCCGGCACGTACAGCGCAGCAGCCACGGCGATCGTCAGGAGCTGGTGATGCAGTTTCATGGAGAGGAGCCTTGCAGGCAGGTGGGAAGATGCGCGCAGGCTAAAACGTGAAGATTGCGTAAATGTGACAGTTCTCGCACGGCGGCGATCCGCCGCAGGCCCCGTCACGGCTGGGCCTGCCATTGAAACCGGTTACGTATGACGCGCGGATTGCGCCCCGGTTGCAGTAGATCCACGCCATGCGTGGATAGCGCGGTCACTCCGCGGGTGTCTTGTCCTTGTACCGGCACAGGTCGGCAATCACGCAGCCCGGGCAATCCGGTTTGCGCGCTTTGCACACGTACCGGCCGTGCAGGATCAGCCAGTGGTGCGCGTCGAGCAGGAACTCGGCGGGAATCGCTTTGACCAGTCGATCTTCAACCTCGCGTACGTTCTTTCCGGGTGCAAGTCCAGTGCGGTTGGCGACACGGAAGATGTGCGTGTCCACCGCCATCACCGGTTCGCCGAACGCGGTGTTGAGCACCACGTTGGCGGTCTTGCGGCCGACACCGGGCAGGGCTTCCAGTGCGTCGCGATCGCGTGGCACTTCGCCACCGTGCTTCTCAAGAAGCAGCGCGCAGGTGGCGATCACGTTCTTCGCCTTGGCGTTGAACAGACCGATGGTGGCGATGTACTTCTTCAGTCCCTCTTCGCCCAGCGCGAGGATCTTCGCCGGCGTGTTGGCAACCGGGAACAGGCGTCGGGTGGCCTTGTTGACGCCGACGTCGGTGGCCTGTGCAGACAGCGCGACCGCCACCAGCAGTTCGAACGGCGAGCTGTATTCCAGCTCGGTCTTCGGATGCGGGTTGAGCTCGCGCAGGCGGGTGAACATTTCCACCACGTCGGCACGCGGCATCGTACCGCCGCGGCGCGCAGGTGCGCGCGCGGTCTTCTTCGCGGTCGCCATTACTGCTCCTTGCCGGCGGCGCGGGCCTTGGCCCGGGCGAGGATGGCGGCCGCGGCGGCAGGCAGGGCGGGTTTGACGTCCGGTGCCGGCGCGGGCGTCCGGCGCGCATCACGCTCTGCCTCGCGGCGGGCCAGGCGCACGGCGCGTGCGCGGAAACGTTCGCGCGCCGCCCATGCACGCTGCAGTTGCAACTGCATCTGGCACAGGCGGTCGGGCAGGTCCGGATGATCGGGCAGCAGCCGCTCATCGCCAGCCCTCACGACGTAGTCCATCAGTCCAGCCTGCAGCGCACCATCGGGATCGTCTGCCTGGACCCGGGCGAACAGCAGCACGGGGTCGGGTCGGGATGCCATGGCGTCAGCGGTTCTGGAAGGCGGGGGGGCGGCGCTGCAGGAAGGCGCTGGTGCCTTCGCGCATGTCCTCGGTGGCGAACAGCAGGCCGAACTGCGCACTTTCGTATTCCAGGCCGGCTTCCAGGCTGCATTCTCCGCCCACGTGCACCGCATCGAGCAGGCCACGCAGCGCCAGCGGCGCCGACTGTGCCAGCTGCCGGGCCAGGGCCTGCACGCGGGCGTCGAGCTCGGCGGCGGGCACCACTTCGTTGACGATGCCCAGGGCCAGTGCGCGTGCGGCGTCGATCGGGGTGCCCAGCAGGCACAGCTCCAGCGTGGCCGCGCGACCACACAGGCGCAGCAGGCGCTGGCTGCCGCCGAAGCCGGGAATCAGGCCGAGGTTGATCTCCGGCTGGCCGACTTTGGCCGAATCGGCGGCGATGCGCAGATGGCAGGCCATGGCCAGTTCCAGCCCGCCGCCCAGCGCAAATCCATTCACCCGGGCGATCACCGGCTTGGGCATGCGTTCGATGCGGCGCATCAGGGCCTGCCCGAGCAGGGAGAAATCACGTCCCTGAACCGCGCTCAAGGTGTTCATTTCGGCGATGTCGGCCCCGGCCACGAACGCCTTGGGGCCAGCCCCGGTCAGCACCACCACCCGTACCGCCGGGTCGGCGGCGGCGTCGCCAAACGCCTCGGCCAGGGCCTGCAGGGTGGCGGCGTTGAGGGCGTTGAGCTTGTCCGGGCGTTGCACGGTAATGGTGCGGACGGCGCCATCATCGCTGACGTCGACCGGGTGGGGAGCGGGGGCCTCGACCACGGGAAACTCCTGGAACGTTAAAAAAAAGTGATATTGAACTCTGTAAACGCAGACAGGTCATAGCCTGCGTGGTGAGTAGCGGTTACACGTTGTGGCCGTTATCCTAACCCGTCGCCTCAGGGCGGCGCAGAACGTCCCTGAGTTACCACCCCTGGAGAACTGTTTGATGAAGTTGCGTTCTATCGCGGTCGCCGTCGCGGCCCTGGCCCTGACGGGCAATGCCTTCGCCCAGGACATCGCGTCCGAGAAGGGCAAGCTGAGCTACTACTTCGGTTACGACTACGGCAACAACCTGGCGGAGCTGACTGGTCGCGGTGAGCAGCTGGACATCAACTCGGTGGTGAAGGGTCTGCAGGACGCCTACGCCAAGAAGCAGCCGGCGATCACCGCCGAGCAGCTGAAGCCGGCCGTTGAAGCGTTCCAGAAGCGCGAGCAGGGCCGTGCCCAGGCCGCCAAGGCCGAGTACGAAAAGGCTGCTGCCGAAAACAAGACCAAGAGCGATCAGTTCATGGCGCAGAACAAGGCAAAGGCGGGCGTGCAGACCCTGCCGAGCGGCGTTCAGTACCGTGTGATCGAAGCCGGCAAGGGTGCCAAGCCGACCCAGGCCAGCACCGTGCAGCTGGAAGTGGCCGGTCCGTTCCCGTACGGCCAGCGCCCGACCGAAGCCCGCCCGGCCCAGCAGATTCCGTCGATCAAGGTCAGCGAAGTCGAAATGAAGGCCATGCGTGAGACCCTGCTGCAGATGCCGGCAGGCTCGAAGTGGGAAGTCTCGCTGCCGCCGGATCAGGCCTACGGCGCCGACCCGCGCACCCCGTTCCCGCCGAACGTGGCTGTGCAGTTCGAGATCAAGCTGATCAGCGTCAAGTAAGAAGAAACAGCGTCAACATCAACGCGCCGGTGAACCCACCGGCGCGTTTTTGTTTCTGCACCACGCTGCAGCCGTGCGGGGCCCATCCCAAATTCAGCCCATTCGCGCTACTGTTGACCGGTGCAAATAATGGAAGAAACGGCGCGTGCTGTCGCAAGCCCCTGCATCAACGTCTGCAAGCTGGATCGCAACCGGCTCTGCGCCGGGTGCGGGCGGCATATCGACGAAATCGCACGGTGGTCGTCGATGAGCGACGGCGAGCGCAGCCACATCCTGGAGCGTGTGCTGCCCCTGCGCCAACAGCTGCAGCAGTCGCTGCGAGGTTCGTTGGCCGATCATGAGCGGCTGCTGCGCGCGCTGCATCCGCTGGCCGAACCGCCGGCAGGTGACGGCTGGAACCGCAGTGAACTGGATGACCTGCTGCCTCCGGGCCCACCGGTCGAGGCGGCGGTGTTGGCTGGCATCGTGCCGCGCGCCAACGGTGCGCAGGTGATCCTGACCCGGCGTACCGAAACCCTGCGGCAACATGGTGGCCAGGTTGGCTTCCCCGGTGGCCGTACCGAGCCCGATGATCGCGATGCGCTGGCTGCCGCACTGCGCGAAAGCCAGGAAGAAATCGCGTTGGCGCCGACACAGGTGCAGGCACTGGGATATCTCGATCCGTTCGTGACCATCACCGGCTATCGCGTGACCCCGGTGGTGGCAGTGATCGATCCGGATTTCGTGGCGGTCCCGCAGCCCAGCGAAGTGGCCGAGGTGTTCGAAGTGCCGCTGGACTATCTGATGGCCGCCGACAACCTGCGCCAGGTAGAAATCAACCATCGCGGCCGCGTCCGCCATGTCCTTGAATATGGCTGGCCCGGCCAGCGCATCTGGGGCGCCACCGCGGCCATCCTGTACAACCTGCGTCGCCGCCTGGAGCAAGTGCAATGAAGCCGATCGACCCACCGTGGACCACCCTTGTCGATGTTGCGACCCTGGCTGCGGCTTTGGGCAATGGGGTACGCGTGGTCGATGCCCGCGCGACCGCCAGTACCGTGCGCGTGGTCGACGCGCGTGCATCGCTGGCCGACCCGCAGGCGGGCAACAGCCTCTATACGCAGGGACACATTCCCGGCGCAGTGCATGCCGATCTCAACCGCGACCTGTCCGATCTGACGCGGGTGGGCCATGGCCGCCACCCGTTGCCCGACAGCGATGCGTTCGCCGCACGACTGGGGCAATGGGGCATCGGCACCGACACGCAGGTGGTGGTGTATGACGGCAGCGATGGCAGCATGGCCGCCGCGCGCCTGTGGTGGCTGCTGCGCCTGATCGGGCATGCGAACGTGGCCGTACTCGATGGCGGCATCGCCGCGTGGCAGGCCGCCGGCCAGCCGCTGGCGACCGGCAGCAGCGAGGTCACCGCGTTGCCCGCGTATCCGGGGCGCTTCGATGGCAGCCAGGTTGCCAGCGCGGACGAGATCGAATCACGCCTCAAGCACGCGCCGGGCTGGCTGGTCGATGCCCGCGCGGGCGAGCGGTTCCGCGGTGAGGTGGAGCCGCTGGACCCGGTCGCCGGCCATGTGCCGGGCGCGGTCAATCGCCCGTTTGCGTTGAACGTGCTGGACGGCCGCCTGCGCGATGCACAGGAACTGCGTGCCGAGCTGCAGGGCGTGATCGGCAACCAGGACCCGCAACGCGTGGTGCTGATGTGCGGCTCGGGCGTGACCGCCTGCCACCTGCTGCTGGCGATGGAAAGCGCGGGCCTGTCCGGCGCACGCATCTACGCGGACTCATGGAGTGGCTGGGTCAGCGACAGCAGCCGCCCGGTCGCCACCGGCGCCTGAGCAAAGCGGGTTGGTCGATTTGTCGTTCATCCACGCATGTCGTGGATCTACTGGCCACCGGTTCATCTCTGGGACAGAGCCCCCTGAGTCAGGGGGCGGCCGCGAAGCGGCGGGGGTGTGGGAGCTGGTAAGTGGGGCCCGCGGTTCGCGCAGCGAAGCGTGGGAGCGACAGCGCGTATGCGATGGCGTGTACCCAGGGCGCAGCCCTGCCGACGCTTACTCCAACCCCTGCAACGGCACCTTCGCCAGCACCCGCGCCCACGGGAACAACGGGCCCGGATCACGCTTGCGCGCCACGGTCACCGCCGGGTCATCACTGGCCGGCACCTGCTCCAGGTCCAACTGGTCATGTCCGGCAATCCGCCGCAGCGACGGGTAACGAGCCACCAGTGCCTGCAGCAGCTGTTCCAGCGCCAGCAGCTGCGCTTCGGTGTACGGCTCGTCCATCGCCTGGTGGCGGCTGTCGAGCCAGTGCGGGTAGCGCCCCGAATTGACCAGTTCGATGCCCACGGTATCGGCATTCATGCCGCGCACGTGGTGGGCGATGCGCTCCGGCGCCACGTACTGCACCACGCTGCCGTCGCGGTCGATGTAGAAATGCCCGCTGTTGCCGGCGCCGCTGTCGTACAGCACGCGCTCGCCGTACTCCCGGGCTGTCGCCAGGTCGGGTAGTTCCGTGCAGTGGATCACCACCATTGCCAGGCTGGATGGATCGCGCAGTGGCAGGCGGTCGTGGTAGGGCAACGGCTGCAGCTGCAGGCCGGGCAGGAGCGGTTTGGGCATGCGGCGATGCTAGCATTGCCGGATGAAACTGCCTTCCCTTCTGCTGTCGATCCGCTCCGTGGGAGCGCACGCATGAGCCGCGGTCACTGCATCCTGTCCCACGGCTTCGAGAGCGGCCCGGAGGCGACCAAGGTCACCGCGCTGGCCGAAGTCGCCGAGCGACTGGGCTGGACCCATGAGCGCCCCGATTACACCGACCTGGACGCGATGAGCCAGGTCAGCCGCGTTGGCGATGTGCGCACCCGCCTGCAACGCCTGATCGAGCGCACGGCCGCTGCCGCTGCGCAGGGGCCGGTGGTGCTGGCCGGCTCCAGCCTGGGCGCCTACATCTCTGCCATCGCCTCGCTGCAGGTGCCGGTGGCCGGCCTGTTCCTGATGGTGCCGCCCACCACCATGGGACCGATGCCGGCGCTGGATGCCGCGCCGGTGCCGACCACGGTGGTGCAGGCCTGGCATGACGAGGTGGTGCCGGCCGCCGGAGTCATCGCCTGGGCGCAGGCGCGCTCGGCGCAGCTGCTGCTGGTGGACGATGGCCATCGCCTGGAGCACCACGTGGAAGCCTCTGCGCAGGCCTTCGAGCGCCTGCTGCGGCAGCTGTGAAGCCCGGGCGCACGGCGCGCCCGCCCGCATTGACTACAATGGCAGCCCCGCCGCCCCCGGCGCGGGCCTGCCGGCCGTGTCCACGGCCCTCCCTTCCGAATGGCCCGGCCCCCTGCCGTGCCTGACCACCTGCGAACCGATCCCGTGAAATTTTTTGTCTCCTGCGCCAAGGGCCTGGAATACCTGCTTGCCGATGAGCTGTCGGCCCTGGGCCTGGAAAAGGCCACTGCCACCATCGCCGGCGTCAACGCCGATGGCGAACTGGAGCAGGCGCTGCGGATCGTGATGTGGTCGCGGCTGGCCAGCCGCGTGCTGTGGCCGATCGACGAATTCGAATGCCCGGACGAGCAGGCGCTGTACGACGGCGTGCGTGCGCTGCCGTGGCACGAACACATCAAGCCGGAGATGACCCTGGCGGTGGACGCGCATGTGTCCGGCGACAAGATCACCCATGCCCGTTTCGCCGCGCAGCGGATCAAGGACGCCATCGTCGACCGCATGCGTGACGAAGGGCTGGAGCGCCCTTCGGTCAACACCGACCTGCCGGACGTGCGCGTGAACCTGTCGCTGCGCAAGGGCCGCGCCTCGCTGTCGATCGACCTCGGCGGCGGCCCGCTGCATCGCCGCGGCTGGCGCGGTGCGGCGCATGACGCGCCGTTGAAGGAAAACCTGGCTGCCGCGCTGCTGATGCGCGCGCAGTGGCCGCGCCTGCACGCTGCCGGTGGCGGCCTGCTGGACCCGATGTGCGGCAGCGGCACCCTGCTGATCGAAGGCGCGCTGATGGCGGCCGATGTCGCCCCCGGCCTGATGCGCCATGGCAGCCTGCCGCCGAGCCGCTGGCTGGGCTTCGACAAGGCTGCCTGGAAAACCATCCAGAGCGAAGCGCGTGATCGCGAAGCGGCCGGCCTTGCCGCGCTGAAGCCGGTCATCCACGGCAGCGACATCGACCCGGTGGCGATCCAGGCCGCGCGCGAGAACGCCGAAGTTGCCGGCGTCGCCCATGCCATCCGCTTCACCCGCGCCGATGTGGCTGACCTGCCCACCCCGGAGCAGGAGATCGGCGCGGTGGTCTGCAACCCGCCGTATGACGAGCGCCTGGCCGCCGATCCGGCGCTGTACCGCAAGCTGGGCAATGCCCTGCAGAAGGCCGTGCCGCAGTGGCGCGCCAGCCTGCTGTGCGGCAATGACGAACTGGCCTTCGCCACCGGCCTGCGTGCGGGCAAGAAATACCAGATGTTCAATGGTGCGCTGGAATGCGCACTGATCGTCTGCGATCCGATCGCGGTGCCGGGCCGCGACCCGGCACAGGTGCGCGAGCTGAGCGAAGGCGCGCAGATGGTGGCCAACCGCCTGCGCAAGAACCTGAAGAAGTTCAAGAGCTGGCGCGCGCGCGAAGGCATCACCTGTTTCCGTGCCTACGATGCCGATCTGCCGGAATACGCAGCGGCCATCGACGTGTACGAGGAAGATGGCGGCCAGCGCCGCACGTTCCTGCATGTGCAGGAATACGCTGCACCCGCTGCGATTCCCGAGAACGACGTGCGCCGCCGCCGCAATGAACTGCTGGCCGCTGCGCGCGAGGTGTTCGGCGTGCCGCCGGAACAGGTATCGATGAAATCGCGTGAACGTGGCAAGGGCGGCAGCAAGTACGGCCGTTTCGAGCAGCGCGATGAGTTCCTCGTGGTACGCGAGAACAACGCGCTGCTGCAGGTGAACCTGTTCGACTATCTCGATACCGGTCTGTTCCTCGACCATCGCCCGCTGCGCCGGCTGATGGCCGAGCAGGCGCGCGGCAAGCGCTTCCTCAACCTGTTCTGCTACACCGGCGTGGCCAGCGTGCAGGCGGCGGTGGCCGGTGCGGCCAGCACCACCAGCGTCGACCTGTCGGCCACCTACCTGCAGTGGTGCTACGACAACCTGGCCTTGAACGGGCAGGGCGGCAATCAGCACCTGCTGGTGCAGGCCGATGCGATGGCCTGGCTGGAAGGTGATCGCGGCCAGTACGACGTGATCTTCTGCGACCCGCCGACGTTCTCCAACTCGGCCCGCGCCGAGGACTTCGACGTACAGCGCGAGCAGGTGAAGATGCTGCGTGCGGCCGTCGCGCGACTGGCGCCGGGTGGCGTGCTGTACTTCTCCAACAACTTCCGCCGCTTCAAGCTGGAAGAGAACGCCATCGCCGAATTCGCCCAGTGCCGCGAGATCAGCGCCAGCACCATCGGCCCGGATTTCGAGCGCAATGCGCGCATCCATCGTGCGTGGGAGCTGAAGCGCCTGGCGTGACGCGTCGCCGGGCATGGCCCGGCGCTACCCACGTGCGCGCAGAACGGTAGCGCCGGGCCATGCCCGGCGAGCGTGGGTCCGGTAGATCCACGCCATGCGTGGATGCGGTCCACCGCACGGGTTACAACAGCGCCACCACCAGCCCGATCACCGGCAACGCGATCGCCAGCGGCGCGATCCATTTCGGCCGGTACGGGTACAGCGCGAACGCCAGCACGATTCCACCCAGGGTGAGTGCGCCGAGCCACAGCACCGGGCCCATCGCCCAGCCGTGGTCGACCACGCACAGTGCGAAAGCCACCGTCAGCAGCACCCAGCCCAGCACCCGCCATTGCGTGCGCCGTGCCGGTGATGCCGCGGATTTGCCGTGCAGTTCCTGCTGGTGCTTTTCCATCGCCAGCGACAGCGCGGTGAACGCTGTGAATGACAATCCCAGTACCAGCAGCATCATGCGCTGGCCTCCGCTTCCACTGCATCGGCCGGTGCCCTCGTCGCTGCAGCGGCCGCCGCACGTTTCTTCTTCTCGGCGGCAGTCAGCTGTGGCGTCCAGCGCTGCATGCGCCAGCCGCACAGGGCCAGCATCGCACCGAAGGCGATCATCGACAGGTCGAAACCGGCCAATGCCCAGTCACCGTTAAACAGCGTGACGCCCAGGTGCGCGTGGGTGGTCAATGCGTTGACCACCGGAATCAGCGCGAACGCGGCCGCGCCGATGTACAGCTGCCACGCCCACATCATCCGCTTGGGCCAGATGAAGGCCGCCAACAGCGAGGCGCCCCACGCGTAGAAGAACACGTTCGCTTCGGCGTTGGAGCGCTCGGCCAGGCCCAGCGGCAGCAGGCGGTTGCCCCAGAAATAGGCGGCGAAGGCGATCGGCAGACCGGCCACGGCGCCGATGTTCAGTGCATCGACCAGGCGCAGGCCGAAGCCGGTGCGACCGCTCTTGGTATGCTTCGGCCGCTCCTTCACCGCCCACAGCACCACGCCGCTGGCCACCATCAGGCAGCCGGTCAGACCGGACAGGAAGAACAACGCGCGCAGGCCCCAGTCGGCGAAGCGGGCCAGGTGCAGGCCATAAAGCACGCCACGGGTGGCGGTGGCGCCACCGGAAGGCGGCGTTTCCTGCAGCAGCGCGCCAGTGACCATGTCATAGCGCAGCGCCGGGGTATCGATGGACAGGCGTTTGCCATCGCGCTGGCGGATGTCGATCACCGCATTGGCGGCACCAGGATTGGCAACGCTGAAACCGGCGACCTCGGTGCCGTGCCAATGCGTGCGGGCGCTGTCCAGCAGCTGCCGCAGCGGCAGGGGGGCTGCCTTGCCTTCGGCGGGTGCGGTGACCTCGGGCAGGCCACCAAAGGCCTCCGCATAGAACGCATCCTGGTCGGTGCCGTAGGCCACGTTCACTCCCCACGGCAAGTACATGATCATCAACGTGACGATGCCGGTGTAGGTGATCATCGCGTGGTAAGGCAGGGCCATCACCGCGCTGACGTTGTGGAAGTCCAGCCAGGAACGCAGGCCCTTGTCCTTCCGGAAGGTGAAGAAGTCCTTGAAGATCTTCTTGTGGGTGATCACGCCGGTGATGATGGCCACCAGCATGAACATCGCGCAGAAGCCCACCAGGTAGCGCGCCCACAGCACGGGAATGTAGTGCAGGTCGAAATGCAGGCGGTAGAAGAAGTCGCCGCCACGTGTCTCGCGGGCCTTCAGCTCGGTGCCGGTGTTCGGGTCCAGGGTGGCATCACCGAAGGCGCCGCGTCGGCCCTTGCTGGGGTCGGCCAGCTCGGCCGGCAACCGCCAGAACATCTGCATGGCCGGATTGCGTGGCTGCGGCAGGGTGACGAACCAGCTCTCGGCCTGCGGTGCGTTGGCCAGCAGGTAGTCGGCCGCGCGCTGCGCCGCTTCGTCGGTGCTGACCGTGCTGCGCGGCAGCTCCGGGCGCATCCAGCGGCTGATTTCCTCGCGGTAGTAGCTGGCGGTGCCGGCCATGAAGATCAGCAGCAGCAGCCAGCCGACCAGCAGGCCGGTCCAGGTATGCAGCCAGGCCATGGATTGGCGGAATCCATTCTTCATGCCCACGCTCCCAGCAGGCGCGAAATGCCGGCCAACAGCAGGGTGGGGGCGAGAATGCCGACCCAGGCACGCAGCGCACTGCGCGTGGCGAACGCCCACAGCGCGGCGCAGGCGGCGACCAGGATCGCCAGCAGCATGCCGGTCAGCACGGCCTGGCCGCGCGCTCCAGGCAGCGCCAGCGCACAGAACACCGTGGTCATCGAGGCAAGCGCGTAGCCGCCGAAGATGGCGGCAAGGGATCGGGACAGCACGCCCCATCGCGGGTTGGCGAAGAAGGTGCTGAGGCGGGGGCTGGCGGTTGCGGGCGAGCGGTCCACGGCGGTCCTGCAGGTTGAATGAAAGAGGACCGGCGCACCGAAGCGCGCCGGGGTTGGCCATCCGTGGCCGGGTGCCGGTCGCAGAACCGGCACCATCCATCAGGTCATCAGAGTTTCCAGCGCAGCGTCACGCTGACGTTGCGGGGTTCGCCCCAGTACACGCCCTGGTAGAAGCCGACGTTGTTGTAGTACTTCTTGTCCAGCAGGTTGCTGATGTTGAGCTGGGCGCTGAAGTTCTCGTTGAAGCGGTAGCCACCGGCCAGGTTCAGCAGGTAGAACGCGTCCTGGGTGATGCGCGCACTTTCGGTGCGACCGGTGGTCAGGTAGTCGGCCGTCGGCTTGGTGCTGTTGTTCCAGATGCGGCTCTGCCAGGTCACGCCACCGCCCAGCCAGAAGCGGCCTTCGATACCGCCCGGCCGCCAGCTGGTGTTGAGGCGGAAGGTTTCCTGCGGGGTGGTGGTCCGTTGCAGCACACCCGCGGCGTTGCGGATCCGGGTACGGGCGAAACCGGCCGAGATGTTCCACTGCTCGCCGATGCTGCCCTGGGTTTCCAGTTCCCAACCCTTCACCTTGTTGCCCTTGCCGGTCGAGCGATAGGCCTGGCCGCCATCGGGCAGCGAGTTCAGCGGCACCGAATCATCGATCTCGGCCACGTTGTCCTGCTTGCCTTCAAACACGGCGGCCGAGGCGTTCAGCAGGCCACCGAAAAATTCAGCCTTGACGCCAGCCTCGTACATGTCGCCGACCACCGGCTCAAGGTAGTTGCCGTTGCGGTCGCGGTAGTTCTGCGGCTTGAAGATGTCGGTGTAGCTGACATAACCGCTGAACATCGAATTGAAGTCGTAGACCAGGCCGGCATACGGGGTCAGCGTGTCGTCGGGCTTGTAGCCGGTGCGGGTGGTGCGGTTGCGGTTGCCGTTGGTGTCGTAGCCGTAGCCCCACTGGCGGGTTTCCCAGCTGCCATAGCGGGCGCCGACCACGGCCAGCAGCGGGTCGGCCAGGCGCAGGCGCGCGGCGATGTAGGCGGCGCGCTGGCGCAGCTCGTTTTCCGAGGAAAGACGGCCGTAGCGTGTCACCGGCAGGACCGGCACCTTGCCGGTCCAGTTGCGCCAGTCGGGAACCTGCATGTAGCCCGGTGCGCTGGTGTCGAAGCTGGTCGCTTCGGATTCGCCCTTGCGCACGGACTGGCCCAGCCCGAACACCAGTTCATGCTCGCGGCCGAACAGCTGGAACGGGCCGCCGACGTTGACGTCGAACACGTCCATCGTGCTGTGTTCGTTGAAGTGCGAGACGTAGGCGGTGACGCCGGTGCCGTCCGCGCGCGGGTAGCCGGCTGCGCCGTACCAGACGCTGCCATCGGTATCACGCACGGCATGGCTGACGTTGCCCTTCAGCGACCAGCCGCTGCCCAGCTGCTGTTCGAGGCGGGCGAAGGTGGTCTTTTCAATGATCGGCCATTCGCTCCAAGACGCCGACAGATTGGTCGAGCGCGGCAGGTTGGCCGGGTTGCCGTCAGCACCCCAGTAAGGCACCACGCCCCAGGTCACGCCCGTGGTGTGCGGTGACTGGTATTCATAGCCCAGCTCGAACAGGGTGCTGTCGGTCAGGTCGGCCTGGACGATGCCGTAGAACACGTCCTTGTCGAGCTTGTAGACATCGCGGAACGAATCGCTCTGCTGCTTGGCCGCGACCACGCGTGCGCGGATGCGCCCGTCCCACGCCACGGGACCGCCCAGGTCGGCTTCCAGGCGCTGGTTGCCCCAGCGCCCCACGGTCAGGTTGCTGCTCATCTGGAAGGTGTCGGTGGGGCGCTTGCGCACCATGCTGATGGTGCCGGACGGATCACCGGCGCCCGTGGTCAGGCCGGTGGCGCCGCGGATCACTTCGATGCGTTCGTAGATGACGTTGTCGGTGTTGGTCTTGATCGACCCACCGAAGGTGTTGAGCATCCCGTCGATCTGGAAGTTCTCGATCGTGTAGCCACGCGAAACATAGCTGATGCGCTCGCTGTCGGTGACCGACACGCTGACGCCGGTGACCTGGCCCATCACGTCGGACAACGAGAACAGCCCCATGTCATCCAGCCGTTGCCGGGTGATGACGGTGACCGACTGCGGCGTCTCGCGCAGCGACAGATCCAGCTTGGTCGCGCTGCGGGTGTTCTTCACCGTGTAGCCGTATGCGATCTCGCCGTCAGCGGTCACCTTCACCGTGTCCAGCGTGCGCGCATCGGCAGCGAGCGGTGCATCGGCGTGGGCCAGCGGAGCGATCATCACAGCGGTCAGGGCCAGGGCCAGCAGGGTTGGGCGGGGAGTATTCAGGGGAGAAGCCATCGGTGCGATTCCATGCAGGACAAAAAACAGGCGATGGCAAACGCACCCATAGCAGCCATGCGCTCCGCGCACGTCACCCAGCGTGATTCCCATCGACGGTGCGCCACCTGCGGCAGGCAGGTGACCCAGTGGTCGGGGGATGTACACGGGCGAAGGGGCGGGTGGGCGCGTGCTTCCGTGCCCCGCTTGGCTAAGCGTACAACCGATCAGTAAATGATAGGCATTCGCATTTCGTTAAGCAAGTGTGACAGCCCCATTCGTCCCCGAACATGTGGATCCAGGCAGATCGAGGGAAACGGTCGAAGGCGGGGCGCTGTGGGTTTGCGGGGTGTGAGCCGCATGGATGCGGCGACCAAGCCCCCAGGGATGGGTTCACGGCGGCCCCGCAAACCCACATCGCGCTGCCATCCCGCAGGAAACCAGCTGTGGCTGTTGCTCTGACTCGGGCCTCTGCGGGTGCCGGGCGCAGCCCGGCCGGGAACCCCCTCAGAACCGGAACAGCACCGTAGCCGCATGCAGCAGCAGCCCGATCAGCCCACCCACCAGGGTGCCGTTGAAGCGGATGAACTGCAGGTCTCGGCCCACGCTCAGTTCCAGCTGCTCTACCAGATGACGTTCGTCCCAGCTCTTCACCGTCTGCGCGATATGGGTGGTGACGCCCTCGCGCAGGCGCCCGGTGAGGCGCTGTGCGCCTTCCAGCAGGTGCTGGTTCAATGCCTCGCGCAACGCCGGGTCCGATTGCAGGCTGTCGCCCAACGAAGCCAGGCTGCGCTGCAGATGACCGACCAGTGCCGAATCCTCGCGCTGCAGATCGCCGCGCAGGCTGGCATGGATGCGCGACCACAGGCCCTGCACGTAGTCCTGCAGGGCAGGGTGGTCGATCATTTCCTGCTTGAGCTGCTCGATGCGTTCGGCCAGTGCCGGGTCTTCGCGCAGGCGCTGCACGTAGTTACCCAGCCATTGTTCGTAGTCCTGGCGCAGCGGGTGCTGCGGCTCGGCCAGCACCTGCTGCAGTTCTTCCAGCACCGCCCGGGCCAGGCGTTCGGCAAGGTTGTCGCCGATCTCATCGATCGGCTTGATCCAGTTCACCGTGCTCGACAGCGTCGGCCATTCGCGCTGGATGTAGCGCACGATCAGCTGCGAGGCGCGTTCCTTCACTTCCGGTTGCTCCAACCAACGCCCCAGCCGCTGCAGGCCCTCGTCCAGCACGCGCTGGTGGCGGCCATCGGCGGTCAGCAGGCCCAGCAGTTCGCCGGCGGTGGCTGCTGCGTTCCACTGCCGTAGCTGCTGCACCACGAAGCTGTGCAGCTGCCGCCGCACCGCAGCTTCATCGAAGAAATCCAGCGCCTGCAGCGCCCAGCCACGGGCCATATCGGCCAGCATCCGTGAACGCGCGGGATCGGCCAGCCAGCTGCCGAGGCGGCTGGCCGGGTCGAACACCTGCAACTTGGCCAGCAGCACCGTCGGTTCCAGGAACTGGTCGCGCACGAACAGGGCCAGGCTGTCGCCGATCCGTTCCTTGCTGCGCGGAATGATCGCCGTATGCGGAATCGGCAGGCCCATCGGCCGCCGGAACAGGGCAACCACCGCGAACCAATCGGCGAGCGCGCCAACCGCGGCGGCCTCGCAGAAGGCCGAGACCCAGGCCCAGATGCCACGCTCGCCCTGCCAGTGGCTGATCGCAAAACCGGCCAGCATCAGCAGCAGCAGGCCAAGGGCGAGGGTTTTCAGGCGCCGCAGCTGGGCGCGGCGCGGATCGATGGCAGACGTCATGCCCGAAGTCTACCCGCAGGCCGGTGAGTACCCGGTAGTGCCGGCCGCTGGCCGGCAGCCCATGGACGTTGCAAGCACGTTGCAGCTGCCGGCCAGCGGCCGGCCCTAACGGGGGATGCTCAGAGCGCTTCCAGCTGCCTGCGCAGGTGGGCCAGCTGTGCGCGCAGGGTGTCGTTCTCGCGGGTCAGGGCAACCACGCGGCGGCGCAGCGCCGGGGCATCCTCGCCAAGCTGCTCCAGTGCGGCCAGCACCTCGGCATCGCGGCTGGCGATCTCATCCTCGTTAGCCTCTTCGAAGTCCATTTCCGCCGACTCCGGTTCAGGCTTCGGCGCACGCGGCTTGCGCTTTGACTCACGCACGCGCTTTGCAGCCTGCTTCAGTTCATCCTTGCCACCGGCAGCCGCCGCGCGCTGCTCTTCTTCCGGCAGGTCGGCCACGGCGGCGGCGGCGCTGATCGAGATCACGCCGGCCTTCACCGCTTCCACCACCTCGGCCGCGGCCTGGGCGTGGATGCGCTCGATCATGCCTACCTGGCTGGTGCTCAGCTTGGCTTCGCGGGCCAGTTCAGCGCGGCTGATCTTCGGCGCCGGTTCCCACGGCGGGCTGTCTTCGCCGGCCTCGTCGGCAGGCTCGGCGGTGCCGTCGCTTTCGCGCTGCAGCTGCGCCTGTTCGACCTGCTTGCGCGCGGACAGGATGTCGCGCTTGCGCAGGGCCAGCACGCCGCGCTGGAAATCGGAAACGCTGCGCCGGCCCAGGTGCTGCTCGATCATCCACAGGTGCACGTCTTCCATGCTCTGGAAGCGGGTGTTCTGCACGGTGTTGAACGGCAGGCCATGCTTCTGGCAGATGCCGAAGCGGTTGTGTCCATCCACCAGCACGTCGCCCCACAGTACCAGCGCATCGCGGCAGCCTTCGGCGAGGATGCTGCGCTCCAGCGCCTCGTGTTCGTCGGCGGTGAGCGGGTCGATGTAGGCCTTGAGTTCTTCTTTGACGACGATGTTCATGGGCACGGCAACAGGCAGGAGCGGAACCGCCCATTGTACCCGCTCGCCAGCACCGCCCTGGCCTCAGGCGGTGGCCCGGATCATCTCGCCCAGGGTGCCGGTGATCTGGTCGATCTGTGCCTTGTCCACGATCAGCGGCGGTGACAGCGCGATGATGTCGCCGGTGCAGCGCACCAGCAGCCGCCCGTCGTGGAAGCAGCGGCGGAACACCTCGTAGCCACGGCTGCCAGGGGCGTCCTTGCGAGGTGTCAGCTCCACCGCACCGACCAGGCCGAAGTTGCGGATGTCGATCACGTTCGGCAGCCCCTGCAGGGCGTGCAGGCGCTCCTGCCAGTACTCGCCCAGCTCGATCGCGCGCTCGAACAACCGTTCCTCGGCGTAGATGTCCAGCGTGGCCAACGCCGCCGCGCAGGCCAGGGGGTGGCCCGAATAGGTATAGCCATGGAACAGCTCGATGGCCTGTGGCGGACCCTGCATGAAGCTGGCATGCACGCTGTCGCCGACCAGCACGCCTCCCAGCGGCACCGCGCCGTTGCTGGCGCCCTTGGCGAAGGTCAACAGGTCTGGGGTGACCCCGAAACGCTGCGCGGCGAACGCCATGCCAACCCGGCCGAAGCCGGTGATGACCTCATCGAACACCAGCAGGATGCCGTGCTGGTCGCAGATCTCGCGCAGGCGTTGCAGATAGCCCGGCGCCGGCAGGATCACCCCGGCCGAACCCGCGATGGGCTCGACGAACACAGCGGCAATGGTGGACGGGTCGTGCAGGGCGATCAGCCGCTCCAGATCGTCGGCCAGCTCGGCGCCCTGGCGTGGCAGACCCTTGCTGAACGCATTGCGTGACAGGTCCAGGGTATGCCGCAGGTAGTCCACGCTGCCGAGCTGCAGGCCAAACTGCCGGCGGTTGTTGGGCAGCCCGCCCAGTGCCATGCCGCCGAAGCCGACCCCGTGGTAGGCCTTCTCGCGGCTGATGAAGCGCGTGCGCTGTCCTTCGCCGCGCAGGCGGTGGTGGGCCAGCACGATCTTCATCGCTGAATCCACCGCCTCCGAACCCGAGCTGGTGAAGAACACGTGGTTCAACCCGGCCGGGGCCAGTGCCGCCAGCCGCTGCGCCAGGGCGAAGGCCGGCGGCGAACCCATCTGGAAGGCCGGCGAGTAATCGAGGGTGGCGGCCTGCTCGGCGATCGCGTCGACGATGCGCCGGCGCGCGTGACCTGCATTGCAGCACCACAGGCCAGCGGTGCCATCGAGGATGGAGCGCCCATCGACGTCCTCGTAGTGCATGCCCTCGGCACGTACCAGCATGCGCGGCGCGCCCTTGTACTGGCGGTTGGCAGTGAACGGCATCCAGTACGCGTCCAGTGAATCGGGGCGCTGGGTGGCCAGGTCGTGCAGGTCGCTTGCAGGGGTTTTCATGCCGGCTCCGTCGGGTCCGATGGTTGCGACTCTAGCGCAGCCGCGTCACGGTTCTGTCGGCAGGCATGGCCCGGCGCTACCGTTCGGGCCTCGACCTTGCGGTAGCGCCGGGCCATGCCCGGCGAGCGCGCAGCGCGGTCGATCACGGTGGGGTCGCGGCCGCGCCGGTATAAACAAGGAACGTTGATTGCTGGAGCGACCCATGGCCGACTTCCCCGACCGCAGCCACTGGCAGGCCCTGCGCAGCCGCGTGGCGATTCCTGCGCAAGCGTTCATCGATGGCCGCTACGTGGATGCCGCCAGCGGCGCGCGCTTTGATTGCATCAGCCCGATCGACGGGCGTGTACTGGGTGCGGTGGCCGACTGTGATGCACAGGACGTCGAGCGTGCGGTAGCCTCGGCGCGCTGCGCGTTCGAGGCAGGCCACTGGTCGCAGGCCAGCCCCGCCCATCGCAAGCGCGTGCTGCTGGCGCTGGCCGCGCTGGTGGAGACGCACGCCGATGAGCTGGCCCTGCTGGAAACGCTGGACATGGGCAAGCCGATCCGCGATGCGCGTCGCATCGATCTTCCCGGCGTGGTGCGCTGCCTGACCTGGACCGCTGAAGCGGTGGACAAGCTGTACGGTGAAATCGCCCCCACCGGTCCGCACGAGCTGGGCCTGGTCACGCGCGAGGCCGCAGGCGTGGTGGCGGCCATCGTGCCGTGGAATTTTCCGCTGCTGATGGCGTGCTGGAAGATCGCGCCGGCATTGGCGATGGGAAATTCAGTAGTGCTGAAACCCTCCGAGCGCTCGCCACTGAGTGCGTTGCGGCTGGCCGCACTGGCGGCCGAAGCGGGATTGCCGGACGGCGTGCTCAACGTGCTGCCCGGTCACGGCTCACGCGTGGGCGAGCCGCTGGCCCTGCACATGGACGTGGACGTGTTGGCCTTCACCGGCTCCACCGCTACCGGCGCCAGGCTGCTGGAATACGCGGGGCGTTCCAACCTCAAGCGGGTCTGGCTGGAATGCGGTGGCAAGAGCCCGCACGTGGTGTTCGCCGACGCGCCGGATCTGGATGCGGCCGCCAAGGGCGTGGCGCAGGGTATCTTCTTCAACCAGGGTGAGGTCTGCACGGCCGGTTCGCGGTTGCTGGTGCAGCGTTCGATCCGCGATGACTTCGTGCACCAGGTGATCGCCTACGGCCAACGCATGCAGCCCCGCCATCCGCTGGAGGCCGATGCACCGATGGGCGCGCTGGTCGATGCCGCGCACGTGGACAAGGTACTGGCCGACATCGCCCGGGCCGAAGCCGATGGCGCGCGCCTGCTGCTGGGCGGCCAGCGTGCCGAGGTGGAGGCGGGTGGTTGCTATGTGCAGCCGACGGTGTTCGACCAGGTACGCCCGGAACAGGCATTGGCCCGCGAGGAAGTGTTCGGCCCGGTGCTGGCCGTGCTCGGCTTCGATGACGAAGCCGAGGCCGTGCGCTTGGCCAATGATAGTCGCTATGGACTGGCCGCCGGCCTGTGGACGCGGGATCTTGGACGCGCCCATCGCGTAGCCCGCCAATTGCGCGCGGGCAGCGTGTGGGTGAACGGCTGGGATGGCGGTGACATGACGGCACCGTTCGGTGGCTACAAGCAGTCCGGCAACGGTCGTGACAAGTCGCTGCACGCCTTCGACAAGTACAGCGAGATCAAGGCCACCTGGATCCAGCTGTAGACCACGCTACCGGCAGCTTGCACTGACCTGCAGCACCGCCTCGCGCAGCAACTGCCGGTCCACTTCCTCCACTGCGTTCTGGAAGTACTGCATGTCCTGCTGGCCCAGCGTACACGGGTCAACCATGTAGCCCGGTGGCCAGGTGCCGAGCATCTGGGCAACACCCTGCAGGATCTGCTCGGGCGTCATTTGCCGGTGGATCCGGAATGGTGGGCGACGGGGCGCGAACGCCGCATGCACCTCACGGCGGCCGATCAGCTTTGCGGTCACACCCTCGGCAGTGATGCCATCGCCACCATCGATGCTGCCAGCCGGCAGCCTCAGATTCAGTGGTTGGTTGCGCGCAGCCGCGCTGCGTTGCCGATCAACATGCGCTGAGCGCTGCTCGGCCTGCGCAGGAGGAAGCGCGGGGGCGTGCGAAACCTGGTGCGGCGCAGCCGACGGCCGTGATGCATCGACAACCTGAGGGCTCATCGGCGGCGCTTCCGGCGGCAGCCAACGCAGGCTGATCCGCGAATTGTCGTGTGCGATCAAGGCGATGCGCCCCGCATGCAACAGCCACAACAGCATCAGTAGATGCACCAGCAGCACCACCAGCCATGCAGCCAGGCGAGGCAGCAGCGGGGAATCGGAGCACGACTGCGGGGCGGCAGAACCCATCGGTGAAGCATCCATGCAGGGACCGATGGTGCAGCGTAGCGGCCCCCCGGAAAGAATTCGTTGGCGTCGGTGTCGCCTGAAACCATTGCCCCGGCGGGGCCACCAAGCGTGGCAGAATCGGTCGATCCGCCGTTACCCGCCTTGCCGATGTCGACGATCACCGCTGCCGCGCCACCCGTGAATTCTCCCCGCCGTGTCCTGCTGGCCAGCCTGATCGGCACCACCATCGAGTTCTTCGACTTCTACATCTACGCCACCGCCGCGGTGCTGGTGTTCCCGCACCTGTTCTTCCCGGAAAGCAGCGACCAGGCCGCCTTGCTGCAGTCCCTGGCCACCTTCGCGGTGGCGTTCATCGCACGCCCGGTGGGCTCGGCGGTGTTTGGTCACTTCGGTGACCGTATCGGCCGCAAGGCCACCCTGGTGGCCGCGCTGCTGACCATGGGCCTGTCCACGGTCGCCATCGGTCTGCTGCCCACCCATGCGCAGATCGGCCTGTGGGCGCCGGCACTGCTGGCGCTGTGCCGCTTCGGCCAGGGCCTGGGCCTGGGCGGCGAATGGGGCGGGGCGGTGCTGCTGGCCACCGAGAACGCACCGCCGGGCAAGCGTGCCTGGTACGGCATGTTCCCGCAGCTGGGTGCACCGATCGGCTTCCTGCTGTCAGCCGGCATCTTTCTGCTGCTCGGCCGCTGCCTGGGCCAGGACGATTTCCTGCAATGGGGCTGGCGCATTCCGTTCGTTGCCAGCGCGCTGCTGGTCGGCCTTGGCCTGTGGGTTCGGCTGAACATCCACGAGACACCGGATTTCAAGCGCGCGCTGGAGCGCAAGGCGCCGGTGCGGCTGCCGATGTGGACCGTGCTGCGCGACCATCCGCTGCCGATGCTGCTGGGCACGCTTGGGGCGTTCGCCACCTTCGTGCTGTTCTACCTGATGACGGTGTTCAGCCTCGGCCATGGCACCGCCGTGCTCGGCTACAGCCGCGAGCAGTTCCTGCTGATGCAGATGGTGGCGATGCTGTTCTTCGCCGCCGGCATCCCGCTGTCGGCGCGCTACGGCGACCGCTGGGGGACGCGCCGCACGATGGCCATCGCCAGCCTGCTGATCATCGGCTTCGGTGTGCTGTTCGCGCCGCTGTTCCAGGCCGGCAGCCCGTGGCTGGTACTGACGTTCCTGTGCCTGGGCCTGTTCCTGATGGGGCTGACCTACGGCCCGTGCGGCACGTTCCTGGCCGAAATCTACCCGGTGGAAGTGCGCTACACCGGTGCCTCGCTGTCGTTCAACCTGGCGGGCATTCTGGGCGCAGCCCCGGCGCCGTACCTGGCGACCTGGCTGGCCGAGCGTTATGGGCTGGTCGCGGTCGGCTACTACCTGTGCCTGACCGCAGTGATCACCCTGTGCGCGCTGCTCGCCCTGCAGCGCCGCCAGCGCTGATCAGCCGAAGAAGCGCTTGAGCGTGCGGCCCAGCCAGCCGCCGCTCTGGTGCTCGCGGGCAAACTGGTTCAGGTGCTGCTTGACCTGTTCGGCATAGGCCTGGTCGTCGCCGCGGATGTGGTTGAACAGCCAGCGCGAGAGCATGGTGCGCAACTCGTCACTGATGTCCTCACCGGCCTGGAAGCGCATGCGGTATTCCGATACCCGTTTGATGAAGACCTCATGCACGCGCTTGTGCGCGGCACAGAACGGGTAGCCGGCCTCCTCCATCAGCTCTTCTTCGAATGCGAAGTGCGACATGGTGTAGTCCACCACCTCGTCGATCACTTCGCCCACTGCTGCCCGCTGCAGGCTGGTCTGCGCCACGTGCAGGTGGTTGAGCATCTCGATGATGCGGCGGTGTTGCTGATCTATCACATCGATGCCGATGTTCAGATCGTCCTGCCAGACCAGTAGTGCCATCCCCGGCTCCCCTTCATGCTGATGTCGGGGCCGACTGTAGAGGCGCCGCCCACGGGCGGCGTTGATCTGGATCAAGGCATGCCTGTCAGGACAGCGCAGCCTCGCGCGGGCGCAGCGGGCTGGCCACCGTGGTGCAGCTGACCCGGTTGCGGCCTCCGGCCTTGGCCAGGTACAGCTGGCGATCGGCCTCGGAAATCAGCCGGTGCAGCGCATCACGCTGCGGCCGCAGGCAGCACAGGCCGATGCTGACCGTCATGCGCAGCGTGGCACTGCCGATGTCCACTTCCAGCGCGGCGATGCGCTGGCGCAGCTCCTCGAAATAGAGCAGGGCTTCGTCCTGTTCCATGTCCGGCACCAGCAGGCAGAATTCCTCGCCGCCGAAGCGCGCGATCAGGTCCTGGCTTCGCGCGTGGTCGCCGACAGCACGGGCTACCGCGCGCAGCGCATCGTCACCCGCTTCGTGGCCGTGGGTGTCGTTGATGTGTTTGAAATGGTCGATGTCGATCATCGCCACCGCCACGCACTGGCCATGCAGCTGCAGTTGCGGCAGCTGGCGCTGGCTCTGTTCCAGGAAGCAGCGGCGGTTGGGCAGGCCGGTGAGGAAATCGCGGGTGGCCAGGTCCTGCAGCGTGCCGATCAGTTCCAGCTGGTCCACATTCTGCGAGACACGGCAGAAAAACTCTTCGCGCGAGAAGGGCTTGCGCAGGAAGTCATTGGCGCCGTTCTTCAGGAAGCGCGGAATCAGCGACGCATCGGTATTGCCGGAAATGCCGATCACCGCCACCTTGTCGCGCGAGCGCAGGGTACGCAGGCGGCGGGTGAACTCCACGCCCTGCATGCCCGGCATTTCCTGGTCGACCACGGCCAGGCGGATCGCCGGGTGCGCCTCGATCGCTGCCAGGCCTTCATTGCCATCGGCCGCCTCGTACACCTCGTGACCGTACATGCGCAGCAGGGCGGCGGCATAACCACGCGCGGACGGCGAGTCGTCCACCACCAGCGCGGCGATGCGCCGGTTGCGTTCCAGGCGCTGCACCAGCCAGACCAGATAGTCGATGCTGCCCGGAGTGTTCTTCAGCACGTAATCGATGATCTGCTGCTGCAGCACGCGCTTGCGCAGGTCCTCGTCGTACACGCCGCTGACCACCACGGTCGGCAGGTTGCGCTTGAGGAAGAACTCGACCACCGCGTCGCGGTCGCCATCGGCCAGCACCAGCCCGGTCAACACCAGGAACCAGCCGCCTTCTTCACTGAGCAGGCGATCGGCTTCGGCCAGCGAGCTGGCCACCACCACCGGCAGCTCCAGGCGCTGTTCGATGGCTTCGCGCAGCATGCCGGTGAAGGCACGGGAATTTTCCACCAGCAGGATGCGCTGCGGCAGCGGATCGGCCAGGTCGCCATCGACAGCGGCCTGCGGCAGGACGGGCATGATGCGGTGGCTCACGTGGGAGGGCTCGGCACCGATAGCGGCGGTTTCAGGTGCAACTTTAACGGAAGGAGGAAGACCTTCTGTGCGCCAACGTTCATGGGACCACCGCACCTTTGCGATGGGCGGACAGAATGTCGCCCTTTCGGAAAGGGGTATCCGACGTTGCGCTGCGAAGTTTGTTGCCGTAAATGACCCTTCATGGCGCGCCCAGCGGCGCATGGGTATGCTGGCAGCGCCCTTTTTGTCCATTGCGGGGTGGACTATTTCATCCGGTCATGCGGGGCATCGCATTATCTGATCGTGGTCAGGCTTCAGTTGCCTGGACGCTGCCCATTATTTCAACCATGGAGATGCCTGTGAGATTTTCCCGATTTTCGATCGTGGCTTCTGCCGCTGCCTTGCTTGCTGCGCCTGGACTTGCCTTGGCCTGCTGCCCGAGTGGAGGCAATGGTGTCCAGATGGCGCAGGCCGGATTGGGCGAGGCTCAGCCTGCTGCCGTCAACCTGAGTGCCGATCCGGCCTGGTCCGTGTACGCATTCGAGCGCGATGGAGTCGCGTATTACCAGGTCAATGATCTTGCAGGCCAGGTGGTGCTGATCATCGCCAACATCGATTCGACATTCTGGACATTGCCGGCCGGAAAGGCGCCGGTCCGCACCTCGCTGCCCTCAAGGCAACTGCCCTTGCCGCAGAATAGCCGCCGACGCACTGTTTTCCAGGGACCAGACTTCTCGCTTGTCGTCCACGGCGAAGGCCGCGACGCAATCTGGTCCGTCGAGTCCGCCAGCGGCGGCAAGTAATTCGCCCTGATGCTGGACTGGGTCAGCACCCTGCAGCGGTTGTCCGCTGCGGGGCTGGCCGGGGCGCATGCCCCTCTCAGTGTCGGGCGGATGTCTCGCTGGAATAGCTCAAATCTCGAGGCGGAGCAAGCCAGGGGCTGTCGAGAGGCGTGTCCCGCATCATGATCCTGATACGGTTGGTTCGGCATTGCACCGCGCCGGAGTAGGCATTTGCCCTGGCCGAGAGCCGCTCGATGGCCAGCCCCTGCGTGGCCGGCGTCAAGGTACTGTGCCGATCAAGCAGGGCCACGGTGAACACGATTCCCAGCTGGCCTCCGGATCGCCCGCAACGGGCGCGGATCAGGATCTGGCCTTTTTCTTCCTCCAGCAGCAACAACACCGCTTCGGCAAGCAGGCGATAGGCGGCCAACTGCAGCCCCATGCTCAGCTGGCAGGGATCGCCCGCAAGCAGCGGGCGGACCAGCCGATGGCTGGAATCCCAGGCCTCGCGCAGGCCGCCGGCCTGCAATGCGACATACAGCCCGGCGTGCTCGAGCTCGGTGGGGTATACCCTGCTGGTCAGTTCGCGGAACTGTTGCGAACGTGATGAGAAGGTTCGCAGCAGATCCGTAGCGGGTCCTTCGTGGCCGTTGGCCCTCAGCAGATGCGCCGTTTCTCCGAGCGCCGCTTCGATATCGTCGGCAATCCGACGCAGCCCCAAGGCCCGTTCCCGAAGATCCCGTTCGTTGGCGAGGTGCGCCGAACGTGAAAACGCAATCGCCTGGGAGACCTCCATCGCAGGGCGGGCCTGCTGGTGGTAGTGATGGGTGATGCGCGAGCCCAGCGCGAGCAGTGCAGTACTGGTGATTGCAATGATCTGCTGGGTGAAGAACGTAGTCTGGTCGAACGAGCTTGGAAGGCCGGTGGTTGGCATCGTCACGCTCAGCATGAGGTTCATGAGCGGGACACCGACTGCCGCGCCGCGCCAGCCATGCATGCAGGTGAGAGCGATCACAGGCAGCACCAGCAGCAACTGCAGAAGGGCGCGTGCCATGGGATCGTGGGCACCTACCAGTGCGATGAGCGCACCCAATACACATAGGGAACACAGCGCGGCTAGCGTTGGTGGAAGTCTCCAGACGCTCCAGTCATAGCCGCTGCGGCGACGCATCCACAGCAGTGCCAGCGGCGCGACCGTGAGGATGGCGATGTAGTCGCCGAGCACGAACAGTGCCGCATTGGAGTAGAACGGCATGCTGGGCGGGGCGGGCCAAAGCAGGTGGGACAGGCCGAGTTTCAAGGCACTGGCCACCAACGCGGCCGATGCTGCCACCGACAGCAGCCATCCTTCAGTTGTGGCCTCCATCGCCTTGCGATGGAGGTGGATGATCAATGCAACGGCCGGCATCAGGCAGGCGGAGGCGAGAATCACCCAGCCCAAGCCATAGGCTTCGATCATCGGATAGCGCATCTGGGCGAAGTAGGCGTACTCGCCCAGGATGAGGTACGGCCAGAGGCGGGGTGGGCACAGCAACAGCGCTGCAACGCGGATGCCGGCTGGCAGGAAGAACTGGTCAACCGACAGTCGCCATGTGGCCCAGCAGGTGATCGCGTACAGGGCAGCAAGCGCAATACCGACCGGTCGGATGCGGAAGCTCAGTTCAAACCCACTCTTCAACCAGTTCAAGCGCAAGCCTCCCTTGCTCGTCGCACGCTATCGCGATCCTGTCGATACATGAACAACTCCCTTACCGGACAGTATCGGGAGATCTGGAAAGGCGCAATCTCCGCTTCAGCTCATGGCGCTCGGAATGGGGCGCGCAGATGAAATGCCGGACAATGGAAGTCACGGCTGGTTTGTGATGTGCATCGCACTTTGCTATTCGTGATTCGCGGCTGGCGGCGGTTGCTGGAATGGATCGACTCCACTCGCGCGCCGTTCATCACGAACGGAGATCACGCCCCCGGGCGGGATATCGATCGATTCTTCCAGCAGGATCCTTATCCGATTCCGACCGCAGTGCAGCGAGCCGCCATAGGCCAGTATGCGTCCGGCCAGCTGCTCGGCTGCCTGGTCCATGGTCGATCGTGCCAGAACATGCCTGCGGTCTATCATCGACGCAAGCAGGACAATGCCACGGCGGTCGCGGTGAACGCCACAACGTCCGCGCACGATGAGCTGGCCGGTTTCGCCTCCAAGCAGGATTGAAACCGCCTCAACAATGGAGCGGTAAGCCGCCAGTTGGAGGCCGGAACTGAGTCTGCACGGATCGCCACTCAATCGAGGCTGGCAGACACGGTGGGTACTGTTCCAGTTTTCGCGCACTCCGCCTGCCTGCAGGGCCACATACAGCCCCAGCCTTTCCAGCGCAGCCGGGAAGATCATGCTCGCCTGTGCACGGAACAGACGCGAATGCACTTCAGACGTGTGTTTGAGGCTATGCGCCACTGCGTGGTGGCCTTGGGCATGGAGCCAGTTCACCATCTCATTGAGAGACAGGTCCAGTCCGTCGCCCAGACGGCGTAGGTGAGCGGCGCGTTCGCGTAGGTCCATCTCGCTGGATGCATGCGTTCGCCGGGCGAGAAGCAGGGTGTTCCTTCCATCTTCTTCACGCAGCCGGTGCTGATTCTGGAAGTGCGTTATGCGGGCGCCCAACAGCAGAAGAGCCACACTGGCGATGGCCATGGCCTGCTGGGTGGCGAACGTTGCAGCATCGAACGCTTCGGGCTCGACCTTCGGGGTCGTCAGTCCGATGATGAGATTCACCATCGCTACGCCGATTGCGGCGCCACGCCAGCCCAGCAGGCAGGTCAAGGCGATGGCAGGAATGGGCAGGAGCAGCAGCATTTGCAGGGAACCCGAGGCGGCCATGGTGACGGGTGATACGGGCGTTGCGTGCATCCCCACCAGGAGCGTGACTGCCAACGAGGCGGCGGTGAGCGCGACGGCCCGGGGGGGCCAGGGTTCTTCCTTGCGCCGGATCCACAGCAGCGCCAGTGGAGCGAGCACCAGGATGCCGATGAAGTCACCCAGCGCGTAGCGCACGGCGCTCGTCAGGAAAGAGGTCTCGCGCAACGGCGGCCACAGCAGGTGGGAGATGCACAGGTTGAGCAGGCTCACCACCACGGCACAGCACATCGCGATGGAGATGATGCCAACGATCGTGGTGCGCTCCAGCAGTTTCCGGTGCAGACGGATGATCAGCATCGTGGCAGGCATCAGGAACACTGAGGCGAAGATCACCCAAGTGAGGCCGTATTTGCCGAGAAGCGGAATGCGCAACTGCGCGAAATACGCATACTCACCCAGCAACAGATAGGGCCACAGCCGTGGCGGGCACAGCAGCAACGCTGCCACGCGCACGCCCGCTGGCAGGTAGAACTGGTCCAGCGAGAACTTGCGGGTACCCCAGCATGCCAGCGCATAAAGCACTGCCAGGGCCAGCCCTTCGGGGCGGAGCCGTATGCGTACCAACAGCCCCTCAGTCCACCATCGCATCCAGGTACTCCGCTGCGTCTGCGTAGATTATGCGAACAAAGCGCAGGTGTGGATCAAGTGGCTGAAGTGCGTCGGGCGCGGTTTCACCACAACGCATCCCGCAGCTTGTACCAGGACATGGCCGCCACCAGCAGCGGCATGCGCAGCAGGCGTCCGCCGGGGAAGGGGCCATGGCGCAGGCGCTGGAACACGTCCAGCCGCTCGCTCTGGCCAACGATGGCTTCGGCGATCACTTCACCGGCCAGCCCGGCCGCTGCCACGCCGTGGCCGGAGAAGCCCTGCGCGAAGTACACATTTCCATCCAGCCGGCCCCAGTGCGGGGCACGGTTGCGGGTGATGTCCACATAACCGCCCCAGACCTGCTGCAGCGGGATGTCGGCCAGTTGCGGGAACACCTCGTGCATGCGCCGCTGCATCACCCGGTGCAGGCCCGGCGGCGGCAGCGCGGAATAGCTGGCGCGGCCACCGAACAGCAGGCGGTGGTCATGGCTGAGCCGGAAATAGTCCAGCGCCCAGGCCGTATCGGAGACCGCCATGTTGTTGCCGATCAGGGCGCGGGCGCGTTCGGCCCCCAGCGGTGCGCTGGCGCCGATATACGTACCGACCGGCATGATGCGCCGCTCAAGCTCAGGCACCAGCCCCTGCAGCAGGGCGTTGCCGGCCACCACCAGCTGCGGCGCGCGCACGCTGCCGTGGTCGGTATGCAGCGCCGCATGTGCGCCGCGTTGAATGCGCGTCACCGGCGATTGTTCGTGGATGACCACCCCGGCTGCGCGCGCGGCATCGGCCAGCCCGCGGGCGTAGGCCAGCGGATGCAGGTGGGCGCTGAGCGGGTCGAACATCGCCGCGCGGTAGCGCGGACTGTCCAGTTGCCCACGCAGGGCATCGCGCTCCCACCACTGCATCGGATAATCGTAATGTCGCTGCAGGTGTTCGCAGGTGGCGCGCAGGTCGCGCTCGTGGCGTGCGCGGATGGCAACGCTGGCGTGGCCCTCCACCCAATGGCACTCGATGCCATGCTGGTCGATGCGCGCGCGCATCGCCTGTACCGCCTCGCGCGACCAGTCGAAGAGGCGGCGCGCATCCTCGCGGCCGAGCTGGCGTTCCAGCTCGTCCACTTCGCAGCCGTAGCCGACCAGCGCCTGGCCACCATTGCGGCCCGAGGCTCCCCAGCCGATCCGCTGCGCTTCCAGCACCACCACCCGCTGGCCGCGCAGGGCCAGTTCCAGTGCGGCGGTGAGGCCGGTATAGCCGGCGCCCAGTATCGCCACATCGGCATGCACTTCACCGCGCAACGGCGGCAATGCGGGCGGTTCGGGCAGGCTGCTGGCGTACCAGCTGGGCGGGAAGGCGGCGCTCACCGGCGGCCTCGCAGAAGCGGGAAAGGGCGTCGGAGCGGAGGAGGACGGTCGGGCTTCACACCGATAGTTTGGCCCAAGCCGGGCGCCCGTGGTGTGAGGGCAGCGGCTTGCCGATGCCGATGCCGGGCGCGTACCTTGATGCCACGCCAAGGAGTTTCCCCATGCGCCGCCTGCCCTGGGTGGGCCTGCCCACCGACAGCACCGTGCTCGGCCATCATCGTTTCGCGGTGGCCGGGGAAAAATATGTGCGTGCGTTGGTTGACGCTGCGCAGGCAACACCGCTGGTGCTGCCGAGTCTGCAGCCACCGCTGCCGGCGCGCGATTGGCTGCAGGGCCTGGATGGCCTGCTGCTGACCGGCGCGGTCAGCAACATCGAGCCGCAGCATTACGAAGGGGGGCGTACCTGGAACGGCAACCGGCATGACCCGGCGCGTGACGCCACTGCGTTCGCGCTGCTGCGCGAGGCGCTGGCGATGGATCTACCCGTGCTGGCGATCTGCCGCGGATTCCAGGAATTGAATGTGGCGCTCGGTGGCACGCTGCATCCGCAGGTGCATGCAGTGCCTGGCCTGGCCGACCATCGCGAAGATCCACAGGCGCCGGTGGAGGTGCAGTATGGGCCGGCCCACGCGATCACCCTGGCCGATGGGGGGTGGCTGGCGCAGTGGAGTGCCGCCGATCGGGTGCAGGTCAATTCAGTGCACGGGCAGGGCATCGCACAGGTTGCCGAAGGCCTGCAGATCGAGGCCTGGGCCGATGATGGCCTGGTCGAAGCAGCACGCAGCCCGCGCCATCGATTCGTGCTCGGCGTACAGTGGCACCCGGAGTGGCGTGTCATGCAGACGCCGTTCTATCACGCTATTTTCCGTGCGTTCGGCCAAGCTTGCCGGCAGCACCAACAGAATCGACTGGAATCCCCATGAGTTCCCGAACGCGCCCGCGCAAGACGGCCACGCCCCCGCCCCCGCAGGAAAGCAGCCTGCTGCGCTGGCTGAAGGAGCGGCGCATCACCGAGGTCGAATGCCTGGTTCCGGACATCACCGGCAATGCGCGCGGCAAGATCATCCCCGCCGACAAGTTCTCGCACGACTATGGCACGCGCCTGCCTGAAGGCATCTTCGCGACCACCGTCACCGGCGAATTTCCAGACGATTACTACGACCTGACCTCGCCGTCGGACTCGGACATGATCCTGCGCCCCGACCCGGACACCGTGCGCATGGTGCCGTGGGCGACCGACCCGACCGCGCAGGTCATCCATGACTGCTACACCAAGAACGGCGAGCCACACGAACTGGCCCCGCGCAACGTGCTGCGCCGGGTGCTGGATGCCTATACCGAGCTCGGCCTGCGGCCGGTGGTCGCGCCCGAGCTGGAATTCTTCCTGGTGCAGAAGAACACCGATCCGGATTTTCCGCTGCTGCCCCCGGCGGGCCGCTCCGGTCGCCCGGAAACGGCAAGGCAGTCGTACTCGATCGACGCGGTCAACGAGTTCGATCCGATCCTCGACCTGATGTACGACTACTGCGACGCGATGAAGCTGGACGTGGATACGCTGATCCACGAATCCGGCGCGGCGCAGCTGGAGGTCAACTTCACCCACGCCAATGCGATGGATCTGGCCGACCAGGTGTTCCTGTTCAAGCGCACCATGCGCGAATCGGCGATGCGCCATGGGGTGTATGCCACCTTCCTGGCCAAGCCGATGGAGAACGAGCCGGGCAGTGCGATGCACATCCACCAGAGCCTGCTGCGCATCAGCGATGGCCAGAACGTGTTCACCGGCGAGCACGGTGGTGAGGATTTCAGTCCGCTGTTCGCCCATTACCTGGCCGGCCTGCAGAAATATGTGCCGATGGCCATGGCGTTCTTCGCGCCGAACGTGAATTCCTACCGGCGCCTGGTGTTCGGTGAGGTCTCGCCTAGCAACGTGCACTGGGGCTTCGACAACCGCACCTGCGGCCTGCGGGTGCCGCTGGATACGCCGGAGAACATGCGGGTGGAAAGCCGCTTTGCCGGCTCCGACGCCAACCCTTACCTGGCGATGGCCGCGACCTTGGCCTGCGGGCTGCTCGGCATCCGTGAGCGCCTGGCGCCGGATGCGCCGGTGACCGGCAGCGCCAAGGAACTGGGCTACGACCTGCCGCGTTCGCTGGGTGAAGCGCTGGACGGGCTGGAGCAGTGCAGCGAGCTGCAGGCGCTGCTCGGCGAGCGCTTCTGCCGCGCCTACACCTCGGTCAAGCGCAAGGAATACGAGACCTTCTTCCGCGTGATCAGTTCGTGGGAGCGCGAGTTCCTGCTGCTGAACGTGTGAAGGCCGCGAATAGAAAAATCCCTCGCCGGGGGGTAGGCTGGCACCCGTCGCCGGCCCGGCCGGCCCCCCTTTCCGCATTCTGGAGCACCCGATGAAGCTGCGTATCCTCACGCTCGGCCTGGCCTCCGCCATGCTTTCCGCCTGTGGCGGCGGCAACGGCGGCGGACAGGACAGCCAGGTCCTGAACGTCTACAACTACAGCGACTACATCGCCGAAGACACCATCCCCAACTTCGAGAAGCAGAGCGGGATCAAGGTCACCTACGATGTGTTCGACAGTGACGAGATGGTCGAGACCAAGCTGCTGGCCGGCAACAGCGGCTACGACGTGGTGGTGCCGACGCTGAACTTCTTCGGCCGGCAGATCCAGGCCGGCGTGTTCCTGCCGCTGGACAAGTCGAAGATCCCGAACCTGGCCAACCTCGACCCGGCGGTGATGAAGCGCATCGCCACCCAGGATCCGGGCAACCAGTACGGTGTGCCGTACATGATCGGCACCACCGGCATCGGCTACAACGTGGACATGCTGAAGGAGCGCTTCGGTGGCAGCACCGACATCGCCAACAGCTGGGACCTGGTGTTCAAGCCGGAAAACATCAGCAAGATGAAGGACTGCGGCGTGACCATCCTGGACACGCCGGCGGACATGATTCCGATCGCGCTGCACTACCTGGGCCTGGACCCGCACAGCGGCGATCCGGCCGACCTGCAGAAGGCGGCGGACCTGCTGAAGTCGATCCGCCCGTACGTGCAGAATTTCCACTCCTCGCAGTACGTGGGCTCGCTGGCCAACGGCGGCACCTGCCTGGTGGTGGGCTGGTCGGGTGACATCATCCAGGCCCGCGACCGTGCGGCCGAGGCCAGCAATGGCGTGCACGTGGCCTATTCGATCCCGAAGGAAGGCGCGCCGCAGTGGTTCGACATGCTGGCCATCCCGAAGGATGCCAAGCATCCGGAAGCGGCCTACGCATTCATCAACTATCTGCTGGAACCGAAGGTGGCCGCGGCCAACACCAACTTCATCCACTACGGCAACCCGGTGCCGACCGCGACCCCGCTGGTGGACGAGGCGATCCGCACCGACCCGACCATCTACCCGCCGGCCGACGTGGCCGCGAAGATGTTCACCTATTCGATCAACACGCCGGAGACCGACAAGCTCTACACCCGGCTGTGGACCGAGGTGAAGACCGGTCGCTAAGCGTTTTCGGTAGCGCCGGGCCTTGCCCGGCAGCTGTCTTGCCCTGCGCCGGCGCCGGTACTGCCGGCCCGGCCAAGGTGCCGCAGGATGGCGGGCAACAGGTCGCGCGCATCGCGACCGCCGTTGCACAGGAATGATGAGCTCATCCGCTGCAGGTTGTGCATGCCGATGAAGAACAGCCCGGGCTGAGGGGAGACGCCGAACTCGCCGAGCGGGTAGCCGTGTTCGTCCAGCACGCCGTCCACATCCAGCCACGGCCATTCGGCGACGAAGCCAGTGGCGAGGACAACCGAGCGGATGCCGGCAGCGTTCAGATCCAGTTCGCGCGGCGAGGCGTCAGGCTCCCAGTGCAGGTACACCTCTTCGGGAATGTAGCGGGCGTCATCGGTGCGCGGTTCGGGCCGCGTGGCGTAGTACCCGCTGGCCAGTGAATCGAGATAGGCGTATTCGGCCCGCGTCGCCTCGACCGCGGTGCGCAGCTGTGGGCGGACATCGGCGAAGCGAGCGATGTCCGCGTCGAAGCCCTGCAGACGGCCCAACAGAGTGATGCCCTCGCGATGCATCGCCAGCAGGCTGATCGAGCTGCCCAGGCCTGCGCGTCCCTTGCCGGAAATCAGCGGGAACTCTGCGGTCCGGGCCTTGCGCAGCGCGCCCGGCTCCCCGGCGAGTACCCCGGCCGATTCACTCACATGCTGGTGGATGCGTCCGGCCATGTCCCACCAGGTCATCGAATCCTTGCCGCGCAGCCGGCGCGTATGCGAATGGCGCTCGGCCAGCGACCAATACACGTTACGGCCACTGGCGCGGAGATCCTGGGCGATCTGCGCGCCGGACTGGCCGCCGCCGATGACCAGCACCGCGCCGTCGGGAAGCTGCCGGGAACTGCGGTAGTTGCTGGAGTGCAGTACCGCCAGCGCCGGCCCGGGCGCAAAGGGAACGCGGGGCATCCGGGGACGGCCGTATTCGCCGGTGGCCACCACCACCGCAGCGGCCTGGATCGGCCCGTGACTCGATTCGATGGCGTAGCCGCCCGCCTTGGGCGTGACACGCAGGACCGCGCAGCCTTCGTGGATCGGCAGTGACCTTTCGCTTGCGTAGTCGCGGAGCCGCTGGATCACTTCCGGTGCGGCCATGAAGCCCTCCGGGTCGTCGCCCGCATAGGCGTGGCCATGCAGGGCCATCGTCGCGTTGGCGGTGTTGGTCTGGAAGGAATCCCAGCGCCGCCGCCAGCTGGCGCCCACGGTTTCCGCCTCCAGTACGCGATGCGCGACGCCGGCCTCCTGCAGGACCGCGCTGAGTGACAGCCCGGCCTGGCCGGCGCCGATGATGGCCACCTCCAGCCGATCGGCTAACGAGGGCTGGGGGGCGGGTGGGGCGAAGACAGAAGTGTCTGCGGATGTCACGCGTGTTCGTCCATGGTCGGCCTCGATCCTGGGGATTGCGACGGGGTAGTGGCGGGCGATCAAGGCTCCCGGTTCTGAAAAACGTTGCAGATTGGGCGCGGCACCCGCAGGCCAAGGCGGAAACAACAGGGAACGGCCACGCAGGGGGCGCGTGTTGCGCCTGGAGTGCGCCATTTGCGGGCCAAACCCGACACCGGTCCGGTACTCCAGGACGGCCAGCGGCGCCTTCCCGCCCGCCGTCGTCATATCCCCATCGGCCCCCGGCCGGTAGAATGGCGGCCGCTGTCCACCGCCCGCTCCCGGAGCCCCCATGCCCGTTGAAGCCCAGCCGGAAGCCGCCGTCGTCGAAGCGACCGGTGTGCCCGGCTATCTCTCCATTCGTGATCTGCGCAAGGAATTCGATGGCTTCGTCGCCGTCGACGACGTCAACCTGGACGTCCGCAAGGGCGAGATATTCGCGCTGCTCGGTGGCTCCGGCAGTGGCAAGTCGACCCTGCTGCGCTGCCTGGGCGGCTTCGAGACACCCACCAAGGGCAGCATCACCGTCGATGGCCAGCGGATGGACGCGCTGCCGCCGTACCAGCGGCCGGTCAACATGATGTTCCAGTCGTATGCGCTGTTCCCGCACATGACCGTGGAGCAGAACATCGCCTTCGGCCTGAAGCAGGACGGACTCGCCCGCGAGGCCATCGCCAAGCGCGTGGGCGAGATGCTCGACCTGGTGCAGATGGGCCATCTTGGCAAGCGCAAGCCGCACCAGCTGTCCGGCGGCCAGCAGCAGCGCGTGGCGCTGGCGCGGTCGCTGGCCAAGGGGCCCAAGCTGCTGCTGCTGGACGAACCGATGGGCGCGCTGGACAAGAAGCTGCGCTCGCAGATGCAGCTGGAGCTGGTCAGCATCATCGAGTCGTCGGGCGTGACCTGCGTGATGGTGACCCACGACCAGGAAGAGGCGATGACCATGGCCACCCGCATCGCGGTGATGGACGCCGGCTGGATCCAGCAGGTCGGCAAGCCCGATGAAGTCTACGAGCAGCCGGCCAACCGCTTCGTTGCCGAGTTCATCGGTTCGGTCAACCTGTTCGACGGGGTGATCGACGAGGACCTGCCCGAATACGTGACCGTGCGTTCGCCGCTGTTCCCGGCGCCGGTCTACATCGCCCACGGCATCACCTGCTATGAAGGGCAGCCGGTCGCGTTCGCGCTGCGCCCGGAGAAGGTGATGATCGGCAAGGACGAGCCGGAAGGGCACACCAACAAGGCGCAGGGCGTGATCGAGGACATTGCCTACTTCGGCAGCCATTCGGTCTACCACGTGCGCCTGCCCAGCGGCGCCAAGGTGCTGGCCAACTTCGCCAACTCGCAGCGCTGGGCCAGCGATGGCCTGACCTGGGGCGACCAGGTGTGGGTGCACTGGCGTGACAACGACGGCGTGGTGCTGACCTCATGAGCACGGCGGGCCTGAAGCGCTGGCTGCCGGGCACGCGTGCCACGGTGATTGGCATTCCGTACCTGTGGCTGCTGCTGTTCTTCGCCGTGCCGTTCCTGATCGTGCTGATGATCAGTTTCTCGCACAGCCGGGTCGGCTCGCCGCCGTATACCTGGCTGCTGCAGTACGTCGATGGTGGGCTCTCGCTGAAGCTCAACCTCGAGAACTACCTGGCGCTGTTCCGCGATTCGATCTATGCGCAGGCGTTCCTGAGCTCGATCAAGATCGCCGCGATCTCGACCTTCTTCACCCTGCTGATCGGCTATCCGATGGCCTATGCCATCGCCCGCCTGTCGCCGGCCGCGCGCAACGTGGCGATGATGCTGGTGGTGCTGCCGTCCTGGACCTCGTTCCTGATCCGCGTCTATGCATGGAAAGCGATCCTGGACCGCAACGGCCTGCTCGACCAGTTCCTGCAGTACACCGGCCTGCAGTCGCTGATGACCTCGATGGGCCTGCCGAAACTGCAGCTGATCGACACCCCGACCGCGGCCTACATCGGCATCGTGTACTGCTATCTGCCGTTCATGGTGCTGCCGCTGTACGCCAACCTGGTCAAGCATGACCACCGTCTGCTGGAAGCAGCCTACGACCTCGGCGCCAAGCCGTGGCAGGCGTTCCTGCGCATCACCCTGCCGCTGTCGAAGGCGGGCATCATCGCCGGCTGCATGCTGGTGATGATTCCGGCGATCGGCGAATTCGTGATCCCGGAAATGCTGGGTGGCTCGGAAACCCTGATGGTCGGTCGCCAGCTGTGGAACGAGTTCTTCAACAACCGCAACTGGCCGGGCGCCTCGGCGATGGCGGTGGCGATGATCCTGTTGCTGCTGGTGCCGATCCTGCTGTTCAACCGATCCCAGCAGCGGTTGCTGGAAGGGAAGCAGGCATGAGCCCGCGTTCTGCCAAGGGCCTGGGCCTGGGCGTGCTGCTGCTCGGCTTCGCTTTCCTGTACCTGCCGATCCTGCTGTTGATGTTCTATTCGTTCAACAGCTCACGGTTGGCCATGGTCTGGGCCGGGTTCTCCACCCGTGCCTACAGCGATCTGTTTGCCGACCGGGCGCTGATGGATGCGATGTGGACCAGCCTGGTGGTCGCGTTCTGGACCGCCTGTACCGCCACCGTGCTCGGCACGCTGGCGGCGATGGTGATGACCCGCTTCAAGCGTTTCCGCGGGAAGCCGTTCTTCGGTGCGCTGGTGACCGCGCCGCTGGTGATGCCGGACGTGATCCTCGGCTTCTCGCTGATGGCGCTGCTGGCCTCGATGGGCGCGATTCCGGGCTTCCCGGCGCGTGGCCTGGCTACCATCTGGATCGCCCACGTCACCTTCACCCTGTGCTTCGTCACCGTGGTGGTGTCCTCGCGCCTGCAGGAGATGGACCTGTCGCTGGAAGAAGCGGCGATGGATCTCGGCGCGAGCCGGCTGACCGTGTTCACCCGCATCACCCTGCCGATCATCGCCCCGGCGCTGGTGGCCGGTTGGCTGCTGGCGTTCACCCTGTCGCTGGATGACGTGGTGGTGGCCAGCTTCGTTGCCACGCCGGGCTCGACCACGCTGCCGATGAAGGTGTTCGCCTCGGTACGCATGGGCATCAGCCCGAAGATCAATGCGCTGGCCACGCTGCTGGTGTCTGCAGTGTCCATTGCTGCGGTGATCGGCTGGTACATCAATGCGCGTGCGGAGAAGCGACGCCAGCGCGACCTGCAGCTGGCCCGCCAGGACAACGGCTGAGCCGGCAACATCCGGCTCACGGCGGCCGGCGCACAATGGGGGTCTACCTGATGGAGACCCCCCATGACCGTCGAGATCATCAACCCGGCCACCGGCCAGGTGACCTACCGCCATGAGCTGATGGATGCCGCTGCCATCGAGCAGCGCCTGCAGGCCGCAGCCGAGGCGTTCCCACGCTGGGCCGAGCGCTCGCTGCAGGATCGCGGGGCGATCCTCAAGCAGATTGCCGGCCAGCTGCGTGCGCGCCGCGATGACCTGCAGCAGGCCATGACCAGCGAGATGGGCAAGCTGAAGGCCGAGGCCCTGGCCGAAGTGGAAAAGTGCGCGACCACCTGTGAGTTCTATGCCGACCATGCCGCCGACTATCTGAAGCCGCAGCTGATCGATACCGAGGCCCAGCGCAGTTACGTGCGCTATGAACCGATCGGCTGCGTGTTCGCGGTGATGCCGTGGAATTTCCCGATCTGGCAGGTGTTCCGCTTCCTGGCCCCGGCGTTCATGGCCGGCAACGTGGCGCTGCTCAAGCACGCCAGCAACGTGCCGCAGTGCGCCGACCTGATCCTGGCGGTGTGCCGCGATGGCGGCCTGCCGGACGGTGTGTTCGACGTGCTGCACATCGACAACGACCAGGCTGCCGACGTACTGCGCGATGCACGGGTGAAGGCAGTCACCCTGACCGGCAGCGAGAGGGCAGGGCGCTCCATCGCGTCCAACGCTGGCAGCCAGTTGAAGAAGTCGGTGATGGAGCTGGGCGGCAGCGACGCCTTCGTGGTGCTCGATGATGCCGACCTGGACAAGGCGGTTGCCGCCGCGGTGAAGTCGCGCTTCGACAACAGTGGCCAGACCTGCATTGCCGCCAAGCGCTTCATTGTGGTTGAAGCGGTGGCCGATGAATTCACCCGGCGCTTCGTCGAAGCTGCAGGCGAGCGTCAGTACGGCGACCCGAACGAGCGCGGCACCACGCTGGCACCGATGGCCCGTGCCGACCTGCGCGACGAACTGCACAAGCAGGTGCAGGCCAGCGTCGCCAAAGGCGCGCGGGTGCTGATCGGCGGCGAACCGATCGCCGGTTCGCATGCGGGCTACCCGGCCAGCGTGCTCGACCAGGTGGGGCCGGGCATGCCGGCCTATGACGAAGAACTGTTCGGGCCGGTCGCTGCGGTCATCCGGGTCAAGGATGAAGCCGAAGCGCTGCGCGTGGCCAACGACACCCGCTTCGGCCTCGGCGGCAGCGTGTGGACGCGTGACCCGGTGCGTGGCGAGTCCTTCGCCCAGCGCATGGAATGCGGCGCGGCCTTCGTCAACGCCATCGTCAAGAGCGATGCGCGGTTGCCGTTCGGCGGCAGCAAGGAGTCAGGTTTCGGCCGTGAACTGGCCGACCACGGCATCCATGAGTTCATGAACATCAAGACCATCTACGTGGCTTGATGATCACCCAATGCGCCACGACAGGTACGCCAGGTGTCGACCGTCGTGGCCTACCGGTCTGGTGGGTATCGACCCAATGCGCCACGACCAACGGTCGTGGCCTACCGGTTTGGTGGGTATCGACCGTTGGTCGATACGCCTTTATTACAGCCACTTCACCCGCTTGAACAGCCGGTACAGGCCAACGCAGATGCCACCGACAGCGACGATCATCAGCGGGTAGGCCCATGGCTGGTTCAATTCCGGCATGTGGCTGAAATTCATGCCATACCAGCTGGTGATCAGCGTCGGCGCGGCCAGCAGCGCGGCCCATGCACCCAGCCGCTTCACCGTCTCACCCTGGGCCAGCGTCACCAGTGACAGGTTCACGCTCAGGGCCGTGCCCAGCATCTCGCGCAGCGTGTCGATGACATCGCTGATGCGTACCGCATGGTCGTGCACGTCGCGGATATACAGCTTCACTTCGTCCGGGAACAGCTCGCCCTGGTAGCGGCGCAGCTGTGCCAGTACATCCTGCAGAGGTGCCACCGCCATCCGCATCTTGTTCAACTCGCGCTTGAGCTCGTACAGGCGCACCACCGTGCTGCGCTTGTAGCTGTCGGCGAAGATGTCCTTCTCCAGCAGTTCCAGGGTGTCGCGGAAGCGGTTGGTGATGGGCAGGTAATTGTCGACCACGAAGTCGGCCACGGCGTACAGGCAGTACGACGGGCCCATTTTCAGCAGCTGTGGTTCGCGCTCCACGCGCGCGCGTACCGGTGCGTACGAGAGCGAGGCGCCGTGGCGAACGGTCACCAGGAACCGTGGGCCGAGGAAGGCATGGGTCTCGCCGTACTGGATGCGCTCGTCAACCATCTGCGCGGTGGTCACCACCACGAACAACGAGTTGCCGTAGGCCTCCACCTTGGGGCGCTGGTGCGCGTTGCGCGCATCTTCGACGGCCAGGTCGTGCAGGCAGAATTCTTCCTGCAGCTTCAGCAGTACATCTTCGTTCGGATCGTACAGGCCGACCCAGACGAAACCATTGTTGCTGGCGATGACATCGCTGATGGCATCCAGGCTGATGTCGTGGCGTTTGCCGTCGTCATCGTAGTGGACGCAGTTGATGACGCAGGTGGGATTGGCTGCGGTGGAGGCGGCAGCAGCAGGGGCGGGCAGTGAGGCGGGCAATGACATGCCCGCCATCGTGCGTCAGTGCTGCGTTTCCGACAAGTGAGGACGGCGCCCCAGCACCCAGGCCAGCGCCGCGTGGACCGGCAGCAGCAGTACGATCCACTGCACGTTGTACTGCGCCTGCAGGCTCAGCCAGTGCAGCACCAGGGCAGCCACGGCCTGCACCGCCACCAGCCACAGCACGATCCTGAACATGCGGCCAGGCACGCGCCGCCGCAGCAGGCTGATCGCCCCCGGCAACAGCAGTACGCACAGCGGCGACAGCAGCAGCAGGTTGCGGTTGGCCCAGGCAGCGTAGTGCGTGCTGAAGCCCCACAGGAACACCAGCAGGCCGCCGGCGATGGTGCACAGCAGCCACAGCGGCAAGGCCAGGCCGGCCAGCAGGCGCGTACGCCTGCGCAGCGCCAGCACGCCCGCTGCAATCACCAGGCCACACAGCAGCCACGGCCACCAGTGGCGCGCGAAATCCTTCGGTTCGGGATCGATGCGGTGCGGCAGCAGTTCCTGCTCGGACTGCACCAGCGGGCGGCCGTCGCTGTTGCGGGCTTGCCGCAGGGCATCGGCCAGGCGCATCGGCACGAAGGCTTCCTGCCAGCGCGACAGCGGCTGGTCGGCAAACGGACCCAGGCCGATATCGAAGCCCAGCCACATCCACGGGGCCGGCGACGCCAGGCGCACCGACTCGCTGCGATAGGTGTTGCCACGCGAACGGCCCGACAGCTGTGAATGCAGCCCGCCGCCCAGTGCCTTGTCCAGCGTGTCGCGCACCATCGTCGCGCAGTTGGCCGTGTAGTAATCGTAGTGGTAGCGCGCGTTTTCCGGCTTGGCCCGTTCGGCCAGGTCGGCGGCCAGTGAGCGTGCCTGGTCCGGGGTGATATCCAGCCACTGTACGCTGGCACCGCGGCCGGTCTCGTCGTAGTACGACAGGTCCTGCTGCAGTGGCAGGGCCACCAGGTAATACATCATGTCGCCACGTACGAAGCGGCCGATGAAATCCTGTTCGGACGGATCGAAGTAGCCGAAGTTGTATGAGATCGCCTCGCCGCTCACCGGGTCCAGCACGACGATGGCATCGTGGCCGAAGCGTTCGAAGAACACGGTGCCGGGCTGCATGGTGACCACACCGACGCGCGGGGCAGGGGCATCGCTGGCCGTCGAAACGGTCGGCGCCGCCGCCTGCGCGAACGCAGCCAGGGGCAGGGCCGTGGCCAGCAGGCACAACGCCAGCCACAGGGTCAGGATCAGGCCACGGTGCTTCAAGCGTCGTCCTGCGCGTCCGGTGCCAGCACCGTTACATGGAAGGCCTGGACCCGGCGCGCATCGGCGCGGGCTACGCGGAACATGAAGCGGTCCAGCGCCAGTTCGTCACCGACTTCCGGCAGATGGCCCACCGCTTCGGTCACCAGTCCACCGATGGTGTCGTAGTCCTCATCGGAGAAGGTTGCACCGAAGCGCTCGTTGAAATCGCCAATCGGCGTCAGTGCATCCACCACGTACTGGCCATCGGCCTGGATGGCGATCTGCGCGGAGAAATCCTCGGCCTCGTCATGCTCGTCGTCGATCTCGCCGACGATCTGCTCCAGCACGTCCTCGATGGTGACCAGGCCGGCGACACCGCCGTACTCGTCCACCACGATCGCCATGTGGTTGCGCGACAGGCGGAATTCCTTCAGCAGCACGTTGAGCTTCTTCGCTTCCGGAATCAGCACCGCCGGGCGCAGCAGCTCACGCACGTTGCCCGGACCGTTGTCGGCAACCACGCCGCGCAGCAGGTCCTTGGCCAGCAACACGCCGAGGATGTCGTCCTTGTTTTCGCCATGCACCGGGAAGCGCGAATGGCCGGACTCGACCACCTGCTTCATCAGCTCCAGGAAGGGCGCCTCGACCGGCAGCGAGACCATCTGCGAACGCGAGATCATCACGTCGCCCACGGTCAGCTCGGCCACCGAAATGGCACCTTCCATCATCTTCAGGGTATCGGCGGCGATCAACCCTTCTTCCTGCGCGGTGTGCAGGACAGCGACCAGCTCGTCGCGGGTGTGGGGTTCGCCGGAAAAAGCAGACGTCAGGCGTTCAAGCCAGCCGCGCTTCTTTTCACTGTGCTCCACGAAGGAGCTACTACTGTCGTCTTCTGACATCTCTGGAAAAAAGGCACCCGGCAGGCCGGGCGATGACCCAAGTCTAGCAGGATGTGGGGGCCTGTCAGTGACCGTCGGCCGCCGGGGCGGTGGCGGCCGGGCCCTCGTCCTCGGCCGGCAGGTCCAGGCTGTAGGTGCAGCCGGCCAGGGTCCTGCCGGGGTGGCTGGCGACGGTGGATACGCTGAGGATGATCGACTCGATCTGCGCCTCCCCGGTCTTCGGGTCGGTCACATCGCGGCTGACCAGCTCGCGCCCGGCCATGAACTTGCCGTCCTGGTCGTAGCCGATCTCCAGGGCCAGCTGCTTGGCCAACGGCCGCGGGTCGGCCTGGTCGAGTACGGCCATGACGCTGGCGCCGGCCACGGCCACACGCTCGGTCTGCTGGCCGAACACGGTGATCGGGCTGGCCAGCCGGTACTCGCTCATGAACTGGTTGCCCTGCGGCAGCGGCTGCAGGCCGTGGGCGACGGCCTTCAGCGGATCGGCCAGCAGCGGTGCCAGTGCGGCGTGCTCGGCCACGCCCTGGCGGCATTCGATCAGGGCAGGCAGGTCCAGCGGCGCGGCGGAAGCGGTGGAGGCAAGCAGTAAGGGCAGTGGCAGGAAGGTACGCAGCAGCACAAGCGGGTTCCGTAATAGGGCCGAGCCCATGCTCGGCTGCTTTTTTGCCAGGTGGGCGGGGCGCATGGTGCGCTGCGGCCGAGCATGGGCTCGGCCATACGGGCACCGGCCCGCTGTCAGCGCTCGCCCGCGTACGGGTCGTCGATGCCAAGCTCGGCCAGGATCTCGCGCTCCAGCTGTTCCATCGCCTCGGCTTCCTTGTCGTCCTCGTGGTCCCAGCCGAGCAGGTGCAGCACGCCGTGCACGGTCAGGTGCGCGTAGTGGGCGTTGAGCACTTTGCCCTGCTCCTCGGCTTCACGCGCCACCACCGGTGCGCAGATCACCAGGTCGCCCAGCAGCGGGAACTTGACGCCCTTGGGCAGGCCCTCCGGCACGTCGGCCGGGAAGCTCAGCACGTTGGTGGCGTAGTCCTTGCCCCGGTAATGCCGGTTCAGCGACTGCCCTTCCTTGCTGTCGACCACGCGGATGGCCAGGTCGGCCTCGCGGATGCGGCCCTTCAGCGCAGCCGCCACCCACTTGCGGAAGCTGACGGCCGAGGGCAGCCCGGCACGGGGCAGGGCGTAGCTGACGGCGACATCCAGTCGTACGGGACCACGGGTCATGGAGTCGCTCCAGGTTGGATCTCATGCAGGTCGCGGCGGTCGTAGGCACTGACGATGCGCGCCACCAGCGGGTGGCGGACCACGTCGCGGGCTTCGAAGAAGGTGAAGCTGACGCCCTCCACGTCGCGCAGCACGTCGATCGCATCGCGCAGGCCGGACTTCACATGCTTGGGCAGGTCGGTCTGGGTCAGGTCGCCGGTGACCACGGCGGTGGAACCGAAGCCCAGGCGGGTCAGGAACATCTTCATCTGTTCGATGGTGGTGTTCTGCGCTTCGTCCAGGATCACGAACGCATCGTTGAGCGTGCGGCCGCGCATGTAGGCCAGCGGCGCGATCTCGATGACGTTCTTTTCCAGCAGCTTGAGCACCTTTTCCACGCCCAGCATTTCATACAGGGCGTCGTACAGTGGGCGCAGGTACGGGTCGACCTTCTGGCTGAGGTCGCCCGGCAGGAAGCCCAGCTTCTCGCCGGCCTCGACCGCCGGACGCACCAGGATCAGGCGCTGCACGCGTGATTCGTTCAGTGCTTCCACCGCGCTGGCAACGGCCAGGAAGGTCTTGCCGGTACCAGCCGGGCCGATGCCGAAGTTGATGTCGTGGCTGACGATCTGGTGCAGGTAGCGGCTCTGGTTGGAACCCCGGCCGCGCACGGTTCCGCGCTTGACCTTGATCGCCACGTCCTGCGCTTCGTAGGAGCGGTCGGCGATCTGTTCGATGTTGGCCGCGTTCAGCCGCAGGTGAATGGCGTGGTTGTCGAAGGTGGTCTCGGCCGCTTCTTCGTACAGCGCCTCGATCAGTTTCTGCGCCTCGGCGCTGGCCTCGGCCGGGCCGCTGATGCGGAACACGAAGCCGCGATTGGCGATTTCCACGCCAAGCTTCAGTTCGATCTGGCGCAGGTGGCCGTCGAACGGGCCGCACAGGTTGGCCAGCTGCGCGTTGTCTTCCGGCGACAGGGTGAAATCTCGATGCTCGATGCTTTTCATTGCTTGGGGTGGGGCGGGGTCGCCGTCCACCGCGATGGAGTCAGGGACGACAAGGGTAACGCGCAAGCCGGCATGACGACAGTTCTCCACACCGGGTGTGGACCGGCGCCGAAGAAACCTGTGGATAGATCCTCGCAGGGCTTGTGCCACAAGGAAGATGATGCGGTGGTGAAAATTGTGCCAGTGCCTGCGGGGTTTTCCACATGCGGTGTGGACGGTGTTGCCACGAACCTGTGGATAGGTGGCAGCGAACCTTGCGGCAGTGGCCTTGGCAGCGACTGATCAATTATTGGCCAGCGCTGATCTGGATCATTGCGGGTGCACAGGGAGCATGGCACCGTGGCGCCATCGCAGGAGGTGGCGCATGGCCGTGGGCACGTGGGTGCGCAGGATGGGGTTGCTGGGCAGCTGCCTGCTGGCGGGGTGCGGCGAAGCACCACCAGCAGCACTGGGTACGCTTGAATGGGACCGGATCAGCGTGCCCGCACCGGCGGCTGAAGTGATCAGTACCGTTGACGTGCGCGAGGGGCAGGCGGTCAAGGCGGGCGCGCTGCTGATGCGCCTGGATCCTGCCCGTGGCGCAGCCCAGCTCGACGCCGCACAGGCCGAAACGGCCCGCGCGCAGGCACAGCTCGAGGAACTGCAGGTGGGACCGCGTCCGGAGCAGATCGCCCAGGCGCAGGCACAGCTCACCGCGCTGCGCGCGCAGGCGGCGGAAGCCACCGCGTACTACCGCCGGGTGCAACCACTGGCCCGCCAGCGGCTGGTGGCGGCCGCCGACCTCGACCGGGCGCGAGCGGCCGCCGACAACGCCGTGGCCAGCGTGCGCGCTGCCGAACAGGCGTGGCTGGAGCTGCAGCGCGGCAACCGTCGTGAGGACATCGCCCAAGGCCAGGCTACCTCCAGGGCGACACAGGCACAGGAGGTCGTGCAGGCCGTCAACCTGCAGAAACTGCAGCTGCGCGCGCCGCGCGATGGCGTGGTTGATGCGTTGCCCTACAGGCAAGGCGACCAGGCACCGATCGGTGCGCCGTTGGTGGTGATGCTGGTGGGCGAACGGCCGTATGCGCGCGTGTACCTGCCGCAGCCGTTGCGCCTGCAGGTGAAAGTAGGGCAGGCGGTGCAGGTGCAGCTGGACGGCGCGAATACCGTATTGAAAGGGCATGTGCGATCGATCCGCAGCGAACCCTCCTTTACCCCCTATTACGCGTTGACCGGTGATGACGTCTCGCGGCTGAGCTACCTGGCCGAGATCGAGATCGACGACAGTGCCGACATGCAGGCGCTGCCCGCCGGGCTGCCGGTGCAGGTGCGTTTCTGAATCCGGTCGATGACATCGCCGTGCGCGCGCAGGGCCTGAGCCGCCGTTTCGGCGACCTGCTGGCGGTGGACAACGTCGATCTGCAGGTGCCGCGTGGGCAGGTATACGGCTTCCTCGGCCCGAACGGCTCGGGCAAATCGACCACCATCCGCATGCTGTGCGGGCTGCTTGAGCCGAGCGCGGGCGAGATCGACGTGCTGGGCTTGGCGATCCCGGCGCAGGCCGAAGCGTTGCGCCGCCGCATCGGCTACATGACCCAGCGCTTTTCGTTATACGAAGACCTGTCGGTGCGGGAGAACCTGGAATTCCTTGCCGCCATCCAGGATCTGCCACGCGCGCAGGCGCGGCAACGGGTCGATGCGCTGCTGCAGCAATACCGCCTGCAGGATCGCCAGGTGCAGTTGGCCGGGACCCTCAGTGGGGGACAGAAGCAGCGGCTGGCGCTGGCCGGTGCGGTGATCCATGCGCCGGAACTGCTGTTCCTGGATGAGCCGACCAGTGCGGTCGATCCCGAGTCGCGTCGCGATTTCTGGGAGGCGCTGTTCGAACTCGCCGATGCCGGCACCACGGTGCTGGTGTCCACCCACTACATGGACGAGGCCGAACGCTGCCACCGGCTGGCGATCCTTGATCGCGGTGCCCTGGTAGCCGATGGCACGCCGGCCGAACTGTGCGCGCAGCTGCAGGGCCGCACCCTGGCCGTCACCACCGCGCAACCCCGGCAGGCCAGCCGCGCGCTGGCAGCGTTGCCGGGCGTGCTCAGCGTGGCGCAGATCGGCACCGAGCTGCGTGTGCTGTGCAGCGAGGGCGCGGCCGATACCGCCTTGCTGGCGCAGGCCCTTGCCGCCGCCGATCCGCAGGCCAGCATCGAACCGGTGGCGCCCAACCTGGAAGACGTCTTCGTTTCCGCTACCCGTGGCCGCGGCCGGGAGCCGGCGGCATGAGCCTGCGACGGCTGTGGGCGATCATGCTCAAGGAGCTGCGCCAGCTGCGCCGCGACCGGATCACCCTGGCGATGATCATCGGCATCCCGGTGATGCAGCTGCTGCTGTTCGGGTATGCGATCAACCTCAACCTGCGACACCTGGATGCCGGCATCGCCGACCAGGCCAACAGTGCGGCGTCGCGCGCCCTGGTGCAGGACATGGTTGCCACCGGTGTGATCGCCCCGCGCGCGCAGGCCTATACGCCCGATCAATTGATGGAAGCGTTGCGACGGGGCAGGATCAGCGTGGGCATCGTGATTCCCGTCGATTTCGAACGACGCCGCTACGAAGGCCGCGAAGCGGTGCAGGTGCTGGTCGACGGAAGCGACACGGTGGTGCAGAGTGCGGCGATCCAGCTGGCGCAGGTGCCGCTGGACACGCGCCCGACCAGCAACACGCGGCCGCTGCGCGAAGGCAGCATCGCTAGCGGGCCGGTAAGCGTCATCAGCTTTTACAATCCGCAACGACGGTCAGCGGTGAACATCGTGCCCGGCCTGATCGGGGTGATCCTGACCATGACCTTGGTGATGTTCACTGCGGTGGCGGTGGTGCGCGAGCGTGAACGCGGCAACATGGAGCTGCTGATCGCCACGCCGGTGTCGCGCAGCGAACTGATGGTCGGCAAGGTACTGCCATATGCAGCGATCGGTCTGCTGCAGACCACCCTGGTGCTGCTGCTGGGAACCTGGTTGTTCGAGGTCCCAATTCGCGGCAGCCTCGTTGATGTCTACCTGGCGGCGGTGCTGCTGGTGCTGGCCAACCTCGCGCTGGGCCTGTTGATTTCAACGCGCGCGCGGTCGCAGTTCCAGGCCATGCAGATGACCCTGTTCCTGTTCCTGCCATCCATCCTGCTGTCGGGCTTCATGTTCCCGTTCGCCGGCATGCCCCGGCCGGTGCAGTGGTTGGCTGAAGTATTGCCGCTGACCCATTTCCTGCGCCTGGTACGCGGCATCATGCTGCGCGGTGCTTCGCTGTGGGAGCTGTGGCCGGACGCGCTGGCACTGCTGGTGTTCATCGTGGCGATGATGACCCTGGCCATCCTGCGCTTCCGCAAACGCCTGGATTGAAGCACGCCGACCAACGGTGGGCATCCACCGCGGTAGGTGCCGACCGCTGGCCGGCATCAATTGCGGTGGGTGCCCACCGTTGGTCGGCACACCTCAATTCCTCGGTAGGTGCCGACCGTTGGTCGGCACACCTTATTCTGTCACGACGCGCCCGCGCAGCGAGTTGGTCATCGCTTCAGTGATCACCACGTCCACGAACTGGCCGATCAGGCGCGGGTGCGCCGGGAAGTTCACCGAACGCATGTTCTCGGTCTTGCCAGTCAGTTCGTTCGGGTTCTTGCGCGAAGGGCCTTCCACCAGCACGGTCTGTACGCTGCCGACCATCTTTTCGGAGATCTGCGCGGCATGCGCGTTGATCCGTTCCTGCAGCCGCGACAGGCGCGCATGCTTTTCCGCGTCGCTGATCGTGTCTTCCAGGTCTGCAGCCGGCGTGCCCGGGCGACGCGAATAGATGAAGGAGAAGCTGTGGTCGAAGCCGATATCCTCGATCAGCTTCATGGTCTTCTCGAAATCAGCATCGGTCTCGCCGGGAAAACCGACGATGAAGTCCGAACTGATCGAGATATCGGGGCGCACCGCACGCAGCTTGCGGATCTTCGACTTGAATTCCAGTGCGGTGTAACCGCGCTTCATCGCTGACAGCACGCGGTCGCTGCCTGCCTGCACCGGCAGGTGCAGGAAGTTGGCCAGCTGCGGCACGTCGCGGAACGCGTCGATCAGCGAATCGCTGAACTCCAGCGGATGCGAGGTGGTGAAGCGGATGCGACCGATGCCGTCGATCTCGGCGATGGTGCGGATCAGCAGGCCCAGGTCGGCGAGCTCGCCGTCACCATAGGGGCCACGGTAGGCGTTGACGTTCTGGCCGAGCAGATTGATCTCGCGCACGCCCTGTGCCGCAAGTTGTGCCACTTCCACCACGACGTCTTCGAACGGGCGGCTGACTTCGGTGCCACGCGTGTAGGGCACCACGCAGAACGAACAGTACTTGGAGCAGCCCTCCATGATCGACACGAATGCCGATGCGCCATCAGCACGCGGTTCGGGCATGCGATCGAACTTCTCGATTTCCGGGAAGCTGATGTCCACCTGCGGGCGCTGCTGCTCGCGACGGGCGCGGATCAGTTCCGGCAGGCGATGCAGTGTCTGCGGGCCGAACACCAGGTCGACGAACGGCGCACGCTTGATGATCGCCTCGCCTTCCTGCGACGCCACGCAACCGCCTACGCCGATGATGACCTCGCGGCCCTGGTTCTTCAGGCTCTTCCAGATGCCCAGCTGGCTGAACACCTTCTCCTGCGCCTTTTCGCGGATCGAGCAGGTATTGACCAGGATGACGTCGGCGTCTTCCGGGCGATCGGTCAGTTCCAGGCCATCGCTGGCGGCGAGCACGTCGGCCATCTTGGCCGAGTCGTACTCGTTCATCTGGCAACCGTGGGTCTTGATGTACAGCTTGCCTTTCACCTGGTCGGGCTTGCGCGGACCAGAGGGCAGGGCAACGAGCGGGGTACCGCCCGGCGTGGCGGGCGGAAAGACGTCTGGCGTCCCGGTCATGGCGCTTAATCCATTCGGGTGGCGGGAAAGGGGGCGATTCTACCCTCATCCCGCCCCGCTCGCCCTGCGCTCGCGCGGCGCCATGGTCCCGCGCCACCCGCATCCCGCCCCGTTCGGTAGCGCCGGGCCGAGCCGGGTGCCCTCACGCCGCGATCAGCTCCGCATCGATCTGCCGCGAACGATCAAACGCGGTCATCGCGCTCATCCGATCGATGTAGGCGGCCGTCGCCGGTGCTGGCTGCACCAGGCCGAACGCACTGGTCCATGCCAGCGCATTGCCCCACAGCACGTCGGCCGCACTCATCACCTCGCCCAGCAGGTACGGCCCCTGCGCCAGCTGTGCCTCGATCACCTGCAGCACCGTATCGGCATCGTTGTAGGGCGACATCAGGCGCGGCGGCGGCTCGCGATGCATGGCCTTGTCGATCATCGCCGGCTCGAAACACGCGCCATAGAAGGCCATCCAGCGCAGGTAAGGGCCGCGCAGGGCATCGCCGATCGGCGGTGCCAGCCCGGCTTCCGGGTATAGGTCGGCCAGGTACAGATAGATCGCCACCTGCTCGGTCACCAGGGCGCCGTTGTGGACGATGGCCGGCACCTTGCCCATCGGGTTGATCGCCAGATAGGCCGGTGCCAGGTTGGCACCGGCCTTCAGGTCCAGCACCTGCATGCGGTAGTCGGCGCCCAGCGCTTCGAGCAGGGCGACAGCGCCGCTCGAGCGTGAACGGGCGGCGTGGTAGAGGGTGATCTGGCGTGACGTCATGGCATTGCTCCCTGCAGGTGGTGGTGAAGTGGGGCCCATGCTGGGGCACAATTGCGGACGACTTCTGTCCGCGATCCGTCATGCGCCATACCGCCCATCGCCTGCTTCGCCTGATTTCCCTGCTGCAGGCCCGCCGTCACTGGTCCGGCGCCGAGCTGGCCGAGCGCATGGGCGTGGACCGGCGCAGCATCCGTCGCGATGTCGAGCGCCTGCGTGAGCTGGGGTATCCGGTACAGGCCTCGGCCGGTGTAGGTGGCGGCTACCGGCTGGGCGCCGGTGCGCCGGTGCTGCCGATGCTGCTGGATGAGGAGGAGGCCACCACACTGGCGATTGCCCTGCGCGCGGCGTCGGCCACGGTGTCCGGCATCGACGACACCGCACGCGGCCTGCTGTCCAAGCTCGACCCGCTGGTGCCGGCGCGTCGCCGCCAGCAGGCCGGCGAAGTACATGCCGCCACCGCAACCCTGTCCGACCTGCCGTCCACCGACGCGCGCCTGCTCGGGCGACTGGCCCAGCATTGCCGGCAGGCCGCGCGGCTGGCCTTCGAATACCGCAGCGCGCAGGACGCGGTGACGCAACGCGAAGTCGAGGCCCAGCACCTGGTCAACTACGGACGGCGCTGGTATCTGCTGGCCTGGGACCTGGGGCGGCAGGACTGGCGCACGCTGCGCGTGGACCGGATGGGCGCAGTGCGTCCGCTGCCAGAGCCCGGCCTGCATCGGCGCACTCCGGCGCCGCCGGATGTGATGGTGCGGCAGGCGGTCAGCCAGGCGCCGTTCGCGCTGCAGGCCGTCCTGCGCCTGGCCGGCAGCGAAGCGGAGCTGACCGGGCGCATTCCGCCCTGGTGCGGTGTGCTGGAGGCCGACGGGCCAGCGCATTGCCTGTTGCGGATGGGCGCGGAGAGCCGCGGCATGATGCTGGCGCAGATCCTCAGCCTGGATCGCCTGCCGGTGGCGGTGTGGACCACGCCGGCCGAGCTGCGCGAGGAGCTGGCCCAGCGCCTGACCGGGCTTGGCCAGGTCCTGGCCGTGCCCGCCGTCACGGTCTGAGCCGGCGCCCTTGGCAAGCCGCAGCGAAGCTGGGACACTCGCGGCCATGAAGGGGAGACTGGGGATAACGGCGATCATCATCGCTGCGCTGACCGCTGCGCCGGCCAGCGCCGGTACCCTGTACAAGTGCCTCGGCGCCGACGGTGTCACCAGCTATGTCAGCAAGCGGGTGGCCGGTGCCCAATGCAGCACCATCAGCTACACCCGCAGCGCGGGCAGGGCAGCGCGCGCTCCCGTTGCCACGCCGGTGCCGGCGCCGCTACCAGCACCTGCGGCACCTGCTGCAGTGGTGGCCAGCGCCGAGCGTAATCCGGTCGCGGTCGCCGCCGCTGCGGCCAGTCCCGCTGTCGCAGCGACCCCGGCACCCGCAACGACCTCTACGCCGGCCAGTCCACGCGGCGGCAGGATGGTCAGCGGACAGGTCTATTCGTACATGCAGGACGGGGTGCGCCACTACACCAGCGCACGCCCGACCCAGGTGGCCAACCTCGGCCCGGTGCGGACCATCCGCTACAGCTTCATGGAGCGCTGCTACGCCTGCGGGATCAATCCGCGCGTCGATTTCAGCAGCGTGCGCCTGAACACCACGGCCTTCCAGAGCGAGATCACCGCGGCCGCACGCGAATTCGGGGTGGAAGAGGCCGTGGTACGCGCGATCATCCATGCCGAGTCGGCCTACAACCCGACCGCACTCAGCCGTGCTGGCGCCCAAGGCCTGATGCAGCTGATGCCGCCCACCGCCGCGCGCTTCGGCGTCAGCGATTCCTACGACGCGGGGCAGAACATCCGTGGCGGTGTGCAGTATCTGGCGTGGCTGTTGAAGCGTTTCAATGGAGACCTGACCCTGGCCGCTGCCGGCTACAACGCGGGCGAGGGCGCGGTTGATCGTCATCGCGGCGTGCCGCCCTACAGCGAGACCCAGTATTACGTGCGCCGGGTCGGCCAGCTGGCCGAGCGCTATCGCACGGTGCTGAGCAAGCAGTAGGTGCCGATCGTTGGTCGGCCCACCGTTAACAGGTAGGTGCCGACTGTCAGTCGGCACGGATCTGAAAGAGTTGTTGCAATGCGTTGTGTGGCGCGCAACGGTTCCGCTACACTCGACCGAGATTCAATGCGGCTCTGGCCCCCACCGGAACCGCTGGCAGCCTTAAAGCTACCTAATCAATATCGGAGTGCCGGATGGCCAACGATGGGGTACACGATCCAGTCAACACCGGACGTCGGCGTTTTCTTACTGCCACCACAGCCGTGGTGGGCGCCGTCGGCGTCGGATTCACCGCAGTTCCTTTCATCAAATCCTGGAACCCCAGTGCCCGCGCCAAGCTTGCCGGCGCACCGGTGGTGGCCGACATCAGCGCCCTGCAGGAAGGCCAACGCCTGATCGTGGAATGGCGTGGCCAGCCGATCTGGATCGTCAAACGGTCCAAGGCGATCCTTGACGCGCTGCATGGGCTGGATGGCCGCTTGAAGGACCCCGAGTCCGGCGAGAAGGACCAGCAGCCGGAGTACGTGCTCAAGCAGAACCCGGAGCTGCGCTCGATCAAGCCCGAGATCTCGGTGCTGGTCGGTCTCTGCACGCACCTGGGCTGTTCGCCGGAAATGGTGGGTGAAATCCGCCCCGAGCCCTACGATCCGCAATGGAAGGGCGGCTATTTCTGCCCCTGCCACAAGTCGCGCTTCGACATGTCCGGCCGCGTCTTCAAGGACGTGCCCGCACCCATCAACCTGAAGGTGCCCGCGCACCACTACCAGGACGACAACACCATCATCATCGGTGTCGATCCGCAGGGGGCTGCCTGATGTCCAACATCCTCAGCCGTACCGCCACCGGCGTGGCCGACTGGGTCAATGCCCGCGCGCCGGGGTTGATGCCTATCTACCGCAAGCACGTCAGCGAGTACTACGCGCCGAAGAACTTCAACATCTGGTACTACTTCGGCTCGCTGGCGCTGCTGGTGCTGGTCAACCAGATCGTCACCGGCATCTTCCTGACCATGCATTACAAGACGAATGCCGCCGAAGCATTCGCCTCCATCGAATACATCATGCGTGACGTGGAGTGGGGCTGGCTGATCCGCTACATGCACTCCACCGGTGCCTCGCTGTTCTTCATCGTGGTCTACCTGCACATGTTCCGCGGGCTGCTGTATGGCAGCTACCAGAAGCCACGCGAGCTGGTGTGGATCCTGGGCATGCTGATCTACCTCGTGTTGATGGCCGAAGCCTTCATGGGCTACGTGCTGCCGTGGGGCCAGATGTCGTTCTGGGGCGCCAAGGTGATCATCTCGCTGTTCGGCGCCATTCCGGTGATCGGCAACGGCCTGACCGAATGGATCATGGGCGATTACCTGCCCAGCGACGCCACGCTCAACCGGTTCTTCGCACTGCACGTGATCGCGCTGCCGCTGGTCCTGCTGCTGCTGGTGGTGCTGCACCTGGGCGCGCTGCATGAAGTGGGATCGAACAATCCCGATGGCGTGGAGATCAAGAAGGGCCCGAAGGGCAACCGCTGGTCGCCGAACGCGCCGACCGACGGCATCCCGTTCCATCCCTACTACACGCTCAAGGACGGCGTCGGTGCGGGCTTCCTGCTGATCATCGCGGCCTTCATCATCTTCTTCGCACCGGCCTTCGGTGGCCTGTTCCTGGAACACGACAACTTCACCGAAGCCAATCGCCTGGTCACCCCCGAGCACATCAAGCCGGTCTGGTACTACACGCCGTACTACGCGATGTTGCGGGTGGTGCCGAACAAACTGGGTGGCGTGATCGTGATGTTCTCGGCCATCGCCATCCTGTTCCTGGTGCCCTGGCTGGACCGGGCCAAGGTCAAGTCCTACCGCTACCGCGGCTGGCTGTCGCGCGGCCTGCTGGGCATGTTCGTGGTGTGCTTTGCGTGGCTGATGGTGATCGGTTCCGGTCCTGGTACCGATGCACACGAGACCTATGTCGGGCGGGTGCTGACCTTCCTGTACTTCGCCTTCTTCATCACCATGCCGATATGGACAAGGCTGGACAAGACCAAGCCGGTACCGGAAAGGGTGACCACGCATGACTGAGCGCTGGATGGTCCGGCTGGCCCTGGCGGCCGCCCTGATGCTGGGCAGTACCCTGGCCATGGCCGCCGAGGGCGGCACCAAGCTCCTGCAGGCCGGTAACGACCTGGGTGACCGGGCGTCGCTGCAGCGTGGTGCCCAGTTGTACATGAACTACTGCAGTGGCTGCCATGCACTGAAGTACCTGCGCTATTCGCGGATGGGCGAGGACCTGGGGCTGAGCGAGGAAGAGGTGATGAACAACCTCAACTTCACCGGCTCGGCGATCGGCGATCCGGTGCCGGTGGCGATGCCCAAGGAGCAGGCCGAAAAGTGGTTCGGCAAGATGCCGCCTGACCTGAGCCTGATTTCCCGGGTGCGCGGCAGCGACTGGATCTACACCTACCTGAAGTCGTTCTACCTGGACAGCAGCCGCCCGCTGGGCTGGAACAATGCGCTGTTCGCCAACGCATCCATGCCTAATCCGTTGTGGGAGATGCAGGGCCTGCAGCATGCGGTACATGGCAAGGCCGAAGCAGCGGGCATGGACCCGCCGGTGACGGGCCTGCGCATCGAAAGCCCGGGTTCGGTCGATGCGGCGCAGTACGACCAGGCCGTGCGTGACATCACCAACTTCCTTGAATACGCCGGCGAGCCGGCCGCGCTGAAGCGGCAGCAGCTCGGTGTCTGGGTGATCCTGTTCCTGGCCCTGCTGACCTTCCTGGTGTACCTGTTGAAGAAGGAATACTGGAAGGACGTGCACTGATCCAAGGCCGGCCATCGCAACGGGCCTATTGGCTTTTGTGATGGTCGGTTGCACACTCGGGGAGGAGTCGACCGTCAGCACGGTGCTGGCGGCGCCGATACGGCAGGCGGTCTCCTGTCGTAGGAGAGCCTTTGATGGCGGCGAGCGTACGCATGCGCAATACACTGACGCTGTTTTCCTCGAACGACGATGTACTGTGCCACCGTGTGCGCCTGGTGCTGGCGGCCAAGGGCGTGAGTTTCGACTTCGTACCGGTGGATCCACAGAACCCGCCGGAAGATCTGATCGATCTCAATCCGTACCACTCGGTGCCGACCCTGGTCGAGCGCGAGCTGGTGCTGTATGCCGCGTCGGTGGTCAGCGAGTATCTGGACGAGCGCTATCCGCATCCGCCGCTGATGCCGGTCGACCCGCTGTCGCGCGCGCGCATCCGACTGGCCATGCTGCGTATCGAGCACGACTGGGTGCCGCAGGTGCAGGCGATCCAGCTGGGCAACAAGACCCAGGCCGAGGCAGGGCGCAAGCGGCTGAAGGAACTGTTGACGGCCTCGCTGCCGTTGTTCAAGGCCAGCAAGTTCTTCCTCAACCCGGAAATGAGCCTGGCCGACTGCGCGATGGCGCCGATCATCTGGCGCCTGCAGTCGCTGGACGTGCCGTTGCCGAAGGACGGCAAGGCGATCGAGGACTATGGCAACCGGATCTTCCGCCACCCCGGTTTCGTCCGCAGCCTGACCGATCAGGAAAAGAAACTGCGCGATCTGCCGGGCTGATCCGCCATCCGCTTTCCCGTCTGCACGCCGACCGGCGTGCAGGCGATCCGCCCCGGCCGGGGCGTCGGGCGCTACACTTCACGCATGACCGAAGACTTCTTCCACATGACCAGCCACCGACCGTACCTGTTGCGGGCCCTGGTGGAATGGATCAATGACAACCAGCTGACGCCGCATATCCTGGTCGACGCCGGCGTTCCCGGCGTGCAGGTTCCGCCTTCAGCCATCAAGGATGGCCGGGTGGTGCTCAACATCGCCGAACGCGCGGTGGTACGGCTGGTGATCGACAACGAGTCGGTGAGCTTCTCGGCGCGCTTCTCCGGCACCAGCTATCCGGTGCAGGTGCCGATCAGCGCCGTACTGGCGGTATATGCCCGCGAAACCGGGCAGGGCATGGCCCTGCCGGATGACATTCCCGGTGGCGAGCCGGCGCCGGCCAGTGATGAGCTGCTGCACGACGATGAGCAGACGCCGCCGGACGACACGCCGCCCGCTGGTCCGCCGCCGAAAGGCCGTCCGACGCTGCGCGTGGTCAAGTAATGGTGGGGCCGACCGTTGGTCGGCACACCTTCAGCCCCTACACATCCTCGGCCTCTTCGTTGTCCGCACGGATCTGGCTGATCCGTGCCGCGCCCGGGCCGGTAAATGAAACCAGCTGGTCGCCGCGCAGCACCATGCGGCCGACATGGCGATCGATGCCGTCGTAGGAATACTCGAACTTGAAGGTGCGTTCGAAGCCGAGGCGTCCGTCTTCCCCGCGCGACAAGCGCAGGCCCGTGGCGTGCACCGCCTGGTCCAGCCACTGCACATCGGCGGCACGGCAGGCGTTGCGGCCCAGCTCGATCGCACGTTCGGCGGCCGAACGCGCTGCGTTCCAGAAGAAGTAGACGATACCGCCGGCAATCAGCAGGAACAGCAGGGTGGGCATGGCGTCAGCCGTCAGGTGTCGATCCGCCAAAGATGGCGACGAATGGCGACCGGATCAAGCGGCATCTGCTCAGCGATTGCTGCCAGGCTCCGTTGCCGGCTGCAGCGGCAACGGTGTCGGCGCAGCGGGTATCACCGGCGGAAGCGGTGCGACCCGCGGCGCAGTGGCATTCAACTGCAGCAGCGCGGCCCAATCCTGCCGGTTGAAGCTGCATTCGTCCTCACGGCCCGGCGTGCAGGTTGGGTCGATGCCGGTGGTATCGCGCTCGCGCGGCGGCGGTAGCTTGATCGTGCCGGTGCGATCCAGTTGCAGCAGGCGCATCGCCACGGTGTTCATGACATTGCCGCCCACCAGGTAAAGCGTCTGGTCGCCACCGAGGTTGGCCGCCACCACCACTTCGCAATGCGACTTCCAATGGCCGACCGAGCCGTTGCCCAGGGCCTGCACCAATCCGCTGTAACTGAGCGTGCTGCTGCGGTCGCGCAGGAAGCACAGCAGATCGCCCGGCGCAGGCTTGGCGGTGGCCGGGTCCACCAGGCGGTAGGGCACGCCGGAAGGGCCTGCCTGGTAGGCGGCGCGGATGTAGTCGATATGGCGTGGGGAAGTATTGAAGCCGGGTACGCCGGCACGCACCATCACCCAGGAAATGAAGGCCGCCGACCACGGATTGTCGATCAGGAAGGCGCGGCAATCGCTGTCGGTGTAACGCGTGCCCAGCGGCGCCAGGCAGCTGCTGGCGCCGGGCTGGCTGCCCAGCGCGTTGAGCGTGCCGCTTTCGCGCCAGTAGCTGGTGACCCGTTGCCAGGCGATCAGGCCGTTGTCGGCCAGATGATCACCTTCGGCCTCGGTGACACTGAGGCTGGCGGCGCGGCCGTCGCGGTCGATGAAGGGGCGATACCAGAGCCGATGCTCGTTGCAGGCGGTGTTGCGGATGGCGACCGCCAATGGGCTCAGGCCGAAACGCGGTGGTACATCGCAGGCTTCGGCAGCGGCGGCCGAGAAAGGCGTCGCGGCCAGCAGCAGGCAGGCAGGCAAGAGCATCCGGCGCATGCGCGGCTCCTGTGGGGGATGGCCGCAGCGTCGCAGCGCCGTTGTGAACGCCGGGTGTGAGAACGGTAGTGCCGGCCGTTGGCCGGCAACATCACGATCCGCGAATCCACCCTCAACCCGGTGGCGGACCCAGTTTCAACGACAGGTCGATTGCCTGCACGTGTTTGGTCAGGCCGCCGATGGAAATGCAGTCCACCCCATCTTCGGCGATCGAGCGCAGGCCCCCGAGGCCGACGCTGCCGGACACCTCCAGTGGAATGCGGCCTTCGGTGATGCGCACCGCTTCGCGCCGCAGTTCCGGGCTGAAGTCGTCCAGGAGGATGCGTTCACAGCCGGCTTCCAGCGCCTGCCGCAGCTGTTCCAGGTCCTCGACCTCGACCACCAGCGGCAGCTGTGGCCATTGCTGGCGGGCGGCCGACACAGCGGCAGCCAGTGAACCGGCCGCGCGGATGTGGTTCTCCTTCAGCATCACCGTGTCGTACAGGCCGAAGCGGTGGTTGTCGCCACCACCGCACCGCACCGCGTATTTCTGCGCCAGGCGCAGGCCGGGCAGGGTCTTGCGGGTATCAAGGATGCGCGTGCCTGTACCTTCCACCGCAGCCACGTAGCGGGCCGTGGTGGTGGCAGTGCCGGACAGGGTCTGCAGGAAATTCAGCGAAGTGCGTTCGGCGCTGACCAGGCTGCGGCTGCGCCCATGCAGCAGGGCCAGCACGGTGCCGGCGCTGACGCTGTCGCCTTCGGCCACCCGCCACTCGATCTGCACGTCCGCATCGAGTGCGCGGTGGGTGGCATCGAACCACGGACGGCCCGCGATCACCGCATCCTGCTTGCACAGCAGGTAGGCACTGTCAGGCTGGTCGGGCAGCAGGGCGGCGGTGACGTCACCGCTGCCCAGGTCCTCGGCCAACGCGCGGGCGACATCGGCCGCGACGACGGCTGGATCCGGCGTCGGCAGCGCGCTCATGCGGCCGGGAAGTCGGCGATCTGTGCGGTCGGGATGGCTTCTTCGGCCAGCAGCACCGGGATGCCGTCGTCGACGCGGAACACCTGCTTGCGGTCGCGGGTGACCAGGGCTTCGCGCAGCGGCTGCGCCAGCGGGTTGCCATCGGCGCGGTTGACGGAACCGGCGGCGATCGCCCGGTTGAGGGCTTCCAGGCCCTTGCCATCCAGCAGGGACAGGGGCTGGCGGGTATCGGGCGATACCAGCAGGTCGAGCAGCTTGCGATCCATGGTTCTTCGTCTTGCGTGGAAGATGGCTAGAATACGTCTTTAAGGCAGGTGACGGCCAATGACCCCCAACCCGATCGCGCCGCTTGTCGGCATCGTCATGGGTTCCCGCTCCGACTGGGAAACCATGCAGCACGCCGCCCAGAAGCTTGAAGCTCTGGGTGTTCCGTTCGAAGTGAAGGTGGTGTCCGCGCATCGGACGCCGGATGTGTTGTTCAGTTATGCCGAGCAGGCCGGTTCGCGCGGGCTGCGCGCGATCATCGCCGGCGCCGGCGGTGCCGCGCATCTGCCGGGCATGATCGCGGCCAAGACCGCGGTGCCGGTGCTGGGCGTGCCGGTGCAGTCCAAGGCCCTCAACGGCATGGATTCGCTGCTGTCGATCGTGCAGATGCCGGCCGGCATCCCGGTCGCCACCTTCGCCATCGGCAATGCCGGTGCGTCCAATGCCGCACTGTTTGCCGCCGCGATGCTGGCCAGCGACCAGCCGGCCATCGGCCAGGCGCTGGACAGCTTCCGCGCGCGCCAGACCGAAGACGTGATGGCCCACGACGATCCGCGCCAATGAGCCTGACCGTCGGCATCCTCGGCGGCGGCCAGCTCGCCCGCATGATGGTCCTGGCCGGTGCGCCGCTGGGACTGCGCTTCGAACTGTACGATCCGGCGGCCGACGCCTGCAGTGGCCCGCTGGCACCGCTCACCGTCGGTGCCTTCGATGATCGCCAGGCACTGGCTGACTTCGCCGCCAAAGTCGATGTGATCACCTTCGATTTCGAGAACGTGCCGGCAGACAGCGCGCAATGGCTGGCCGACCGTGTGCCGGTCTACCCGCCGCCGTCGGCGCTGGCGGTGGCCCAGGACCGGTTGAGCGAGAAGACCCTGTTCCAGCAGCTGGGCATTCCGCTGCCGGCCTTCGCCGATATCCGCAGCCGCGACGAGCTGGCTGCCAGGGCCGCCGAATTCGGCCTGCCGTGCATCCTCAAGACCCGCCGCCTGGGCTACGACGGCAAGGGCCAGTTCCGCCTGCGCAGCGAAGCGGACATCGATGCGGCATGGCAGGCCCTGGGGGCGCAGGTCGAGCGCACCGGCCTGATCCTCGAGGGCTTTGTCGCCTTCCAGCGCGAAGTCAGCGTGGTTGCCGTGCGCGGCCGCGATGGCAGCTTCCAGGCTTGGCCGGTCACCGGCAACTGGCATGTCGACGGCGTGCTGTCGGCCAGCGTGGCACCGGCGGTGCTGTCCGCTGCCGAGCACGAAGCGGCGATCGGCTATGCCCATCGTGTCGCCGAACACCTGCAGTACGTGGGTGTGTTCGCATTGGAGCTGTTCTGCCGCGACGGTGAACTGCTGGCCAACGAGATGGCGCCGCGCGTGCACAACTCCGGTCACTGGACCATCGAAGGCAGCGAAACCTCCCAGTTCGAGAACCACCTGCGTGCGGTGCTCGGCCTGCCGCTGGGCAGTACCCGCATGCTCGGCCATGCCTGCATGCTGAACTGGCTGGGGGCAATGCCCGACCCGACGCCGGTGCTGCAGCAGGCCAGTGGCCATTGGCACGATTACGGCAAGGAGCCCCGTGACGGCCGCAAGGTGGGTCACGCCACCCTGCGTGATGATGATGCCGATGCACTGGCTGATGCGCTGGAGCAGGTAGGCCTGGAGCTCGACCGCCAGGCCCAGGTGGCCCCCGCGGTACACGCGCTGCGCAACCGCTGAGCGAAGGCGTGCCGACCGCTCGCCGGCCGGCGCCGCTGTCCCGGTAATGCCGGCCGCTGGCCGGCAGACGTCGCTGATGCTGGTAGTGCCGGCCGCTGGCCGGCAACGCCCACCAAGGTGGGCATCTACCAGAGCAGGGCCCACCAGGATGGGCATCTACCAGAGCGGGGCCGACCAAGATGAGCATCCACCACGGCCAGGCGTGATGCCGGTAGCGCCGGGCCATGCCCGGCGGATACGGATGCCCGTCGGTCTCAGCGCAGCTGGCTCTCGGCGAATTCCCAGTTCACCAGTTGCCAGAATGCTTCCAGATAGCGTGCACGATCATTCTGGTAGTCGGTGTAGTACGCGTGCTCCCAGATATCGCAGCACAGCAGCGGCGTGCTTTCGCCGGTCAGCGGGGTGCCGGCATTGCGCGTGGCCTGCAGGCCGAGCTGCCCACCCGGGTGCTGTACCAGCCACACCCAGCCGGAGCCGAACAGGCCAAGCGCGGTTCGATTGAACTCTTCGCGCAGGCGTTGGCCGTCGCCGAACTGGCGCTTGACCAGCTCGCCCAGGCGGCCCTGCGGCTCGCCGCCGCCGCGCGGGCGCAGGCATTGCCAGTAGAAGCCGTGGTTCCACGCCTGGGCGGCGGCATCGAACAGCGCGCCCTGGGCGTGGCGGACGATGTCCTCCAGCGTGGCTTCTTCCCATTCGGTGCCGGCGATGGCGGCATTGACCGCGTCGACGTAGGTGCGATGGTGGCGGCCGTGATGCAGTTCCACGGTCTGTGCCGACAGGTGCGGCTGCAGGGACGAGGGCAGGTAGGGCAGGGCGGGCAGTTCGACGGACATGGACAGGTTCGTGGCCAGGGGGCGGCGGCAGCCGGTACCATCGGCTTACAATGGCAGCTACCGTGGGCAGTCTAGCCGACCATCGCGGTTGGTTCGTCCGGCGAAGCAAGGAGTGAGGTGTGGCGGTAATGCAGCAAATCCAGGCCGAGGTGGATCGTTACCCGCTCGTGCTGTTCATGAAGGGCACCCCGCAGTACCCCATGTGCGGCTATTCCAGCCGCGCCGTGCAGGCGCTGATGGCCGCAGGCGCCGTCGCACTGCGCACGGTCAATGTGCTGGAAGAGCCCGAGATCCGCGCCAATCTGCCGCGCTTCTCCAATCTGCCCACCTTCCCGCAGCTGTTCATCAACGGCGAGTTGATCGGCGGCTGCGACATCGTCATGGAACTGTTCGAAGCCGGCGAGCTCAAGCGCATCGTCGAAGAGGCTGCGCAGGGATGAGCGCCTGGCCATCGACGTCACCGGCAGACGGGGCGCTCGATGGCCGCCCGTTGCAGGGCCGCGTGGTGCTCATTGCCGGTGCGGGCGGCGGGCTCGGCAGCGCTGCCGCTGTTGCAGCCGCTGAGGCGGGGGCGACCGTGGTCCTGCTGGGGCGCAAGCCACGAAGGCTGGACCGGGTCTACGCCCAGGTGCAGGCGGTTGGGCCGGAGCCCCTGTTGTACCCGTTGGACCTGGAAGGTGCCGGTCCCGACGATTATGCCGAACTGGCCCAGGCCGTGGCACAGGAGCTGGGACGTCTTGATGGCCTGCTGGTCTGCGCGGCCCACTTTCCCGGCCTGACCCCGTTCGAGCTGGCCGACCCGGCCAGCTTCGCCCGTGCCGTGCACGTCACCCTGACCGCTCCGGCCTGGCTGGCCCAGGCCTGCCTGCCGTTGCTGCGCCAGCGTGAAGACGCGGCGCTGGTATTCACCGTGGATGCCCCTGAGCGGGTGGGGCAGGCGTACTGGGGAGGCTACGGTGTCGCCCAGCACGGCCTGCGCGGGCTGATCGGCAGCCTGCATGACGAGCTGGCCCGCAGCCCGGTGCGGGTGAGTGGCCTGTATCCCGGCCCCTTGCGTACCGCCCTGCGGGCGCGGGCCTATTCGATCGACCAGGACCCGGCTGCGCGGGGCCCGGAGGCGGCCGCTGCTGCGGCCGTGACCCTGTTGTCCGCCGCTGGACAGGCGTGGCGCGGGCAGGTGCTCGATGCGGGCAGTCCGCCATCGACGAGTGAAGACGTTAGTAAAGCGGAATGAAGATTCCGTCACGATAGCGTTGCGATCCGGTGCCGTTTGTCGCACAACCGTCACATTGAAAGCGTAGCGTGTTAATCTAGTGTTAACCGTTGCGGCAGCTGCCGTTCACGGTAGGGAACCCCAGATAAATGTCCGAACAGCCGCCCGCAAGGCTGCTTGGATGCGCTTTTTTTCCGCCATCGCCAACTCGCATCGAGGCTACCGAACAATGACTCACCCATTCCGGATGTCCAAGCTCACCCTTGGTCTCGTGGCTGCGCTCGCCGCCGCTCCCGCCTTCGCCCAGAGCACCTCTGCCGGTGTCGGCGGCCAGGTTGTGTCCCGCGCCGGCCAGCCCGTCGCCGGTGCTGAAGTCACCATCACCCACACCGAGTCGGGCACCGTTTCGCGTGCGACCACCGATGCGGCGGGTCGTTACAACGCGCGCGGCCTGCGCGTGGGTGGTCCGTACTCGATCACCATCACCAAGCCCGGTGAAGGCACCAAGACCGAAGATGGCGTCTACCTGGGCGTGAACCAGACCGGCACCATCAACGCCACGCTGGCCGGCGACCTCGCCGCGACCAACCTGGACACCGTGCAGGTCACCGCTGTCGGCGGCGGCTCGGAAGTGTTCAGCGCCACCAAGATGGGCTCGGGCACCAACATCAGCCAGCAGCAGATCGAAGTTGCGCCGTCCATCGGCGGCAACATCCAGGATCTGATGCGCCTGGATCCGCGCGTCACCTTCATCGACCGCGCCTCGGGCTCGATCTCGGCCGGCGGCCAGAACCCGCGCTTCAACTCGATCAGCATTGACGGCGTCTCGGCCAGCGATACCTTCGGCCTGGAAGGCAACAACATGCCGACCCGCCGCCAGCCGGTCGCGATGGAAGCCATCGAAGCACTGGACATCAACCTGTCCAACTACGACGTCAGCATCGCTGCTGCCGCCGGCGCCACCGTCAACGCGGTGACCAAGTCGGGTACCAATGAATTCCACGGTTCGGTGTACGGCACCTACCGTGACGGCGACTGGTTCGGCGACAACCCGGAAGGCCAGCCGTTCAATGGCTTCACCAAGGAAAAGACCTACGGCATGACCGTCGGTGGTCCGATCGTCAAGGACAAGCTGTTCTTCTTCGCCAACTACGAAAAGTTCGAGCAGTCCGCTCCGGGTGCCGACCTGGCAACCACCCCGCTGGGCAAGGCCAATGGCCAGTTCACCCTGGCTGACGTGACCCGTGCGCAGCAGATCGCGCAGGGCTACGGCATCGACGCCGGTGGGATCGAAAGCAACGGCGACACTTCGATGGAAGAGTACGCGCTGAAGCTGGACTGGAACATCAGCGACAACCACCGCGCCAACATCCGCTACAGCAAGATCGACCAGAGCAAGCTGCGCATCAACGGCATGACCACGAGCTCGGCGTCGCTGAACTCGTACTGGTACCAGCACAACAAGACCAACGAGAGCTACGTCGCCCAGCTGTTCAGCGACTGGACCGACACCTTCTCCACCGAGTTCAAGGCGTCGTACCGCGAGTTCTCGGCGATCCGCGCGGTCAATACCAACGCTCCGAGCGTGCGCATCTATTTCGATGGCACCACGGCTGCGCCGTCGGGTGACTCGCTGTACCTCGGTACCGAAGTCAACTCGCAGGACAACATCCTGACCACCAAGGCGTGGAACTACTACGGTGCGGGTACCCTGACCCTGGGTAACCATGACGTCAAGTTCGGTGCGTCGTACGACACCAACGACATCTACAACTACTACGGCGCCAACTCTTGGGGCGCCTACACCTTCTACGGTCTGGACAATTTCGCTGCCGGCCGCTGGAGCACCTACGATTACGCCCCGGAGCGTACCCCGGGTTCGATCGCAGCTGATTACAAGTACAGCAACCTGGCCCTGTTCGTGCAGGACACCTGGTACGTCAACAGCAACCTGACCCTGACCCTGGGTCTGCGCGCTGACCGTCCGGACACCAGCCCGAACCCGACCTACAACGCTGCTGCGTCGAGCTTCTTCGGCTACAACAACAGCAAGGTCTTCGAAAGCAAGTTCCTGGTGCAGCCGCGCTTCGGCTTCAACTACACCTTCGACACCGAGCGCCCGACCCAGCTGCGCGGTGGCGTCGGCCTGTTCCAGGGCGATTCCCCGCAGGTGTGGCTGAGCAACAGCTACTCGGCGACCGGCTTCAACACCACCGTCTACAGCCTGCGCTCCGATGCCTACAACGCTGGTCTGAAGTTCAACGGCGACAAGGACAGCCAGCCGGTGCCGACCGGCCCGGGCTCGACCCAGCAGAACGTCAACTTCGTCGGCAACGACTTCAAGCTGCCGTCGATCTACAAGGCCAACCTGGCCTTCGACCATGAAACCCCGTGGTACGGCATCGTGGCTTCGGCCGAACTGCTGGTCACCAAGGTCAAGGACGGCCTGTTCTACCAGAACCTGAACCTGGGCCCGGTGCAGTACCAGGGTCCGGACGGCCGTGACATGTACTACGCGCAGAACAAGGTCGGTGCGTGGGCCAACGGCGACGCGCGCGTGAGGCGCAACAAGGACTACAACAACGTCTACCTGATCAACAACACCGACAAGGGCCGCACTTCGCAGTTCACCGCGTCGCTGTCCAAGCCGTGGAGCGACACCAGCGACTGGTCCTGGAACATCGGCTACACCTATACCGATGCCACCGAAGTCGGCTCGCTGACCAGCTCCACCGCCAGCTCGGGCTGGAACTACCAGTACGCCTTCGACGCCAACAGCCCGGTCGAGAACACCTCGCGCTACCAGATCCGCGACCGCCTGTCGGGCGCGCTGAACTGGAAGCACAAGTTCTTCGGTGACTACGAGACCAAGATCGGCCTGGTGTACGAAGGCCGCAGCGGCCGTCCGTACAGCTACGTGTACGCCAACGACGCCAATGGCGACGGCCGTTCGGCCAACGACCTGTTCTACGTGCCGAAGGGCCCGGGCGATGTGCTGTTCGGCAACCTGGCTGCCAATGGCCAGTTCACTGCCAACGCGCAGATGGAGAAGGACTTCTTCACCTGGCTGGCCGCCAATCCGGACCTGGCCAAGTACGCCGGCAGCGCAGCTCCGGCCAACGGCTTCCGCAGCGGCTGGATCAATACCTTCGACATCCGTATCAGCCAGCAGCTGCCGGGCTTCATGAAGGGTCACAAGTCGGAGATCTGGCTGGATATCCAGAACGTCGGCAACATGATCAACAAGGACTGGGGCAACATCTACGACTACGGCTTCTTCGCCGACAGCCGCGTTGCCACCCTGCAGGGCATGTACCAGGGCAAGTACGTGTACAACTACCGCGGTGCGGATACCCCGACCGTCGCCAACGCCGACGCCGATGGCTTCGACGTGGGTGTGTCGCAGTGGTCGCTGCAGCTGGGCTTCCGCTACCAGTTCTGATGAACTGACGTAGCAACAGCTGTGCGCGGAAACGGCCGGGGAAACCCGGCCGTTTTCCGTTCAGGCGAAAGTCCTTGCAGGGGGCAGGGCATCGGCGTAGCATCCGGACACGTGCGCGGCGCAGATGCCGCCGAAGCGGTCCCGGAGCGGCGAACGCGGGACGCACCTATCCAACGGTCGGGCTTCCCGGCCGTTTTGCTTTTTAAGGGGGCGGCAGTACAGTCGGACACCTTAAAGGAAGCAGAAAAGTGGATATGACAACGAATGAAAAGGCAGCGCGGACGCTGCCGGTGCAGGACGCGCGGATCTACCCGCGTGGTGGCCTGGATGTGCTGTCGCGGGCCGAGGTTGCGCGCCTGCGCGACGCCTCCAGTGGTGGTATGCACGAGCTGCTGCGCCGCTGCGCGCTGGCCGTGCTGACCAGTGGCAGTGCCTCCGATGATCCGCGCGCCGCGCGCGATCTCTATCCCGACTTCGACATCCAGGTGGCACAGCAGGATCGCGGCGTACGTATCGACCTGGCCAATGCGCCGGCGATGGCGTTCGTCGATGGCGAAATCATCCGCGGTGTCGCCGAACTGCTGTTCGCGGTGGTCCGCGACCTGGCCTACATGGCCATCGAGATGGGCCCGGCCTACGCGGCCGAGCTGGAGTCGTCCGAGGGCATCACCAATGCGGTGTTCGGGCTGCTGCGCAATGCGCGCATCCTCAATCCGGGTGACCCGAACCTGGTGGTCTGCTGGGGCGGTCACTCGATTTCGCGCGACGAGTACTTGTATACCAAGCAGGTCGGTTACGAGCTGGGCCTGCGCGGCCTGGACATCTGTACCGGCTGCGGCCCGGGCGCGATGAAGGGCCCGATGAAGGGCGCCACCATCGCCCACGCCAAGCAGCGCCGGACCGTGACGCGCTACATCGGCCTGACCGAGCCGGGCATCATCGCCGCCGAGTCGCCGAACCCGATCGTCAACCACTTGGTGATCATGCCGGACATCGAGAAGCGCCTCGAAGCCTTCGTCCGCATCGGCCACGGCATCATCGTGTTCGCCGGCGGCGTGGGTACCGCCGAGGAGATCCTGTACCTGCTGGGCATCCTGCTGCGTGAGGAGAACAAGGACCTGCCGTTCCCGCTGATCCTGACTGGCCCGACCGTGGCCGCGCCGTATTTCGAGCAGATCGACCGCTTCATCCGCCTGACCCTGGGCGATGCTGCGGCCGAGCGCTACGAAATCGTCATCGGCGACCCGGTGGCGGTGGCCAAGAAGATGTCGGCCGGCATCAAGCGCGTGCGTGAACATCGCTTGGCGCAGAAGGATTCGTTCTTCTTCAACTGGTCCATCGAGATTCCGTGGGAGTACCAGCAGCCGTTCGTGCCGACCCACGAAGCGATGGCTGCGCTGGACCTGCATCACGGGCGTGCGCCACACGCGCTGGCGGCTGACCTGCGCAGGGCGTTCTCGGGCATCGTCGCCGGCAATGTGAAGGAAGACGGCATGCGCCGCATCGAGGAGTTCGGGCCGTTCCAGATCCATGGCGACCCCGACATGATGCAGGCCCTGGACGGGCTGCTGCGCGCCTTCGTCGAGCAGCGCCGGATGAAGATCTCCGGCGAGTACCAGCCCTGCTACCAGGTGCTGGCGTAAGCCGGGCGAGGGCCGGCTGGGCGGCGCGGCGGGGGCCGTGCCGGATCGGCCGGGGAGGGCGGGACGTCAAGCCTTTGACGCCCGTCGCCCGGATCTGACCGTTCATCCTGCCGCCGCTTGCTGGCGGCAGGCCGGTGCGCCATCGTGGCCACCAACACGCTGGGGAGCGTCCAATGTCATCGCGCCGGTCCAAGGGCTTCACGCTTGTCGAACTGATGGTCACGATTGCCGTGCTGGCGATCCTGAGCACCATTGCCTATCCCAGCTTTCAGGGCACGATTCGCTCCAACCGGATGGCCACCACCAGCAACGAGTTGATTGCTGCGCTCGCGTTGGCGCGCTCGGAAGCCATTCGCGGTACGCATGGTGGCGGGGTCTGTGCTTCCACGGCGGGCACCAGCTGCGATGGCAAGTCCTGGACGGATGGCTGGATGGTCTGGAACGACGCCAATGGCAATGGCAGCTTCGATACCGGCGAGGCCGTGCTGCGCTATGCAGAGGCCCGGACGAAGATGCAGGGCGTCAGCGGCCAGGCCCTTACCATCGCATTCGACCCCCGTGGCCGCAGCCGTGCCGTGACCGCGCAGGACATCACATTGCGTCCGGCCGATTGCGGCAGCCAACCGCTGCAGCGGCGGTTGTCCATCTCGCTTACCGGGCAGACCCGCCTGCAGAAGGAGGCCTGCAAGTGACACGCGCCGCTTACCAACGTCGTCGGTTTTCCGGACGCACGCAACAGGGTTTCACCCTGATCGAAGTGCTGATCGCAATCCTTGTGCTGGGCTTCGGCCTGCTGGGCTTCGCCCTGCTGCAGACGATGAATGTCCGCTACGTGCAGAGTGCGAATTTCCGCACGCAGGCCACCAATCTCAGCTACGAACTGCTGGATCAGATCCGCGCCAACCGCGTTGCCGCGCCGCTGTACGTGGGTGATTACACCGCAACGACCACCAAGTGTGCGCCGCCAACCGGCGCGGCCATCGCCAAGGACACCTACATGACCGACTGGCGCTGCCGCCTGGGTAAATCGCTGGGTGCGGAGAGCAAAGCCTCGGTCACCCGCAATGGCAATCAGTATTCGGTCCAGGTCACGTGGGGCGACGAACGCTGGAAGGCGGATGCGGTCGACACCACCTTCACCGCGAGTACTCGCCTGTGAGCCGCGCCAGCTTCTCTGCCCGGCGCATGCAGGGCCTGTCGCTGATCGAGCTGATGATCTCGCTGGTCATCGGCCTGATCATCCTGTTGGCGGTGGTGCAGGTGTTCTCCGCCTCGCGCACCGCCTATCAGCTGTCCGAAGGTCTTGCCCGCGTGCAGGAAAACAGCCGTTTCGCGATGGATACGCTGCAGCGTGAGATCCGCATGGCTGGACATTTCGGCTGCACCAACGACCAGGCGCACACGCTGGAGTCGTTGTCCACACTGCAGTCCACCCTGGATGGCGCGGCCAACCCTGGCCTTGACTTCATGCGTTCCATCCAAGGCTACGAGGCCACCGGCACCGAGCCTGGCAAGACACTCACGCTGGCAGCGACACCAGCGACGGGGGGAACCGCCTATACCCCGGCATTGCCGACGGCGATCTCCAGCGCGTTGACCAACCGGGTCGACGGCAGCGACATCATTGCGCTGCGCTACCTGATGCCTGACGGCGTTCCGATCACCGCCATCGGTGGCACCATCCAAAAGCCGGTGTACTCCTTTGAGGCCGCGCGTTGGTCGGTGCTGCGCAGCGGCGTGACCAATCCGGGTCTTTTCGGCGTTGCCGACTGTGGTTCGGCCACGGTCTTCCAGGCCAGTGCAGTCAACGCAACGACCGGCACCATCACCTTCGACACCGTGAAGTTGAACGGCTCGCGCACTTTCAGCAATGGATACATGCTTGGTCAGGCGATGCTGTATCGCGCTGAAAGCGCCGTCTACTACGTGGGTTACGACGCGACGACCAAGCAGAGCTCGCTGTACCGCGTGCGCTTTGGTGCGGCCCCCAACGGCGATCTGGTTGCGTCCAGCCCGGAAGCGATGGTGGAGGGTGTAGAGAATCTGCAACTGCTTTACGGTCAGGACCGTAGTCTGGGCGCCCGGCCGTCGGGTTACATCGATCGTCAGGGTACGGCGAAGGCCGTGCAGGAGTCGCTGCCCAGCGACATCGGCCTGGCCTGGCGACGTGTCGGCGTCGTCCAGGTGGGCCTGCTGGTCTCCAGTCCGGATCCGGCAGCAGCCCGTCAGGCAGACTCCAACGCCGCGCTGGTATCCATGGGGGTGACCTATACCGCCCCTACCGATGGACGCATGCGTGCCGTCTATCAGACCACCGTCGCACTGCGTAACCGCCTGTTCGGCAACTGAGGTCATCATGCGCTCATACCGATTCCGGCCCGTCGCTCCCCGTCGCCAACGCGGCGCGGTGCTCTACGTGGCCCTCATCATGCTCATTCTGTTGGCGTTGATCGGCATCGCGGGCATGCAGGTCACCAGCATGCAGGAGCGCATGGCCTCCAATTACCTGCGTACGAACCTGGCGTTCCAGAACGCTGAGTCGAGTGCACGCCAGGTCGAGACCGGCATCGAAACCGCGCTGGATGGCGCCAACGTCTTCCTCGCTGATCAGGAAGAGTGCAGCCCGACCTACGACCCGTTGACCTGGGCCAACGCGATCACCAAGACCGCGGCCAGCTACACCCGACGCATCGACAAATGCTCTTCGGGCAGTACCGGTTCCAGCATCAAGACCGGCAAGCGGGCCAACGAAGAAACCGGAAACACCTACCAGGTCACGGCCCTGGCCAGTGATGCCCCCACCGACGCCTCTGCCAGTGCCGTCATCGACACGGTCTTCATCCCATGAACAACGAACGTCGTTTCCTTCGCCTCCGTCCTGCCACCTGGCTGCGTGCCGGGGCCGGGGTTGCCGTGTTGGCCGGGCTGGCCGCGCTGATTCTTCCGTTGCAGGCGGCGCTCGGCGACTACGACATCGCCCAGGAGCCGCTGTACACCAAGCAGAGCCAGCCGCCGCTGATGATGATGGTGATGTCGCGCGATGAGCAGCTGTTCAACAAGGCCTACAGCGACTACAGCGACATCGGTGGCGGGCCGGGCGGTGAACCGGATGGCATCCTCGATACCACGTATCTGGATGCATTCGAATACGGTGGCTACTTTGATTCCAAGCTGTGCTATGGCTACGCCAGCGGCGTATTCAAGGCGTCCGCTGCCGCAGGCGGTGCCAACGGCCACAGCTGCAGCAGCGCCTGGTCGGGCAACTTCCTCAACTGGGTGACGATGAGCCGCCTGGACGTGATGCGTGGCGTGCTCTATGGCGGCCAGCGTTCGGAAGATACGAAGGACAAGACCGTCATCGAGCGCGCGCAGATCCCCAGTGATCTACATGCCTGGGTCAAGGTCTACAGCGGCAGCGACATCGGCAGTTTCACGCCACTTTCCGGCACGCAGTCGTTCTGCAATGCGACCATCGCCGCCAATGGTGCGCCGTTGATGCGTGTTGCTTCTGGCAACTGGTCCGAGTGGGCGTCCACTGCATCCTACCAGTGCGGCGTCAATCGCTCCGGCGAGGGCAGCGCGGACACGCCGCGTTCGACAGTTGACTACACCGTGCGTGCGGAAGTCTGCGGCTCGACCAATGCCGCGTTGCGCGAAGGCTACTGCCGCAAGTACAACGATGGCGCCACCGATCGCTACAAGCCGGCTGGCGTGCTGCAGACCTATGGCGAAAGCGGGCGCCTGCGCTTTGGCCTGATCAGTGGCACGTATTCCAGCCCGCGCGATGGTGGCGTCCTGCGCCGCAACATCGGCAAGATCGCCGGCAACGGCACTACGTTCTGTGCCGCAGGCGATGAGATCAACCTGTCCACGGGCCAGTTCTGCAGCGCGCTGGCCAGTGGTGCCGAGGGCATCATCAACACGATCTCCAACTTCCGCATTGATCAATGGAACTGGAGCAGCAACTGGAACGACTGCAACACCTACGGCATCCTCAATCGTCAGGACCAGGGAGGCAATGGCAACCTGGCCGACCCGGGTACCAGTGGCCAGAAGTGCAGTGCCTGGGGTAATCCGTTGGCGGAGATGTACGCCGAAGCACTTCGCTACGTGGGGGGCGGCGCCAAGATCTACGGGGACAGTGGCGACCTCAGCGGCCTGCCAACCAGCGTGGCCTGGAAGGATCCCTATCGCCTGCCCGCCGACGGTGGCAACTCCTACTGCGCGACCTGCAGCATCCTGGTCCTGTCTTCGGGCCTGCCCTCGTTCGACAGCGACAATATCGGCTCGGTGACCAATCTGGCCGCCGCCACCACGGCTACCGATGCGATCGGCGCTGCCGAAGGCATCGCCGGCAACACGTACATGATCGGCCGTATCGGCGACACCCCCAAGGGCACTTCGCTGAATACCCATGAGGATATCTGCCAGGGCCGGGCCGTAACCAGCCTGAGCAAGGCGCGCGGCATCTGCCCCGATATCCCTTCGATGGAGGGCAGCTACATGATGGCTGGCCTGGCCAAGGCGGCTGCCGAGACCGACATGCGCCCGGGCGTGCAGAGCAAGCCCTCGTCGTACAAGCTGACGGCGACTACCTATACCGTCGCGATGGCCGAAAATCTGCCGCAGTTCGAAATTGCGGTGGGCGGACGCAAGATCGGCCTGGCGCCGCTGTGCCAGGCCAATAATTCCGGCAGTGCAACGCAGGCCACCAGCGGATGGCGCAGCTGCTTCCTGGGCTCGGTGGGCATCGGCATCAAGGAAGCCAACAGCAGCGGCGGCAATCTTGTCTATGGTCGCACCTACCGCTCAGATGCCAAGGCGGGCAGTTTTTCGCTGGTATGGGAAGACTCGCTGTGGGGCAACGACCACGACAATGACGTTGTGGCCATGATGAGCTACTGTGTGGGCGCGACCTGCAACGATGCCTCCGGCTTCAACAACATCTGCTGGCGTGCCGATACCAGCAAAAGTGTCAGCGCTGCAAACAATGCAGCGGTATGCAACACAAACGGCACCGTCAGCGGCACGGTGGCTGAGGATGAGGTGCTGGTCCGCATCGAAAACCTGTCTGCCTATGCCGGCAACGCGATGCTGACGGGCTATACGATCACCGGTTCCAATGCATCCAACACCGTGCAGCGCCTCGCGCTGCGCCCGGGTAACTCCAACGGCTCCGTGCTGAGCACCACCAACAACTTCCCCAGCAACTGGCAGAAGCCGGTGGTCATCAAGTACAAGGCGTCGACCAACGCTGCCGGCCAGCTGGAAAGCCCGTTGTGGTATGCGGCGAAGTACGGTGTCCCTGCGGGTGGCAAGGCATGGGACAGCAAGAAAAAGGGCGTGCCGGACAACTACTTCCTGGCTCGCAACCCGACCAAGCTGAAGCAGGCGCTGGAAGAAATCTTCGACAGTGCGGCTGAAGGCGATGCGCCGGTCGGTGGCAGCGGCTCGGGCGCGCGCATCAGCACCGGTTCGTTCACGGTAGCGTCCCATTTCCGCGTGCCCTCCGGCAGCAACGACTGGACCGGTGATGTCATCGCCACACGGGTGACCAGTACCGGTGCCGACGGTGCAGAGCTGTGGCGGGCATCAAGCAAGATCGCTTCGTCGACCCGACGCATCTACATGGCGACGGCGCCCACCTCCACCGATTCGGCCAAGGATACGGTTACTGCTGCGAAGGTGGCAGAGTTCACCTCGGCCAACCTGCCCGGCGCCGACGAGAATGCGAAGGCCGCGACCCTGGGCCTGGTCACGCGTCCGGACTGGTACACCGGCAAGACCTCGGCCAACCTGGTCAGCTATCTGCGCGGGGCTGCCATCAGTGGCTTCCGCACGCGCACCTCGCCGTTGGGCGATATCGTCAACTCGGGTACCGAGGTCGTTTCCAACCGCGATGACTTCGGCTATGGCTACTGGAGCGTCCAGGCGGCTCCATGGAAGAAGACGCTGGGCGCGTCGTACGCCACGTACCTGAAGGCAAAGCAGGCGAGCAGTGGCCCGCCGACGATGATCTATGTCGGTGCCAACGACGGCATGCTGCATGGTTTCAACGGCTCGGAGACTGCCGCAGCCGGGACCGAGGAGCTGGCGTTCATTCCGTCCTCGTCGCTGCAGCACATCGCTGAACTGGCAAATCCCAAGTACGGTCACCGCTACTACGTGGATGGTCCGCTGACATCGTCGGATGTGTACGACGGCAGCAATTGGCGCACCGTGCTGGTGGGTACCACCGGTGGTGGCGGCTCGTCGGTCGCGCCCAGTGGTGGCAAGGCGAGCAACGGTTCGGTGTTCGCGCTGGACGTGGGCAACCCGACCGGCTTCGGTGCCAGCAGCGTGCTGTGGGAAGTGTCGGGCAAGACCGAGTCGGATCTGGGCTTCGTACTGGGCAAGCCGGTGGTGGTTCCGGTGTCGGGCACCACCGCTGGCGGCCAGCCACGTTTCGTGGCGCTGTTCGGCAACGGCGTCAATTCCACCAGCGGCAAGCCGGTGCTGTTCGTGGTCGATATCGCCACAGGCAAGGTGCTGCGCAGGATCTCCCCGACCGGTGCGGCCTACGCCAACCGCAACGGACTCATCAACTTGGCCACAGTGGCGCTGAAGAACAACGATGGCATCACCGATACGGTGTACAGCGGCGACATGCAGGGCAACCTGTGGAAGTTCGACCTGTCCGATGCCAACCCGGCCAACTGGGGGGTGGCATTGGGAGGGGCGCCTTTGTTCACCGCTGTGCGCAACAGCAAACCGCAGCCGATCATGGGCGGCATCGAAGTCACTCGTGGTCCCAGCGGTGGGGTCAGCCTGTTCTTCGGCACCGGCCAGTATTTTGCGGCCGATGACAATGCAGTCAGCAGTTCCTCGCCGGTGCAGAGCCTGTACGGCGTGTGGGACAACCTGCAGACGACGGCTGGCGGACGCGCCAACCTGGTGCAGCAGAACATCATCACCACCACGGCTACCGATGGTTACTCTGCGCGTGCCGTCAGCAGCACCAGTTTCGTGTACGGCGCTGTTCGCGGCTGGTATGTGGATCTGGTGGTGAACAGCAGCATCGAAGGTGAGCGCTTCGTGGGCAACCCGAACGTACAGGGCGGCACGGTGTACTTCACCACTTATGTTCCAGGTACCGCCATCTGCGGCAGCGGGGGCGGTGTGAACTGGATGTACGGCCTGAACCTGTTGTCCGGCGGTGGGTCAATGAGTGGGTTGAGCTCGACCATCGGCGGCACCTCGATCTGTACCGGCGACTGTGCGGCCGTGGCCCTGACCAAGGGCGGAGATCTGGGGCAGGGACCTCCGGTGACAGGTACCAACATGTTCGTGCCCAAGCTGGAGCCGTGCGACCCTGCTACCTCCAGCTGTACGGTCGACAAGCTGCTGGAAGCCGAGGCCTGCACGTTCGTACTGCGCAGCCCGGGCGCCGATCCGCTGTACAAGCCGCGTGCGTGTGGTCGCCAGTCGTGGCGGCAGATCCGTTGATGATGCAGTTCGAGGACATTGAATGAACGCCTTGACCCTCCGCCGCAACGCCCGCGGATTCACCCTGATCGAGTTGATGATCACGGTCGCCGTAATCGCGATCCTCGCCGCCGTCGCCATTCCGTCCTACAGCGAGCACGTGCGCAAATCCCGGCGTGCACAGGCGAAGGCCGATCTGGTGGAGCTGGCGCAGCAGCTGGAGCGCTTCCATACCGTGCAGAACACGTACAGTGGGATGACTCTGCCGTTCACCGTCTCGCCCCGGGAGGGCAAGTCGTACTACACGTTGTCGTTGTCCGGTGCGGCGACGTCATCGGCGTTCACGCTGCAGGCGGTGCCGGGGACTGGCCAGGACAAGGACAAGTGCGGCACCCTGACCCTGGACCAGGCGGGGCGCAAGACGCCCACCGAGGCCAAGGTGGCGGGTTGCTGGTAAGGGACGAAGGTGTTGCAAGCCTCGCAATGAGCGTCTAGAATGCGCCTCCCCGCCCGAATAGCTCAGCCGGTTAGAGCACTTGACTGTTAATCAGGGGGTCGTTGGTTCGAGTCCAACTTCGGGCGCCAGATTCGAAAAAGCCGCGAGAAATCGCGGCTTTTTTCGTTCTTCGATCCGCCATCTGCCGCATTCAGCAAGGTTTTTCAGTTCGTGGCCGCTCGCTGCGTACGCGTCCGCCGACGTTGACGATCACCCTGCTGTGCTCTTTCCCGTCCACGCAGAGCACCAGCGACTGATTGGTGCCGGCATTGCGGCCATCCGGCAGGAACTGCACATGTCGCCGATGTTGGCTGGATTCCATCCGCACAGGCGGCGGTATGCGATCCCGCACATGGATGACGGCGGCGGCAGTCGCGGCTGCCCATGGCGAGGGTTCCGTCCGTACCAGCCACCCTTGGCTCCATGCGTTGCTGCAGTTGACACCATCGGCCGACCCGCAGACCGTCACTCTTCGGCGCTGGGTGATGGCTGTATTGCGTGCCAGTACCAGGCTGCTGGTCAGTTCGGCACGCAGTGATTCCGCTTGCAGGTGGCGGAGCGTGCGCTGCCAGGGTCCCCAGGCCAGGGCCAGGAGCACCGACAGCACCATCAGTACGCTCACCAGTTCCAGCAGGTGAAGGCCGCGTGCCAACCGCGCAGGGTGGGGGAGGTGTGTGGCCGCAGTCATGGCCACAGGTTGGCTGCAGGTCTTGACTGCCACCATCAGCCAGATCCCCATATTTGAGGCAGGCTTCCCCTCAGCCGACCGTCACCGGACGCCCCGTATACTCACCTTCCCCGAGACCTGGCAACACCATGAGCGACAGTTTTCAACTTGTCTCGCCGTATTCGCCGGCGGGAGACCAGCCCAACGCCATCGCCAAGCTGACCAGCAATTTCGAAGCCGGCGTCGCCAAGCAGACCCTGCTGGGCGTGACCGGCTCGGGCAAGACCTACACCATTGCCAACGTCATCCAGCAGATCCAGAAGCCGACGCTGATCATGGCGCCGAACAAGACCCTGGCCGCGCAGTTGTATGGCGAGTTCAAGGCGTTCTTCCCGCACAACGCGGTGGAGTACTTCGTCAGCTATTACGACTACTACCAGCCGGAAGCCTACGTGCCGTCGTCGGACACCTTCATCGAGAAGGACAGTTCGATCAACGAGCACATCGAACAGATGCGGCTGGCGGCGACCAAGACCTTGCTGTCACGGCCGGATGCGATCGTGGTAGCGACCGTGTCGGCCATCTATGGCCTGGGTGCGCCGGAAGACTACCTGTCGCTGCGCCTGATCCTGTCCAAGGGCGAGCGCATCGACCAGCGCGACCTGATCAATCACCTGACCCAGCTGCAGTACACGCGCAACGAATACGAGCTGCAGCGCGGTACCTTCCGCGTGCGTGGTGAAGTGATCGACGTGTTCCCGGCGGAATCGGACAGTGAGGCCCTGCGCATCGAACTGTTCGATGGCGAGGTGGAAAAGATCACGATGTTCGATCCGCTCACCGGCGAGACCATGCGCAACCTCATGCGCTTCACCGTGTACCCGAAGACCCATTACGCGACTACGCGTGAACGGGTGCTGGCGGCGGTGGAGACCATCAAGGTCGAGCTGAAGGAGCGGTTGGAGCAGCTGTACGCGCAGAACAAGCTGGTCGAGGCGCAGCGCCTGGCCCAGCGCACCCAGTTCGACCTCGAAATGATGGCCGAAGTGGGTTTCTGCAACGGCATCGAGAACTACTCGCGGCATTTGACCGGCAAGAACGCGGGCGAGCCGCCGCCGACCCTGTTTGATTACCTGCCGGCTGATGCGCTGCTGGTGATCGACGAATCGCACGTGACCATTCCGCAGATCGGTGCCATGTTCAAAGGTGACCGGTCGCGCAAGGAAACCCTGGTCGAGTTCGGCTTCCGCCTGCCATCAGCGCTGGACAACCGTCCGCTGCGCTTTGAGGAGTGGGAGGCGCGCTGCCCGCGCAGCATCTATGTGTCGGCGACACCGGGTCCGTATGAATTCCGCGAGGCCGGAGAGGACATGGCCGAGCTGGTCGTGCGCCCGACCGGGCTGATCGACCCCGTGGTGGAGATCCGCCCGGTCGGCACCCAGGTCGATGACCTGATGAGCGAGGCCAACGAGCGGATCAAGGCCGGTGACCGCGTGCTGGTCACCACCCTGACCAAGCGCATGGCCGAAAACCTCACCGAGTACCTGACCGAGCACGGTATCCGCGTGCGCTACCTGCACTCGGACATCGATACCGTTGAACGCGTGGAGATCATCCGTGACCTGCGTCTGGGCAAGTTCGATGTGCTGGTGGGCATCAACCTGCTGCGCGAGGGGCTGGACATGCCCGAGGTCTCGCTGGTGGCGATCCTGGATGCGGACAAGGAGGGCTTCCTGCGCTCGACCGGCTCGTTGATCCAGACCATCGGCCGTGCGGCCCGCAACGTGCGCGGCAAGGCGATCCTGTATGCGGACAAGATCACCCGTTCGATGCAGGCAGCGATTGATGAGACCGACCGCCGCCGCACCAAGCAGGTCGAGTACAACCTGGAGCACGGCATCACTCCGCGCTCCGTGGCGCGGCCGATCGTCGACGTGCTGGAGGGCGCACGTTCGGATGCCGCTGAAAAGGAGTCCCGCAAGGGCAAGGGCAAAGGCCGTTCCGGGGTGGCAGAGGACACGGTCGACTACCGTTCGCTCAGTCCGGCGCAGCTGGCTGCTCGCCTCAAGGCCCTGGAGCAGCGGATGTACCAGCATGCCAAGGACCTGGAATTCGAGGATGCCGCCCGGGTGCGCGACCAGATCAGGCAGCTGAAGGAAGCCAGCCTGGGCTGAACGCGGTAAAAAGGCTTTTCTTCACAAAAGTATTGCGCTTGCCGGTCGCCATCCGTAATATACGCGGCCTGCACCGACGCAATCGCGGGGCTGCAGAAGCAACAAACGGGCGGTTAGCTCAGCGGTAGAGCACTACCTTGACATGGTAGGGGTCACAGGTTCGAACCCTGTACCGCCCACCACGAAGTCCCCCAGGGGGCTGTCGTGAGCATGAAAAGCCCGGCCCTGGCGCCGGGTTTTTACGTAGAAGCACCAGCCTGCGGGCTGCACGGAATATTTGGGCGGTTAGCTCAGCGGTAGAGCACTACCTTGACATGGTAGGGGTCACAGGTTCGAACCCTGTACCGCCCACCACCGGTTCCCGGCATGGCCGGAGCAGCGGTGGACACGATGAAAGCCGGCCTTGGGCCGGTTTTTTTGTGCCTGCGATCCGCGCTCGTTTCAGCCTGGCCGGCTTGCTGCCAGCGTCAACCGCGTTGCTCGACACTGGCGCTGCGCTGCAGCTGCCAATGACCATCTACGCGCTGCCACAGTTGCATGAGTCCCCGGCTATGCACTTGCCCGCGCTGTCCCCCAGGCGCTTCACGCTGCACGCGACCATGGGCCACCTGAAGCACGCGATCCGCACTCAGGCGCAGGATCTGTACGCTCTGGCGCTCCGTCTGCCCGCGCGTGGCGGGCTCGCGAGCGGCGCGTTGGGCATCGGCCTGCAGAATCTGCAAGCGCAGCGAATCGTGTCCGGTGCCGGCGTCGCGGTTGCATAGACCGGCCATCAACAGCAGCAAGGCAAGCATCGGCATGGCACGGTGCTCCGGAGAAGGGAGCCCAGCGTTGCACTGTGGCCTGCGCTGTGAAATCGGCATGCGACGAAGACCGGAAAAGCGCGTGCCAAGTGCCGTCTGCAAGGATGAATCAGGGCCCGGCCGGGGCGGCGGCAGAACACGATCATGAAAAAGGGCCGGGCCACCCGTGAAGGCAGTCCGGCCCGTTTGCCCGGAAGTGACCCCGTTGGCCGGGAAGCCTGGGCTCAGGTCACGACATGGCTGGAACCATCAGGCGGGCTCAGAGCGGATCGCAGCACAGGCGAGGGCCGGACCAATGCCCTGAGCCGCCATACGGGCAGCCCGGGGTGAATTCACAGCCCGGTGCGAACCCGGCCTTGGCCGGAGTGGCGAAGGCCTGCGCGGCACCGAATGACATGGCGGCCACGACGACGATGCCGGCAATGGACGAGAACAGCTTCTTCTTTCCGATCATCTGTATCTCCTTTGCAGCGCTTCGAGGCGGGTTACATGGGATCGCAGCAGGCCAGCAGGCCGTGGGAGCCTGCGTTGCCATAGGGGCAGCTCGGATGTTCCTTGCAGCCCGGCGCGAAGCCGGTCTTCACCGGAGTGGCGAAGGCCTGCGCGGCACCGAATGACATGGCGGCCACGACAACGATGCCGGCAATGGACGAGAACAGCTTCTTCTTTCCGATCATGTGTATCTCCTTGGAATGGCGATGGAACATGAAGTCACCGCGTGCGGGGCGGTGTCGAAGCGGGATCAGTTGGCGACGCAGCAGATGCGCGTGCCGCCGGCGCGGCCATTGCCGCCGAACATGCATCCGGGGGTATCCACGCAACCCGGTGCAAAGCCGGTCTTCACCGGTGTGGCGAAGGCCTGTGCGGCCCCGAATGACATTGCAGCAACGATGACGATACCGGCGACGGACGAGAACAGCGTTTTCTTCCCGATCATGTGTATCTCCTTCAGTTGGTGTGGCTTCCCGGATTCAATGCGTTGGCGACGGCCTGTACCGTTCCGGTGTCGAGCTGGCCGACATGCTTGTAGGCGATGCTGCCATCCGCGGCCAGCACCATCAGCATCGGTGTCAGCGTGGCGCGGTAGCGCTTGGAGACTTCGCCCTGATCGTCGACGGCGATCGGAAACGCCAGCGCGTGCTTGCCTGCGTAGTCGGCAAGCTGGTCGTACGGTGGCAGGCCCACGCCCACCAGCTCGGCACTGCCTCGCGCAGCCGCGATCTGCTGCAGTTGTGGCACCGAGGCCAGGCAGTAACGGCAGGCGGTAGAGAAGAAGTAGAGGATCTGCGGCACGCCGCGCGCGCCACCGATATCGACATGGGTCTGCTGCGTCGTCCGCAGCGTCAACAGTTCAGGTCGGGTGCCGGTTGCAAGGCCATGCGCATCCAGCTGGGTCTGCTGCAGCTGTGCCGCCATCTGTTCATTGACCTGCCGCAGCTGGCGGTTCTGCCAGGAAAGCATGATGACCAGTGCGGCCAGCAGCAGGGCGAATACAGGAAACAGTGCACGCTTGAGCATCGATCATCCTTGAACGCCGCGTTGCATTGACCATACCGGAAACAGCAGCAGGAATGTCAAGCTTTTGTATCATCGGTGACGCAGTTCCCAAACCACAGGACACAACCATGAGTGACCATGCTCCCGTTTCCCGGCCGAACCCGATCATCGACCTTCTGTTCGGTGGCAACATGCTGGAAGGCACGTTCAAGGCCGTGGTGTGGGTAGCGTTGCTGTCCGCGGTTCTGGCCTGGACAACCTTCCGCTGACGGAATGCTCAGGCGGCGGTGAAGGCCTGCCGCAGGCTGCGCAACGTTGCCTGCCGATACTCGGCTGCACACGGCTCGCCCATTTCCAGCTCCTGCAGGCGCAGGCCGACCAGGGTCATCGACAGCGCATATCCGCGCGCAGCATCGGCAGCGCGTGACAGGCCAAGTGCACGTCGGGTCAACGCGTCCACATGATCCATGTCCGGCAGCAGGCCCAGGTAGGCGCGCTCGGCGCTGTCCAGATCCGGCGCGCGCAGGATCGCGTTGGCATCGGCGGTGGGGGTGACGGCGGCCATGCGGGATCCTTGTTGTCCGTGCGGCGGATGCAGGTTCGGTCAGAACGCGCGCATCAGTGAGATGAAAGCGGATGTCTGGCTGCTGCGCCGTGCCATCGGGCTGTCTTCGACGGCATCACCGAACCACTGGTTGGCGACGACGCCAGTTGCGCGCCATTTCGTACCCAGGGGCGTGCTGACCGCGATCTGCAGGCTCGGCGAGGTGGCACTGCCGGGCTTGTAGGCCGCCAGCCCGGAGCGCAGCGCTTCTTCGTCACTGATGCCGTAGTAGTAGTCGAGCAGGCGGGCGCTGGAATGCACCACGCCCACGCGCGGCACCCAGGTGAAACGGCCGGCCTGGATCGGATAGCTGTAATGCAGGCTGGATTCAACACCGCCGCCGTGCCCGCTTACTTCGCGCTTCACGCTGGCCGCCACCGCGCCCCAGTCGGCGCTGTAGTCGGCATTGATGCCGACCATCGCCGACATCTGCCGGCTGTGCAGGCGGCGCAGCTGCGGATCGTTCACGTCGTCGGTCTTGAAGCGCAACGTGTAGGGCGTCGCCACCGCCGACAGGCGCAGGCCGTCGGCCTTGTAGAGGTTCATGCCAAGCGAGCCGGGGCTGGCGAAGAAGCGCTTGCCCTGCCAGGACAGCGCCGGCAGCACCAGCGGCTTGTCGTCATAGTGCGCGTAGGCGCCAGTGGTCGCGCCGAAGGTGATGCCGGCCTGTACCCCCGGAGCCTGTTCCTGCGCGGTGGCCAGCAGCGGCGTGGAGAGAGCGACGGTGCACAGCAGGGGGCGCAGCAGGGCGGGGGACAGTGAGGTCATCGATGTAGTGCGTTGCAGGGATGGCGATGCATGCTGCGCGCGCAACATTGTCGGAACATTGCGCAGGCGCAATCTGCTGGCATCGCCGCCACTTGCACACCGAAGGCACTATGATCGGCACCGTTTCCGGTTGCCGAGCCCCCGATGCGCATTCTCCTGGTCGAAGATGATCCCGATCTCTCGCGAGCCCTGCAGTCCGGGCTTGAGCGCCAGGGTGTGGTCGCCGACGTGGTCGGCAGCCTGGCCGAGGCTGCGCTCGCCCTGCGTGAGCCGGTCCATCAGCTGATGCTGCTCGATCGGCAGCTGCCCGATGGTGATGGCGTGGGCTTCGTGGCGACTGCCCGTGCCCTGCGGCCGAACCTGGCGGTGATCATGCTCACCGCCAAGGGGGGCCTGTCAGACAAGGTGGAGGGGCTGGATGTCGGTGCCGATGACTACCTGGTCAAGCCGGTGGCGATCGAAGAGCTGATGGCGCGCATCCGCGCCGTATCGCGTCGACCGTCGGCAATGGTGACCCCCCGGTTGCGGCTGGGCCGGCTGGAGTTTGATTTCGAATCGCTGCAGGCACAGGTGGATGGCCAGCCGGTCGCACTGCCGCGGCGGCAGGTGCTGGTGCTGCAGGCCCTGGCGATGCGGCAGGGGCGCACGGTCACCCGCAGCGCGCTGGAAGCGGCGGTGTACGGATTCGATGATGAAATCCAGTCCAATGCGCTCGACGCGCATATTTCAAAGCTGCGCAAGGCGCTGCAGCAGGCCGGGGCAGGCGTGGAGATCCACGTGATCCGCGGCGTCGGCTATCTGCTGGCGGAGGCCTGAGATGGCACGACCGATTCGTTCGATCACGCTGGGACTGGCGTGGCGGCTGTTCCTGGCGCAGGCCTTCACGGTGTTGTTCGCCGTCGTCGCGCTGATCCTGACCTGGGGCGACAAGGACACCTGGGGCATGGACATGTTCATGGCCGAGAGCGCAGCCAATGCGGTGCACAGCGAAGGCGGCCGGCTGGTGCTGGACGAAGCACGCTGGCAGAAGCTCGATGCGCGTGCTGGTGGCAACCTGTGGTTTGCCGCGGTCGACGATCGGGGTGTATGGCTGCAGCGCGGCACGCTGCCTGCCATCCACGCGCCGCTGCTGGCCCGCCTGCCGACACTGGGCGCCACCGAGCTGGGGTCGCTGGTACCGCCGTACCTGGACGTGGCCCGGGTGATGATCCGCAACGAAGACGGCCGCCGCATCACGGTGATGGTGGGCGGGGCGCCGAAGGGCGGCCTGCTGGATGGCGCATTGATGGTGCTGCGGTTGATCGGCCTGTGGTTCTTCCTGCCGTTGATCGTGGTCACGCTGCTGGTGATGCCGACGGTGATCCATCGCGCCATGCGTGGCGTGCGCCGGTCCGCGCAGCAGGCCAAGGAGCTGGATATCGGCCAGCCCGGTGCGCGCCTGGACGCGCAGCTGGTATCGACCGAGGTCGCGCCTCTGGTCGAAGCGTTCAACGATGCGATCGACAAGGTGCAGCAGGGCTACGCGGCACGCGATAAATTCCTGGCCGACGCCGCCCATGAGCTGCGGGTACCGATTGCGGTGGTGCAGGCGCGCTTGTCGCAGTTGCCGCAGGGAGAGTTGAAATCGCAGCTGCTGACCGATGTCGCCCGCCTCGGCAACGTCGCCGAGCACCTGCTCGACCTGCAGCGCCTGGACCGGAACGTCGCAGCGTTGCAGCGGCTGGACCTGGCGCATGTCGTCCGCGAAGCGGCCGCGGACCTCGCTCCGCTGGTCGTGGGTGCCGGCTATGGCTTCGAAGTGGATGCGCCGGAAACGCCGGTATGGATCCATGGTGATGGCCTGGCCCTGGGCCGGGTGATCGCCAACCTGGTGCACAACGCCATCGTCCACGGCGGCGGGCGCGGCACCATCTGCGTGCGTCTGGACCGGCAGGGCCTGCTGGAGGTCAGCGATCAAGGCGCCGGTGTACCGGTCGGTGACCGCGAAGCGATCTTCGAGCCGTTCCACCGCCTGCGTGCCGCCGGCAGCGGCAGCGGCCTGGGCCTGCATCTGGTCAAGGAAATCGTGCAGCACCACGGGGGCACGGTGAGCGTGGGCGAGGCTGTCGGAGGCGGCGCCAGTTTCCGGGTCAACTTCCACCGCGGCAGCGTGCGTCGTTAGTCGGGCGCTGACAAAACCGCAGGGAGTTGCCTGATGGTTGCGTGAGGCCTTACCACGGCACGCTGTGTCGATGGCTGCCGATCGGACCTTGTCGCCGCTGCTGGGCCCCGCGTGCGCCGCCGCTCTGGTTACCGGCGCCTTGGCCTGCGTGCTGTTGCCGGTGTTGCCGCCGCTGTGGCTGTCTGCTCTGGCGACCGCCGTGGCGGCGTTGGGCTGGGTGCTGCGCTGGCGCGGGCGCGCGGCGGCTGCGCTGCTGTTCGGCTTGGCCTGGACGTCCTGCCATGGGCATTGGGCATTGCAGGCGCAGCTGCCGGCCGGTGCTGCTGCCCAGGATGTGCTGGTCCGGGGGCAGGTCGTCGACCTGCCGAAGCAAGCGCCTGGATACACCCGGTTCGAATTCCGGGTCGATGCGTCCGATGCGACGCCGATGCTGCGTGGAAAGCGGCTGCAGGTGTTCTGGCACGCGCCCCGGCGCGGGCCGGCCGACGCCGGGGCTGATCAGAGACATCGCCTGCACGCCGGCGCGGACTGGCAGTTGTCGCTGCGCGTGCGGCCGCCACGCTCGCGTATCAATCCGGGGGGCTTCGATGGCGAACGGCATGCGTTGCTGCACGGGCTGGCAGCGAGTGGCAACGTGCGTGATGCCAGCACCACGAGGCAGCTGCGTCCCGCGCATGGCCTGCCCGCTTGGCGCGAGCGCACCAGTGCGGCCATCGCCACGCAGATCGCACACCCCTCGGCACGGTTCATCCAGGCCTTGGCGCTGGGCGATACGCGTGGCCTGTCCGATATCGACTGGGCGCAGCTGCGCGCGCTGGGCCTGACCCACCTGATCGCCATTTCCGGCTTCCATGTCGGTCTGGTGGCGGGCTTCGCCGCATTGCTGTGTTCTGTTCTCTGGCGATCCTGGCCGGGGCTTGCCGGGTTCTGGCCACGACCACAGGCGGCGGCCTGCGCGGCGGCGGTGGCAGCGGCCGGCTATGCCGTTGTCGCAGGCAGCGAGCTGCCGACTGTGCGCACCGCGCTGATGATCGCGGTGGTGGCCCTGGCACGCGTCGTCCGCCGTCCGGTGACAGTGGCACAGGGCTTGGCGCTGGCCGCGCTGGCGATGTTGCTGCCGGCACCGCTGTCGGTGCTGTCTGCGGGCTTCTGGCTCAGTTTCGGGGGCGTCCTGTGGTTGTTGTGGTGCCTGCCGCAGGGGCGGCCGAAGGGGGTCACCGCGATGCTGCGCGGCGCGCTGGCAGGACAGGGGGTGGCCAGCGTCGCTCTGCTGCCGCTGGCAGTGGCGCTGTTTGGCGGAACTGCGCGGCTGGGGCCGCTGGTGAATCTGCCGGTCATTCCGCTGTGGAGCCTGCTGGTAGTGCCTTTGGCCCTGCTGGGAACCGCTCTGGAGGCCCTGCTTAGTGGGGCAGGGCAGTGGCCTTGGCGCGCGGCAGCCTGGGTGTTCGATGGCAGTTGGCAGCTGATGCAGCCGTTGGCCGAGCACCCGCAGGCGATGTGGTGGCTGGCGCAGGGGCCAGCCTGGGCGGTGCCGGCGGCGTTGCTGGGGGTGTTCTGGTGGTTGTTGCCGCGTGGTGCCGGTGCGGTGCTTGCCGGGTCATTGCTGTGCCTGCCATTGCTGTGGCCAGCACGGTCGGTGCCGCAGCAGGGCGAGTTGGAACTGGTGGTGCACGATGTCGGCCAGGGCGCGGCCGTGTTGCTGCGAACCGCCCACCACGCACTCTGGTACGACGTCGGCCCGCCGGCGGGCAGCGGAGGCGAGGAGAGGATACTGCTGCCGACGTTGCGGGCGTTGGGACAGGCGCCGCCGGCACGGGTGATGATCAGTCACGACCACCTGGACCACAGCGGCAACCTCGCCGCGTTGCGCCGACAACTGCCAGGCCTGGACGTACTGGCGCCACAGGGCAGTGCAATTGCCACTGCCCGCACCTGCCAACAGGGACTGCGCTGGCAATGGGATGGGGTCGATTTTCAGGTGCTGCATCCGCCCGCTTTGCCTGCAGCTCCGGCGAAGGGCGTCGACAACGAGGCCAGTTGCGTGCTGCGGGTCGCCGGCGCACACGGGGTGGTGCTGCTGCCGGGTGACATCGGCCGGCCCGGCGAGCAGGCGCTGTTGGCGGGCGCTGCCGCGGCGCTGCGTGCTGACGTGGTGCTGGTGCCCCATCACGGCAGTGGCGGCAGCTCCACCCCCGGCTGGGTGAAGGCGGTGGCGCCACGGTTGGCGCTGGTCTCGGCCGGGCACCAGAACCGCTTTGGACACCCGAAGCGTGACGTGGTGCAGCGCTGGCAGGCGGCCGGCGCCGAAGTGCTGTCCACCGCCGAGTCCGGCGCGATCCGTGTATGGCTTGGCGCACAAGGCCTGCAGCTGCGTGAACAGCGTATCCACGCAGCCCGGTGGTGGGATGCCGCTGGGCGGGCACGGTCGGCTGCTATCCTATCGCCGATCGAACAAGCGGCCGTTGGGCCGGAGGGTTGAAACGTGTGGGAACTGGTCAAGGCCGGTGGCTGGCCGATGGTGCCGCTGCTGCTGTTGGGCGTACTGGCTTTGGCGATCGTCCTGGAGCGTTTCTGGTCCCTGCGGCGTAACGAGGTACTGCCGCCTGGCCTGGGCCAGGAAGTGCGCAACTGGGCCGCGCGCGGCAAGCTCGACCCGGCGCACCTGCAGACCCTGCGTGCCAATTCGCCGTTGGGCGCCCTGCTGGCCGCGGCACTGGAAGCGCGCAATCGCCCGCGCGACCAGATCCGCGAGCGCATCGAAGACACCGGTCGCCACCTGGTGCACCGCATGGAGCGTTTTCTCAACGCGCTGGGCACCATCGCCTCGGCCGGCCCGTTGCTGGGCCTTCTCGGCACCGTGGTCGGCATGATCCAGATGTTCCTGGGCATCCTCGATCACGGCGTGGGTGACGTGAACCAGCTTGCAGGCGGAATCGGCAAGGCGCTGGTATGCACCGCCACCGGCATGATCGTGGCGATCCCGGCGCTGATGTTCCACCGCTTCTTCAAGGGCCGCATCCACGGCTACGTGGTGGAGATGGAGCAGGAAGCCAGCGCATTGCTGGATACGCTGGATGGCCGGCCCGGTGTGATGACCCCGGCACCCGCCACGCGCGCGTCCTCCGCCGCTACGGCAAAGGCCTGATCGATGCGTATCGGCAACGACCGGTCCCAGGATGAGCCGCATATCGACCTGGTGCCGCTGATCGACGTCATCCTGGTGCTGATCATCTTCTTCGTGGTCACCACCACCTTCGATGCGCGTTCGACCCTGCAGGTGCAGCTGCCGACCGCCAGCCAGCAGCAGACCAACGAGCCGCCGCGCTCGCTGAGCGTGCTGATCAACGCTGACGGCCGCTACTTCGTCAACGATCAGGAAGTGCTGCGCAGCGACGTCGAGTCGGTCAAGCAGACCATTGCGGCTGTCGCCGGCAGCGACCGCGAACAGACCGTGCTGCTGCGTGCCGACGCGCGCACTCCCTACCAGGCCGTGGTCACCGCGCAGGACGCGCTGGGCCAGCTCGGCTTCCGTCGTATCGCCATTGCAACAGCGCCAGAGGTGCGTCCATGAGTTCCCATCACGCGCCAGTGTGGCCGATCTACAAACGTCTGCTGGGCTATACCCGCACCTACTGGGTGTTCATGATCGGCGCGGTCATCGCGATGGTGGTCGAAGCCCTGGCCGGCTATCACTTCACCAAGCTGATGGAGCCGCTGGTCAACCGGGGCTTCGTCAACCCTGAGCCGCGCATGGCGGTGATCCTGCCGCTGACCATCCTCGGCCTGTTCCTGATGCGCAGCGTGGCGACCTGGGTCAGCGACTACACGCTGGCCAAGACCGGCCGCAGCGTGGTCCGCGACCTTCGCGAACAGGTACTGCAGAAGTACCTGCACCTGCCGTCCTCGCACTTCGACGCCGAAGCGACGCCGGTGATGGTCAGCCGCCTGAACTTCGATACCGAACAGGTCACCCAGGCAAGCGCCGACGCGCTCAAGACCGTAGTCGCCGATACCCTCACCATCATCGCCATGCTGGCGGTGATGCTGCAGATGAGCGTCAAGGTGACGCTGGCGATGCTGGTGGTGGTGCCGCTGATCGGCGTGATCGTCTCCTACGTGGGCAAGCGCTACCGGCGCATCAGCCGCGGCATCCAGGACGGCATGGGCACCATGGCGCAGACCGCCGAGCAATCGCTGGCGGCGCAGCAGGAAGTGAAGGTGCACGGCACCCAGCAACACGAGATCTCGCGCTACTCGCGCCTGGCCAACCGCATGCTGGCACTGAACATGAAGGTGGAAGTGACCCGCGCGGCCGCCTCCAGCGTGGTCCAGTTCCTGGCGGCGCTGGCGCTGGCGGTGATCGTGTGGGTGTCCACCCGCGAGGCGCTGGCCGGCAAGCTCAATGCAGGCCAGTTCATGGGCCTGATGACCTCGATGATGGCCATCATTCCGTCGCTGCGCCGGCTGACCAGCGTACAGACCTCGATCTCACGCGGCGTGGCCGCTGCCGAGCGCCTGTTCAGCATCATCGACATGCCGGTCGAGCGCGACGACGGCAAGCACACGGTGCAGCGCGTACGCGGCGAACTGGCCTTCGAGCACGTCATGCTGCGTTACCGTGAAGACAGCGGCATCGCCCTGGACGACATCAGCTTCGTTGCCAGGCCGGGTACGGTCACCGCCATCGTCGGTCGTTCCGGCAGCGGCAAGACCAGCCTGATCCGGCTGGTCCCACGCTTCTACGAACCCAACGGGGGTCGCATCCTGCTCGACGGCGTCGCCTTGGATGAGTACCCGTTGGCCGACCTGCGCAGGCAGGTGGCCATCGTCGGCCAGAAGGTGATGCTGTTCGACGACACGATTGCGGCCAACATCGCCTACGGCATGGATGCAACCGACGAGCAGATCCGCGCGGCGGCCGAAGCGGCCAATGCCTGGGAGTTCATTGCACGCATGCCGCAGCAGCTGCAGACACCGGTGGGTGAGAACGGCGCGCTGTTGTCCGGCGGCCAGCGCCAGCGCCTGGCGATCGCCCGCGCGATCCTGCGCGACGCGCCGATCCTGATCCTGGACGAGGCTACCGCGGCGCTGGACAACGAATCCGAGCGCCTGGTGCAGGATGCGCTGCAGCGTTTGATGCCCGAGCGCACCACGCTGGTGATCGCGCACCGCTTGTCGACCATCGAGCATGCCGACCAGGTGCTGGTGATGGACCATGGCCGCATCGTTGAACGCGGGACCCACCAGGAGCTGCTGTCAATGGGTGGCCTGTACCAGCACCTGCACAACATGCAGTTCCGCGAAAGGCAGGACTGATGGCGGGCAAAGGTACCCAGACCCCGCCGTACTGGTATGACGGCAGCCCGGTTCCCTGGCCGATGCGATTGCTGGCACCGCTGTACGCGGGCGTTACCGCGTTGCGTCGGCGCCTGTACCGGCGTGGCTGGCGCAAGCGCCATGCGCTGGCGGTGCCGGTCATCGTGGTCGGCAACATCACCGCCGGCGGCACCGGCAAGACGCCCCTGACCATCGCCCTGGTCGAGCGCCTGCGGGCAGCCGGTTGGAAGCCCGGTGTGGCCAGTCGCGGCTATGGCCGCGAAGACGCCGACAAGGCACGTTGGGTGGAAGCCGATACGCCGACCGCCCTCGGTGGCGACGAGCCGGTGCTGATCGCCTGGAAAACCGGCGTGCCGGTGCGCGTGGACAGTGATCGCGTGGCGGCGGGCAAGGCGTTGATCGCCGCCGGCTGTGACGTGATCGTCTGCGATGATGGCCTGCAGCACTACCGGCTGGCGCGCGACATCGAGATCGAGGTGGTCGATGCCCAGCGTCGCTATGGCAATGGCCGCATGATTCCAGCCGGCCCGCTGCGCGAGCCGGTCAGTCGCGCCGCCGAATGCGATTTCCGCGTGGTCAACCTCGGCCAAGCGGATGAAACGACGGCTGCCCAGGCCTGCGGCTTCGGCCAATGGCCGATGGCCCTGCACATCGACAGCGCACAACCGCTGACCGGTGGACGGGCTCGTCCCCTTTCGTACTTCGCCGGCCAGCGCGTGCATGCCGTGGCCGGCATCGCCCATCCGCAACGCTTCTTCGACATGCTGCGTGCGCGTGCGATCGGCGTGGTGCCGCATGCTTTTGCCGACCATCACGCTTATCAGCCGCAGGATCTGTCCTTTGGCAGCCAGTTGCCGGTGCTGATGACCGAAAAGGATGCCGTGAAGTGCCGCGCCTTCGGCAACGACTGGCATTACGCCGTGCCGCTGCGTGCCGAGATGCCTGCTGCTTTCTGGATCGCGTTGACCGATCGCCTGGACAAGCTGCGACCGAACTGAGGGGCCGTGCGGCGCTTGCAAATGCACGCCGCCGGCCGCATTCCTGCTGTATCGCGCCTGCCGAGTACCGCCCGCATGACCGACTTCGTTGTTGCCATCCCGGCCCGCTATGCCGCTTCGCGGCTGCCGGGCAAGCCGCTGCGCCTGCTGGGCGGAGAGCCCATGGTGCTGCATGTGGCCCGCCGCGCGCTGCAGGCCGGCGCAGGTGAGGTATGGGTCGCGACCGACGACCAGCGCATTGCCGACGCATTGTCCGGCCTGGGGGAAGTGAAGGTAGCGATGACCGCAGCTTCGCATGCCTCTGGCACCGATCGCCTGGCCGAGTGCGCACGCATCGCCGGCTGGGCGGACGACACTGTAGTGGTCAACCTGCAGGGCGATGAGCCGTTCGCACCGGCCGCCGGCATTCGCGCTGTGGCTGCGGCACTGGTGGAGGGCAGCGCACCGATGTCGACCTTGGCCACGCCGGTCGAGGATGCGCACACGCTGTTCGACCCGAACGTGGTCAAGCTGGTGCGCAACGTGCGCAACGAGGCCATGTACTTCAGCCGTGCACCGATTGCCTGGCATCGCGATGGCTTCGCCCGCAGCCGCGAGATCCTGCCCGAGGGCCACCAGTGGCTGCGCCACATCGGCATCTACGGCTACCGTGCCGGCTTCCTGCAGCAGTTCGCCTCGATGCCCCCGGGCGCGTTGGAACAAGTGGAATCGCTGGAGCAGCTGCGCGTGCTGGAAGCGGGCTACCCGATCGCCGTTGCAATCTCGCCCGAACCCTTCCCGCCGGGCATCGACACCCCTGAAGACCTGCAGCGCGCCGAAACGCTGCTGCAGGCGATGGCCGCGCGATGAGGCTGCTGGTCGTCTGCCTCGGCAACATATGCCGCTCGCCGATGGCCGAAGGCGCGCTGCGCGCCCGCCTGGATGCCTCGGCGCTGGCCGGGCGGGTGCAGGTCGATTCGGCCGGTACCGGCGACTGGCATGTGGGCCAGCCACCCGACCGGCGTGCGATTGCGTGCGCGGCCGGGCATGGCGTGGACCTTGGCAGCCTGCGCGCGCGGCAACTGCAGCGGCAGGACTTCGATGCCTTCGACTGGATCCTGTGCGCCGACGAGGCCAATCTGCGTGATGCCGCTCGCGTTGCTACCGCCACCCAGCGCGAGCGCCTGGCGTTGTACCTGCCGTGGTCGGGCGGGCAGGGCGAACGCGCGATTCCCGATCCCTATACCGGCGGCAGTGATCATTTCGAACAGGTCTGGTCGCTGGTCGATGCTGCTGCCGAACGCACAGTGGCACGCCTGTTGCATCACGCCCACTCCGGCATAATCGGGCCATGAACATCCAGCCCGTCCCGGACCTGCCCGAGTTCGCCGCTTGGCTCAATGCCGCGCCCTGCACCCTGACCGAACTGCGTGGCCGGCCGGTCGCGCTGTTGTTCGTCAATGCCGCGTCCGCATGGAGCGCGCAACGGCTGGCCGAGTTCAGCCAGTGGCTGTCACGCCACCCCGGCAAGCTGCAACCCTTGGTGCTGCAGGTGCCACGCTTCGATTTCGAGCGTGACGCCAGTGCTGCATTGAAACTGCTGCGTCGGCAGGGCCTGACCATGCCGGTGCTGCTCGATGCCGATTGGGATGGCTGGCGCCGCTTCGGCGTCACCGCCTGGCCGACCATGGTGTTGCTGGACGCGCAAGGCCGCGAACAGCAGCGCTTGATCGGCCAGGGTGCGCCCGGCGAGCTGGAGCGGGCCCTGAACGTCCTCTGCGAGGGGGCGCCGTCGGCGCCTTCGCGCGGCGGCAGTGAACTGCACCCCGAACCGCGCCAGGCGCTGCGGTTCCCGATGGGTCTGGCGGTGAGCCAGGAACGGCTGTACATCGCTGACAGTGGCCGCCACCGCATTCTCGAATGCAGTCACGGTGGCCGCGTGCTGCGTCAGTTCGGTCTGGGCACCGCCGACTTCATGGACGGCAACCTCGCCGAAGCCGCCTTCCACCGGCCGCAGGCGCTGGCGCTGGAGCGTGAGTCGCTGTACGTGGCCGACACCGGCAACCATGCCGTGCGCCGCATCAACCTGCTGACCGGCCTGGTTGACACCCTGTGCGGCAATGGCCGTCCGGGCGCTCCCGTGGAAGGGCCGGTGGCGCAGCCACGGCAGGTGTCGCTGGATCATCCGGTGGGCCTGGCCATCGCCGAAAACCAGCTGCACATCGCCATGGCCGGCGACAACCGCATCTGGAGCTACCACCTCGGCCAGCGCAGCCTGCAGTGGCGCGCCGGCACCGGCGCCATCGACGAGCGCGACGGCAGTGGCCATCTGGCTGCGTTCGCCCAGCCCACCGCCGTGGCCGTGGTCCAGCAGGTGCTGTACGTAGCCGACGCGCTGGGTTCATCGATCCGTTCGCTGCAGCTGCGAGGCGATCTGGTGCAGACCCTGGTCGGGCAGGGCACCTGGCGCTTCGGTGAAGATGACGGCCCGCGCGCGCAGGCCAGCCTGCAGTTCCCGCAGGCGATCGCGTTGAGCCCGGACGCCCCGTTGTTGTGGATCGCCGATACCGGCAATGGCCGCCTGCGTACGTTGCGCCTGGGCGGCGGCGAACTGACCACCCAGCCCTTGCCGCGGCGCCTGCATGGCCCGGCCGGCCTGGCCGTCGGTGCCGGCGCCGTGTGGATCGCCGAAACAGATTCCCACACCGTACTGCGCCTGGACCCTGACAGCGGCGTGCTCAGCGAAGTGCCGATCAGCGAATGACCGTTGTTCCCGTCCCAACCTTCGATGGCAAGGCATTCGCGGCCCAGCTGAGTACCGCCCCGGGCGTGTACCGCATGTACGCGGCCGACGACACGCTGTTGTACGTCGGCAAGGCCCGCGCGCTGCGCAACCGCGTGGGCAGCTATTTCAACGGCAGTCCGAAGAACGCGCGCATCATGTCGATGCTCTCGCAGATCGTGCGCATGGACGTGACCGTGACGCGCTCGGAAGCCGAGGCGCTGCTGCTGGAAAACCAGCTGATCAAGTCGCTGTCGCCGCGCTACAACGTGTCCCTGCGCGACGACAAGACCTATCCGCATGTGCTGCTGACCCGCGAAGACTGGCCGCGCATCGCCCTGCATCGTGGTCCGCGTGCCATTCCCGGGCGCTATTTCGGGCCGTATCCCGGCGTCACCGCAGTGCGCGAGACGCTGAACCTGATGCACAAGCTGTTCAAGCTGCGCAGCTGCGAAGACAGCGTGTTCCGCAACCGCTCGCGGCCCTGCCTGCAATATCAGATCGGACGCTGCAGCGCGCCGTGCGTGGAACTGGTGCCAGCAGCGGACTACGCCGAGTCGGTGCGCCGCGCGGCGATGTTCCTGGAAGGCAAGAGCGATGAGCTGACTCGGGAGCTGGGCGAGCAGATGCAGGCCGCCAGCGAAGCGCTGGAATTCGAGCAGGCCGCGCGCCTACGCGACCTGATCACATCGTTGCGCAGCATGCAGACCCGCCAGTACGTGGACGGCCGCGCGGCCGACCTGGACGTGCTGGCGGTGGCCATGCAGGGCTCGCAGGCCTGCGTGATGCTGCTGGCCTTCCGTGATGGCCGCAACCTGGGCACCCGCCCGTTCTTTCCTCGCACCAACGGCGAGGAAAGCCCGGATGAAGTGCTGGCGGCCTTTGTTTCGCAGTACTACATCGAATTCGAGCCGCCGCGCGAGATCCTGCTTGACCGCGAAATTCCCGATGCCGATCTGATCGGTTCTGCACTGTCGGCCTCGGCCGAGCGCAAGGTGCAGTTGAAATGGAACGTCCGCGGCGAGCGCGCCGGCTACCTGGAACTGGCCAGCCGCAACGCGCAGTTGACCCTGGCCACCGAGATCAACAGCCGCACCGCGCAGCACGCGCGCAGCGAAGCCCTGCGGGTGATGCTGGGGCTGGCCGAACCGGTGAAGCGGGTGGAGTGCTTCGATATCAGCCACACCATGGGCGAAGCCACCGTGGCCTCCTGCGTGGTGTTCGATGCTTCCGGCCCGGTGCGCGCGCAGTACCGCCGTTTCAACATCAGTGGCATCGAGCCGGGCGATGATTACGCCGCGATGCGCCAGGCGATCGACCGCCGCTTCCGCCGCGCGGTGGAGGAGCAGGGCGTCCTGCCGGATGTGCTGCTGATCGACGGTGGCGCCGGCCAGCTGGCACAGGCCCAGGCAGCGTTGGCCGATCTGGGCGTGGAAGACGTGCTGCTGGTGGGGGTGGCCAAAGGTGTGGAACGCCGTGCCGGCCACGAAGCACTGGTGATGCCCGATGGCCGCGAACTGCGCCCGGGTGCGGCCGATCCCGCCCTGCAGTTCATCCAGCAGGTGCGCGATGAAGCCCACCGCTTCGCCATCACCGGCCATCGCGGGCGCCGGCAGAAGGCCCGGATGACCAGCAAATTGGAAGACATCCCCGGCATCGGGCCGCGCCGGCGCGCCAGCCTGCTGAAGCATTTCGGTGGCCTGGTCGGCCTGAAAGCGGCCGGAGAAGCGGAAATTGCCAAGGTGGAAGGCATCAATGATGCCCTCGCAGCGCGCATCTACGCTAACCTGCACGGGTTGGCCGCGCCGGATCCGGCCGAGTAGAGAGAGAAGAAAGCAGCATGACGTTGACCCTGCCCACCTGGCTGACCCTGTTGCGGATCGTGATGATCCCGGTGCTGGTGCTGGTGTTCTACCTGCCCTACACCTGGACCAACTTCGCATCGGCGGCGATCTTCGGCCTGGCCGCGATCACCGACTGGCTCGATGGCTGGATCGCGCGTCGCTACGGCCTGGAGTCGGCGTTCGGCGCCTTCCTCGACCCGGTGGCGGACAAGCTGATGGTGGCGGTGGCCCTGTTCCTGATCGTGCAGGGTCATCCGACCCCGTGGATGGCGTTCTGGGCGGCGGTGATCGTCGGCCGCGAGATCGCGGTGTCGGCGCTGCGCGAGTGGATGGCCGAACTCGGCCAGCGTGCCAAGGTGCGGGTGGCGATGATCGGCAAGGTCAAGACCACCGCGCAGATGGTCGCGCTGCTGTGCCTGCTGTACTCGGTGGCGCCGAACGTGCCGGTCGACGACATCTGGATGGGCCCGCCGGTATTCCATATCGGTGACTGGACCCTCGCCATAGCCGCGGTGCTGACCCTGTGGTCGGGCCTGCAGTACCTGCACGCCGCCTGGCCCAGCCTGCGGGACGACGAGCGCGCCGCGCGCGAGCGTTCGCGGCAGAAGAAGCTGGGCAACTGAGCACCGGGGTCGGATCCCTTTCCGCAGGAAAGGGCTCTGACCCCATCGCTGCCATCATCCACGCATGGCGTGGATCACCTGGAATGTGGCCTGCGGTAGATCCACGCCATGCGTGGATGACGCATTCCATGACCTCTCGATCTGCCTGAAAAAAAAAGGCCTTGACGCGTTGCGCAGAACAGGTAGAATTTCGCCTCCCAAGCGGGAATAGCTCAGTTGGTAGAGCGCAACCTTGCCAAGGTTGAGGTCGCGAGTTCGAGTCTCGTTTCCCGCTCCAGATTCAAGAAAAACGCTCCCGGAAGGGGGCGTTTTTCGTTATGAGCTGTCGCGAGATAGGGCGATGTCGACGGCGTGGTCTGGGAGTGGCTCGATGTCGGCAGACATCATGACTTGGGTGCCGACAGAACGTTGCGCAGAGTTGTGCTCTTAGATCGGCAATCCTCCGGAGACAATCGCTAGCTTTCCGGTCTTGTCGAATGTCACATGGATTCTGTAGCTGCCGGATTTCCATCGCATGCGGCTGCTTTCTGGATTTGTCCATTCCGGTTCACCAAACATTGACAAGACGTCGCTTCTGCCTTGGCCGAAAGTGAGGCCGTGGGGCAGGGCGCCTCGATAAACGGAGAAGTCGCCGATTTCCCGTCCGTAGTAGCGGAAATTGGATAACACTAGCGCGCCAGCTGGATAGTCGCGACTAGGAAAGGCCAAGGACTCAGAATCTGACAATGTCAGTTCAACGCCGAGTGATGCGTTGGACAAGTAAGCATCTGTCCAATGCGGCTCCAGGGCTGGAGCATCGACGATCCCAAGCTCCTTCAGCAACGACTCGATTTCTCGCTCGCCGTAGTGGTAGCCAAGGTGGGCGAAGTGATCCATATCGATTCTCGAATGTCGTGGTCCGGGAGGACTGGTCGTCTTGTGGGTTCATTCAGAGCGGTTGTTGCTCGGAGCGATCAGTCCACTGCCAGCGGATCGCCGAGACTCGCGCTCTTGTACATGCTCAACTACATGTCGCCGTTCTCAGATTGGTCCCGATCGAGGGTGTCGGAGTGGTTGTCGATAGTCGCCACTACATTGGTGATGGCACTGGGCCAGGAACTATTGATCGTCGTCCGGGGTGAGTCCATACAAGTATTCCGAAATGGAGCCCGATCGGGCGAGCGAGCGCTTCATCCCCACTTCACCGCCACTCCATCGCCTCACCATGTGCCGATCCCACGCTGTACTCCCGGATCCAGCAAGGTGATGCCGCGATGCCTCACACTCTCCCTGCCAACGACTACGACGTGGTCATCGTCGGCGCCAGCTTCGCCGGTGCCGCCTGCGCACTTGCCGCCGTCCAATACGGCCTGCGCGTCTGCGTGCTCGAGCGCAAGGCCGACCCTGGCGAACGCCTGCATACCACCGGCATCGTGGTGAAGGAGGCCATGGAACAGACCTGGCTGGGGCGCATGCCCGAACACCTTGTGCAACGCGTAGCACGCGTGCGCCTGTATGCGCCGAACCTGCACAACGTGCTGCTGACCGCACCGGGTTACTACTTCCTCACCACCGATACGCCGAACCTGATGCGCTGGCTGGCCAGCGAACTGCGTGCCAGTGGCGTGGACCTGCGGCTGCAGCAGTCGTTCACCGACGCCTGCCGCGACGGCGACGCGTGGCAGGTTGAAGGGGTGGGGCGCACGGCCTGTCTTGTCGGCGCTGATGGCGCACGATCACGTGTTGCCCAGCGCACAGGCCTGGGCCAGGTGCGCGACAACCTGTATGGCGTCGAGCGCGAGTTTGCCGGCGTGCAGCTGCCGGAAGGCGATGCCTTGCACTGCTTTGTCAGCCGCCGGTTCGCACCCGGCTACATCGGCTGGGCCGCGCAGAATCCCACCGGCGTGCAGGTGGGATTGGCGCTGCGGCATGATCCCGCACATGCACGCCCGCCGGATATCGAGGGATTCCTTGAACACGTGCGCGACGTTGTGGGACTTCCGCACTCGGCCCAGGTTGCCGGCACCCGCGCGGGCCTGGTGCCCTGCGGGTTGCCGGATGGCCCGATCACTGCGCCGGGCGTGATCCTGACCGGTGATGCGGCAGGTGTCGTCTCGCCGCTGTCGGCCGGCGGCATCCACTCGTCATGGCGGCATGGCTGGGCGGTCGGTGATGCGATCGGGTTGCACCGGCGCGGCAAGGGGCCGGCCGCAGAGCAGGTGGCGCGTCAGGCCGCCCCCACCTTTCACCGCAAGCGCTTGCTGCGCTGGGCAATGGACCACCTGCAGCGGGACTGGCCGGTCAATGCGCTGCTGCGTACCGGCCCGATGCGCCGGCTGGCCGAGCAGATCTACTTCCATCGGCGGGGCGTGCGGATGTGATCCTGAAGCTGAACGCTGCTTCATGAGGGGGCAGCAGAATCCTGTTGACGCCGTGCAGCAATCCCGACACAATAGCGCTCCTTCGACGCAGGTCGAACGGAATCTGCGGGAATAGCTCAGTTGGTAGAGCGCAACCTTGCCAAGGTTGAGGTCGCGAGTTCGAGTCTCGTTTCCCGCTCCAGATTCAGAAAAACGCTCCCGCAAGGGGGCGTTTTTCGTTTGCGCACCGGAAAGGGATTGCGATCGCGCTAGCGCGGGCTGCCTCGGCCCGCACCGCACCAGGTTCGCACGTCCGCACGATCGAAGCCGGCGCAGGCGTTCTTCCGCGTGATGTACAGATACGGGGCGTCGGCCCGGTAGGTGAAGTGGTAGTAGTAGTTCCGGTCCTGGCCGTACACCCAGTAGTTCGACGAGCCCTCGTTGATCACGTAGGGCTCGAAGGAAAAGATCGACGACTGCGCGGGAATGAAGTTGCTGCGGTCCATCAGCAGCATGGCCGCGTTCGACGCCAACGGAGTGGTCAGGCAGATCGCCGTCGTGCCCACGATGAGTACGGTCGCGAAGATGCCGAGCGTGCGGCGAAGGGCGGATTTCAAGCGTATTGCCTGCCGGTGGAAGCGTTCAGGACAATGTGCCGCAGCGCCCGCGGACAGTCCAGCGTTCAGCTTGGCGGCGCCGATGAAAGGCTGTGGAAAGGCCGAGGGTTCGCAATGCATGCACCGCACACGCGCTGTAACGCACCTCCGACCGATTCTCCATGTCCACTCCACAATCGCGGCGTAGCCTCCTCGGCTTCTCTCTCCACGAAGGCGGGCGGGTGGCCAGTCGCATCACTTTCCCGGCAGCGTTCGCGCAACGGAATGCCGTCGTCCCACGCATCGTCCTGGGTACCGGGGCGCTGCTGACCAGCATGATGCTGGTGGGCTGCATGTCGGTGCCGGTTCCCGATCTGCCTGATCGCGTACCAGCAGTCTGGAGTCAGACCGCGGCAGGGCAGGGCGTAGCGGTCGACGCGCGGCAGTGGTGGAAGGTGCTGGCCGATGCGCGCTTGAACGCGCTGGTGGACGAGGCCGTCGCCGGCAATCTGGACCTGCGCCAGGCCACCCTGCGGTTGCAGGCGGTACGCCTGCTGTCGGGCACTTCCGATGCGCGCTTCCGTCCGGAAATCTCCGCCAGTGCCAAGCAGGTGCAGGACGCCGCTGCGGTCGACACGTACTTCCACGCCGGCGTTGAAGCGATCTGGGATCTTGGCCTGTTTGGCGCAGCGGAGAGTGCCCGTCTAGGCGCGCAGGCGGCCAACGGAAATGCCGAAGCACTGCGCGATGCGGCACAGGTGGCGGTCATCGCTGATGTCGTGCGCAGCTACCTGGATCTTTCCGTCGCGCAGGCGCAGGTGGATCTGCTGGGCAGGCAGCAGGCCGTTGACGCACGTGGCGAGCAACTGGGCCTGGTGCGGCAGCGCCTGCATCTGGACGAGCCCGGTGAACTGGATCGCCTGCGCGCGCGGCGGGCGGCCACGCGCGCGGCCATTGCACAGGCGAATGAAAACGCGGGCAACGCCTCGCGCGCGTTGGCGCTGCTGCTGGGGCGCGATGGTCCGGATCCGGCCTGGAATGCGTACCGCACGCCACCGCAGTTGAGCGCCTTCACCCTGCAGCAGGTGCCGGCCGATCTGCTGCGCCATCGCCCGCAGATCCTGCTGGCCGAGGCCGATGTGCTGCAGGCTGCCGCCGAAAAGGGCAGTGCACGCGCGTCGATGTTCCCGAAACTGAGCCTGGGCGGTTCCATCCTGTACGCCTACAACCTGACCCAGAATGCTCGCTCCAATTCCGATTCCAGCCCATCGATCGGTCCCTACATCGATATCCCTCTGTGGGATTGGGGCCAACGTCGCGCGCGCTATCAATCCGACGACAAGCAGCTGGATGCAGCCTTGCTGGGGTATCGCAAGGCAGTGCTGCAGGGCGTGGCGGAAGTGGAGGGTGCACTGGGCAGCCTGGCCCGCCAGGACAGCAGCATCCAGTCGCTGCAGGTGGCCGACGAAGCAGCCCGGCAGCAGGTCGTACGACAGGCCCGGCAGGTGCAGCTTGGTCTTTCCAGTGAGTTCGACGGGTTGGAAACCCAGCGTGCCGCGCTGTCCGCGCAGGCCGACCTGATCGGCGCGCAGGGTGCTCGCGTACTTGCATTCGCATCGCTCTATCGCGCAGTGGGCGGTGCTCCCTTGCCAGTCGAGCCTGAAGGCGACGCGCAATGATCGCGCTTGCCCGCAAGACCCTGGTTTACGAGTGGCGCCGTTTCCTGCCGGTAGTGCTGGCCATGTGTTTCGCCGGCGTGCTGCTGATCGTGCAGGCGGCGCTGGTGCTGGGCATCTTCGGCACCGCCGCGATCTACGTGAAGGCATCCAGCGCCGATGTCTGGGCGGGCTTTGCCGGCACGCAGAGCGTGAACTACGGTCATGCGATCAGTGCAGATGTAGAGAATCGCCTGCAGATGGACCCGGATGTCACCCGCGTCGAACCCTACGAGTGGGTCGATGGCGAGTGGCGCTCCAGCGCACAGGGTGCCGGCAACGTGTCGGTCTATCTGTCCGGCATCTCCACGGCAGGCGACGCAATGATGTTCTCGCGCATCCTGTCGCCCGATCTGCGTGCCCGGTTGCGCGAACCCGGTGCGGTGATCGTCGACAGCGCGGACCTGGATACGCTGGGCGTCGATCTGCACCGCAACCGCGCGTGGATCAATGGCAAGGCCGTGCGTGTGGTTGCAGCGCAACCCGGCCTGCGTGGCCTTGGCGGCGTCAACGTGCTGGCGTCTTTGGATACCGCGCGTGCCATCGCCGGAACCGATCCGCATGAAGGCAGCACCTATTTCGTGGCAGGCACGCGCTCACCGGAGCTGGCCGCGCGCGTGCGCGATCGCCTCAGTGCTTCGACGGGCCGCGCCACGCCCGTCGAGTTCTGGACAGCGCCGGAGTTCGCCAGTCGTTCGCAGCAGTACTGGCTGTTCGATACCGGCGCCGGCATCGCAGTGCTGTTCATGGCGGTCATCGTCTGCTTCGTCGGCGCGGTGATCACCAACCAGTCGTTTGCCGCGGTGGTGGCCGGGTCGGTTCGCGAGTACGCCACCCTCAATGCGCTCGGCGCAGGCCGCTACGCGCTGGCCCGTGTGGTGTTCGAACAGGCCGTGCTGATCGGTGGTGTCGGCATGCTGCTGGCCGCAGCCTTCAGCGCGGTGGTGCTGATGGCCGCGCAGACCCAGCGCGTACCGGTACAGCTCACGCCGATGGTGGTTCTTGGCTGCGTGGCGCTGGTCGCGGTGATGGCCATGCTGTCGAGCATCATGGCGGTGCGCAGCGTCGTCCGTTCCGATCCATCGCTGCTGTTGCGTTGAGGGGCCACCGATGACGAATGCTCCCATCGCGATCCCGACCCTGCGTGCCGACGCACTCGAGAAGGGCTTCGTGTCCGGCGATGTGCATGTGCCCGTGCTGCGTGGCCTGTCGCTGGACATCTATCCCGGCGAATTGACCTTGGTATCGGGCCCCTCCGGGTGCGGCAAGAGCACGCTGCTGTCGCTGATGTCCGGGCTCTCAACGCCTGATGGCGGTCGCGTGCATGCGCTTGGCCAGGACGTCAGCCACATGACCCGCAGCGAGGTGGAGCGCTTCCGTCTGCACCACGTCGGTTTCGTGTTCCAGGGCTTCAACCTGTTCCCGGCGCTGACGGCGCTGGAGCAGGTGCAGCTGCCGTTGGGCTATCGCGGCATGCGCAACCGCGACAGCGAGCCGTTGGCGCGGCAGGCGCTGGACGAAGTCGGCCTCTCGCACCGCAGCCACATGCGCCCGGCACAGCTGTCCGGCGGCGAGAAGCAGCGCGTAGCCGTCGCCCGTGCGTTCGCCAAGTCACCCACGCTGATCTTCGCCGATGAGCCCACCAGCGCACTGGACGCCGAGAACGGCCAGCGCGTGATCGACATCCTGCACCGCTATGCACGCGCGCATCAGGCCACGGTGTTGTGTGTAAGCCACGATCCACGCCTGATCCGCCATGCGGATCGGGTGATCGCCATGGAAGACGGCACGGTCCGCGATGACCGCCGCCAGAACGAAACCGTAGAGCCCAGCCCATGACCAGAATGCCGCCGTTGTTCTCCCTTAGTTTCTCCTTGGGCGCGGCATTGCTGCTGGGTGCCTGCAGCAAGGATGCACCCGTACCCGCGCAGCCGACCGCTGCCACGGCCGCCAGCGCGGACAACGTCGCCGTCGCGCGCGGCATCATCGATGTGGAAGGCGGGCTGATTGCACTGGTACCAGCGATGGATGGTTCGGTCAGCACCGCGCCGGTGAAGGAAGGGGCGGTGGTGCGCAAGGGCGACGTCCTGCTCACCCTGGATGGCGCATTGCTTGAACAGGAAGTTGGCATGGCCAACGCCGATCTCGCGCTGGCCACCGATCGGCTGAAGGGCAGCCAGGCGCAACTGCGCGAACTGGAGCGCAACGCCACCCGCCTCGCCACTGGCGCCAGTGAAGGCGTGTCGTCCAACCAGCAGGCCGACGCAGCCAGGCAGCAGCTGGCAGGTGTGCGCGCCGATGTGGATGTGGCCGGAGCGCAGGTCGACATGGCCCAGCACAAGCTGGAGCACGCCAAGCTCAAGCTGCGACAGATGTCGCTGACCGCACCGGACGCCGGCACCGTGGTCGGCCAGGTGCCGGGCGTGGGTGCGTTCGTGCAGGCCGGCAAGCCGGCGATGTCACTGTTGCCGGCTCGACCGTTGCAGGTGCGTGCCGAGCTGAGTGCGGCCTACGCCGATGCCGTGCAGGTTGGCATGCGTGCGACGGTGGTGATCGATAGCGATGGCACCGAGGGCAAGCCATTGCCGGTGGCACGCGTGGTCCGCATCAGCCCGGTGTTCGCGCAGGCACGATTGCCCGAAGACGCAGGGCGCGGCGTGGCCAAGGTAGTGGAGTGCGTGCTGGAATTCGACAGCGCCGCCAAGGCGCGCGTCGGCCAGCATGTGCGGGTGGAGTTCCGGAGGTAAGGCTGCCGGGTCAGCTGCTGAGCCAGCTTCGCAGGCGTGGCCAGACCGAGGCCGGGACAATCACGAGCAGCGCCAGCAGGTAGAAAACGGTAACGGCCAGTAGCCAGTTAAGGTGCACGTCGCGCACCAGGGATTGATGCATGGCGGTCATGCCCCAAAGAGCGGTCCATCCCAACCACGGAAAGACGCCGATCAGCATCCGCAGCCACAAACGGCGGAACCGCCATGGCCTTACGATCAGCCCTAGCACTGCGATCTCCATAAGGACGATCAGAGCGAAAGTGATGACTGACGCTGTGGGGTAGGGCAGAGTACCAGACTCGATGTGACGCAGCCGCCAATGGTCTGGCTGGAAGCCGGCGTGGATAAGCTCGCAGAAGATCAGCAGCCACGCAATAAATGCAAGCAGCCAGAAGATTCGGGACGCGGCTGGTTGGTGGAAAGATGGCTTCATCTACCTGGTCAGGTAACCCTGTTGCATCCAATAGTCCATCGCGAACGCATCTTCATCCGCAAACCAGGGCGTCTCACCGTCGAGCAGCTTGGCGTTGGTGCGACGCATTTCCCGAGCGCCGAGCTTGAACAACCGTAAAGCGGCGGCCAATTCAGGTCCTCCGACAGGATCGATCTGGACTGGCGCCTCTTCTGCGTCCTGGTCTGCCTTGTGGCGGATACGGACCCGTTCCTTTCCGTCCATGCACGTCTCAATGTCGTAGTAGTAGCTCTCGATAACGCTGGTTCCGTTAGGCTGATGCAGTTCCTGGGACAAGCGGAGTATGGGTTCTTCAGTGGCTGGAGCACTCTTCTGCTGGCGAAACGCCGCGTGACAGTGGCCGACCCAGAATCCGCGCCGATCTTCATCGTCGTAGTCATCGTAAGGTTGGCATATCGCCAGCGCCAGGAGATGGCGGATGTCCTGCGGCGAAATGATCTGCGTTGTCCAATGGCGACTGGACGTTCCTTCCTGAAGGAATCGCCAGCCCTCGAGGATCAGCGCAACATGGGGTGGTTGGATTTCATTCGCTTCGACTTGTCTCCATTCCGCCTTGTCCTGACTCGTATCATTGCAGACATATTTCCACAGGCCCCAACTCTTTCCAGGTCGGCGGCCCATGAGGCGATCAATCACGCCGACGTCGGTCTCAACGTGCTCCATTACGAAGCGGGCGCCAATACTCTGTGACAGATCTTCCATCTGCACCATGTAGGCGGCAGCTTCCGGATGCTCGGTGTCCACTTGCACGTAAAGTGAAATGCCGCTGCGAATGAACTGATAGTCACGAGTGTCCGTCGGCAACATGTCCTCGCCACAAACTCTCAGGAAGTTCGCTGGGCTGACATTGGCATCACCAAACAAGTTGAGTGTGCACAGCAGGGGATCCGCCGCTGACAGGCCCTCCCTCCGGATGACGCCTTTCCCTGATTTCAGCCTTTCGACTATCGCTTCCGCACTCAGCGACCAACTACTGTCTGGATGAGCGTCCTCTCTGAACAGACAGTCCGGCTCGATGAGCTGCGCGAGTTCATCGCCATCCATGGCTTCGACATCGTCGATCCTGCGCAGGAACTGAATCGGGCCATCAAGCTCCACAGAATAGTCGGTCTGGATGAAGAGCGCGGCCTCTGTACTTCCGACAACGTGCAGGCGTCCGTGGTTGTAGTCGCCCCAGAACAATTCATGGACACGGAGATTCCCGCCGACTCGGATTTCTTGTCCGCCGACGATGGCATTGGTGGTCGTTAGATCACCCGAGACAATCAGTCCACATGCGCCGTCGGTCTCCAGGCTGTAAATGTGCCGGGCGATCGTCATGTTGCCGCGAACGAAGATGAACCATGCATGCTCGCCTATGTTTCCATTCCGCCATGGAGCCAGTGGGTCGTCCAGGTCCAAGGTGTCGAGCATCAGGTCTCCATCGGCGAGAAGGACCAGTTCATCCAGCTTCTCGGCAGGTTGCTGCCTGCCGCGATAAATCGAGTCCTCAGGTACTTCATCAGCAATCTCCGCGTACCGAACAATCCGGAATGGGCATTCCGGGGAAAGCCGCGTGACGATCTGATGTGGAGTCGGTAGTGATGGTCGTCGTGTTACCGGGGAGAGCTTCCCATTCGGATCTTCGCGGACGAGTTGGAAGTTGGCGAGTTGGGCAAGAATTGAAAAGTGAATCGGCGCGTTCACCGCCTGCAGAGAGTCAAGGTGCGCAATGCCGCCCAGTCCAAGTGCAGGAAAGAATCCAAAGCACTGCCCGACATCCAAGGGCCCATGCTTCAGAGTGGCAGCGTCGAACAATGGCTGGCCTTCATGGCTGATGAGGTCCAGCGTGTCGTCGGGGAGTCGGAACGGAATGGTCGCGCTTTGGCCGATATCGCACGATGAGGATGACCCCTCAGCCAATCGTTTGCAGAGGATCGTACCGGTCAAGAGGTCGATCTGACCTGCGCCATGCAGCCCATGGACGAAGTAGAGGGTACCGAACGCGGAGTATGCATAGGCATGCGTGTCGGAAGGAGCAAGATCCACGTCATGCGCCAGAATCTGGTCCATCACCATCGCAAGGTCCTGGGGATGGCATAGCTGGATTCGTCCATTTCTGAATATGGATCGCCCGCGCCGGATCAGCAAACCCCGGAGAGTGGCCGGCAGTACCTCATGTAGTGCTTCGATCTCCGCACAGTTGAGTCCAATCGATGCGACTTGGTTGTTCGGCTGCTGCATGGACGGTCCTTGATCAGAAGGAGATCAGGGCGCGCTTGGTCAACAGGGACATGGCCGGCGCCAGATGCTCGGGTCGCATACTGTCCGTTATTCATTCGCTACAGGGCCATGCAACTATTCCGAAAATCTGCCATGACCGATTCACCTTCTCGACCGAAGCGTCGCGTTCATCAACTCAGCGCGAACCTGCGTGCTTGCCGATTGTTGGCCTCCCGTGCGCCCGCCACGCACTGACCAGCGACACCACGCACAGCGCCAGCAGCAATCCCACATCCAGAAGCAGCAGGCACAACAGATGCATGCCCTGCACCGGTGCCTGGTGCAGGGCAGCGGCCAGCCACGGGAACGACCAGGCCAGCAGCAACACCAGGGCGATCAGCAGCCGCAGCCACAGGCGCCCTGGTTTCCAGGGACGCACGATCAGCACGGTGACGACCAGTTCCGCTCCAGCCAGTACAGCGAACTGGACGACCGCGCCGGTGGGGTAGGGCAGGGTGGCGTCTTCGAAGTGGCGCAGCATCCAGTAGTCCGGGGTGAAGCCCGCATTGATCAGTGCAGCGATCACCGCAAGCCAGGCCAGGGCGACAAGGCTCCAGCACAGGCGGGCGAAACGAGGTCTCGTGGGCGGGTTCATCGGTGCTGCGGACTGTTGACGGCGTGAAGGAATTTGGACACAATAGCGCTCCTTCGACGCAGGTCGGAGAATCTGCGGGAATAGCTCAGTTGGTAGAGCGCAACCTTGCCAAGGTTGAGGTCGCGAGTTCGAGTCTCGTTTCCCGCTCCA